>NZ_JALJAZ010000001.1:42500-642500 GCF_022899245.1 Falsirhodobacter halotolerans
ACCTGACAGTTTGTCATTGTCACCTTGGTGATCAATGGCGGGTTGAGCCAGGTACTTTTATCCTGAATACATAGGGATATTAGAGCGAACCCGGGGAACTGAAACATCTAAGTACCCGGAGGAAAGGACATCAATAGAGACTCCGTTAGTAGTGGCGAGCGAACGCGGACCAGCCGAGCCTTGAGGATGACTGGAATGCGCTGGAAAGCGCAGCGATACAGGGTGACAGCCCCGTACAGGAAGTCTGATGGGACGTATTAAGTAGGGCGGGACACGTGAAATCCTGTCTGAAGACCGGGGGACCACCCCCGAAGGCTAAGTACTCCTTACTGACCGATAGCGAACCAGTACCGTGAGGGAAAGGTGAAAAGCACCCCGACGAGGGGAGTGAAACAGTACCTGAAACCGGACGCCTACAAGCAGTCGGAGGGACATCAGTCCTGACGGCGTACCTTTTGTATAATGGGTCAACGACTTGGTCTTACGAGCAAGCTTAAGCCGCTAGGTGAAGGCGCAGCGAAAGCGAGTCTTAAAAGGGCGCATGAGTTCGTGGGATCAGACCCGAAACCAGGTGATCTAGCCATGTGCAGGATGAAGGTACGGTAACACGTACTGGAGGTCCGAACCAACACCCGTTGAAAAGGGTCTGGATGACGTGTGGCTAGGGGTGAAAGGCCAATCAAACCTGGAGATAGCTGGTTCTCCGCGAAAGCTATTTAGGTAGCGCCTCGGACGAATACCTGCGGGGGTAGAGCACTGCATGGATGATGGGGGCCCACAGCCTTACTGAGTCTAAGCAAACTCCGAATACCGCAGAGTACTATCCGGGAGACACACGGCGGGTGCTAACGTCCGTCGTGAAGAGGGAAACAACCCTGACCTGCAGCTAAGGCCCCTAATTCGTGGCTAAGTGGGAAAGCATGTGGGACGGCCAAAACAACCAGGAGGTTGGCTTAGAAGCAGCCATCCTTTAAAGATAGCGTAACAGCTCACTGGTCTAGATAAGCTGTCCTGCGGCGAAGATGTAACGGGGCTCAAGCCACGAGCCGAAGCTCAGGATGCATAGCGATATGCGTGGTAGCGGAGCGTTCTGTGATATAGAACGCTGTCTGTTCTGTTTAAGCGGGTCGCCGCGCTCAAGTAGCGTAGCGGTAGCGCAAAGCAGTGAAGACAATGTTCTGTCTGTGAAGCCGGGCCGGAAGGCATCCGGTGGAGAGATCAGAAGTGAGAATGTTGACATGAGTAGCGACAAACAGGGTGAGAGACCCTGTCGCCGAAAGTCCAAGGGTTCCTGCTTAAAGCTAATCTGAGCAGGGTAAGCCGGCCCCTAAGGCGAGGCCGAAAGGCGTAGTCGATGGGAACCAGGTTAATATTCCTGGGCCGTGAGATGGTGACGGATCCCGAGTGTAGTTTGCCCTTATCGGATTGGGTGAGCTGCTTAGGGGTTCCTGGAAATAGCCTCTCTATAAGACCGTACCCGAAACCGACACAGGTGGACTGGTAGAGAATACCAAGGCGCTTGAGAGAACCACATCAAAGGAACTCGGCAAAATGCCTCCGTAAGTTCGCGAGAAGGAGGCCCCACTTGCAGGCAACTGTGGGTGGGGGGCACAAACTAGGGGGTGGCGACTGTTTACTTAAAACACAGGGCTCTGCGAAGTCGCAAGACGACGTATAGGGTCTGACGCCTGCCCGGTGCCGGAAGGTTAAAAGGAGGGGTGCAAGCTCCGAATTGAAGCCCCGGTAAACGGCGGCCGTAACTATAACGGTCCTAAGGTAGCGAAATTCCTTGTCGGGTAAGTTCCGACCTGCACGAATGGCGTAACGATCTCCCCGCTGTCTCTGATGTGGACTCAGCGAAATTGAACTGTGTGTCAAGATGCACACTTCCCGCGGTTAGACGGAAAGACCCCATGAACCTTTACTATAGCTTCGCACTGGCATCAGGATTGTGATGTGCAGGATAGGTGGTAGGCATCGAAGCGGGGACGCCAGTCCTCGTGGAGCCATCCTTGAGATACCACCCTTCGCACTCTTGATGTCTAACCGCGGCCCGTTATCCGGGTCCGGGACCCTGCGTGGTGGGTAGTTTGACTGGGGCGGTCGCCTCCTAAAGTGTAACGGAGGCGCGCGAAGGTTGGCTCAGACCGGTCGGAAATCGGTCGTTGAGTGCAATGGCAGAAGCCAGCCTGACTGCAAGACTGACAAGTCGAGCAGAGACGAAAGTCGGCCATAGTGATCCGGTGGTCCCAAGTGGGAGGGCCATCGCTCAACGGATAAAAGGTACTCTGGGGATAACAGGCTGATGATGCCCAAGAGTCCATATCGACGGCATCGTTTGGCACCTCGATGTCGGCTCATCTCATCCTGGGGCTGGAGCAGGTCCCAAGGGTATGGCTGTTCGCCATTTAAAGAGGTACGTGAGCTGGGTTTAGAACGTCGTGAGACAGTTCGGTCCCTATCTGCCGTGGGTGTAGGAGACTTGAGAAGAGTTGCCCCTAGTACGAGAGGACCGGGGTGAACGAACCACTGGTGGACCAGTTATCGTGCCAACGGTAGTGCTGGGTAGCTATGTTCGGACAGGATAACCGCTGAAGGCATCTAAGCGGGAAGCCCCCTTCAAAACAAGGTCTCCCTTGAGGGCCGTGGAAGACCACCACGTCGATAGGCCAGAGGTGTAAGTGCAGCAATGCATTCAGCTGACTGGTACTAATTGCCCGATAGGCTTGATTTGATCCGGAAAAAGCCGGACCAAAAGCAACCACGACTTGAACACAGGATCAAAACGATCCCTGATGTTGTAAAACCCTCCCGGCAAACATGCCGGGACGGGGTCTTCCTCGGTTTGGTGGTCATAGCACGAGCAAAACACCCGATCCCATCCCGAACTCGGCCGTTAAGTGCCGTCGCGCCAATGGTACTGCGTCTCAAGACGTGGGAGAGTAGGTCACCGCCAAACCTAGAAAGACCCCATACTCTCAAACGATAATCCCTCTCTCGACACAAAAGTAGCGCTCCCACAAAAGCGCAACTCCCGCGGGATGGAGCAGCCCGGTAGCTCGTCAGGCTCATAACCTGAAGGTCGTAGGTTCAAATCCTACTCCCGCAACCATCGTTTCCGACTCATCGTCACAACCAACCCCGGCCAAACGCCGGGGCTTTTGGCATTTGGACGATCCGCCCTTTACCTGAACCCGGACCTGGGGCCCGGGAAGCGCGCCGTCTTCCGCCAGACGCAGAATCCCCGCCAGATCGCCCACCAATTCCATCCGGTGGCCTCCAGGTGCCCCGGTCTCCGGGATCATCCGCACCTCGGAGATGAGGCCGCGCAAGATCTCCGTCGCCTCGCGCTTCATCCCCGGCGCCTGAAGCGCTTCCGACAGACGGGCGATCTCGGACCGATACCGAACGCCGAGGCTCGGATGCAGACGCAGGGCAGGGGGCTTGGCCCGAAGACGGCAGCCACAAGGTTCAATTGAGTGGGAAATCGGACGCGTGGCGGTTCATGAACGTATTTCGTCCCGTCGCCGAATTGTCGTCCAGCCTTTGGCTTGTTATCGGGTGATGATGGATCACGCCTCACCCTCCAGCCGGATCATCGTTGCCGGCACCTGCGGCCTTATCTTGACGGTCGGGCTTGCGCGTTTTGCCTATACGCCAATGCTTCCCCTGATGCAGACCCAACTTGGCCTCAATGCCGCGACGGGGGGCATGATGGCCACCTTCAACTATGCGGGCTATTTGTCGGCGATCCTGATCGTCACCATGGTGGGTGATCCGGCTCTGCGGCTTTGGCTGTATCGCGCGGGATTGGTCGCGGGGTTGGTGGGCACTCTGGGCATGGGATTAACCACATCGCCCGCTTTGTGGATGGCGCTGCGCTTTCTTGGCGGGCTGGGTGCAGCCGCCGGAATGTTGCTGGGGGCGGGAATGGTGCTTTCATGGCTGATCGCCGAAGGGCGTAGGCCGCAGCTTGGTCTCCACTTCATAGGAATGGGGCTGGGGATCACCATTTCGGGCCTTTTCGTCATGGCAACTGCCTCATGGCTGACTTGGGCCGAACAGTGGATCGCGATGGGGATATTTGGGGCGGCGCTGCTTGTCCCGGCATGGATATGGCTACCATCGCCGCCCGCAACGCCCGCGCCGCCGGTGGCCAAAAAGGCGCGCGGGGTGGTCAAATCGCGCACACGGCCCCTGCAGTTTCTGGCCCTCGCCTATTGCGGTGCGGGTGTGGGCTATGTCGTCAGTGCGACCTTTTTGGTGGTCGTCACGGAAAGCCACCCTGCACTGGCGGGCAAAGGGACGTTGGTCTGGATCATCGCGGGAATCGCGGCAACGCCAGCCACGCTGGTTTGGGACCGTGTGGTCCGACGCATCGGGGACGTGTCTGCCTTGCTCTGCGCCTATGGGCTGCAGATTCTGTCTCTGCTGCTGTCGCTCCTGCCCTCACTGGCGGCGGCGATCGCCGGTGCCGTCCTGTTCGGCATGACCTTCATCGGCATCGTTTCGATGACCCTTGCCTTGGCAGGTCGACTTACGCCCGCGGCCCCGTCGCGGGCCATGGCGCAGATGACGCTGTCCTACGGGATCGCGCAGGTCACCGCGCCGGTGATCGTGGGTCTGGCTGCTGACAAGGGCGGCGGCTATGCCACCGGGCTTTGGATGGCCGTCGTGGCGATGGCGGTCGGCGTCGTGTTTCTTCTGGCCTATCACCGCGGAGTGCGACGGGCGTGAACGTGCGGGGTGACTGGCCTTCACAGCGTCTGATCGAATGGGGACATTGATCCGGTTTTCGTGGACCCGAAGGGGGTGGATGGGTCGCGCTCAGGCGGACCAATTGACAAGCTGTGCGCCGACCTCGGCCGCCGCCGAAATGACCGGATCGTAACTCGACCGCATATACGAGGCGGTGAAGCCGAGTGGCGGCGGGGTCCAGTCGGTGTCGATTTCGCAGACGCTGCCATGGCGCAGCGCGTCCTCGACAAAGTATCGCGGCAACCCGGCGACACCGATCCCGCTCTGCGCCATTTTCAAGCAGGCGCCGATCGTGTTCGAAGGCACGATTTTTGCCCGAAGCTGCTCGTGCCTGGAGAAGCGCTCAACAATGGCGATATGTGGTTTGCTTCCCTCACCGGGTGTGAAGATTGTCAGGCTGGACAGTTCTTCCAGCGTCGTGACCGGCATGATTTCGGACACAAGGCCCGGTGCCGCGACCCAACAGAAGTCCACGGTGCCGATGTCCAAATTCACCGCGTCAAGATCGACGATGGGCCCGTTCATGAAGGCGAGGTCCAGATCGCGCGCAAGGATGCGTTCCTCAAGCACAAGCGAGCGGTTGACCTCAAGTTCAAGCCGCACATTGGGATACCGCCGTTCCATCTCCTTCAGGAACAGGGGCAGCCAGCTGTGCGCGACCATCTCGGCCACGCCCAAACGCAGGACGGATTGCCCCTGCGTCCCACCGGCATCCAGAAACGCGGCGTAGGCCTTCATGACGTATTCGGCATGGGGGACCAGCCCCCGGCCCTCACGGGTCAGCTGAACGCCGCCCGTCGACCGTTCGAACAGCGTCTGGCCCAAAGAGTGTTCCAAATGCAAGATCCGGCTGGAGATGTTGGGCTGCGTCGTGTGCATCATATCAGCGACGCGCCGGAAGTTCCCGACGGCGGCAAGGCGAAGGAACGTCTCGATCTGCTTGAGCGAAGCTTGCAAGGCGTATCTCCCGTCCATTTTTGCAAACTGCCCGCGGGTCAGGCTCTGTTTGTCGGTCAAGTCGGCAACAGGTCATAATTTCATCAATGACCCAAGCGCCCGTTGATAAGATTTATCGATCAAGGCGACAGTTACAAACAATTTCTCAGATGGTGCCAGATCGCGCCACAGTCGGCGCAAGAGATGACGTCGTGAAGCGATCCCGGGGGCCCGGGACCGATAAAAAGGAGAGGTGAGATGATGAGAGCTGCTCGCACCCTCGCGGTCACGTTCTGCGCCGCGATGGCTTTTGCGCCCGCGGCCATGGCGGAAACCGTCTGGACGATGCCTTCCGGCTTGCCCGAAAGCAATTTCTTCACCAAGAACATCCGCATGTTCATTGAAGAGGTCGACGCGGCGACGGGGGGCGAACTGAAAATCGACCTGCGCCCGAACAACGAATTGATGAAGCTCGACATGATCAAGCGTGGGGTCCAGTCCGGCTCGGTCCCGATCGGTGAAATTCGTCTGGGCGTCTATGGAAACGAAGATCAGATGAACCTGCTTTCGGGTGTTCCGAACCTGGCAAGCGATTATGACCAGGCGCAAAAGCTCATGGATGCGCAGATGCCGTATTTCGACAAGGTGTATGGCGAAAACGGGATGATGGTTCTCAGCTATGCACCATGGCCGGGGCAGGGCTTCTTCACCAAGATGCCAGTGGACGGGCCGGAGGATCTCGCGGGGCTTCGCGTCCGGGTTTATTCAGCATCGACCGAGGAAATGGCCGGCCTGTTGGACATGCGCCCGACGATCCTGCCCTTTGCCGAAGTGCCGCAGGCCTTTTCGACGGGCCTCATCGACTCTCTCTTCACCTCCGCGCAGACGGGTGAGGACATTCAGGTCTGGGACTATGTCGACCACTACGTCTATACCGGGTCCATGCATCCCAAGAATGCCATCATCGTCAACCGCCGGGCGTTCGACCGTCTGGACGAAGGGATGCAGACCGCGCTTGTGGAGGCCGGTCGCCGCGCCACCGAACGTTCGTTCACGATGAGCCGGGATGCCAATGAGGCGACACTGGCCGCGCTTCAAGCCCATGGCATCACGGTGACCGAGGGGTCGGAAGCCCTGCAATCCCGCCTGAGCGAGATCGGTGCCACCATGCTTGAGGAATGGGCAAGCAGCGCCAATCCCGAACAACAGGCCGTGCTGGATGCCTATGAGGCTGCGCGCGGCAACTGACCCCACCTTACGGGCACCGCCTGTGCCCGTTCCTTTCGATACTGTCCCCCCAGGGTCCATGCACGGGATGTCCGGATGATGGAAAAATGTCTTGATGGCCTTTACGCGCTTTGTGGATATCTGGCGGCGTTCTTTCTTGCCATGATCGCGGTTCTGACGGCGGTGCAGATCGTCGCGCGGCAGTTCGGTTGGGCGCTGGAGACGGTGGAGCTTTCCGGCTTTTGTCTGGCGGCGTCGACCTTTTTTGCCCTGGCCCATACGCTGGTGCGGGGCGATCATATCCGGGTCGGGTTCGCCGAAAACTCGACCCGACGCTGGCTGGTGCGGGGATCTGACCTGTGGGCCTGCGCCGCCAGCTTCGTCGTGGTCGCCTATTGCGCCTGGCACATGATCAGATTCACCTTGGAAAGTCATGCCTATGGCGATCTGTCGCCCGGGTTGATGGCGATACCGATGTGGATTCCCCAATGCGCCGTGGCGTTCGGACTGGTTGTCCTGGCGGTTGCGCTGTTGCATCAGATCGTGCGGCTGATCGGGGGACGAAACACCCAATTCGAAGACGCCCGGCACCGGAACGCCGCCGGCATCAGCCCCGAGTAAGGTCATGGATCCCGTCTTCACCTCAATGATCGCCCTGGGCGCGGCCATGATCGTGCTGCTGATCAGCGGCGTCTGGATCGCCATCGCGCTGCTGAGCGTGGGGATCCTGACATTCCTGCTTTTCACCCATGCGGACCCCGCCCTTCTGGTGCCGTCGACCCTGTGGGACGCAAGCTGGAACTGGGCATTGACCGCCTTGCCGCTTTTCATCTGGATGGGGGAGATCCTGTCCCGGTCGGGCCTGTCGGCGAACCTGTTCGGCGGTCTTGCCCCCTGGTTGCGCCGTTGGCCCGGCGGGTTGATGCATGTGAACGTCGTGGGCTGCGGCATCATGGCGGCGGTCGCGGGGTCCTCGGCGGTCACCACGGCCACGGTCGGCCGGATGAGTATTCCCGAACTGACCCGCCGCGGGTATGACCGCGACATGATGATCGGCTCGCTTGCCGGGGCGGGAACCTTCGGGCTTCTGATCCCGCCGTCGATCATCATGATCGTCTATGGCGTTCTGGCGCAGCAATCGGTGGCACGGCTGTTTATCGCGGGCATCCTGCCGGGGCTTTGTCTCGTCGTGCTGTTCTCAAGCTATATCGCCCTGTGGGCGCGGTTCAACCGGTCCAAGGCGCCTGTGCCCGAACCGGCCATGTCATTCCGCGAGAAGCTTTCGGCTTCGCGAGAGCTGACCCCTGTTTTGCTGTTAATCGTCGCGGTCATCGCCTCGATCTATGGTGGCCTTGCCACCGCGACCGAGGCGGCGACCATCGGCATCCTCGGGGCGCTCGGTCTGGCGGCCCTGAACCGCAGCCTCGATCGCCGCATGTTTCTTGACAGTCTGATGGCGGCGACCCGCCTGTCCTGCATGATCGCCTTGGTGATCTCGGCGGCATCCGTGCTGTCGGTCGCGGTGGGATTTGCGGATATTCCGCGCACTTTGGCCGGATGGGTCGAAGGGATCGAACTGTCGCGGCTGGGGTTGATCCTTGCCTTGACGATCTTCTTCCTGATCTTGGGCTGCTTTCTCGAAGGTGTCTCGATCCTCGTGCTGTCTTCCGCTGTCGTGCTGCCGATGGTCGACGCGGCGGGGATCGACCTTTTGTGGTTCGGCATCTACATCGTGATCGTGATCGAATGCGCACAGATCACCCCGCCGCTCGGGTTCAACCTGATCGTCCTGAAGTCGATGACGGGCCGTAGCATCTGGGAGATCACCCGCGCGACGCTGCCCTTCCTGATTCTGTTGCTGGTCATGATCGCGCTGATCGTTGCCTTTCCCCAAATCGTGACCGCTCTGCCCCAGATGATGTCGAACTGAGATCTTAGGGACGTGTCGTCCCGGCCCATGTCCCATGCCTCTTCCCGGACGGGGGGGCGGCCTCCAACTGCCCGAGATGTCATGCTCAAACGCGCTGCCAATCCCGTCGTTGCCACCCATTGGGGCCTTTACCGGGCCGAAATGGACGGCAACCGGCCCCAGGCTCTGGTCCCCATTGCCGCCGATCCCGATCCCTCACCGTTGAGCGAGGCGATGATCGCCGCGCTTGACGCGCCGTCACGGATTCGGCGTCCAGCTGTGCGGCAGGGGTTTTTGCGTCGGATCGAACGGGGTGGCCCCCCCGGAAGCCCCAATGCGCGCGGTCAAGAACCTTTCGTCGAACTGCCATGGGACGAGGCGCTGGATATCGCCGCCGCCGAGCTTGGGCGCGTGCGCGCCGCCTATGGCAACGGGGCGATCTATGGTGGCTCATACGGCTGGGGGTCGGCGGGTCGCTTCCACCATGCGCAAAGCCAGGTGCATCGCTTTCTCAACAGCATCGGCGGCTACACCCGGTCGGTGCAAAATTACAGCTTTGCCGCGGCCAGCGCGATCGTCCCGCGTATTCTTGGAACGCATGACGGTCTTGTGGAGGGCCATACAAGCTGGGCCCGCATTGCGGAACATACGGAAACCGTCTTGATGTTCGGCGGCGTTCCACGACGCAACGCCCAAGTCTCGTCCGGGGGAGTTGGGAGGCATATCGTCGAAGAACACCTTAAGGCGCTGCGCCAGCGGGGGGCGCGGTTGATTTCCGCGTCGCCGGTGCGGAGTGATACCGAAGGCGGGGGTGTGGAATGGCTGCCGGTTCGCCCCGGAACGGACACAGCACTGATGCTCGGCATGGCCCATGTGCTGATCGAGGACGGTCTTGTTGACCGCGATTTCCTGGACAGGTGCACGACCGGATACGAGGTGCTTCGGGATTACGTCATGGGGTGTTCGGGGGGACCCGCGCGAACGCCCCAATGGGCCGAAGCGATCTGCGGCGTTCGCGCGGACCGGATGCGGGACCTCGCCCGCCACCTTTCGGCCACGCGAAGCTTCATCATGGTCGCCTGGTCGCTGCAACGCGCCGACCATGGCGAACAACCCTATTGGATGGCGATGGCGCTGGCGGCGATGCTGGGGCAGGTCGGTCTGCCCGGGGGCGGGTTCGGATACGGGTATGCCTCGGCCAACGGGATCGGCCAGGCGCCGATGCCATTTCGCTTTCCCGCCCTGTCGCAGCTTGCGAACGGAGTCGACGATTACATCCCCGTGGCCCGCATCACCGACGCCTTGGAAACGCCCGGCGGCGCGTATCACTTCGACGGTCAACGGCGGACCTATCCCGATATTCGGCTGGTCTATTGGGCAGGGGGCAACCCGTTTCACCACCACCAGGATCTGAACCGGCTGCGCCGGGCCTGGCAACGGCCCGAAACCGTGATCGTGCACGAGGGGTGGTGGAACCCGCTGGCCCGGCATGCCGATATCGTCTTTCCCGTGACCACCCCGCTGGAACGCAACGACATCGCGGCGTCGGCGCGCGATCACTTCATCGCCGCATCGCATGCTGTGGCCACCCCGGCCCATGAGGCGCGCAACGATTACGACATTTTCTCCGCCCTCGCCGCACGCCTTGGGGCCGAACAGGACTTCACCGCCGGGCGGGATGAGGAGGCGTGGCTGCGTCACCTATATGCCGAAGCGGGGGAACGGGCGTCAGCGGTGGGCATCACACTGCCGCCGTTTGATGCCTTCTGGAAGGACGGCATCCTCATGATCGACCCCGCGCCGTCCGAATACACACGCGATCTTCTGGCCGATTTTCGTGCGGACCCGGAGGGCGCGCCGCTGCAGACACCCTCGGGCCGGCTTGAGATTTTCTCAAAAACCATCGCGGATTTCGGCTATGACGATTGCCCCGGGCATCCCGCATGGCTGGCGCCGAAGGAATGGCTGGGTGCGCCGATGGCGGCGACCTATGGCCTGCATCTTCTGTCAAACCAGCCGCGTCACCGCCTGCACAGTCAATACGACATGGCCGGTCCCTCTGTGGCGGCGAAACGTCATGGGCGGGAAACGATCTGGTTGCATCCGATCGACGCGGCCAGCCGCGGGCTGGCCGAGGGGGCTCCGGTCCGGGTCTTCAACGACCGCGGGGCGTGCTTGGCAATTCTGGCCATGGACGACGCGATGCTGCCCGGCGTTGCGGTGTTGCCGACCGGCGCGTGGTATGACCCGGTCCCCTCCGGGGCGGGGGACGCGGATGCACCGCTGGAGGTTCATGGAAATCCCAATGTGCTGACCGCCGATCGCGGGACGTCGAAATTGGCGCAAGGATGTTCCGCGCAATCCTGTCTTGTCGAGGTGGAACCGTGGCGGCGTCCGTTGCCACCGGTCCGCGCCTTCTTGCCACCGGACTTCGTTCCCCGCGCCTGACACCCCGTCATGGCCCCGCGCGGGGCCATACCCAAAAGAGAGTTCAAGGATGACCGAAGCCACCCTCAGCGCCGATATCGGCGGAACGTTCACAGATGTGGTCCTGGATATGGGCGGCACCTTGTTCAGCACGAAGGTGCTGACCAATTATGCCGCGCCCGATCAGGCCATCATCGACGGGATGCGCCGGGTGTGCGACCAGGCCGGGATCGCGCCCGGACAGATTGGCCGTGTCATCCATGGCACCACATTGGCGACGAATGCGCTGATCGAACGGCGCGGCGCCCGCACGGCCTTCGTCACCACACAGGGATTTCGCGACACCGTCGAGATGCGCACCGAAAGCCGCTTTGAGCAATATGACCTGAACCTTGTCCTGCCGACCCCTCTGATCGCCCGCAACCACCGCTTTACGCTGGCCGAACGCATCGATGCCACGGGCAGGGTTCTTCTGGCGTTGGACGAGGCTGAGGTCGAGGCGCTTGGGCGGGCGATCGGGGCGGGGAATTATGAAAGCGTCGCGGTCGGGTTGATTCATTCCTATGCCAATCCGGCCCATGAACGCCGTGTGCGCGACATCCTCACCGCGATCTGCCCCGGCGTTTCGGTGTCGATCAGTGCCGATGTCTCGCCCCTGATGCGCGAATATGAACGGTTCAACACCGTGATCGCAAACGCTTATGTCCGGCCGATGATGGAGCGTTACCTAAATGCCTTACAGCATCAGTTGGTCACGGCGGGTGCGGAATGTCCGATCTTTCTGATGCATTCGGGCGGCGGCGTCATCTCGCTTCGCGATGCGGCGGCCTTTCCCGTCCGGCTGATGGAATCCGGCCCCGCCGGAGGGGCGATGTTTGCCGCATACACGGCGGCCAGCCACGGATGCGCGCGGGTTCTGGCCTTCGACATGGGCGGCACGACCGCGAAAATCTGCCTGATCCGCGACCATACACCCAAGACTGCCCAAGTCTTCGAGGTGGCCCGAACCTATCGTTTCAAGAAGGGCTCCGGGATGCCGATTTCGATCCCGGTGATCGACATGGTGGAAATCGGCGCCGGGGGCGGTTCCCTTGCCACCGTCGACGACATGCGCCAGATCCGCGTCGGCCCGGAAAGCGCGGGGTCGGAGCCCGGACCCGCCTGCTATGGCCGCGGCGGCCTGCGCCCGGCGGTGACGGATGCCGATCTGGTGCTGGGGCGGCTTGATCCCGAAAACTTCGCCGGCGGCACCATGACGCTTTCGACCGAGGCATCGGCCCGCGCGATCACCGCCGAGGTGGGGGAACGGCTGGACCTCGACGCGACGATGGCCGCCTTCGGAATCTCGGACATCGTGGACGAGAACATGGCCAGCGCGGCCCGCGTCCACGCGGTTGAGAACGGCGAAGATCTGGGGGACTACACCATGATCGCGTCGGGGGGTGCGGCCCCGCTGCATGCGGGCCGTTTGTGCGAAAAACTCGGCATCCAACGATTGATCGTGCCGCCCTCGGCGGGGGTCGGATCGGCGGTGGGCTTCCTGCGCGCCCCCTTCGCCTTCGAAAGCACCCGCAGCCTGTTCATGCGGCTGGACGCGTTCGACACGCAGATCGTGCGCGATCTTCTTGCCAGCCTTGCGGCAGACGCCACGTCGTTCGTGCGCAGCTGCGACACGACCTTGCCCATCGCGTGTGAAACCCGCGTCTTCATGCGGTATGCCGGGCAGGGATGGGAAATTCCCGTCAGCCTCGATCAGGCCGATATCGCGACGATCGACGCGGCCACCTTGCAACGCCTGTTCGAGACGGAATACGCCAAGCTGTTCTCGCGCATAATCGAAGGAATGCCGATCGAAATCACCGTCTGGGCGGTGAACGCCACGACCCCGCGCGTGCGCCCCGAACCCGTCGATCCGCTGGGGACGGTGGTTCAGGCCAGGCCCCAATCCCACCGCCCGGTGTTCGACGCGGGGCTGGAGCGTTTCGTCGATGCGGCGGTCATCGCCCGCGCGACCTTCTTGCCCGGGCAACAGATCGCGGGGCCCTGCGTCATCCACGAAAATGAAACCACCATCATCGTTCCGGCCAGCCGGGTCGCGAATTGCCGGTCCGACGGCGCCATTGAAATCGTCCCGCACGGAGCCTGATCCATGACACAGCTTTCGACCGTCACCCTTCAGGTGTTGTGGAACCGCCTGATCTCCATCGTCGAGGAACAGGCGCAGGCGCTTGTGCGGACGGCCTTCTCCACCTCGGTCCGTGAGGCGGGCGACCTGTCGGCGGGGGTTTACAACCGCGCGGGTCTGATGCTGGCCCAGGCGGTGACCGGCACCCCCGGCCATGTGAACGCCATGGCCGATGCCGTCGCGCATTTTATCGACGCGATCGGCGCGGACCGCATTGCGCCGGGTGATATCTACATCACCAACGATCCATGGAAGGGGACCGGTCATCTTCACGACATCACCGTTGTCACGCCGGTTTTCCATGACGAGGCGCATATCGGCTTTTTCGCCTGCACGGCGCATGTCGTCGATATCGGGGGCCGGGTCTTCGGTGCGGATGCGAACTCCGTCTATGAGGAAGGACTGTATATCCCGATCACCCGCTTTGCGGATGCGGGGCGCATCAACGACACGTTGCTGCAGATTGTGCGCGCGAACGTCCGAGAACCCGATCAGGTCGTGGGCGACATCTATGCGCTGGCTACATGCAACGATGTGGGTGTGACGCGTCTACGCGACACCTTGCAGGAATTCCGCCTGTCGGATCTGGACGAGATCGCCGAGTTCATCTTCGGCAACTCTCGCAGTGCCACGTTGGAGAGGATCGCGGCCCTGACACCCGGAAGCGCCGCGGGGGAGATGCGGATCGACGGCTTCGCGCAGCCCATCGATCTGGTCTGCCGTCTGCACATCCTGAGCGACCGGATAAAGGTCGATTTCGCCGGCACCTCGGGGGTGGATGCCAAAGGCATCAACGTGCCGCTCGTCTATACCAAGGCCTATGCCTGCTATGCGCTCAAATGCGCCGTCGCGCCCGAGATACCGAACAACGCCGCATCCCTGGCCCCGTTCGAGATCACCGCCCCCGAGCATAGCATCGTCAACGCATCCTTTCCGGCGCCGGTGGCCTTGCGCCATGTCATAGGGCACATGATCCCCGACACCGTTTACAACGCGCTGGACAAGCTGTTGCCGCAGGTTGTCCCCGCCGAAGGGGCCAGCGCCCTTTGCAACTTTCAGCTCAGCCTTCGCCCCGCAAGCGAGGCGGCCCGGCAGAACGGGGCGCGCCGGGCGGAGATACTGATGTTCAATTCGGGCGGCGCTGGGGCCCGACCGACGCTGGATGGGATGAGCACCACCTCTTTCCCCTCGGGGGTGATGACGATGCCCGTGGAAGCGACCGAGCAGAGCGGGCCGGTGGTGATCTGGCGCAAGGAACTGCGGCCCGATTCCGGGGGTGCCGGAACTTATCGTGGGGGGCTGGGACAGGTGATCGAGCTCAGTGCCGCGGCCGGGCATGTCTTCGACATCTCCCTGATGCTGGACCGGGTAAAACATCCCGCGCGCGGACGGGCCGGGGGCGGCGATGGAGCGTCGACCTGTGTGACGCTGGCCGACGGCACGGTCCTGCAAGGCAAGGGGCGGCAGTTCGTGGGTGCCGGACAGAAGCTGAAAATGGAGCTTCCGGGCGGTGCCGGATACGGCCCGGTTGCAGAACGGGCGGCGCAGGCCGTGCAACAGGATCTAAGGCTCGGCTATATTTCAGAGGCGGCCGCTCGCGACAATTACGGCCTTGCCGAGGACCAAATCCGCTGGGCACAGGATACGGAAGAGTCGTGATTTGTCGCCGATAAGGGCCGGTCGCCGTGAGAGTGAGGGCTGACAGGAAGACCGCGGGACGGGGTCCGCGACGTGTCGCTGCGGGCCTTCATGTGGACATGATCCCGGTGCGACTTGGCGGGACGCGAGGTCATTCCGGCCCGATCGCGTCGAAGGCCCCAACGGAAATTCCCGTCAGCAGCCACCGGCTTCCCTCCTGGGCAAAGGTCAGGTCGAAGCTGACATGGTCGGGCTGCAACGGGAAATAACCTGTCAGCCGCATCTGGTCCTGCCCCTCGGTCAGTTGGGCGTTCAGGATCACGGGATCGGTGACAAGGACACGCGTCAGGTCCAGACGTTCGGCCCGCAGCTGAACGAACAGGCCTGCAAGTCGCGTCGGGTCGTTCGCCGCCGCGAAATCCGCCGCCGCATAATCGCGCACGACGGTGTAATTGCCCGTCCAGTTGCCGTGGTTCACCGCCGCCAGCACGTCGCGGATCAGCGCCGTCGCGAAGCTGCGTTCGACCATCTTCTCTTGCGCGGTGACGGAAATCGGCGAAAAGGCAAGGGCGGCAGCAAGGGCCGCCGCGTGCAGCGGCCCTTTCCGACAGGTCTTACCACGCATATGTCATCCCGATGCGCCCGCCCACCTGGTTACGATCCGTACCATAGCTGATGCCCGCGTCGAATTGCACGTTTTCATTCGTGCGGAAGCCCATGGATACGGCGACCGCCGACGACCCTTCGAAATGCCCAAGGGCCGACGACACCGCGAAGGTGGCATCGGCGGGCACATAGGGCGCGTCCATCGCCATCGCCATCGCGATCCCTTCTTTGTTGTTCTGGATTTCGCGCGCGTTGCGATCCACCTGATTGCTTAGCGAGGACATGCGCGACCCGATGGAGCGGTCGACCGCGAGATTGCCGCTGGCATCAGAGGTGACGTAACCCACCTCGCCCGACTGGGCGTCGCGGCTGGCCTGGCTTGCGATGCCCGTCGCGGTATAGGTGTTGCTTGCGTTGCCCAGAACGAACTGGTTGTCGCGTGTGGCCGTGGCGCCGTTGCCGATCGCGGCGGAGTTCGCACCCGATGCGCTGGCAAGGTTCCCGAAGCTAAGCGAATTGGCGCCGGACGCGACGGCACCTTCACCGACCGCGGTGGATCGCACACCTGTCGCCTGCGCCAGATGGCCGAAGGCCTGCGCCCGCTCGGCGGTCGCCATCGACTGCCATCCGATGGCCGTCGCCCCCGCACCCATCGCCACGGATTCCCCACCGATCGCGGTGGTGGAGTTTCCGATCGCCTGCGAGGTATCGCCCAAGGCCAGCGCATCCGTGCCTGCGGCGATGCTTTCATTTCCGATGGCGGTGGACAGATCGGTTTGCGCATCGGCATTCTCACCGATGGCCAAGGACCGCACGCCCTGCGCGGTGGCAAGGTGCCCGAACGCCTGCGCGCGTTCCGCCGTCGCCATGGATTGCCAGCCGATGGCCGTCGTGCCTGCGCCCACCGCCACGGATTCCCCGCCTATGGCCGTGGTGGAATTGCCGTTGGCCAAAGACGTGTCGCCGATCGCCAGCGCGTCCGTGCCCGCCGCGATGCTTTCATTGCCGATGGCCGTGGACAGATCGCTTTGCGCATCGGCATTCTCGCCGATGGCCATGGACCGAATGCCCTGCGCGGTTGCAAGATGCCCGAACGCCTGCGCCCGTTCCCCGATGGCGACCGACTGCCAGCCGATGGCCGTCGTCCCCGCGCCGTTGGCTACAGCCTCGCCGCCAAGCACGGTCGAGGAATTGCCGACCGACGACGCGCCTGCCCCGATGGCAATGGAATCTTCGCCCGACGCGGAGGCGCCCGCATCCTGACCGCCCGCATTGTTGCCGCCGACCGCGATGGCGCCATAGCCCGACGCGACGGCATCCTCCCCCGCCGCGATGGATTGATCGCCCGACGCGGTCGTCTGATGGCCAAGGGCCGTGCCGAAGGCGCCCGTCGCCTCGGCCTGCCAGCCGATGGCGGTGTTGCCCGGGGCGGTTGCGACGCTTTCGCCACCCACGGCGGTGGTGGAGTTTCCGTTGGCCACAGCCGTGTCTCCCACGGCCAGGGCATCGACCCCGTTCGCGGTGGCGTTGCTGCCGATCGCAGTCGCGTTCGCCGATTGCGCCGACGCCCCGACGCCGCATTCCAGCGCCGTGCCGTCCAATCCGACGGGTGTGTTGCACGAGGGGGTGTCGTCGGCAAATGCGAAGCTCGCGCTGCCAAGAATCGTGGCAAGCGTCAGCGCCGGACGGAGAAAGAAAATATTCCGGGCCGCAGGCTTTGTGTCAGGCAGGTCGGTCATGATCATGTCCTTTGTGAAAATCCGGGCCGGACGCCAAGCGCCGACAGTTCCACGACACCCCAGATGCCGTTCCGGATGCGCGCGGCAAAAATTTTTGTGATCGGGTTTGGCTGGCGGCTTGCGTGGACGCGACATGCGGGGCCGAGTGACGCGCGGGCGACACGGCTGGAGGACCTGTCTTACAGATCGGATTAAGCGGGAACGGGCGTTGGCGTCCACCTTCCGCATGTTCCCAAGGCATTCTACCGGGGGTGACGGTATCGTCGGGTTTTGGCTGGGTGATCGTCGCCTTTGGGGTGTTTGGCGATCATTTGCTCTGTCCGATGAAGGGCACGGCAAACGATCGGGACGCGTGCCGTCCGAGGCCTGCCATGCGTCGCTTCGGCTTTCGAACCGAACCCTTGGTCAAGACCGGCGGGCAAGTCCCCGCCGCTTCGTCACGGCAGGCTGCGGATCGGCTCTACCGGGGCGGGGGAATAGCCGACCAGTTCCGACGTCAGTCGAGCATAGGTGCCATCTGCGATGATGTCGGCCAGCGCCTTGTTCACGGCGGCGGTCAGATTGGGTTTTCCCATCTTGATCGCAAAGCCTTTCTGGACGGTGCTGACAGGCTCTTCCAGCATCACCAGGGGCAGGTTCGAGGTCTTGATGGCATGTCCTGCGGCGACCGCATCCGTGATGATGGCATCGACATTGCCGTTGGCCAAATCCTGCATGGCGTCGGATTCGGCCTTGTAGGCTTTGACATTGCCACCAAGCTCTTCACCGATCTTGGTCCAGTTCGACGCGACCAGCCCCCCGACGTTCCGGCCGTTCACATCGGCCGGTACCTTGATGTCGCTGTCGTCGAGCACAACGACACGTCCGCCGGACTCGAGCCAGCCATCGGCGAATGTCACTTTCTGCTGCCGCTCCGGCGTGATGTCCATGGCCACGCTGATGATGTCGTATTGGTCGGCCTCCAGACCGATCAACACGCTTTCCCATCTTACCAGCACCGGCTCGTATTCCAAGCCAAGCCGCTTGGCGATTTCGCCCATCACGCGGATCTCGAGCCCGTCGAGCTGGCCATACGGCGCGCGCATCGAAAAGGGCGGGTACCGCCGGTGGGCGCTGGAGGCCAGAGACCGGGGTGGCGATCACGTCCTGCGCGATTATCTCGTTCAACCGTCCCTTTTCGGCGCTGCAGAGCCATGAGATCAAGTTTCCCTCGGACGCCGGTTTTTGCGAAGCGTCCGGGCGCGAATAACGAGTCAACTGCGTCCGGATATTATCAGAAGCCAGTCACCCGAGCGGAAGTTCAGTCCAAAGCGCTTGCCTCGATCCTGCTAGATTGACGATCGTGTTATTGCCGATGCCCCAATCGCTGCGATGTAGGCGTTGCACATCACCAGCAATTGCGACCGAATGGCCTCTGTTTCGGCCTCCGTTAAATTACGCTCAAACACATAGCGCACAGTGCCGAAGATGGTGGCAAGTAGCGTTAGCGTGACAGTCGGCAGGTCAGGAAACGTGGAGCACGGGGTGGTTGCCAGCATCGCGGTGCTTGCCGCGTCCGTTCGCCGCATGAACGAAGCAATCAGCGCCTCGTTGTCGAGTTCCGCAATCGAGCGATAGAGCGCACGGGTTTCCTCCGGGCGCGCCATCTTGGCATCCCAGTAGGTCGTCACCAGCGCCTTGATCATGGTATCAATGGACGCGCCATGATGCGCCTTGCATGCGCGCTCGACCTTCTCCGCAATGTCGTCGAGGTAGCGACCGTTGATCGCGTAGAACAACGCCTGCTTGTTTGGGTAATACTGATACAGGGTGCCCACGGACACTCCAGCGCGCTCTGCGACCCGGGTGGTGGTGAGACGATAGGGACCGTCGAGCAATAAAACCTGAATGGTCGCTTCGAATATGGCGTCCAACGTAGCGGACGCACGCCTCTGACGCGGGGTTTTCCGGGCACTTAGATGAGTTGGCGAAGCGTCTGCCATAAGCGAATCCACAAAATGAAGTATCCTTCATATACTGGATCTGTCGATTTTGAAGTCAAAGAGAGCCGCATTATGGTGGGTGAAAAACGTATCGCATTTGTCACGGGTGCAAATAGGGGGATCGGTCTCGAAATCGCCCAACAACTCGGGCAAGCTGGTGTCTGCGTCATCATCGGCGCGCGCGATTCCCGACGCGCCAAGGTGGCAGCCGCTAAGTTGTGTGCCGCCGGTTTCGATGCGAAATCGGTGGTGCTCGACCTAACTGACCCAGCCGGGATCGCAGCGGCGGCCGAGATGATTCGAGTGGAGTACGGCCGGCTCGACATCCTTATCAACAATGCGGGTATCGTCGATGCACATGACGGGCCACCGACCACGGGGACCGCAGACGCGGCGCGGCGAATTATAGAGACCAACTTCATCGGGACGTTGGTCGTGACGCAAGCCATGCTGCCGCTGTTGAGGCAAGCACCGGCGGCGCGCATCGTCAACGTGTCGAGTTCCCTGGGCTCACTGACCCTAAACGGCGATCCCACCTCAAAATTCTATAATGCCCGGCTGATCGGGTACAACGCGTCCAAAGCGGCATTGAACATGCTTACCGTACAACTTGCCGAAGAGTTGCGTGGGACGCGGATCATCGTGAATTCGGTCAGCCCCGGCTACGTGAAGACGGACCTGAACGACCACAAGGGCGTCTTGTCCGTAGGGGAGGGGGCGAAAATTCCCGTTAAATACGCACTGCTCGGAGACGATCCTGTTTCTGGCCGTTTTGTGGAAGGAGATGAAGCAGTCCCCTGGTAAAGCCACAACGGCCTTAACGGCTGTCCAGTCTCGCAACGCTTGCAGTGCTGCACTGCCGTCAGACCGCCTCCTCATCCGTGCCGACAACGCCCCGGAGTTCATCGTCCAATCCGTTCGGGACTGGATCAGCGCCATCGAGGCGAAAACGGCTTGCATCGGGTCCCGATTGACGCGGGAGAACGGATACCTTCAACACCCATTTCCGCGATGAGATGCTGAACGGGGAGATCTTCTACATCCCCCGTAGGCATAGACTCAGATCGGGCAAGGGAGAAGGCACCCTTATACGAAATGGTCCCACAGCGCATTGCTCTATCGCCCACCGGCTCCGGACACCATCGTCGAGTTGGTCCATATACCGGGCGTGCACGGGCGTTGAAAACGGGCCAAGTTCCTCGGGCCAAGATCGGTCCGGTCCGCAAGCTCCGAAGCACTTCCTTCGCCGCCTATCTTTCGACGCAGAGGGTCATGCCCATACCGCCGCCGATGCACAAGGTGGCCAGTCCGCGTTTCAGATCGTTGCGTTGCAGGTCGTGCAGGAGGGTGACCAGAATGCGGGCCCCCGACGCGCCGATCGGATGGCCAAGGGCGATGGCCCCGCCATTCACGTTCACGATCTTCGGGTTCCAGCCCATTCCTGCGTTGACGGCGCAGGCCTGTGCGGCAAACGCCTCGTTGGCCTCCACCCGATCCAGATCGTCGATCGTCCAACCCGCCTTCGTCAGCGCCGCCTTGGAGGCGGGGATCGGCCCCGTGCCCATCATCGCGGGATCGACCCCCGCAGTGGCCCAGCTGGCAATACGGGCCAGCGGGGTCAGACCCCGCCGCGCGGCCTCGGCCTCATGCATCAGGACCACGGCCGCCGCCCCGTCGTTCAGGCCCGAGGCGTTGCCCGCCGTGACGGTGCCGTTCGCATCGAACGCGGGCCGCAGCTTGCCCAAGGCGTCTGCGCTGGTCTCCGGGCGCAGATGGTCGTCGGCATCCACCACAGCGGTGCCCTTGCGGCCTTCGATGTGGACGGCGGCGATCTCGTCGCGAAAGCGGCCGGCGGCTTGCGCATCGGCGGCGCGTCTTTGGCTGGTCAGGGCGAAGGCGTCCTGCGTCGCGCGGTCCAGACCGAACTGCCGCGCGACGTTTTCCGCCGTGATGCCCATATGATAACCGCCGAACGCGTCCATCAGCCCGTCGGCCACCATCGTATCCACAAGGCTGACATTGCCCATTTTCGTGCCCGTGCGCAGCATCTGGCAATGTGGGGCGCGCGACATGGATTCCTGCCCCCCCGCCACGACGACCGACGCATCGCCGAAGGCGATCTGTTGCAGGCCCAAGGCCACGGCGCGCAGCCCCGAGCCGCACACCTGATTGATACCGAAGGCCGTCGCGGTGTCGGGAATGCCCGCCTTAATTGCGGCCTGCCGCGCGGGGTTCTGTCCGGCCCCCGCCGTCAGAACCTGCCCAAGGATGACCTCGTTCACCTCACTCGGGTCCACCGTCGCGCGCCGCAGGGCGGCCTTGATCGCGGTGGCCCCCAGGTCATGCGCGGGAACGGCGGCCAGGGGGCCGAGAAAGCTGCCGACCGGCGTGCGCGCGGCGCCGACGATGACGATGGCCGTCATGCCGCCGCTCCCGACAGATCGACGGTGAAGCGCGCCTCGGTCCGGGCGGCGACCTCGTCCACCGTGACGCCGTCCGCAAGCTCGATCAGGCGCATGTCCGCAGGTCCGCGCCGGGCGATGGAAAAGACGCCAAGATCGGTGATGACCAGATCGGCCACCCGTTTCCCGGTCAGGGGCAGGGTGCATTCGGTCAAGAGCTTTGCCTGATCCCTGGCGCTGTGTTCCATCACCACGACGACGCGCTTGACCCCGGCCACCAGATCCATGGCCCCCCCCATGCCCTTGACCATCTTGCCCGGTATCATCCAGTTCGCCAGATCGCCGCCTTCGGACACCTGCATCGCGCCAAGGATGGACAGGTCGATATGCCCGCCCCGGATCATGCCAAAACTGTCGGCGCTGGAAAAGAAACTGGTCTGGGGCAGGGCGGTGATGGTCTGCTTGCCCGCATTGATCAGGTCGGCATCCTCGGCACCGTCGAAGGGAAAGGGGCCCATGCCCAACATCCCGTTTTCGCTTTGCAGGCGGACGTCCATGCCATCGGGGATGAAGTTGGCCACAAGGGTGGGAATGCCGATCCCAAGGTTGACATAGAAGCCGTCCTGCAATTCACGGGCGGCGCGGGCCGCCATCTGGTCGCGTGTCCAGGGCATCAGGCCACCTCCGCCGGGCGCGGTCGCACGGTGCGCTGTTCGATGCGTTTTTCGGAATTCGGCACATGCACGATGCGATCCACGAAGATGCCGGGCGTGTGGATGTGATCGGGGTCGAGATCGCCTGTGGGCACAAGATGCTCCACCTCGGCGATCGTGATCGTTCCGGCCGTCGCCATCATCGGGTTGAAGTTTCGCGCCGTCATCCGATAGACGAGGTTGCCCTCCGCATCCCCCTTCCAGGCGTGAACAAGGCTCAGATCCGCGACCAATCCGGTTTCCATGACATGATCCTCGCCGTGAAACGCGCGCACCTCCTTGCCCTCGGCGATGAGGGTGCCGACGCCGGTCTTGGTGAAAAAGGCGGGAATGCCCGCCCCGCCCGCGCGGATGCGCTCGGCCAGCGTGCCCTGCGGATTGAATTCCAGCTCCAGATCCCCCGACAGGTATTGTTCGGCGAACAGCTTGTTTTCACCGACATAGGACGAGATCATCTTGGCGATCTGCCGTGTCGCCAAAAGCCGCCCAAGACCGAACCCGTCGACCCCGGCATTGTTGGAGATCACGGTCAGATCCCGCGCGCCCGACCTTTCGATCCCTTCGATCAGGGATTGCGGAATGCCGCACAGGCCAAACCCCCCGGACATGATCGTCATTCCGTCGCGCAGCACCCCCTCCAGGGCCTCCGCCACGGTCGCATGAACCTTGCGCATGAATTCCTCCCCTCCCGATACCCCGAAACCCTACGGCTTGCCTCGACCGGGCGGGTAGTCGTATTTCTACGACATGACGGCAGCGTTCCCTTTCACCCTTTCGGATATGCCCGTGCCGATGGTCTTTGCCACGCACCGGATCATCCGCGACTGCAATGCCGAATTCGCCCGGCTTTTCGGCTATGACCGGGCGGACCTGATCAACGGCAGCCTGGCGCGCCTCTATCCCGCCATCGCCGATTTCGTCCGCACGGGAGAGATGTGGCGCCACAATCTGCCGGGGGGCGCGGTCTATTACGATGAACGGGTGATGGCCGATGCCGGGGGGACGCGGTTCTGGTGCCGCGTCCATGGGCGCACCCGCGATCCGGTCGATCCCTTCGCCTGGGCGCTTTATTGTTTCGAACCGATCAGCCGCCCGGTGTCTCGAAAGACGCTCAGCCTGACCGGACGGCAACGGCAGATCCTGACCCTTGTGGCGCAAGGCAAGACAAGCGCGGTGATCGCGGAGGAAACCGGCCTCTCGCGCCGCACCGTGGAGGCGCATCGCCTGCGCCTGACCCGCGCCGTGGGCGTTGAAAATTCGGCCCAGCTGATCGCGTGGTTCCTGTCCGAATGATCGCCCCCCGTGACGACCGGGGGGGCTTAGTCCGTGAGGCGCAACCGGTCCCGGGCCTCCAGCAAAAGCCGGCCTGCCTGCCCCCGCGCGTCTTCCCCGAACCGGCTCAGGATCCCCGAGACACAAAGCGCGCCCCTCAGGTCCCCGTCCGGTGCGGTGATGCGTACGGCGACCGCCGCCACATCGGGATTTCGTTCGCCAAGGGACACGAACACCGTCGGGGCGTCGTCCCGCGCGCTCAGCGCATGTCCCGCAGCGCCTCGGTCGATGCTCAGACGCGACCCCTCATCCAGATGATGGCGCACGGGGTTCGGAGAGTTCTGACGATAAAGGCATATGCGCTCTTCCTGCTTGCGCACATAGAACGAGGCCGTCTCGCCCGTCAGATCGACCAGCCGGCGCAGTTCGGGCCGGATCTTTTCGCCCAGATCGAAGCGCCGCCGGAACAACGCGCCCAAGCGCCAGACATTCGCGCCGAGCGCGTATCGCCGGTCGGAATCCCGTGTCACGAAACCGAACAGGATCAGGGAATTGAGCAGTCGGGGAAGGGAGCTTTTCGAGATCCCCGTCTCCGCCGCCAATTCAGTAAGGCTGAACGAACTGCGCTCTTCTGAGAAGGCATCAAGGATCGACAACGCCTTCTCGACCGCTTCGACGCGCTGTTCTGAGGACATAGTGGCTGTTCCATTGAGTGAAACCAGGGTTCCGCACTGTGGACACATCCTGCGGGATTGTCCACTGTCGCAGCAGACGGAGGGGAGGTCGTGACAAGGAGGATGCCCCATGAACACATCGCGCGCCACCGGTGATGCCGAATGGACCATCCCGCTGATGGCCGCCAGACCACGCACGCGCGTTTCCGTCATCACCTTCGGGGACATGGCATGACCTCGCAAAGCCGGTCCGTCTCCCCCCTTTCGGGCATCCGGGTTCTGGACATGACGAACGTGCTGGCGGGCCCGTTCGCGTGCCAGCAGCTGGCGCATCTGGGGGCCGAGGTCATCAAGATCGAGATCCCGGGGCGCGGCGACCTTGCCCGTCAGTTGGGCGCATCGCGGGATCTGTCGGCCGACCTGATGGGCGTGTCCTTTCTGGCGCAGAATGCCGGGAAAGGGTCGGTGGAACTCGATCTGAAGACCGACGAGGGCAAGGCCGATTTTCTGGCCCTGGTCGCAACCTCCGATGTCGTGGTGGAGAATTTCCGCCCCGGCGTGATGGATCGGCTGGGACTGGGATGGGAGGTGCTGCGCGCCCGCAAGCCCGATCTCGTCTATTGCGCCATTTCGGGCTTCGGTCAGACGGGTCCATGGGCGAACCGCCCGGCCTATGACCAGATCATCCAGGGGGCCGCCGGGGTCATGGCCGTCACCGGCACGCCCGAGGTGACCCCGCTGCGCGTCGGCTTTCCCGTGGCGGACACGATCGGCGGGCTGACCGCCGCCATGTCGATCTGCGCTGCCCTGGCCGATCGTGGCGAGGCGCGGTTCATCGACGTGTCCATGCTGGAGGCGACGGTGGCGACGATGGGCTGGGCCGTGTCGAACTGGCTGGTGGCGGGGGTGCCGCCGGCGGTGATCGGCAACGAGAACATGACGGCGGCCCCCTCCGGCGCGTTTCAGACGCGCGACGGGCTTTTGAACATCGCCGCCAACGAACATCGCCAGTGGGAGGCGCTGTGCCGCCATATCGGCTGCGACCATCTGCTGACCCATCCCGATTACCGCCAGCGCGAGGATCGCAAGGCCAACCGCGATGCCCTGCGGGGGGAGATCGAGGCGGCGCTGGCCCGCAAATCCGCCCGCGAGTGGGAGGCGGAGCTGAACCCGATCGGCGTGCCGAGCGGCGCGGTCCTGAAGGTCGAGGAGGTTCTGGCCTCCGAACACCTGTCCCAACGCGGGCTCGTCCACGACTTCGGGCCCATGGAGGGGGTCGCGGGGCAACGGCTGTCGCTGGTCGCCTCGCCCGTGACCATCAACGGCCAGCGGCCATGCGTCGCCGCCCCGCCGCCGCGGCTGGGTCAGGACACCGAACGATACCTGCGCGGGCGGGACAAGGAGAAAACACGATGACCGACCCCTCCGTAGAGGACTGGTGGACGACCTCGATCATCCGGATGGAGCCGGGCGTGATCGAGTTCCGCGACCGCCCCATCGAGGATCTGATCGGCACGGTCAGCTTTCCGCAGATGATCTGGCTGATGCTGCGGGGCGATCTGCCGACCCCCGGTCAGGCCAGACTGCTCGAGGCGGCGCTGGTCGCCTCGGTCGATCACGGGCCGCAGGCCCCGTCGATCGCCATTGCGCGCATGGCCGTCACCTGCGGGGTGGGGCTGAACAACGCGATGGCCTCGGCGGTGAACGTGCTGGGGGATGTCCATGGCGGCGCGGGGGAACAATTGGTGGAGCTGTTCGGCCGGATCGACCGGGCGGGCGGACCCGCGGCAGTGCCGGAGGCGCTGAAGGCCCATCGCGCCGAACACGGCAAGTTCGTTCCGGGGTTCGGGCACCGGTTCCACAAGGACGGCGACCCGCGCGCGCCGCGCCTTCTGGGCCTGGTCGACGATCTTGCGGCCCAGGGAGAGATTTCCGGCCGGTTCGCCGCCATCGCCCGGGCCATCGAGGCCGAGCTTGCGCGAGGAAAACCCCGGGGCGTGCCGATGAACATCGACGGCGCCACGGCGGTGATCTTCGCCGAACTGGGATTTGCCGCCCCGCTTGCGCGCGGCATCTTCTGCCTGTCCCGCTCGGTCGGCATTCTGGCCCATGCCTGGGAACAGAGCCAGCAGGGTGGCCGCAACAAGGGGCCGATGCCGCCAAACTATCTTTGGACCTATGGCGGGGCGCCGGGCGCGTGACGGCCCGCTACAGCCGACCCACGATCCTGTCCGCCACACGCAGGGCATTCGCGATGATGGTCAGCGTCGGGTTCACCGCACCGATCGACGGGAAAAAGCTGGCATCGGTGACATAGAGGTTGTCGATCCCATGCGCGCGGCAATCCAGATCGAGGACGTCGCGATCCGGGTCCGGGCCGAAGCGCAGTGTGCCCGCCTGATGCGCCGTGCCACCGATGGGCGTGTTCTTGCCCAGATACAGCGCGCGGTCCATCAGATGCGGGTGGATCGCGCCCTTGTCGCAGATGGTGCGCAGCATTTTGCGCAGGGCGTTGTGCCCGTCCATGTTGGTCGGCGTCAAATCCAGATGGACCTGACCGTTGCGATAGAAGATCCGGTTGTCCGCGATGGGCAGATCTTCCGAGGTCAGCCAGAAGTCGATCGAATGCCCGGCGATCCAGTCGAACGGCTTTTCCGGCAACCATTGCAAAAAGGACGGCAGCCCTTCCGCCTCGATCTGGGTGCCGTCCGATTTGCCGACCATCTGGATATGCCCCAGCGGAAAATCATGGGGGTTCATCGGCGATTTCGGATGGGCGTGATAAAAGTCGTTGAGGCCGAGGGTCTTCTGAAACTCCGTCGGATTGGGATCCTTGGAGATGGCCATCACCGTCGCATTGTTGTGCCGCATGTAGTTGCGCCCGACCTGACCCGACCGGTTGGCCAGACCGTCCGGGTGCCGGTCGCTACCCGAGCGCAAGAACAGGAGGGCCGAGGACAGCGCCCCGCAGGCGACGACCACGATGTCGCCCCGGATCATGTGGGTGCGGCCTTCGATCACCGTTTCCACCCCCGTGACGCTGGTGCCCGCCGCATCGGTCACAAGCCGTTCGACATAGGCGTTTTTCAGCAGCGTCAGATTCGGATGGGCGGCAAGGGCCGGGTCGACGCAGATCACCTGCGAATCCGACTTGCCGTTGGTCAGGCTGGGATAGCCGTCGAACGGGTCGCAACGCAGAAGGGGCGAATGCGGGGTCGCGGCCCCGGTGGCGTCCTGATCCATGAGCCCGCCCACCGGCAGGTGGAAGGGATGCAGCCCCTCGCGCGCCCAGTCGTCGGACAGTTTCTGGATGCGCGGCTCGTGCCGGATCGCGGGATGTTTGTAGGGTCTGTACGTCGGGGGTTCGGTCGGATCCTCGCCACGATGGCCGCGCACTTCGAACAGCTCTTCCGCCGCCTGGTAATAGGGTTCGAACTCGTCGTATTTCACCGCCCATTCCGGCGCGATCCCGTCGGGATGGCGGACCGCGTCGAAGTCTTCGGTGCGCAGACGGAACAGCACCGCGCCATAGACCTTCGAATTGCCGCCGACGAAATAATGCAGGCCCGGCTGGAACGTCTCGCCCTTGGAGGACACCCACGTCTCATCGGTCTGATACCGCCCCTTGGCAAAGACCTCTTCGGTGCTCCAGTTTTCACGTTCGCGCTTGAGATAGTCACCCCGTTCGATCAGCAGCACCCGCTTGCCCGTCTGGGCCAGACGCCACGCCATCGTGCCGCCCCCCGGCCCCGACCCCACGATGACAACGTCGTAACGATCCTCGATCATGGCTGGCTCCTACATCATGCGGTGGTGAAGATTGTCGAGGATCCAGATCGTCCCTCCGGCCATCAGGCCGATGATCAGGGTGGTGAACAGGATCAACTGAAGGTCGTCGCGGGTGGATCGTTTCAGGGTGATGTGCAGGAAGAACCGGAAATGCACCACGACCTGCACAAGGGCCGTCACCGCGATCACCCCATAGGCCGTCATCGTCGGCAATCCCGCCGCCACGACCAGAAACGCCACGGCCGTCAGGATCACCGCCAACACGAAACCCACGAGATAAGAGCGCAGCTCGCGGCGTTTTTCCCGTGCGGTATGCTCGGCGCTCATGCCAGCCCCCCAAGATAGACGACGGAGAAGATGAAGATCCAGACGATGTCCAGAAGGTGCCAGAACAGCGCAAGCCGCATGAGACGCAGCTTGACCGGGGATTGCGGGCCGAAGATCGCCACCTGAAGGATCGACAGGATCAGCCACACGCACCCGGCGGCCACATGCAGCCAATGCGTGCCCAGAAGGGCATGAAGCGCCGAGGTCCAGCCGCTGCGCTGGGCCGAGGCGCCTTCCGAGGCCATCTTGACGAACTCGGACCCGCCCAGCCACAAAAACACCAGCCCAAGGATGAGCGTCGCGACCAGCCACATCTGAAGGCGGGCGGGCGGCTCCTTGTATTTCATGGCAAGGCTCGCCATGCCCATCGTCAGGCTTGAAAAAAGAAGCACCCCCGTTTCCAGCGCCGAGGAGGAAAGCTCCAGCACATCGCGCGGGCCGGGCCCCCCATCGGTCGAACCCATCATCGACGCATAGGTGGCGAAGAGAAGGGCGAACAGGACCAGATCGCTCATCAGGAAGATCCAGAACCCGAACAGCGTTTCCTCCGCCTGTTCATGGGTGTCGGGATCGGTGTGGCCCAGATTGATGCCGGGGTGGCGGTGATGATCGACGGCGGTCATGGGGCGGGGGCCTCCGCGATGCCCTGATTGCGGGGCGTGGTTTCGTGATCGCGGTCGGCGGCGGGCAGGCGGCGCACCTGGGCCAGCCACGCCTCATCCTGGCGGCGCACCTCGGCCGCGGGGATGATCCGCATCGTGTCCAGCACGAAGGACCGGGCAACGACCGCCCCGATCGCCACCAGAACGCCCAGGGCGGCCAGCCACCACATATACCACACAAGGCCGAAGGCCGCCGCCGCCAGGGCCAGACCGAACACGACGCCCGTCATGGAATTCCGCGGCAGTTCGATATCGTGATAGGCGCGGCGCGGGGCATAGGCGGTGCCATCCTCCTTGGCCGCAAGGAAGGTATCGCGCGACGTGGCAACCGGCAGCACGGCAAAATTGTATTCCGGCGCGGGGCAGGGAATGCCCCATTCCAATGTGCGTCCGTCCCAAGGGTCCCCCCCCGGCACGGCCAGCGTGGCGCGGCGGCGGATGGACACCACAAGCTGGATGACAAGGCTGGTCAGGGCGGACAGCAGGAACAGCGCGCCGATGCCCGCGACGATCGTGAAGGGAAGATAATCCGGCTCGAAGAACTCCTGCGTGCGGCGCGGCATTCCCATCAGCCCCAGCGGATACAGCGGAAGGAAGGCCAGACAGAACCCCGTCACCCAGCAGCCGAACGCCACCCGGCCCCACCATTCGTCCAGACGAAAGCCGAACGCCTTGGGAAACCAGTAGGTATAGGCCGCGATCATCCCGTAAAGCAGGCCGGGGATCAGCATGTTGTGGAAATGCGCCACAAGAAAGACGGTGTTGTGCACCTGAAAATCCACGGCGGGGTTGGCCAGCAGGATGCCCGTCAGACCGCCGACCACGAACAGCACCATGAACGCCAGCGCATAGAGCATCGGCACGGTGAAGCGGACGCGCCCCCAGGCCATCGTCAGGATCCAGTCGAAGATCTTCACGCCTGTCGGAATGCCGATCGCCATGGTCGCGATGCCGAACACGGCGTTCAGGTTGGCGCTTTGCCCCATCGTGAAGAAGTGGTGCACCCAGACCGTGAACGACATGACCGCGATGCACATGGTCGCGATGATGAGCGAGTCGTAGCCGTAGAGGATCTTGGCCGAGAAGTTCGAGATCACCTGCGAATAGACGCCGAAGGCGGGCAGGATCAGGATATAGACCTCTGGATGGCCGAACAGCCAGAACAGGTTGGCAAAGTTCATCATGTTGCCACCCCCGTCATTCGTGAAGAAATGCGTGCCGACATACCGGTCCAGGGCCAGCAGGGCCGTCGCCACGGTCAGCGGGGGCATGGCGAAGATCATGAGGACGGAGGTGCACAGCGAGGTCCAGCAGAACAGCGGCATCCGAAACGGGTTCATGCCGCGGCACCGCTTCTTGTAGATCGTCACCGCGATGTTGATCCCCGTCATGGTGGAGGCGAGAGAGCCGAGCGTCACGGCGAAGATCCAGTAATCCGGGCCCACGCCGGGATTGAAGACCGCGTCCGTATAGGGGGGGTAGCCGGTCCACCCGCCGGTCGAAAACTTGCCGAGGACAAGCGAGGCCATCATCAGCCCCGCCCCCCCGGCCGTCAGCCACAACGACATGGAGTTCAGCAGCGGAAACGACACGTCGCGCGCGCCGATCTGCAAGGGCAGGGCGAAGTTGATGATCCCCGTCAGGAACGGCATCGCCATGAAGAAGACCATGATCGAGCCGTGGGTGGAGAACAGCTGCGCGAAATGTTCGGGCGGCAGGAAGCCGGGATTGTCGAAGGCCATCGCCTGCTGGGCGCGCATCAGCGACCCTTCGATGACGGCGCGGGCCAGCATGACCATGGCGATGATCACATACATGATCCCGATCTTCTTGTGATCGAGGCTGGTCAGCCATTCGCGCCACAGCCAGGTCCACCGGCCAAGCCAGGTCAGAAGACCGATCACCACGACGGCCCCGATCACCACGAGCGACGCCGCCCCCGTCGCGATGGCGCTGTAGAACGGAAGCGCGTCAAAGGACAGCCGCCCGAACACGAGCGGCCACCATCCTTCAGTGGTCGGCATGATGATGTTCCCCCGTCGCATGGTCTGAGGCGGTGTTGCCGTGGTCCGCATGCGCACGGTACCGGGAGACGACAGTGCCGAAGAGGTCGGGATCCACTGTCGAGAAGATCAGGCCCTTCTGGGGGTCGAAGTCGAACCGGGACCGCAGATCCGCCAACTTGCCCTTTTGCGACACGAGGGCATAGGCCCCCTGGTCGAGCGAGCGGCCAGCGGTCCGGGCGGCGGCGATCCAGCGGTCGAACTCCGCCTGCGGCAGGGCGAGCGTGTCGAACTTCTGGTCCTGAAAGCCGAAGCCGTTGAATTGCGTGTTCTGCCCCATCAGCACGCCGGGACGGTCGGCCATCAGGTTCAGCTCCGTCACCATGCCGGCCATGGCATAGATCTGGCTGCCAAGAGCCGGGATCATGAAGGATTGCATCACCGTGTCGCTTGTCAGGCGGAAATGCACCGGACGATCGACCGGCACCGCCATGACGCCGACGCTGGCGATGTTCTGTTCGGGATAGATGAACAGCCATTTGTAATCGAGGCCGACGACCTCGACCTCCAGCGGCGGCAGGTCGGACGGGATGGGGGCATAGGGATCGAGGGCGCGGGCCTTGCCCAGAACCAGCGACGCCAGAATGCAGACCAGAATGATCGGAACGCCCCAGACGAGGATTTCCAGCGGCCAGGAGAAACGCCAGTTCGGGCGATAGGTCGCATTTCTCCGTCGACGGAACCGCCAGGCCACGAAGGGCACAAGGAAGATGGCCGGCAGGACCACGATCATCATCCAGCCGGTCACCTGAAACAACAGGTCGCGCTGCGTCGCGGCGACCGGCCCGTGGGGGTCGAGAAAGCTGATGCCCGACCCGCATCCCGCCAGAAGCAGGACCGGGGCCAGCGCCGCAAGACGTCCCATCCACCTTGGCGTGGATGGGGGGGCTGCGACGCTACAGGTCGGCATCGATGTCATGCCCCTCGGCATCGAACCGCCTGAGGGCGAGCACCGCCTGGATCAGGGCCAGATGGCTGAGGGCCTGCGGATGATTGCCCGCCAGCCTGCGCGAGCGGGTGTCGTATTCCTCGGACAGCAGACCGCAGGGCCCCGCGACGCCCATCGCGGTTTCCATCGTCCGCACGGCATCGGCGCGGCGGCCGACCCCCAGCAGACATTCCGCCAGCCAGAACGAACAGGCCAGAAACGCCCCTTCGGGCACCAGCGCGTTCATCTTGTGGCGGTGCACGAAATCCCCGTCGACAAGCTGGGCCTCGATGGCGGCAAGGGTGCCCACCATGCGCGGATCGCTCATCGGCAGAAAGCCGATCCGGGGCAGCAGCAGAAGCGAGGCATCCACCTCCGACCCGCCATAGAAGGAGGTGAAGCTGTTCACCCCGTCATTGAAGCCTTCCTTGCATACGTTCGCGTGGATCCGGTCGCGCAGCGTCTCCAGTTCGGCCCGCCGGTCATCCGGCAGTTCCCCCACGCTCTGGCCCTTGAGGAAGCGATCGATGACCACCCAGGCCATGGCCTTGGAATAGACGTAATGCCGCGGCTCCCCCCGGCTTTCCCACAGGCCCTGATCCGGTTCGGTCCAGACCTTGGTGACATGCTCCAGAACCGCGTGTTCCAGATGCCGCCCCTGGTCGTTCCGCTCCATCCCCGCGCGTTCGGCGATGTGCAGGGTTGAGATCAGCTCCCCCCAGACGTCAAGCTGCAGTTGCCCCGCCGCCGCATTGCCGACGCGCACCGGCCGGGCGAAGCGATATCCCGGCAGCCAGTCCAGCTCGGCCTCGTCCAGACGGCGCGCGCCATCGACGCGATACATGATCTGCATCTTGTCGGGCGCCCCCGCCACCGCGCGCAGGATCCAGTCGCGCCAGTTGCGGGCCTCGTCCACGAACCCGCATTCCAGAAACGCATCAAGCGTGAAGGCGGCGTCGCGCAACCAGCAATAGCGGTAATCCCAGTTCATCTGGCCGCCCGGCTGTTCGGGCAGCGATGTCGTGGGGGCGGCGACAAGGCCGCCGGTGGGGCGGTGGATCAACGCCCGCAAGGTCAGGAGCGACCGGCGCACCGCATCGGGATAGGCAAGCCCCTTGACATCCAGGCGCGAGAGCCAGTCGCGATCCGTGCGTTCCGTCTCCCGAAGGGCCGCCTGTGCATCCACGCCGTCGCCGACCCGTTCATGCGAATGGCCGTATGCCAGAACGAAGGCCAGATGTTCGCCTTCCTTCAAGGTGGCGCGCGACAGGACGGCGTCGTCTTCGATAATCATGGGGGCGTCGGTGTGCAACGCCAGCTTGTCGGGACCGACATGCATGGCCAGACCCTCCCCCTCCGGCGTGATCCAGGGCGGCATGTTGCCGTAATCGAACCGGAAGGAGGCCCGCGACAGGATATCGACGGACCCCTGCGTCACCCGGGCGATGCGGATCAGAAGCGGCTTTCCTTCCCGTTCCGGCATGAAATCCGTGACGACCAGCGTGCCCGAGGCGCAGCGATGTTCGGTTTCAAGGATCATGGTGTCGGGCCGATACCGCTGCTCGGTGGCCGTCACCGCCCCGTCCGGGGCAAGGCTCCAGTATCCGTGGCGCTCATTTCCCAGAAGTGCGGCGCAACAGGCGGGCGAATCAAAGCGCGGCAGACACAGCCAGTCGATCGACCCTTCGTTCGAGATCAGGGCGACGGTTTCCCCGTCGCCGATCATGGCGTAATCTTCCAGCGCGACCGTCACGGCTTGCGTCCCGGGCAACCTTCGCGGCGGGCAAGGTGGTAAAGACCGGCAGCGGCCAGAAGCCCCGCCGCGGACCAGAAGGCCAAGCGGTGACGTTCGGTGAACATCTGGACGCTGCGCGATTTCGACCGTCCGTCAAAGCGCCCATGGGCGTCGTAATCGCCCTTCACCGGCTTGAACAGGTTGACCGGCGCGTCGTCCGGCTTCTCCTCGTCGGTCAGTTGGCCGGAATAGCCGGCTTTGGCAAGATAGCGGTCCAGCAATCCCGGCGCGATCCGGTTGCCCAGGATGGCCTGCACCGTGGGATAGCCGACCCAGACGTTGCGCCGCTTGTTTTCAGCGGCGAAACGGATGGCCCGCGCGGGAACCTCCGGTTCATAGATGGGGGGGACGGGCTGGGCCCGGCGTCCCATCTTGTTCAATGCCCAGTCGAACTGGGGCGTGTTGACCGCCGGCAGGTCCACCATCGTCACCCGCACGTTCAGCTTGTCATGGATGATCTCGGACCGGAGGGAATCGGTGAAGCCGCGAATGGCGGCCTTGGCCCCGCAATAGACCGACTGGAGCGGAACGGAGCGATAGGCCAGCGCCGAACCGACATTGACGATGACGCCCCGATCCCGTTTGCGCATCCGTTTCAGGGCGGACATCATGCCATGCACCTGCCCCAGATAGGTCACCTGGGTGCCGCGCTCCACCTCCTCCGGGGTCAGTTTGGCGACGGGAGAGAAGATGGTCGCCATGGCCACGTTGACCCAGACGTCGATGGGCCCAAGCTCGCGCTCGGCCTTGTCGGCGGCGGCCTCCACGGCGGCGGCATCCGCCACGTCCGTGGGAATGGCCAACGCCCTGACCCCTTGCCGACGAGCATAGATCGCGGCCTTTTCCAGCCGATCGGGGTCGCGTGACAAAAGGACCACGTCATATCCTGCCCGGGCGAATTCATCGGCGGTCGCACGCCCCACCCCAGCACCGGCCCCGGTCACGACGACGATCTTGTTCACGCCTGAATTCTTTTTCACAAGTTCATTCCGCCCATCCTGTTCGATGGATCAGCTAGCGGCCCCTGGGATCACGGCAATGCCGCGGTTCGAAATTGGGCCGAATTGCCTGCCAAGGCGGGCACCAAGCTGGGTCAGGCGGGCGGCGAGGACGTGATCCCGGCTCAAGCTGTTCCTGCTTGAACATTTCGGCAATATTGTAGCACAATATTAGACAGATGTTTGAATCTCAGAATATATTATGACGGAATTTTGGTGAAACGTGTGCGGAAGGAAGTTGCGTTGTCAACAATATCGCGCGATCAAGCCGCCCTGACGCCCGACAGATTGGCCGATGAATTGCGGGCCGAGATCCTTGACGGGCGCCTTCCCCCCGGGGCGCGCTTGGGCGAGATGGCGCTGGCCGCGCGTTTTGCCGTCAGTCGCGGGCCGATCCGCACGGCCCTGCTCAAGCTTTGCGACGCGGGGATCGTGACGATCGTGCCCAACAGCGGCGCGCGGGTTCGCATCATCACCCGCGAGGATGCCCGCGCCCTTTACCAGATGCGCGCCGCGCTGGAGACGGAGGCCGCGATGCTGGCCGCATCCCGGGCCGATGCGGGCACCGCCGCGCGCTTTCGCGCCTTGCTGGACCAGCACGGGGCGGACATCGCGGCGCATCCCGACGGCGCGTATCTGCAAACCTCGGCGGATCGCGATTTCCATGTGGTGATCGCGCAGATGGCCGGGAATCCCCTGATCCTGCGGGGCCTGAGCCACGAGCTTTATCCGCAGCTGTCCCTGTTGCGGATGGGGCATCGCAAGGTGACGGGGCGGGGGCTGCAGGCCTTGCACGAACATGACCGCATCGCCGCCGCCATCGCGGACGGCGATGCGGAGGTCGCGGGCCTTTTGATGCGCCGCCATATCCGCAACAGCTGGAACGCGCTGGCGGCCCAGTTGCCCGCCCCCGAAGATGCCGCCGATTGATCCGAACACCCCCAACAGGAAAGCCGTCACCCCATGCTGAACCATGTCATCAACCGCACCTTCAAGGCGCGTCTGCACACTGGCGCGCCCATCCTGATGCCGGGGGCCGCCAACGCGCTGGCCGCCCGCATCATCGAGGATCAGGGGTTCGAGGCGGTCTATCTGTCGGGCGCGGGGCTGACGAACACCTATCTGGGGATGCCGGATCTGGCCTTCATCGGTTTGCAGGAGATCGCGCAGCACACGGCCACCATCCGCGACGCGACCGAATTGCCGATCGTGGTCGATGCCGATAACGGCTTTGGCAACGCGCTGAACGTCCATCACACCATCCGCACGCTGGAACGCGCGGGGGCCAGCGCCATCCAGTTGGAGGATCAGAAAACCCCCAAGCGCTGCGGGCATTTTGCGGGCAAGGAGGTCGTTCCGCTGGCCGAAGCCCGCTCGCGCATCAAGGCGGCGGTGGACGCGCGGCAGGATGAGAACACGCTGATCATCGCCCGCACCGACGCCCGCGCCACCGATGGATACCAGGAAGCGCTGGACCGCGCGGCGGCCTTCATCGAGGACGGGGCCGACATCACCTTCGTCGAGGCGCCCCAGACGGTGGAGGAGTTGCGCGGCATCCCCGCCGCCCTTGGCGGCACGCCGCAGCTCGTCAATCTGGTCGTGGGCGGCAAAACCCCGATTCTGGGCATGGACGATCTGGGCGCGATGGGCTTTTCGCTGATCCTATATGCCAATGTCGCGTTGCAGGCGGCGGTGCATGGGATGCAGGTCGCGCTCAGCCAGTTGCAGGCGGATGGGCGGATGGACGAGGGCGGCCCCGTCGCCAGCTTCATGGAGCGTCAGCGCATGGTCCGCAAAGACCACTTCGACGCGTTGGACCGCAAATACGCCTATAAGGAATAAGGGGACGCCCTCTGAACGATAGACGCGGCCAATCGTGCCATAGGAAATAGATATTAGATTTTCCGCCCGTTTGACCCTATTCCAAGCCGATTCCGTCGCCCTGCGCGGTGCGGATGCGGTTCGGCCACGAAACTCCCGTGCGCGCCGCGCAAAGGATTGGGGAAAGGCGCGTCATGGCCAACGACATGTTCATCGGAAAGAAATCCAAGGCCGCCGGCGGGTGGGGTGCCCTGAAAAGCTGCGGCAAGCAGCTTCTGGAAACGCGCAAGCCGCTGGCCGGTGCGATGACCATGCTCAAGGCCAACCAGCCCGACGGATTCGACTGCCCCGGATGCGCTTGGGGGGATCCCAATCACGGCTCCTCGTTCGAATTCTGCGAAAACGGCGTGAAGGCCGTCGCGTGGGAGGCGACGAAGCTGCGCGTCCCGCCGGAGTTCTTTGCCAAGAACAGCGTCAGCCAGTTGCGCACATGGAGCGATTATGACCTTGAGCATCAGGGCCGTCTGACGAACCCCATGCGCTACAACGCCGCCACCGACCATTACGAGCCGGTGACATGGCAGGCGGCCTTCGACGAAATCGGCGCAACCCTGCGCGGTCTGGACCCCGATCAGGTCGAATTCTACACCTCGGGCCGGGCGTCGAACGAGGCGGCGTTCCTGTATCAGACCTTCGTGCGGCTTTATGGCACGAACAACTTCCCCGACTGCTCCAACATGTGCCACGAGGCGTCGGGCGTGGCGTTGACCGATGCGATCGGCATCGGCAAGGGCACCGTTCTGCTGGAGGATTTCGAGAAGGCGGACGCCATTTTCGTCTTCGGTCAGAACCCCGGCACCAACCATCCGCGCATGTTGGCCGATCTGCGCAAGGCGACCGAACGCGGCGCGCAGGTGGTGGTGTTCAACACCCTCAAGGAAAAGGGTCTGGTGCGGTTTGCCGACCCGCAGAAAAAGCTCGAGATGCTGGTGGGCGGGTCGGAGCCGACCTCCACCATGTATTTCCAGCCGCGTCTGGGCGGCGACATGGCCGCCGCGCGCGGCATGGCCAAGATCGTCTTCGCCGCCGATGAGGCCGCCCGTGCCGCGGGCCGCGCGCCCATCATCGACGACGCCTTCCTGACCGAACACACGGACGGTCTGGACGACTGGCGCGCCCTGGTCGAGGCGACGCCCTGGACCGTGATCGAGGAGCAGTCGGGCCTGACCCAGGCCGATCTGACCCGCGCGGCGGAGGTCTACATGACCTCCAACGCGACCATCGCCACCTGGGCCATGGGCATCACCCAGCACCGCCATTCCGTCCAGACCATCCGCGAGATTTCGAACTTCATGTTCCTGCGCGGCAATATCGGGCGCGAGGGCGCGGGTCTGTGCCCGGTGCGCGGCCATTCCAACGTGCAGGGCGACCGCACGGTGGGCATAAACGAAAAGGCGCCGAAGGCCCTTCTGGATGCGATGGAGCGGGAGTTGGGCGTGCCCATGCCCCGCACCCCCGGCCACAACGTGCTGGAGGCGATCGGCGCGATGCTGGCGGGCACGGCGAAGGTGTTCGTGGGTCTGGGCGGCAACTTCGCCCGCGCCACGCCCGACAGCGCGCTGATCGCGCAGGCGATGGACAAGTTGGACATGACCGTCCATGTGGCGACCAAGCTGAACCACTGCCATCTGTTGCCGGGCAAGGTGGGCTTCGTGTTCCCCTGCCTTGGCCGGACCGAGATCGACCGCAATTCTCTTGGCGTTCGCCAGATCGTCACGGTGGAGGATTCGATGTCCATGGTGCACGGATCGGGCGGGATCAACCTGCCCGCCTCGGCCGAGTTGAAGTCCGAGGTGGCGATCGTCGCGGGCCTGGCCAAGGCCACGGTCGGGTCGGCGGTGGTCGATTGGGACGCGATGGCCGATGACAACGACAAGATTCGCGAGCTAATGTCGCGCGTTCTGCCCGGCTTTCACGACTACAACACCCGCGTTCGCGTCCCGCGCGGCTTCTGGCTGCGCAATCCGGCTTCCGAGCGGGAGTTCCGCACCCCCACCGCCAAGGCCAATTTCGGCACGTTCGACCTGCCGGGCCAAACCGAATGGCAGATGCGCGCCGACACGGCGGACACCTTCGTGCTGCAGACCATGCGGTCGCACGATCAATACAACACCACCGTCTATGCGATGAACGACCGGTATCGCGGCGTCTATGGCGAGCGGGAGGTCGTGTTCATCAACCCCGCCGACATGGAGGGGCTGGCGGTCGCGTCCGGGGATCGCGTGACGATAGTCACCCAATCGACCGACGGGATCGAGCGGCGGATCGCGGGCTTCCGTGTCGTGCCTTATGACATCCCGCGCGGCTGCCTCGCGGGGTATTACCCCGAGTTGAACGCGCTGGTCCCCTACAATTCCTTCGGGGATCGCAGCTTCACCCCCACGTCGAAGTCGGTGCTGGTCAAAGTCACCCGCGATGCGGCCTGACCGCGCCGACAAGGAGGATCTGGCCGAAGACTGGACCCGTGTGGTCGCGTGGTTGCAGCGTGATCCCCGGTTCCGGGACAACGCGCTGGCGGCGGGCCTGTTCGCCGCGCTGGCGCTGGAAATTTCCGCCGACAGCCGGGGATTTTCGAACGATTTCGGCCTCTCGCACGCGCTGGTGCTGCGCGAGGTCGTGGTTCTGGACGACGAACTGGGTCTGATCGCGGTGACGCGTGAGGATCCGCGCACGCAACGCCGGTTTCTGGGGCTGACCCCCGCCGGCCAGACATTGGCCGCGACGGCACGGGCCGAGGCCTGATCGCCCGCCCGCCGCCGCGATCCCGACCTGCCGGAAACGGCGGGGCGTCTGGCATGGATCATTGCCATTTAGTTAATTAAAAACAATGGGTTGATAGGCGCGGGCCATCAAACAAAACTTGCGTGATCGGCGGCATTGTGCCACATGGACCGAATGTCCTAGTGCCATGGCAGGTCCTTCGTGCAGTGCGCGTGTCCCGGCCCGGTCCCGACCCAGACGGCGCAAAGCCGGTGGCAAGGTGGGGCAAAGAGATTACTGGAGGGATACCACATGTCATCTGTCGCGACCGGGGGTCACACCTCGCCCGGCCTTCTTGATCGGGAACGCACGATCGCCAAACCCGGCTTCAACCGCTGGCTGGTGCCACCGGCGGCGCTGGCCATTCACCTGTGCATCGGCATGGCCTATGGCTTCTCGGTCTTCTGGCTGCCGCTGACGGGGGCGCTGCAGAACACGCCCGCCACCTGTGCGGACATGTCGCTTGCGACCGCGCTGTTCACGACCGAATGCAACTGGCGCATCGCCGATCTTGGCTGGATCTACACGCTGTTCTTCGTGCTTCTGGGCTGTTCGGCGGCCATCTGGGGCGGCTGGCTGGAACGCGTGGGGCCGCGCAAGGCGGGCTTCGTCGCCGCGCTGTGCTGGTGCTCGGGCATCGCGATCGCCGCGATCGGCGTCAAGACGCACCAGCTGTGGCTGATGTGGCTGGGTGCGGGTGTCATCGGCGGCATCGGTCTGGGCCTTGGCTACATCTCGCCCGTGTCCACCCTGATCAAATGGTTCCCGGACCGTCGCGGCATGGCGACCGGCATGGCGATCATGGGTTTTGGCGGCGGCGCGATGGTCGGCTCGCCCCTGGCGTCGCAACTGATGGCCTATTTCTCGACCCCGGTCGATCCGGGCGTCTGGCAGACGTTCCTGTGCATGGCCGCCATCTATGCCGTGTTCATGATGTCGGGTGCCTTCGGCTACCGTGTGCCGCCCGCAGGCTGGCGCCCCGAGGGCTGGACCCCGCCCGCCGCCACTGGCAACACGATGATCACCCAAGGGCACGTGCATCTGAAGAACGCGCACAAGACCCCGCAATTCTGGCTGCTGTGGCTCGTGCTGTGCATGAACGTCTCGGCCGGGATCGGCATTCTGGGCGCGGCCTCGCCCCTGCTGCAGGAAATCTTCGCCGGCAACCTGATCGGCCTGCCGGGCGTGCCCTTCGCCGAGTTGGACGCCCAGCAAAAGCTGCAGATCGCGGGCATCGCCGCCGGCTTCACCAGCCTTCTGTCGCTGTTCAACATCGTCGGCCGGTTCTTCTGGGCCTCGGCCTCGGACAAGTTCGGGCGCAAGAACACCTATTTCATCTTCTTCATCCTCGGCATCGCGCTCTATGCCTCCGCACCGACTTTTGCGAACTGGGGCAACCAGCTGCTGTTCGTGGGCGCGTTCTGCATCATCCTGTCGATGTATGGCGGCGGCTTTGCCACCATTCCGGCCTATCTGGCCGACATCTTCGGCACCCAGTTCGTGGGCGCGATCCATGGCCGTCTGCTGACCGCCTGGGCCACCGCCGGCATCTTGGGCCCGGTCGTCGTGAACTACATCCGTCAATACCAGATCTCGCAGGGGTTTACGGGGGCGGACGCCTATACGATGACCATCTATGTCCTGTGCGGCCTTCTGGTCGTGGGCCTGATCGCCAACGCGCTGGTCCGTCCGGTCGATCCGAAATGGCTGATGTCGCAGGAAGAAGTGGCGGCCCTGCAGGCGCAATCCGCCGGGGCGGCGGCCAAGGTGGAATACGGCTCCTATGGCATCGACAAGGGCCGGTTCGACCTGCCCGCCCTGATCGCCTGGACCGTGATCGCGATCCCGGTCGCCTATGGCTGCTGGTTCACGCTGGTCAAGACGGCGGCCCTGTTTGCCAACTGATCGGGTTTCGTGACACAACGGATGCGGCCCCCTCGGGGCCGCATTCTGCATTTCGGGGGGACGATGATCGACAAGCTTGAGATGTTCATCCTTCTGGCCTCCGAACGCCATTTCGGGCGCGCGTCGGAAAAGATCGGCATCACCCAGCCGTCCTTTTCGGCCGCGATCCGGCAGTTGGAGGAGAAGCTGGGCGTGCAGCTTGTCCGCCGGGGGTCGCGGTTCCAGGGGCTGACGCCCGAGGGGGACCGCCTTCTGGTCTGGGCGCAGCGGATCGTGGGCGATGCCCGCGCCATGCGGGCCGAGTTTCAGGCCCTGCGCCATGGCGTGACGGGGCAGCTTCGGCTGGGCGTGATCCCGACCGCGGTTTCCCATCTCAGCCGTCTGACCGTTCCGATGCTGGACGATCACCCCAATCTTGATCTGACGGTGGAGGTGGGGTCGGCCACCGACATCGTGCAGCAGATCGACATGCTGACGCTGGATGCGGGCGTGATCTATGCCACGCCGCTGTCCGACAAGTTCGTTCAGCTTCCGCTGTATCGCGAACGGCTGGAACTGCTGGTGCACCGCGACGATCCGCTGGCCCGCGCGCCTTCGGTCGATTGGCCCGACCTGCGCGAGGTGCCGCTGTGCCTTTTGTCGTCCAACATGCGCAACCGGGAAATCGTGATGTCCCACCTTTTGCGGGCGGGACGGACGCGCGCGCCTCGGGTCGAATCGAATTCGATGCTGGGGATCATTTCCCATGTGGAACAGGGGCAATGGGCCTCGGTCATTCCCGACGGGTTGCTGGATCTTGTGCGCCATATCCCGCATCTGGTGACGCGCCCGCTTTCGGGCGCGGGGGACGAGGTGGCGCTGGCCTATCTTGCACGCGAACCCCGCCCGCAGAAGCTGGAGGCGCTGCTGTCCTCGGTCCGCCGCCGCACCGCGCGCCGCCCGACGGGCTGAGCGTCAGGCGGACACCGGCTGGGCCAGCCCCGCCGCCTGCATCCGGATGTCCGGCACCGCCACCGTTTCCCAGAACGCGCCGATCGTCGCCGGTCCGATCACCCGCACACGGGGCGAGGTCGCGCCGTCCGCCGACATCAGTTCGGACGCGGCAGAGACCTTCAGCCCAAGGCCGCGCAAATCCTGCACCGCCCGCCCCGAGGCCAGAAGCTGCGCCAGAAACGCGTTGCGGCTGCCGTCGAACCCCGCGCTGCCCCGGCAATCGATCACATGGGCGGGGCGGAAGGTCAGCGTCTCGGACCGTCCGCGCAGGCGATAGGTCAGGACGGGGTGGCCGTTCTGGTCCTGCACCCGAACCCGGGCGGCCTGCACGATCAGCTGCCCCCGCGCGATGGCCGCCTGAATCCGTCCGTCGATCTCGGGGGCCATGCGGTGGCGGTGCACGTCCCACCACGGGCGGGCATGGCGCAGGAACCGTTCCTTGTCCGGCGCGGACAGGCTTTGCCAGATGTCCTGGGTCATGGGCCGGATGCCGTCCACCACGCCGCGCCAGTCGCCCGTGGCCCGCGCATTGGCGCGAAGGACGCGGATCAGGCCGCGCAGGGTGATCCGGTCGGGCAGGGGCGTGGCGACGGGCGGCGGCGCGTGCACCCGCCGCCCGCGCGGCAGAAGACCGCGCCGCGAAAACGCCGCGATCCGCCCGCGATGCCCCGCATCCAGAAGCGAGATGACGCTGTCCACCATCGACAGGCCGGTGCCCAGAATGGCGACCGGCGCGTCGGGCGGCACGTTCAGCGTCCCGAAGGAATCCCAGAACGTGGTCATCCACGGCTCGGTCGCGGGGGGCGGGGCCTGGTTGCCGATGGCCAGGATCGCCTCATCCCCGTGGTGGCGGACCCCGCCTTCCGTGGTCAGCCAGACACCCTCGGCGCTGTCCTCCATGCAGGTGACGGCGGCGGTGACGTGGTGCAGGCGCCCCGTTCCCGCGAAGGGGGCGATCAGGCCGCGCAGGTAATCGGCATAGATCATGCGCGGGGCAAAGGACCGGTCCGTCCATCCCCCCTCCGGGTGCGCGGCGTGCAGCCATTCGGTGAAATGCGCGGGCCGATCCGCAAACGCGCTCATCCCCCCCGCGGGGACGTTCAGAAGATGGCCGGGATGGCGGGTGCCATAGGCGATGCCTTCGGCCAGACGGGGGTTGGGGTCGAAGATCGTCACCCGCGCACGATCGTCCGCGCGCAGGATATGCGCCGCCGCCAGAACCCCGCTGGCCCCACCGCCGATGATCAACGCGTGGCGATCGGCGGGGCAGGGGGCGGGGTCCGGGGCAGGGGGAGGCAGGGGCATGTCGTGACACTCGTTCGGGAAAGTCGCGGGAAAATCGTCGCCAAATCGGCGGGGGAGTTCAACAGCGTTCTTCACCGCGCGGCAAATCCGGGCGAACCTTCTTCCTGTCCCCAGCATCGGTCACGCGCGAAGAAAGTCGCGCACGAAGTCGGTGGCGGGGCGGGCGCGGATGTCCATGGGGCGGCCGATCTGTTCGATCCGGCCCATGGACATGACGACGACCAGATCGGCCAGATCCATCGCTTCGTCCTGATCATGGGTGACGAAGACGGTGGTCAGACCCGTGGTGTCGTGAATTTCGCGCAGACCGCTGCGCAATTCGCGCCGCACCCGCGCGTCCAGCGCGCCGAAGGGTTCGTCCAAGAGCAGCATCCGCGGCTCGATCGCCAGGGCGCGGGCCAGGGCGACCCGCTGGCGCTGCCCCCCCGACAGTTGCGAGGGAAAGCGGTTGGCGATGTGGGGCAGTTGGATCAGGTCCAGAAGTTTCGTCACCCGCCGCGTGATCTCGGCCGCGGGCGGGCGGCTGGCACGGGGCCGCGCGCGCAGGCCATAGGCGATGTTTTCGAACACCGTCATATGGCGGAACAGGGCGTAGGATTGGAACACGAAGCCCGCGCGCCGGTCCTGCACCGTCAGCCCCGCTGCATCCTTGCCGTCGAACAGGATTCGGCCCGAGCTGGGAAATTCCAGCCCCCCCAGAATGCGCAAAAGCGTGGTCTTGCCCGATCCCGACGGCCCCAAAAGCGCCACCAGCGCGCCCGAGGGCAGCGACAGGCGGACGGGATGCAGGGCGGTGGTGTCGTGGAAGGTCTTGGCGATCTCGTCGATTTCGATATGCATGATGATCTCCGTCAGTGGGAGCGGCTGGCCGACAACGCATCCGCGTGCCGCCATTCCAGAATGGTTTTCAGCGCCAGCGTCAGCAGGGCCAGCAAGGTCAGCACGGCGGCAAGGGAGAAGGCGGCGATCGAGAAGTATTCGTTATACATCATCTCGATCGTGATCGGCATGGTCGCGGTCTCCCCCCGGATCCGGCCGGACACGACGGCGACGGCCCCGAATTCCCCCATCGCCCGCGCGTTGCACAACAAGACGCCATAGAGCAGCGCCCAGCGGATGTTGGGCAGCGTGACCGTGCGGAACACCCGCCAGCCCGACGCGCCAAGGGTCAGCGCGGCCTCTTCCTCGGCCCGGCCCTGTTCGATCATCACGGGGATCAGTTCGCGCGCGATGAACGGAAAGGAGATGAAGACGGTGGCCAGAACCACGCCCGGAAGCGCGAAGATGATCGGAAACCCGCTGGCGACCAGAATCCCCCCCAAGGTGCTGTTCGTGCCCAGAAGCAGCACAAGGCACAGCCCCGCCACCACGGGGGACACCGAGAAGGGCAGGTCGATCAGCGTGATCAGAAAGGCCTTGCCCCGGAAATCGAACTTGGTGATCGCCCAGGCCGCCGCGATGCCGAACACCGCGTTGAACGGCACGGCGATGGCCGCCACCGTCAGTGTAAGGCGAATGGCATCCCGCGCGTCGCGCGACCCGAGCGAGCGGACGGCCTCGCCAAGGCCCCGGTTCAGCGCCTCGGCGAACACGATGAACAGGGGGGCGAACAGAAGGATCGCCAGCAGCAACATGACGCCCCCGATCAGCAGACGTCGCACCAGCGGCGTTTCCTGCGTGGGGTTTTGGGCGTGAACGGTGTTAGACATACCCGATCCTCCGGCGGCTCCAGACCTGGATGATGTTGATGATCAGCAGCATCGCGAACGAGATCAGCAGCATGGCGATCCCGATGGCGGCGGCGGCGTTGTAGTTGAATTCCTCCAACCGGATGACGATCAGCAGGGGCGCGATCTCGGTCCGGCCCGGAATATTGCCCGCGATGAAGATGACCGAACCGTATTCCCCGACCGACCGCGCAAGCGACAGGGCAAAGCCCGTCAGGGCGGCGGGCATCAGCATCGGCAGGATCACGCGGCGCAGCGTATAGCCGCGCGTGGCGCCAAGCGTGGCCGAGGCTTCCTCCACCTCCTTCTCGATCTCGGCAATCACCGGCTGGACGGTGCGGGTCACAAAAGGCAGGCCCACGAAGACCAGCGCGATGAAAATGCCGATCTGGGTATAGGCGATGCGCAGGCCCATATCCGACAGCACCGACCCGAACAGCCCGTTCGGGGCGTAAAGCGCGGTCAGGGCGATGCCCGCCACAGCGGTCGGCAGGGCGAAGGGCAGGTCCACCGCCGCATCGACCAACCGGCGGCCCGGAAATTCATACCGCACCAGAACCCAAGCCAGCACCACGCCGAACACCAGATTGAACAGGGCCGCCAGCAACGAGATCCTGAAGGACAGGAACAGCGCGGCGCGCACGCGTTCGGTGCTGATCGTGGCCCATATCTCGGCCGGGCCCCAGGCAAGGCCCGGGACCAGAAGCGCGCCGATCGGCAAAAGGACGACGATCGACAGAAGCGTCAGGGTGATCCCCATCGACAGGCCGAAGCCCGGCATGGCGGATCGGCGGGTGCCAAGCCACGTTCCCATCTTACTTTGCCGTATAGATCTGGTCGAAGGTGCCGCCATCGCCGAAATGCTCGGGCTGCGCCTTCGCCCATCCGCCGAAATCGGCGATGGTGACAAGGTTCAGGTCGGGAAACCGCGCCGCATCCTCGGGCGTGGCGGCGGACGTGTCCCAGGCGCGATAGAAATTCTTCATCGCCAGCGCCTGCGCCTCCGGGCTGTAAAGGTAGGTCAGGTATTCCTCGGCCAAGGCCCGTTGGTCGTCATTGGCGATGTTGCCGTCCACCACCGTCACGGGGGGTTCGGCCAGAATGGACACGGAGGGCACGACGATGTCGAATTCGTCCTCGCCCAGTTCCTCCAGGGCCAGCCACGCCTCGTTCTCCCACGCCAGAAGCACGTCGCCGATGCCGCGCTGGGTGAAGGTGGTGGTCGATCCGCGCGCGCCGGTGTCCAGCACGGGAACGTTGCGATAGAGTTGGCCCACGAATTCCTTCGGATCACGGCCATTTTGTTCGGCCCAGGCCCAGGCCGCCAGATAGTTCCAGCGCGCCCCGCCCGAGGTTTTGGGATTGGGGGTGATCACCTCGATCCCGTCGCCGGTCAGATCCCCCCAATCGGCGATGCCCTTGGGGTTCCCGTCGCGCACCAGAAACACGATGGTGGAGGTGTAGGGCGAGGAGCCGTGCGGCAGACGCGATTGCCAATCCGCCGGGATCTTGCCGGTGGCCGTGGCCACGGCGTCGATATCGGCGGCCAGCGCCAAGGTCACCACATGCGCGTTCAGCCCGTCGATGACCGCGCGGGCCTGGGCGCCCGATCCGGCATGGGTGGTGTCGATGCGTGGGGCATCATGGCCCTCGGCCCGCCAGTGGTCGATGAACAAGGCGTTGTATTGACGATAGAATTCGCGCGTCGGGTCGTAGGACGCGTTCAGCAATTGCTGCGCATGGCCAACGGTGGGGGTCATGGACAGGGCCGCCATGACGGCAAGGGCAAGGGTCGGATATCGGCGGGGCATGAAGGTCTCCTCGTCGGGGGCACGCGGGATGCGCGTCATGACGATAATAACGACAGCTTCACTAGATTTTTAAAAGAGAACGTTTTTCTCTTTTCGGTCGGAACAAGCCGTTCCCTTATCCGCCGAACGGGGGCCTGTCCGCACCGCAGCCGCTTGTCTTTCGCCGCCCGCCTGCGGCATGACTGGGCGCAGGGCAACGTCGGAAGGATTGCAATGGCATCTCATGTTCTGGTCACGGGGGGGGCGGGCTATATCGGCGCGCATGCCTGCAAGGTTCTCAAGGCTGCGGGCTTCGTTCCGGTGACATTCGACAACATCTCCACCGGGTGGGAGGAGGCGGTGAAGTTCGGTCCCCTGTTCAAGGGCGACCTGATGAACCGCGCCGACATCGACGCGGTCCTGGTGCAGTACAAGCCGGTGGCGGTGATGCATTTCGCCGCGCTGTCGCTGGTGGGCGAATCGATGAAGCATCCGGGCCTTTACTGGCGGGTGAACGTGAACGGCGCGCTGAACCTGCTGGAGGCGACGGTCGCGGCTGGGATCAGGAACTTCGTCTTTTCCTCCACCTGCGCCACCTATGGCGATCAGGATGGCGTTCTGCTGAACGAAGACACGCCGCAGCGGCCCATCAATTCCTATGGCGGATCGAAGCTGGCGATCGAGGAGATGGTGCGCAACTTCTCGGCCGCGTATGACCTGCGTCATGTGATCTTCCGCTATTTCAACGTGGCGGGTGCCGACCCCGAGGCCGAGGTGGGCGAACAGCACACGCCTGAGACGCACCTGATCCCGCTGATGCTGGACGCGGTCGCGGGCAAGCGCCCGGCGCTGACGGTGTTCGGGACGGATTACCCCACGCGCGACGGCACCTGCGTGCGCGATTACGTTCATGTCATGGATCTGGTGGATGCCCATGTGCTGGGCCTGAAATGGCTGTTGGAGGGCAAGGACAGCCGTGTCTTCTGTCTGGGCACCGGCAACGGTTTTTCGGTGACCGAGGTGATCGACGCCTCCCGCGCGGTGACCAACCGCGACGTGCCCATGACCTATGGCGACCGCCGCCCCGGCGATGCGGTCACGCTGGTGTCGGGATCGGAAGCGGCGATACGCGATCTGGGATGGGAGCCGAAACGGTCCACCCTGCGCGACATGATCGGCGATGCCTGGCGCTGGGCGCAGGCCGAACCGTTCAAGGCGTGACATGCGCCCCCGGCCCCATTCGGGCCGGGGCGACCCCCCTTACTTGTCCTTCGGTTGCGCGAAATGGCGGACCAGTTCGCGCATGTAGGGGGCGACCATCTTTTCCATCAGCACGGCGGGATCGGCGGGCAGGGAGGGCACCGCCACCGCCTCGGAGGTTGCGGGAAGCGGGTCGAGGAACAGATCGTCCCGCCCGAAGAAGCGGCGGGCGATCGCCTGGTTGCCGGGGCCGTATTCGGCCATGATGTCCGCCCGCAGATCGTGGGGGATCAAGAGGTTTGAGGTTTGCCCCCGCCGGATGTCCTTGTTGACCGCCTCGGCAAACTCGATCAGCTTCAGGCGCAGGCCCATCGGCGCGTCGATGAACGGCAGGTGCCGCACGAATTCCGACATGTCGGGGCACAGGCTTATGTTCTCGCCCCCGGCGGGTTCCAGCGCATTCCACCCGTCGAACCCGAACTGCCGGCAGAACGCGGCGATCGGGCCGTCGGGCATCTGCCGGCGTTCGAAGACGTAAGGGACCACACTGCCCGCCCCGAACACCTCCTCGATCCGGGCGATGTATCCGGCATAGTCGATCCAGTGGAAGTCCTTCCGCCGGGCCAGGAAATCGGGCCACGACATATGGCAGAACTTGGGATCCCATTGCCCCTTCACGTTCTGCGCCCACCAGCTTTCCAGCCAGAGATCCTGGCGGCGCATCGCGAAGATGACCTTCACATGAAAATGTTCGGCGAAACCGGCCAGGGGGGACAGGTCCTGCCGCGTGCTCACGGCCTCGTCGCTCATGACAAGGGCATGGATCGGGACGGTTTGGCTGTCGGCCCGCTTGACCAGATCGAGGGCCACCTTCCGCGCGGTCGTGCGGCCCGAAAAGATGTTGTTGAAGACGCCGATATGCCGCTGAACCCCCAGCGGATACAGAATCCCCGCATCGCGCAGGAGCGTCCAGTTCTTCTTCATGATCGCCTGGATGGCGGTGGTCGCGGTCCGGTGCACCCCGATGTGAAGATAAAGTTCGCGTTTGTTGCCCAAGGTGAACCTTCCGTCTGTCTGCGTGGCCGTCTGAAGGCGCGGATCGCCGGATGCCGTGCGACGGGCGATGTAGCCCGGAAGGGCGGGAATTCCAAGACGCGGGGCGCGCGTCCGGTCAGACGGCCTGCGCGTCGGGCAGCCTTTCGCCGTATTCCGCGACCTTGGCGCGGATGAACGGCGCCTCCGGGCGGATCAGGGCGGCGATGTCCATCAGAACCTTGGCAAGGGTCAGATCCTTGCCCTCCATGGCCAGAGCCAGATTGCGCATCTGATCCCCCTCTGCCGGATTGAGGGGGATCGCATCCCCGGCGGCGGTCAGAAGCGTCCGGTAATGGCTGAACACCGCCTGCGCCGTCAGCTTTCCGGGGATCGCTGCATCGGCCAGATGCGTGACCTTGTCGTAATTGGCGCGGATTTCGTTCGTGCGGTGGATGTAGCGGGCGATGTCCTCGATCCCGCTCAGCGTCGCGCGGTCGTAATTGTCGCTCGCCTTTCCGATCCGCGTCGTTTCCAGATCGGCCAGCGTCTGGGCCGGATTGACCATGGACGCCGCATCGTCGCCCGGCGGATGGGCGCAGCCGACGGCCCGCAGGAATCCGGCCACATGCTCCGCCCCGGTGTGGCGATAGGCCAGAACCGTCACCTTGTCAGGGCCGAACGCGCGCTGGAACGCCTCGATGATGGGGCGTTGCGAAATGAAGCCCCCGTTCAGGCCGGCGAAGAAGGCGGGGAAGGTGCGGGTGACGACGCCCTTGTTGACCTCGTTGAACCAGGATTTCAGCAGCGACAGCGGTTCGCGCAGATAAAAGATCACCCGCACGTCATGGCCCGCCAGACGCCGGGTCAGATCGTCCATCGCCGCGGCCGAATCGGCCCGCAGGGCAAGCTGGGCGAACTCCTCGCTCGACAGGATGACGTTCGGTTCGGGCACGTCGCGCAGGGCCGCGTCGAGGGAGGCGAAGGCCGCGTCGGTCGAAATCTCGTCCCGATACCAGGGCGGCGGATAAAATCCGTGGTCGCGCGCCAAGGTCAGCGCCAGCTGGCCGTGGTTCGTGGGGTTGTTTCGGGGGCGGCAGATGCCCGGATACAGGTATCCCACGGCGCGCAGATCATCGGCGTGACGGCTCAGATACGCCTGGATCGCCGAGGAGCCGGTCTTGTAATGCCCGATATGGAGATAGATCGTCTTCATCGTTCCCGAACAGCGGCGGTCGCAACGGACCTGAAACCGGGTATCTAGCGCCATGGTGCCGATCACGCAAGGAACGGGCATCCGTGCTGTTTTCCTTCGGCGGACGCTCTGCTAGACGGGGAAGGACTTCTGAAAGGGAACGGGAAATGTCGGCGGGACGTGTTGTGATGGTGGGGGCCGGACTGTCCGGCGCGGTGATCGGGCGGATGCTGGCCGAGGCCGGTTGGCAGGTCAGCGTCGTCGATGTGCGCGACCATGTCGCCGGCAATTGCCACACCGAACGGGATGCGGACACCGGCGTGATGGTCCATGTTTATGGCCCGCACATCTTCCACACCGACGATGAGGAGGTGTGGGATTACGTCAACCGCTTCGCGACCTTCCTGCCCTACAAGAACCGGGTGAAGACCACGTCGGGCGGGGCGGTGTATTCGCTGCCGGTGAACCTGCACACGATCAACCAGTTCTATGGCAAGACGATGCGCCCCGACGAGGCGAAGATGTTCCTTGAGGAACAGGCCGACACCTCCATCACCGATCCCCAGACCTTCGAGGATCAGGCCCTGCGCTTTGTCGGCAAGGACCTCTATGAAGCATTCTTCAAAGGCTACACCCAGAAGCAATGGGGCGTCAGCCCGACCGAGCTTCCGGCCTCGATCCTGAAGCGCCTGCCGGTGCGGTTCAACTATGACGACAACTATTTCTTCCACAGGTTCCAGGGAATGCCGGAACACGGCTATACCGACATGGTCGCGGCGATCCTGGATCATGAGAACATCACCGTCACGCTGAACACCCGGTTCGACCGGGCGGAGGTGGGCGATTACGATCATGTCTTCTATGCCGGACCGATCGACGGATGGTTCGATTACGAACTGGGCCGTCTGGGCTATCGCACGCTGCATTTCGAGAAGTTCACCTTCACCGGGGACTGGCAGGGCTGCGCCGTGATGAATTACGGCGAGGTGGACGTGCCCTTCACCCGCATCACGGAACACAAGCATTTCGCCCCGTGGGAAACGCATTCCGGGTCCGTCCTCTACCGTGAATTCAGCCGGGAATGCGGTCCCGACGACATTCCCTATTACCCCATCCGCCAGGTGAACGAACGCGCCCTTCTGGGTGAATACGTCGAAAAGGCGAAGGAAGAGCCGGGCGTGACCTTCGTCGGGCGTCTGGGCACCTACCGCTATCTCGACATGGACGTGACCATCCGCGAGGCGCTGGATTGCGGCCGCCGCTTCCTCGCTGCGCGCGAAACGGGGCACGCCATGCCCGCCTTCGTGGTCAACCCGCTCTGATGCGCATCGCCGCCGTTGTCGTCACCTTCAACCGGCGGACGCATCTGCAGGTGACGGTGGCCCGCCTGCTGGCCGAACCGCTGGATCACATCCTGATCGTGGACAGCGGGTCCACCGACGGCAGCCGTGCCTGGCTGGCGGGCCAGACCGATCCCCGGATCACGGTGGTGGAGATGGCGCATAACGGCGGCGGCGCGCTGGGGTTTGAGACCGGAATGCGCGAGGCGGTGGCGCGCTTCGATCCCGACTGGCTTTTGCTGATGGACGACGATGCCCGCCCCGAACCGGGCGCGGTCGCGGCCTTCCGGGCGATGGCCCCCGAAGCGGATGTGGTGGCCGGGGCCGTGCGCTATCCCGACGGGACGATCTGCGACATGAACCGCCCGTGGATCAACCCCTTCTCCGGCCCGTCGATCTTCTTGCGCACCCTTCTGGGCGGTGGGCGGGAGGCGTTTCATGTCGGCCCTGCCGATTACGCAAGCGAGCAGCCGAAAACGATCCACGGCGCGTCCTTCGTGGGCCTGTTCCTGTCACGCAGGGCGGTGGCGGCGGGCGGCTATCCCGATGGGCGCATGTTCATCTATGGCGATGACGTGCATTACACGCTGGGGCTGTCGGCCAAGGGAATGGCGTCGATTTTCGCGCCCAGCTTGCGGTTTGAACACGACTGTTCCACCCTGGCGCGGGGGGATGTGTTCCGCCCGCTGTGGAAGACCTATTACCATCACCGCAACCTCTGGCGCGTCTATCGCCGGGCGGCGGGGCCGGTGCTGTTCTGGCCGCTGATCGCGCTGATGGTGCCGAAATGGATGATGAAGGGGGGCAACCTGCCCCCGGACGACCGCCGGATCTATCGCCACCTGATCCGTCTGGCGATCGCGGATGCGGCGCGGGGGAACCTGTCGCGCCCCCACGCCGAAATCCTGTCCCGCGCGGATTAGGCCCAGCGTCCGATGGCCAGCATCCGCACCGTGATCGTCCCCGAGGTCGACACGGCGGCATAAAGCCGGGTGGCCACGTTCTGCACCGCCGGGGCCGCCGCCGCCGCCCAGATGCCAACATGACCCGGTTGCACCATCACGACGGGGGCCGCCACGAAGGCCGCGGGATAGGTCCATGTGGCCTGCGCCGACTGGAACAGCGCGCCGTGGGTCGTCGTGACCCCGCCCGATACGGCGACGGTCCCGAAACAGATCAGCGTGCCGTCCGCCAGACGCAGGAACTCCCCGCTGGCGGCGCTTCCGCGCTGCATCACGGCCCCGGTCGGCACCTCCCCCTCACGGGCGACCGGACCCACCATGTTCAGTTTGTGCAGCAGTTCGGCCCAGGGCGCGCCGTTGTGACGGACATGGGCATGGGGCACGTCGCCCGCGCGGCCCACGGCGATCTGCGCGGCGCTGCTGCCGTCCCCGCCCAGATGCAGCATCGACATCTGCGCGGCGGGCGCGTTCGACGGCGCCTCGGCCCAAGCGTAAAGCCCCGACGGCCCGCCGAACAGGGCGGAGGCGTTGCCAAGCGCGGGCAGGGTGTGCGGCCGATCGGTGCCGATGCCGAACGCGCCCACCCGCATCAGCTTGTCCGCGCCCGCATCCTGCGCGTCGGCCTGCACCGCCGCGCCGCTGACCGCGCCGGTCCGGCCATTGATCCGAAGCGCCTCCACCCAGGCGCTGCCGTTGGCGCTGGTCTTGATCGACAGATCGTCGGTGCCGTTCAACCCGATCTCGGCCCGCCCGGACCAATTGGACTGATACAGCAGGCTGGCGGTGTCGGTCGTCGCGGCCTTGTTGATCTTGACCTGATGTCCGGCCCCCGCATGGGTCAGCAGCGTCGCGGGCGACGACACGCTCAGCCGATTCGTGGCGTCGGCGGTGGCCGAGACGCCGATGCGGGCCGCCTCCAGCCCCCGCTCGCGCCCCGCGCTCCACGCGCTGCCGGTCCAAAGCAGGTCGCCCCCATCCTCCAGCACATGCACGCTCCAGCCGCGCCGCGGGGCGAAGAACTGCCAGGCGTTGCCCGACCAAAGCGCGATCCGGTTCTCCTTCCCGGCAAAGGCCGCCGTGGCCGATCCGCCGACCAGATACCGCGCCCCGGCGTCCGGGGCCGCGGGCGGGTCCGACAGGCGCGCGGTCACCACGGGCTGGACCAGAACGTCCAGCGCCCGAAGCGCTTCGTTATGGGTGACGTGCTTTTGCGCCTGCGCCGGTTGGATCAGGGGCAGGGACAGGATCGGCGTGGTGTCGGACATGGCTCTCTCCGCAAGGTTCGGCCGCGATCCTAGGGAGCGGCGCCTTGCGCAAAGGTGGCGGCACCGCGCGGTGCCGCCGCAACATCACCGCTCCAACCCGGCCAGATAGCCGCGCCGCATGAACAAAAGCCCCAGCATGATCATCCCCAGCGAGAGGCCGAAGCAATAGGCGAGCGAGACGAATTGCGGATCATAGGTGGGATAGAATCCGCTTCGCACCATGGCCACACCCTGCGCCATCGGAAACCATTCGATGATGTGACGGACCTTCGGGGGAAGATCCTCGACCAGAAAGAAGATGCCCGACACGAGGAACAGCGGGCGGCTCAGGATGCCCCACAATTCGCCCCAGACGGGGAAATAGCCCACCATCAGACAGTTGATCAGACCGATGCCCAGCCCCAGCGTCGCCATGATGGCGATCCCTGCGAACAGGGGAAAGGGCCGGATCATCGTATGCGCATCGACGAAGCTGAGGATGATCGTCATCACCAGCGCAAAGATCACCAGTTGCGTCAGCAGGTTCAAGGTGAAGCGCGCCAGCACCGAATCGATCCACGTCACCCGGGAATAGGCCAGAAGGGGCTTGGAATAGTTGATCGAGTTCGTGATCCGTGCCGTCACCTGATTGAACATGTTGAACGGCATCACCCCCGCCGCATAGAACACCAGAAAGCTGGTGCCCAAGGGCGGCGTCCGCACGATCATCGAAAACGCCATCGCCATGACCGCCGTGGTCCCCAGGGGGGAGATGATGGCCCAGATATACCCGCCGGGAGAGGATCCGTAAGACGTGCTCATCTCCCGCTGGATCAACGAGATGAACACCCGCAACGAGGCCAGCTTCGGCATGGGAAGCTGCGGCGCCTCGGCGGGGTGGGGGCGGGGCGTGTCACTCATCCTCATCCTCGTCCGATTCGTCCTTGGCGTTCATGATCGACCGGTGAAGCTGGATCGCCTCCTCCAGATCGTCGAAATAATACATCCGCCCGCGATAGAGGACCGCCCCCGCGTTGCACATCCGGCGCAGTTCGGGCATGGCGTGCGACACCACGATCGCGCCCGACGTGGCCAGACGCTGCCGGAAGATCGCGGTGCTTTTCTTGCGAAACGCCGCGTCGCCCACCGCCATCACCTCATCCACAAGATAGGTGTCGAACGGAATGCCCATGGACACGCCAAAGGCGATCCGCGCCCGCATCCCTTGGGAATAGGTGCGGACCGGCAGATGCATGTGCGACCCGATCTCGGCGAAATCGGCCACGAAATCCACCAGTTCGTCGCTGTCCACGCCATAGATGCGGGCCACGAAGCGGATGTTCTGCGCGCCGGTCATGTCGCCGTGGAAACTGCCGCCGAACCCCACGGGCCAGGAAATCGTCCCGGTCTTGACGATGCGCCCCTGATCGGTGGCCAGACGCCCGCCGATCAGCTGCATGATCGTCGACTTGCCCTCGCCGTTGCGCCCCAGAAGGGCCAGCGAGACGCGGTCGGGAATGGTCAGCGTCTGGTTGGCCAGAATGACCTTCCGGCCCCCGTCGGGGGTGGGAAACGATTTGCTGACCCCTTCGAACCGGATCATCGTCAGCGCCGGTCGCGCAGGGAGTAATAGACGAGGCTGCCGATCGCCCAGGCAAGGAACGTGAACAGCGCGACCAGCGCGGTGTTCAGCCCGCGCTGGGGAAACTGCGATTTCTCGGCCAGGGTCGGGCGGATATAGGCCGCAAGATATCGGTTGCGGCGGTTCGCCTCGGCAATGGCGGCATCGTAATTGGCCAGCGCGGTCGTATAGGCGCGTTCGGCGAATTCACGGTCCACCGTCAGCCGTTCGAATTCGGCCACGATGCTGGCATAGCTTTCGCCGGTGGTGTTCACCGCCTCGCCGCCGAATTTCGACCGTTCCGTGGCGATGCGCTGGCGGATCACATCCACCCGCCGCGTCGCCTGCGTCACGCGCGGGTCGGTTTCGCTGGTCGAACTTTGCAGGATGTCCTGTTCCACCAGCGCGGTGGTCAGCTGCTGCTGCAGGGCGGCGATGATGGCCGACTGGCTTTGCAGGTCGGCATTGATGTCCACGATCTGGTTGCGCACGCGAAAGGTGGTCAGCGCCTCGCGCGCGGTCTTCAACCGTTCCAGCGCGATGTCCAGATCATCGCTGGCATATCGCGTCGCATCTTCGCGCGCGGTCATCGACAGGTTGTTGACCAAGGTCATCGCTTGGGTCTCGATCGCTTCGGCAATCGCCTTGGCATCGTCCGGGCGGAACGCCAGAACCTGCAGTTCCGTCAGACCCGATCCGCTGTCATAGGCGATGCGGATCATCTTGCGCCAGTAATCCGTCAGATCCTCCAGCGTGCCGTCCGCGTCGAACCGCATCAGGATATCCGCCTCGGGGCGGGTATAGAGGGTGCGCAGGTCCACCTGCCCATCGACGGCGCGCACCATGTCCGGGCTGCGCAGGAATTCGTAGACGATGTCGCTGTCATTGGCGCTGTTGGATCCGCCCAGCGTCGTGGACAGGCCGCCCAGAAAGTCGGACGCGGCCGAAGAGCTGTCCTCGCTGCGCATCGTGAAGGCCAGCGTGGAGGAATATTGATCCGACGCCCAGAGATAGAGATAGGAGGCCGTCGCCAGCACCGGCAGGATCACGACCAGCACAAAGGCCATAAGAATGCCCCGGTGGCGCGGCTTGATGCGCGCCAGACCCGCGGCCTTGATCGGGGTGGGCGCTTCGGGGTCGGTCTTCAGGTCGGCCAGACGCGGAAAGGCGTTCGGCCCCTTGCCGCCCGGCCCGCCGTTGCCCGGTCCTCCGTTACCCGGCCCCCCCTTTCCCGGCCCCCCCTGACCGCCACCCGGCTTGGCCGGGACCTTCGGGGCCTCCGCCGCCTGACCTTCGGCCGCGGGGGCCGCCGGATCGGGAGAGACGGTCTTGTCCTTGGCATCCTCCGCCGGTTTGGCAGGCGAAGGCGGGGTCGTAGAAGAAGTTTGGGTCATGAGGGTAATTTCACATGGCGGGGCACAGGGGACGACGCGACCTCCCCCGTTCCGCTGCGGACACCTGTCACGGGCGTGTCCAACGGGTTTCGGGACAGACGATCTCTACAACGCGCCCTTCTTTTTGGCAATAACGGCCCAAGGCGCGGGTGGGCGGCGAAAAACGCCCCCAGGCAGGGGGTTGGCCGCGTGCGCCCCGCCCGGGGCACGGCAACGTTACCTCAGCCGAAGCGGCGCAGCGTGTCGGCCAGCACGGCGCGGTCGCCGTCGGACCCCAGAAGTGCCACCGCCTCCGATGCCGGCAGCCAGACGGCCCGATGGTCGGCTTCCGTCGGCGGCCCCAGCCGCAGGACGGGGCGGGCCAGCCAGATCTGGCAGACCTTTTCGGCCCACATGTCGTATTCGGGCATGAAGGTGAACCGGCGATAGGTGCCGACATGGCGGTGCAGGGCGATGCGCCAGCCCGTCTCCTCCAGAACCTCGCGGTGCAGGGCGGCGATGGGGGGCTCCCCCCGGTCGATGCCGCCGCCCGGCAGCTGGAACTCCGGCTGCGGCGCGGTCTGGAATGTCGTCAGAACCTCCGTCCCGCGCAGGCAGACGGCATAGATCCCCGGCCTGCGCCGATACCGCTGCCCCGGCCGAACCGCTTCGCCATAACGTCGGATCATCATGTCCCCCTTGGGCATCTGGTTGCCGTGCCTATATAGGCGCGGTATGCCAAGTCATACGTTGTTTGCAAATCCCCGTGGGCCTGTTTGCCCAAAGGACATTCCATGACCATCGCACCGCAGATCGCCTGGGACGACACCGTCCTTCCCTTCCAGCTTGACCGTTCGGACATCCGGGGTCGCGTCGTGCGGCTGGACGGTGTGTTGGATCAGATCCTGTCGCGCCACGCCTATCCCCCGTCGATCGAGGCGCTGGTGGCCGAATCCGCGCTGCTGACCGCGCTGATCGGCCAGACGATCAAACTTCGCTGGAAGCTGTCGCTTCAGATTCGGGGCAACGGCGCGGTCAAGCTGATCGCCACCGATTATTACGGCCCGACCGATGACGGCCAACCCGCCCGCATCCGCGCCTATGCCGGGTTCGACAAGGACGCCCTGACCGACGCCCCCGCGTTCGACCAGTTGGGCGACGGGTATTTCGCCATCCTGATCGATCAGGGCGAAGGCACCGTCCCCTATCAGGGCATCACCCCCATCGCGGGCGGGTCGCTGGCCAAATGCGCCGAGACGTATTTCGCCCAGTCCGAACAGCTGCCCACCCGGTTCGAACTGTCCTTCGGCCGGTCGCAGCGCCCGGGCGAGGCGGAGGTCTGGCGCGCGGGCGGCGTGATGCTGCAGCACATGCCCAAGGCGTCCCCCTCGGTGGGCGAGGCGTCGGGCGAAGGCGGTCTGCTGACCCATGCCGACATCCTGTCGGGCGAGGAAAGCGACAGCTGGCTGCGCGCGAACTATCTTCTGGATACGGTGGAGGACATCGAGATGGTCGGCCCCACGGTGTCGCCGACGGATCTTCTGGTGCGCCTGTTCCACGAAGAAGGGCCGCGCGTGTTCGACGCGCAGGCGCTGCGCTTTGGCTGTTCATGTTCCGCCGACAAGGTGCAGGAGGCGCTGGCCCCCTATCCCCCCGAGGAGATCGCCGGAATGATCACCGAGGCGGGCGTCGTCACCGCCGATTGCCAATTCTGCGGCGCGCATTACGAATTCGCGCCCGACACCCTTGGATCGGACACGGTGGGACCGCCCGGAGATGACGCCTGACGCCCTGACCGCCGCCCTGACGCGCCCCGCCCCGCCCGATCCGGCGGGGCCATGGCCCGTGCCGGACATCCTGCGCCCAGCGGCGGTGCTTCTGGCGGTCGAGGGCGACCGTCTGTGGCTGACGAAACGCGCGACCGGTCTGGCCCATCATCCGGGCCAGATCGCCCTGCCCGGCGGCAAGGTCGATCCCACCGACGCCGATGCTGTGGCCTGCGCCCTGCGCGAATCGCAGGAGGAGATCGGCCTGCCCCCGGCCTCGGTCTGCGTTCTGGGCGCACTTCCCCCCCACCCCACAGTGACCGGATTCACGATCACGCCGGTCGTGGGCCTTCTGCACACGCGCTTCACCCCCCGACCGGAGGTGGGCGAGGTGGCCGAGGTCTTCGCCGTTCCCCTGACCCACATCCTCGATCCCGCGAGCTACCGGCTGGAATCCCGCATCTGGGGCGGGCGCACGCGGCGGTATTGGGTGGCGCCGTGGGGGCCCTATTACATCTGGGGGGCGACGGCGGGCATTCTGCGCGATCTGGCGGTGCGCGTCGGATGATCCTGCCCGCCGCCCCCTGGATGGACCCCGCCCGCCCCGTCGCCGCCGCGCTGGAAGACGCGGGCCATTGCGCGCTGCTGGTGGGCGGTTGCGTTCGCAACGCGCTGATGGGGCGGGCGGTGACCGATCTGGATCTGGCCACCGACGCCCATCCCGGCACGGTGATCGCGCGGGCCGAGGTGGCGGGCCTGAAGGTCGTGCCCACCGGGCTGGCCCACGGCACCGTCACCGTCATCACGGGCGGCACGCCCGTGGAGGTCACGACCTTCCGCCGCGATGTCGCCACCGATGGCCGCCATGCGACGGTGGCCTTCGCGCAGGATGTGGCCGAAGATGCCGCGCGCCGCGATTTCACGATGAATGCGCTTTATGCCGATCTGCGGGGGCGGGTGATCGATCCGCTGGGGGGCATGGACGATCTGCGCGCCCGCCATGTCCGCTTCGTCGGCGATCCCGACCGCCGCATCGCCGAAGATTACCTGCGCATCCTGCGGTTCTTTCGGTTTCACGCAATCTATGGCGATGCCGATGCGGGGCTGGATGCCGAGGGCCTGGCCGCCTGCGCATCGGGGGCGGAGGGGCTTGCCCGTCTGTCGCGCGAACGGGTGGGGGCAGAGATGGGCAAGCTTCTGTCCGCCGCCGATCCTGCGCCCGCCGTGGCGGCGATGGCGCAGGCGGGGGTGCTGGCGCGCGTGCTGCCGGGGGCGGACGCGACCGCGCTGCCGGTCCTTGTGCATCTGGAGGGAGATCTGCCCCCCGATCCGATCCGGCGTCTGGCCCTGCTGGGGGGCGAGGCGGACCTGCGCTTGTCCAAGGCCGACGCCACCCGCCTGACCCGTATCGCCGCCGCCGCGCGCGACGGCACCGCGCCGCCCGAACTGGCCTATCGTCACGGGGCGGCGCTGGCCCGCGATGCCGCGCTGGTCCGCGCGGCGCTGATCGGCACCCCTCCGGCGCTGGACGGGCTTGCCGAGGCCGCCGCCGCCCGTTTTCCCGTCACCGCCGCCGACCTGATGCCCGCCCTGAAGGGCCCCGCCCTCGGCCATCGCCTGCGCGAACTGGAGGCGCGGTGGATCGCCTCTGGCTTCCGTCTGACCAAGGATCAGCTTCTGGGGTGACCTGCCACCCCTGCCGACCTATATGGCACGGGTATTCAGAAAGCCGCCCCCATGTTCCAGTTTTTCGAACGGCTCGTCGATCCCTACGCGCCTTATGATCAAAAGGATGTCCCGCCGAACCGCCTCTGGCCGTTTCTGCGCGATTACATGCGCCCGTTCCGGGGGGTGTTCATCGTCACCGCGCTGTTGTCGGTGGTGGTGGCCGTCACCGATCTGGTGCTGATCTGGTATGTGGGGCGCATCGTCGATCTGCTGACGCGCGGCACCCCGGCCGAGGTCTGGGCCACCTATGGCACCGAAATCACCTTGGTCGCGCTGGGCGTATTGTTCTTGCGGCCCCTGGCATCGGCGGCGAACACCGCCATGCTGCACAACGCGATCCTGCCCAATTTCGGCACGCTGATCCGCTGGCGCGCGCACCGGCATGTCCTGCGTCAGCCCGTGGGCTGGTTCGAGGGGGATTTTGCCGGACGCCTCGCCAACCGCATCATGCAGACGCCCCCTGCCGCCGGGGACGCGGTGTTCAACGTCTTCGATGCGGTGGCCTTCGCGGCCACCACGGCGGTGGGCAGCCTTGTGGTTCTGGGACAGGCCGATCCGCGCCTGATGATCCCGCTGCTGATGTGGTTTCTCGGCTATGGTCTCCTGATGCGCTGGACGGTGCGGCGGGCGGGGCCAGCAGCCAAGGCCTCGTCGGACGCCCGCTCGGCAGTGACGGGGCGCGTGGTCGATGCCTATACCAACATCCATTCGGTCAAGCTGTTCGCCCATGACGGGCGGGAGGAGGCCCATGCGCGCGATGCCATCGAACATGCCCGCAGCACCTTCGCGGCCGAGATGCGGATCGTCAGCCGCATGGACATTTCCCTGACCCTTCTGAACGGCGCGATGATCGTCGGCGTGATCGGCTGGGCCGTCCTGCTGTGGCATCAGGGGGCGGCGACGGTGGGCGTGGTCGCGGCGGCGGCGGCGCTGGTCCTGCGGCTGAACAATATGACCTATTGGATCATGTGGGCCACCCAGCAGCTGTTCCAGTCGCTCGGCACCATTGCCGAGGGGATGGAGACCATCGCCCAACCCATCGCCCTGACCGATGCCAAGGGCGCCAAGCCCCTGCACCTGACCGAGGGGCGGATCGATCTGGACGCGCTGACGCATCATTACGGACGCGCCGTGGGCGGGGTGAACGGCATCACGCTGACCATCCGCCCCGGCGAACGTCTGGGCGTCGTGGGCCGCTCCGGCGCCGGAAAATCGACGTTGGTGAAGCTCTTGTTGCGCTTCTACGACCCCGAAGGCGGGGCCATCCGCATCGACGGGCAGGACATCGCGGGCGTCACCCAGTCCAGCCTGCGGCAGGCCGTGGGCATGGTGCAACAGGACCCGAGCCTCCTTCACCGTTCGGTCCGCGAAAACATCCTCTATGGCCGCCCCGACGCGACCGAGGAGCAGATGATCGCCGCCGCCCGACAGGCCGCCGCCCATGATTTCATCCTGACGTTGGAGGATGGCGAGGGCCGCACCGGCTATGACGCGCAGGTGGGCGAACGGGGGGTGAAGCTGTCGGGCGGTCAACGCCAGCGGATCGGCCTTGCCCGCGTCATCCTGAAGGACGCGCCCATCCTTGTGCTGGACGAGGCGACTTCGGCCCTCGATTCCGAGGTGGAGGCCGAGATTCAGGACGCGCTTTACGGCGTCATGGCGGGCAAGACCGTGATCGCCATCGCCCACCGCCTGTCCACGCTGGCGCATATGGACCGCATCCTTGTTCTGGACGACGGGCGGATTGCCGAGATCGGCACCCATGACGAATTGCTGGCCCGGAACGGCCTTTACGCACGCTTCTGGGCGCATCAGTCCGGCGGCTTCATCCACACCGAGGAGGATCCCGCATGAGGACCGCCCTGCGCCGCATGGGCGGCATGGTCGACGCCTTTCGCCCCGCCAAGGGCCAGCCGCCGGAAACGCTGGGCAGGTTCTTTCTGTGGTGCCTGAAGGGGTCCTGGCCCGCGCTGATCCTCGCCGCCGTCATCTCCTGCTTCACCGGCGCGCTGGAGGTGGTGTCGGCCACGCTGCTGGGCTGGGTGATCGACGGGGCGCAGGCCTCCGGCCCCGGCGCGTTCTGGGCGACAAGCTGGCCGCTGTTCGTAGGGTTGGCCGCCTTCTATCTGCTGCTCCGGCCCTTTGCGTTCGGCCTGTCCTCGGCCTCCAACGCGATCATGGTGCAGCCCAACGTCTTTCCGCTGGTTCTGGGGCGGCTGCACCGTTGGACGATGGGGCAGGACGTCACCTTCTTCGACAACGATTTCGCGGGCCGCATCAGCCAGAAACAGATGCAGGCCGCCCGCGCGGTCACGGATGTGGCGGCTGAAACGATCAACACGGTGGCTTTCGCGCTGGCCTCGGTCGTGGGGTCGGTGATCTTTTTGCTTTCGGTCGATATCTGGCTGGCGGTGGCGCTGGGCGTCTGGATCGTCGGCTATATCGTCCTGATCCGCCATTTCATGCCGCAGATCCGCAGGAATTCCGCCGCCCGCGCCAACGCCCGCGCGATGGTGTCGGGGCAGGTGGTGGACACGATCAGCAACATCAAGACGGTCAAGCTCTTCGCCCATGCCGAGTTCGAGGATCGGGTGGCCCTGCAGGCCATGGGCACCTTCCGCGAACGCAGCTTCGATTTCGGCGTCATCTCCACCACCTTTCGCACGGCGCTGATGCTGGTCTCGGGCCTTTTGCCCGTGGCGCTGATCGGCGGCACGCTGGTTCTGTGGCAGCAGGGCGTGGCCACGGCGGGCGACGTGGCGGCGGCGGGGGCAATTTCGCTGCGGCTGTCGCAGATGTCGGGCTGGGTCAGCTTCACGCTCATGTCCATCTACACCTCCATCGGTGAGGTGGAGGATGCGATGAACACGCTGGCCAAACCCCACAAGCTGCCCGACGCCAAGGGGGCGGAGGCGCTGCCCGCCGTGCGGGGCGAGGTGGCGTTCCGCGGGGTCACCTTCACCTATGGCGGGCGGCATGGCGGTGTCACGGATATCGACCTGACCATCGGCGCGGGCCAGAAGCTGGGCATCGTCGGCGCCTCGGGGGCGGGAAAATCCACGCTGGTCGCCCTGCTGCTGCGGCTTTACGACACCGAAAAGGGCGTGGTGGAGATTGATGGCCGCGATGTGCGGACCATCACGCAGGAAAGCCTGCGCCGCCAGATCGGGATGGTCACGCAGGAAACCGCGATGTTCAACCGCTCCGCCCGCGACAATATCCTCTATGGCCGCCCCGAGGCGACGGACGAGGATCTTCGCGCCGCCGCCCGCGCCGCCGAGGCCGACGACTTCATCGAGACGATGACCGACCATCAGGGGCGTTCGGGCTATGACGCCTATCTGGGCGAACGGGGGGTGAAGCTGTCGGGTGGCCAGCGCCAGCGGATCGCGCTGGCCCGCGCCTTCGTCAAGGATGCCCCGATCCTTGTGCTGGACGAAGCGACTTCGGCCCTTGATTCGGAGGTGGAGGCCTCGATTCAGGCCAGTCTGGAAAAGGTGATGGAGGGCAAGACCGTCCTCGCCATCGCCCACCGCCTGTCCACCATTGCCGAAATGGACCGGATCGTGGTGCTGGAAAAGGGCCGGATCGTCGAAGAAGGCACACATGACGCACTTCTGGCGCGAAACGGGGTTTACGCGCGCTATTGGAACCGGCAATCGGGCGGCTTTCTGGGAATGGACGACGACATGATCGGGGCAGCGGAATGAAACTGGTGGCGGACCGTCTGGGCCATCGCGGCGATGCGGTGGCCTATGTTTCGGAAGCGGGGGGGCCTTCCGGTCCCGTCTTCATGCCCCGGATCCTGCCGGGCGAGGAGGTGGAGGGCGAAATCACGGGCGACCGGATGCCCGCGCCCCGCATCCTGACGCCCTCTCCCGACCGCGTGGCGGCGCCGTGCCCGCATTACCGCACCTGCGGCGGCTGCGCGCTGCAACACGCGTCCGACCGGTTCGTGGCCGAATGGAAGCGCGCCGTGGTCGTCACGGCCTTGGCCGGGCAGGGGCTGGAGGCGGCGGTGGACGAGGCGCAGACCTCGCCCCAACGCTCCCGGCGCCGGGCCACGCTGCACGGACGACGGACCAAGGGCGGTGCGCTGATCGGCTTTCACGGGCGGGCCTCGGACGCGCTGGTCGCGGTGCCGAACTGCCTTCTGCTGACGCCGGCGCTGATGGCGGGCTTTCCCGCGCTGGAGGCGCTGGTGAAGGCGGGCGGATCGCGCAGCGGGGAACTGGCGCTGACCGTGACGGACAGCACGACCGGCCTCGATGTGGCGGTGACGGGGGGCAAGCCGCTGGATGCGGCGCTGCACGGCATGTTGGCGCAACTGGCCGAATCGCAAGGCCTCGCCCGTCTGACATGGGAGGGGGAGGTCGTGGCCCTGCGCCAACCCCCGCTCCAACGCTTCGGCGCGGCCCCCGTGGCCCCGCCGCCCGGCGCGTTCCTTCAGGCGACCGAGGCGGGGGAGGCGGCACTTCTGGCCTTTGTCACCCGGACCGTCGATGGGGCGAAGCGTGTCGCCGACCTGTTCGCCGGGGCGGGCACCTTCGCCCTGCCGCTGGCCCGGCAGGCCGAGGTGCACGCGGTGGAGGGCGATGCCGCCATGATCGCCGCGCTGGACAAGGGCTGGCGCGCGGCGACCGGCCTGAAGCGCGTCACGTCCGAAGCCCGCGACCTGTTCCGCCGCCCGCTGGATGCGGACGAACTGCGGGGCTTCGACGCCGTCGTCATCGATCCGCCCCGCGCGGGGGCCGAGGCGCAGGTGCGCGCGCTGGCCGCATCCCGCGTGCCGCGCATCGCCATGGTGTCCTGCAACCCGGTCACCTTCGCCCGCGACGCCCGCATCCTTGTGGAAAAGGGCTTCACGCTCGACCGCGTGGCGGTGATCGACCAGTTCCGCTGGTCCACCCATGTGGAGGTGGCGGCACAGTTCACCCGCTCGTGAAAAGGCCGCGGGAATCCCGACTAGGCAGGGGGCGTGATTCGGGATTAAATGCCCTGCAAAAATACCCCTGACACCGGGATAAAAAATGCGGGCAGTGAAATTGATTCTGGCGTTTGCGCTTGTGGCGGGTCTTGCGGCCTGCGGCGGCAACACGCCTCCTTCCAAATTCAAGACCTATGACGGGCCGCCGATCACCATGATCCAGGTCCAGAAGGCGAACCGGAAGATGTTCATGATGAGCGGCGCGCGCGTCGTCCACACCTATGACATCGCGCTGGGCTTCCAACCCGTCGGACACAAGCAGTTCGAAGGGGACGGCAAGACGCCCGAGGGCACCTACATCATCGACCGTCGCAACCCCAACAGCGCCTATCACCTGTCGGTCGGCGTCTCCTATCCCAATGCGAACGACCGGATCAACGCGCTGGCGGCGGGCAAGCTGCCGGGCGGGGACATCTTCATCCACGGCGACTCGCGGGGGCCGAAGCCCGGTTGGGACTGGACGGCGGGCTGCATCGCCGTGACGGATGCCGAGATGGAAGACATCTATGCCATGATCCGCGACGGAACCGTGATCCAGATCCTTCCCTGACGAAAAAGGCCCCGGACATCCGGGGCCTTTCGCTTATTGGGCCATCGCCATGCCATAGGGCGAGGAGGCCCCGCCGCCCCGTCCTGTGTTGATCACCCACCACAGCTTGCCCGCCGATTCCTGATACCAGGAAATGCCCACATCCGTGGCGTCCCGGTTCAACAGAACCTCGCGCGTGCCGGTCTGGTTCATCCAGTCGCCCACGGTCTGCGTCTCGGTCTGATAGGTCTCGGAGATATCCTCGCCCAGCAGCGTGCCGCCATAGCCCGCGCGCTGTGCCCGCACCAGAGGCGACGAGCCGTCCGAGCCGAAGTGCCAGGGCCGGTTCTGAACCGCCATATCGCGCGCATGGGTGGCGGCGGCGGCCGTCAGGGCGGCGTTCAACTGCAACGGGCCCATGCCACGCGCCTGACGCAGGGCATTGACGGAATCGAGCATCCGATACGTGATCTCGCCCCGCTGGCTTTCGTCGATCTGATAGACGCGCTGCGCCGGTTGCCCGTCCGGGCCCAGTTGCACCGCCGGTGCCCCCGAGCAGGCGGAAAGCGCGGCCAGGCCGCAAATCGCAAGAAGATATTTCATGGCTGTCCAGGCTTTCAGGATTTCGCCATACATAGCCGCCTGTCCGCACCGGATCAAACGCAAGATGCGCACGGTATTGTCATCGTGATTTGCCCGTCACACCGGATGACGCTATGTAGACCTCCGCGCGACACGGGCGTTCCAGCCGGTCGCCCATCATGGAAATGGAGAGACGGATGAGTGACGTGAAGCTCAATCGCCGGGCGTTGCTGGGGGCGGCTGCCGCCATGGGTGCCGGTGCCTTGGCCGCGCCGGCGTTGGCGCAGCAGAATGCGGTGATGCAGGGATCGACGGCGATGGAGGGATCGGCGGCGGCGCGATCGAACATCTCCAGCTTTCGGATGCTGGACTGGCGCAATCACTTCGACAACACCAACAACGGGGCGATTCTGGTCGATCTGACGTCGCGCGCGCTGCATTTCTGGTCGGCGGATCAAAGCGTCTACAAACTTTATCCCTGTTCCATCCCGCTGTCGGAAGACCTGACGCGCCGGGGCCGCACCACTGTGGTGGAAAAGCGTGAGAACCCCAGCTGGCGTCCCACGCCCGCGATGCGCCAGCGCAATCCCGAATGGCCCGAGGTCGTCGAAGGCGGTGCGCCGGACAACCCCTTGGGCGTGCGTGCGCTGTATCTTTCGTGGCAATATTATCGTATTCACGGCACGCACGACACCCGCAAGATCGGACGCGCATCCTCAAACGGTTGTGTGGGCCTCTATAACGAGCACATCATCGAGCTCTATTCGCTCACCTCCGTCGGGACACAAGTGTTGCTTATTTGACAACGTTTTCCGCGTCTTTGTGGGAACCCCAAGCCGCCGATTGCATTCACAATCCAGAGATGCCAATGCATTTCATACGAGGAACAGTCTTGGATGCAAAACGTCCCCTCTGTAACAAAAGACGTTGAGCAGTATCTGGAGGTCATTATGAAGAAAATCGCACTCGCCGCCGCTCTCTCGGTCGCTGCTACCTCGGCTTTCGCCGGTGGTATGGCTGAGCCGGTCATGGAACCCGTCATGGCTCCGGCCGTCGTGGAAGAAAACACCAGCTCGTCGTCGGCTGGCGTCGTTGTTCCGCTGCTGCTGCTGCTGGTTGTGGCTGCTGCCGCTGCTTCCTGATTTCAGGAACACAGAATATGGAAAAGGCGGGGGAGCGATCCCCCGCCTTTTTCAATTCCAAGGGCCGGATCAGATCCAGCCCGCCAGATTTTCGTGGATGATCGCGGCCAGCGCGGCGATATGGGCCGGGCGGTCGTTCAGGCAGGGGATATAGGTGAACGTCTCGCCCCCCGCATGAACGAAGGCCTCACGAATCTCGCCCTCGATCTCCTCCAGCGTCTCGATGCAGTCGGCGGAAAAGGCGGGTGCGACCACGGCGATGTTCTTGCGGCCCTGCCTGGCCAGTTCGGCCACATGTTCGACGGTATAGGGTTTCAGCCACTCCTCTGGGCCGAAAACCGACTGGAACGTGGTGTGGATCGCATCCTTCTCCCACCCCAGCGATTCGCGCAGAAGCCGCGTCGTTTTCTGGCATTGGCAGTGATAGGGGTCGCCCTGCATCAGATACCGCTTGGGCATCCCGTGATAGGAGGCGACGAGCACCTCCGGCTTCGTGTCCATCGCGTCCCACGCCTCACGCACCGAATCGGCCAGTGCGGCGATGTAGGCGGGATGTTCGAAATATTCGGCCACGGTGCGGGCGGCGGGCGCGCGGAACGCCCCTTGCAGGGCGCGGAAGAACGAATCGTTCGCGGTGGCCGTGGTCGCCCCCGCATATTGCGGATAAAGCGGCAGGAACAGGATGCGGTCGCACCCCGCCTCGATCATCGCCTTCACCCGCGATTCGGTGGAGGGATTGCCATAGCGCATGCAGAAATCGACCATCACCTCCGGCAGTTCCGCCGCCAGTGCCGCGGTCTGCGCCTTGGTGATCGTCATCAGCGGGCTTTCCCCGGCCTCGTTGTTCCAGATCGATTTGTAATTCGCGCCCGAGGTGAAGGGCCGTTTCGCCAGGATCACCGTCTGCAACAGCGGTTGCCATTTCCAGCGGGGGTAATCGATCACCCGCCGGTCGGACAGGAATTCCGACAGATAGCGGCGCATGTTCCAGTAGTCGTAACCGTCCGGCGTGCCGAGGTTGGCGATCAAGACGCCCACCCGTTTCGGCGGGATCGCGGGGTGGCCGGGGGGAAGGGTCTGGGACATGGGCGGCTCCTATGGCTAGGGCTGGAGATACGCGCCTGAACGGGGGCGTCAATCCTTCGGGCGCAAGGCGTCCGCCAGCCGGTGGGTGGCCGATCCCGGTCGCAGGGGCTGCGGCTGGCCCGGATGCGGGGCCCACCCCGTCAGCCAAACGAGATCGAACGTCGCGGGAATGCGCCCTTCGGCATCGGCATGATCGGCCTGATACCGCGCCGCCGCCCCCAGCAGAACGCCGCTGCGGGTGAACCGGCGCGGCCGTGCATCCAGGGCCGAGGTTTCGCCCATCCCCCGCAGATCATGCATCAGATGCAGCGCGTCGCGATAGCGGACGGTTCGCCGGTCCGCATCCGCCACCGGCAGCGCCAGCCCGGCGCGCGACAAAAGCGCACCCAGATCGCGAATGTCGGCCATGGGGAGGATGCGGGGGGACAGGCCGCCCGTCACCTCCGCCTCGGCCGCCGTCAGGGCGGCGCGCAGCTCGCGCAATGTCTCGCCGCCGAAGCAGACGGCCATGAACAGCCCGTCGGGGGCCAGTGCGCGGCGGCATTGCACGACCTGCCCCACCGGATCATCGGCCCAATGCAGGCACAGGGCGTGGATCACCAGATCATGCGCGCCGTCCGTCAGATCCAGAAGATCGGCATCGGGCACGGTGGCAAAGCCCGGCCAGAATTCCGGGAACGGTGTCACGACCACGGGCGACGTAAAGGTTCTGTTAACCTCGCTCAGTCTTTCCTGCGTCTCATGCGCGACATCCGCATGCAGGAACAGCGCCTCCGTGCGGGCGCGGGTCCGGTGGCGGGTCAGGGCAGGGCGGTCGGTCAGCTTGGGCGTCATGGACCGGAATGTGTGGGGGCGGGAATGGGAATGCAAGCGGTGCTGCGGGTGCTCTATCCCCCCGCCTGTTTCTGCTGTGGAGAGGGTGTGGCCTCGGGCGGGCTGTGCGGCCCCTGCTGGCGCGACACGCCCTTCGTGACGGGCGCGGTCTGTGATCGCTGCGGCACACCCGTGCCGGGGGCCGAGGATGCGGAGGCCTGCGACGATTGCCTGCGGATGCTGCCGCCCTGGGATCAGGGGCGCGCGGCCCTGATCTATGGCGACAATGCGCGGCGGATGGTGCTGGCGCTGAAACATGGCGACCGGCAGGATCTGATCGCCCCCGCCGCGCGCTGGATGGCGCAGGCGGTGGCCCCGATCCTGCGGCCCGACATGCTGGTGGCCCCCGTGCCGCTGCATTGGACGCGGCTGATCCGGCGGCGTTTCAACCAGTCCGCCCTGCTGGCCACAGGGCTGGCGCGGGCCACCGGCCTGACCGCCGCGCCGGCCCTTCTGACCCGCACCCGCCGCACCGCGAGCCAGGACGGACGCGGGGCCGCCGCCCGGTTCGAGAACGTCTCGGGCGCGATGCGCGTGCGCCGCCCGCAGGCGGTGCCCGGGCGTGCGGTTCTTCTGGTGGACGACGTGATGACCACCGGCGCGACCCTTGCGGCGGCGGCAGAGGCCTGCCGCGACGCAGGCGCCGCATATGTTGCGGTCGCGGTGCTGGCGCGCGTGGTCAAAACCCCCTAGATATGGTGGACCAAAACGGGAGAAAGACATGGCCACCGTCGAGATCTACACCACCCCCACCTGCCCCTTCTGCCATTCGGCCAAGGCGCTGCTGTCGAAAAAGGGTGTGGCCTTCACCGAAACCGACGTCAGCCGCGATCCCGACCTGCGGGCGAAGATGGCCGAACGCGCGGGCGGCCGCCGCTCGGTCCCGCAGATCTTCATCGACGGACAGTCGGTGGGCGGCAGCGACGACATCCACGCGCTGGACGCGCAAGGCAAGCTCGACGCGCTTCTGGCTGGCTGATGATCGACCGCACCGACGATCTTGCGATCACCTTGTTCGGAGAGCTGTTCATGGCCGATCAGCTGGCCCGAAACCGCATATCCAAGGTGCTGCCGAAAGGCATGGAGCTGTCGCATTTCGGCGTTCTGAACCATCTGGCCCGGTTGAACGAGGAACGGACCCCGGCCCAGCTGGCCAAATCGTTCCACGTCACGCGCGGGGCGATGACCAACACGCTGGCCAAGCTGGAATGGGCGGGGCATGTCCATATCCGCCCCGACTGGGACGACGCGCGGCGCAAGTTCGTCGGCATCTCGCCTTCGGGGCGGCAGGCGCGGGATGCGGCGGTGCATGCGATCGTTCCGATCATCGGCGGCGTGGTGAAAACGCTGGGGGCCGATCGCGTGCGCGCGGTTCTGCCGGTCCTGCGCGAGATGCGGGTGCGGTTCGAAGATGCCGACTGACCTGATCGTCACCGGGGCCACGGGGCGGCTGGCGCGCCTTCTTCGGCCCCATTGGCCGGACGCGATCTGGCTTGCGCGGGGCGATGCCTGGCCACAGGGGCGGGGCGGCACGATCCTGAATCTGGCGGGCGTCACCGATCCGCAGGGCCCGATGGAGGACAACGTCACCACGGCCGCCGCCGCGTTGGCCGAGGGGGCGCGGCGGGGCGCGCGGGTGTTTCTCATGTCCTCGGCCGCGGTGTATGGCACCGCGTCGGGCGATCTGACCGAGGATATGGCCCCGACGCCGGTCAGCCCTTACGGCGCAGCCAAGGCGCGGATGGAGGATCTGGCGCGGACGGCCCAGATCCCCGTTTGCGTGTTGCGTCTGGGCAATGTGGCGGGGGCGGATGCGCTGCTGCGCGCGACCCCGCCGGTCACGCTTGATCCGGTGGCGGGGGGGCGGGGGCCGGTGCGGTCCTATATCGGTCCCGCCACGCTGGCGCATGTGCTGCGGGCGTTGATGCACATCCCCGATCTGCCGCCGGTCCTGAACATCGCCGCCCCCGGACCCGTCGCGATGGCCGACCTTCTGGATGCCGCAGGCCTGCCTTGGGCGTTCGGCCCCCCGCGCGCCGGCGCGATCCCCCGCGTCGCCCTCTGCACCGCCCGGTTGCAGGCGCTGGTGCCCCTGCCCCCCGCCGATCCTGCGGCGATGATCGCCGAAGGGCGGGCCGCATGACGCCGGGAAAACGCCTGCTCGACCTCGCGCTGGTTGTGGTGCTGGCGCTGATCCTCGCGGTGCCCTTCGTCGTTCTGGTGGGGGTTCTGCTGATCGCGCAGGGGCGGCCGATCTTCTATGTCGCCGAACGCATGAAGGGCGTGGACCGGCCGTTCCGCCTGTGGAAGCTGCGGACCATGCGCCCCGCCGGCCCGAATGAGGGGGGCGTGTCGGGCGGCGACAAGTCCGACCGCGTGGGTCGCATCGGGCGGCTGCTGCGCAAGACCCGCGCGGACGAGATTCCGCAGCTTTGGAACGTCCTGCGCGGCGACATGAGCTTTGTCGGCCCCCGCCCCCCGCTGCGCAGCTATGTCGAGCGGTTTCCCGATCTTTACGCCCGCATCCTGCGCAACCGCCCCGGAATCACCGGCCTCGCCTCCTTGCATATTCACGGATTTGAGGAACGGGTGCTGACCCCCTGCACCACGGCAGAAGAGACGGACGCCGTCTATGTCCGTCGGTGCATTCCCCGCAAGGCGCGCCTCGATCTGATCTATCAACGCCATCAATCGGTGTGTTTCGACCTGTGCCTGATCCGCGATACCGCGAAACGGGTGATCTTCCGGCGGAAATAGGTCCGGTCCGCGCAGGAGTGCTTGTTGCGCCGTCCGAACCGTTCTAAGTCTTGAACGGTCTTATTTTTGTGCAGCCCCAGCGGTAGGATTCCCGATTTGCCATCGCCCAGAAATCATGTGTTTCGAATGGTCGATGCGCTGTCGCGAAAGCAGAAGCAGGCGGTTATCCTGACGCTGGATCTGATCCTCGCGCCGCTCGCGCTGCTGCTGACCTGTTCGCTGATCCACAATGTCCCCTTTCCCTTGTGGCTGTGGGGCCAGGTGTTCCCGCTGCTGCCCGTGCTGTCGGTTCTGGCGGGGGCGCTGTCGATGCTTCTGGGCATCTATCGCATCCAGTTGAAGGCGTTCGAGGTGTTGGCCATCGGCAAGGTCGCCGTCGCCTCGATCCTTCTGGGCCTGATGATGGCGGGCCTGATCCGCATGACGGATGTGCCGCTGCCGGGGGCGGCGGCGATCGTGTTCGCCCTGTTGTCCTTCCTGATGTCGGTCGGCGCGCGATATGGCCTTCTTTACACGTTGAAATGGGTGCTGCGTCAGGGAAAGCCCCGCCACAAGGTCCTGATCTATGGCGCGGGGACCACGGGCATCCAACTGGCGGCGGCGCTGCGGTCGCATGACAGCATCCGGCCGGTGGCGTTCGTCGATGATGGCGTGGCGGTGCAGGGTTTGACGATTTCCGGCCTGACGGTGCTGCGCCCCGACCAGATCGCCCAGGCGGTGCAGACGATGGGGGTGCAGCGCGTTCTTCTGGCGATGCCGTCCGCCTCGCCCGCGCGGCAGGCGCAGATCGCGCGGCATCTGGAAAAGCGCAAGCTGAAGGTGATGACCGTCCCATCCTTTGCCCAGTTGGTGGGCGAGGAGAAGCTGGTCGATCATCTGGCGCCGGTCATTCCCGGGCGGTTCCTGAACCGCCGTCAGGTGGAATCCGTGATGCCCGAAGGGGCCGAGGCCTATACCGACCGCGTGATCGTGGTGTCGGGGGCGGGCGGGTCGGTTGGATCTGAACTGTGCCGCCAGTTGATCGTGGCCCGGCCCCGGCGGCTGGTCCTGTTCGAATCCTCGGAAATCGCGCTTTATACCATCGACCGCGAATTGCGCGACATGGCCGAGGATCTGGGCGTTCTCATCACCCCGGTTCTGGGATCGGTCACCGATGCCCGTCTGGCGCGCATGGTCATGAACGATCACGCTGCCGAGGTGGTTTTCCATGCCGCCGCCTACAAGCACGTCCCGCTGGTGGAGGGGAATCCGATCGCGGGGCTGGCCAACAACGTTCTGGGCACCCGCACCTTCGCCGACGCCGCGCATGAGGCGGGGGTGGCGCGGTTTATCCTTGTGTCCACCGACAAGGCCGTGCGCCCGACCAACATCATGGGCGCGTCCAAGCGTCTGGCCGAACTGGTGATCCAGGATCTGGCCCTCCGGTCGCGGGGAACCGTCTTCTCCATGGTGCGCTTCGGCAACGTCCTCGGCTCGTCCGGGTCGGTCATTCCGCTGTTTCGCGACCAGATCGCGCGGGGCGGTCCCGTGACCCTGACGCATGAGGATGTGACCCGGTTCTTCATGACCATCGCCGAGGCGGCGCGTCTGGTGATGCTGGCGGGATCCTTCGCGGGGCAGGACAGCGGGGGCGAGGTGTTCGTTCTGGACATGGGCAAGCCGGTCAAGATCCGCAATCTGGCCCAGCAGATGATCGAAGCGGCCGGATATACCGTGCGCGACACCGGCAATCCCGATGGCGATATCGAGATCGTCGTGACCGGCCTGCGCCCCGGCGAGAAGTTGCACGAGGAACTTCTGATCGGCGAAGGACTTCTGACCACGCCCCACCCCAAGATCATGCGCGCCCGCGAAGAGGCGCTGAGCGAGTTGGAAATGGCCAGCGTCCTGCGCGCCCTGCGCACGGCGGTGGCCTTGGGCGATCCCGAAGCCGCGCGCGACGTGGTGCGTCGCTGGGTGGCGGGATATGTCGAACCGGCACCACTGCAGGCGGTTTCCGCCCACTGACCCTCTATTGCGGTTGCCTTGGGATACACGTCTCCGTTATTCCGAAGGCGTAATGATCAGTGTGGGTGTGGCGATGCGGAAAATTGTTCTGGGGTTTGGTGCCCTTGCCTTGTGCACGGGGTCGGCCCTGGCGCAGGACGCGGGCCGCTTCACGGTGACCCTTGGCGGCACCACCAGCCCGACCCTGGGGCAGCGCCCGATCCTCGGCTTCGGGGATGACGGGTTCGCCGCCCTCGGCTATCGCCATCAGGGCGCGCGTCTGGGCTACAATCTTGAGGTGTCGGGCGAAAGCGACGGCGACGGCGTGCGTCTGGATCGCAGCTATGTGGAGACGTATTGGGGCGAGTTCACCTTCGGTCTGGGCGCGATCGACCGCAACTGGGGGCCTTCGCGCCACACCTCGCTGATCATGTCGTCGAATGCGCGGCCCTTCGCTTCGGCCTATGTCCAGAAACGCGAATACAGCGCCTTCGACACACCGCTCCTGTCGTGGATCGGCCCGTGGAAGGGCGAGGTTTTCCTGGGTCAAAGCGACAGCCCCGGCAATCCCGACAACACCAAGCTTCTGGGTATGCGCCTGCAGCTGCAACCGGTCACGGGGTTCGAGATCGACCTTGTTCGCACCGCGCAATGGGGGGGCGAGGGGCGCCCCGAAGGTTTCGGCGATTTCATCGATACCCTGATCGGGCGCAGCAATTCGGCAACGGAACCGGACGCAAACCAGTTGGCCGGTCTTGGCCTGTCCTATACCCTGCCGGAAAACATCGCGCCCATCCGCGTCTATGGGCAAGCCATCGGCGAGGATGAATCGGGCGGCCTGCCCTCCTGCTTCATGTATCTGGCGGGGGTCGAGGGGCGCGGCCAGTCCTTCGGCGTGCCGACCACCGTCACCGTGGAAGGGGCCACGACCGAGATCGCCGATTCGACAAACGGTTTCTGCGGCGACGGCACGGCCTATACCAACTTCTTCTATGATGGCGGCTATACCAACGAGGGCGTGGTCATGGGCGCGCCGATGGACACCGATTCGCGCATGGTGCAACTGGCCGTCACGCATGAACTGTCCAATTTCGACGTGAACTGGTCGCTCGGCTATTACGTCATCAACGCGCCCAGCCTTCCCGATCACCGCCTGACGGCGGAACGGACAGAAGGCGGGATCGTCCGCGTCGGTGCCTCGCGCGATTTTGCCGACCTGTCGGTGCTGGGCGAGGTCACCTATCAGTCCTTCGATCTGGAACGTGCGGGCCAAGACCGTGGCTTTGGTGTCGGCCTGCGTCTGGCAAAATCCTTCTGACGGTTGCCGTCGGGGCAGGGGTCGGCCCATACTATGGGCCGGATTTCGCCCATGAAGGGACCATCATATGCCATTTTCGTCGTCATGGGCGTGGCTGAAGCGCCTCCATGCCCGCACCGACGCCGCCGATCTGTTCATGATCGCGGCCGGAATGGCGTTCTACGGCCTTCTGTCGATCTTTCCCGCCGTCGCCGCCGTCATCGCGATCTGGGGGTTCGTGGCGGACCCCGTCGTCATTCGCGGTCAGCTGGAGCTGGCGCGCGATTTCCTTCCCGGCGATGCGTTCAGCCTGATCTCCACCCAGGTCGATTCGCTGCTGGCCACCAATTCCCGTGATCTGGGCTGGGCGACGCTGGTCTCCACCATGCTGGCGCTGTGGTCGTGCCGGGCGGGGGTGGCCTCGCTCATCACCGGCATCAACACGGTGCACCACCTGCCCGCGCGCAGCGGGGTGATGCATGTCATCCGGGCGCTGTTCCTGACGATCACGCTGGTCGGGGTCGTCCTGTCGGCGATGGTGCTGGCGGTGGTGATGCCGGTTGTCATCCGCTATCTGCCGCTGGGGTATGGGCAGTCGGTCCTGCTGGAATCGCTGAACTTCGCGCTGGGGCTGGCTTTGGTGGTGTTCGGCATCGCGCTGGTCTATCGCCTTGGCCCCAACCGCCCGGCGGGAGAGCCGCGCCCGGTCTTCACCCGCGGCCTCTTGATGTCGGTCCTGCTCTGGGCGCTGATCTCACGCGGGTTCGTGTTCTATCTTAGCAATTTCCACAGCTACAATCAGGTCTATGGCTCCATCGGGGCGGTGATCGCGCTGCTGATGTGGATGTATCTGTCGGGATTCGCGATCCTGCTGGGGGCGGCGGTCGATGCCGACCACGCCGCCCGCCGCCATCGCCGTCAGTAATCGCGTTCGTAGAAGATGCCGAGGCCGGTGGATCCATCCCCCGTCCCGGTCGATCCGCGCACCGTGACATTGTCCGTAAGGTCGTAGTTCAGGCTGATCTCGCTTTGCCCCTGCGAATCGACCTGCACCTCGGTATAGGTGTCGGCGGCGATGTATTTCCCCGCCCGCACCGCCGCGTCGCCGCTGTCGTTCGTGGTCACGTCCAGATCGTCCAGCCCGAAGCTTTTGCGCAGGTTGCCGATGATGCCGTCCCCCCCGCGTCCGGCCAGCGTGGCCACGGCGGACGCAAGTTGCGCCGCCTGGAACGGCGAGATCGAGGACAGGTCGCGGCCGAACAGCAACTGCGCCAGAACCTCCTCCTGCGGCAGTTCCGGGGTGGAACTGAACGTCACCTCCGGCGCATCCGCCGGGCCGACGATGTTGACATAGCTGGTAACGCCGCTGTTCTCGCTGGCCGCGCGGATGTTCAGATAGGGGACGAACTCACCCTCCATCGTGATGGCCGCCTCGCTCAGGTTCAGGCGGCGGCCGAGGATGTCCAGACGGCCGCGCACCAGTTCGAACGCGCCGATCGGCACGATGTTGTTGGTGGTGCCCGTCAGCCGCAACTGGCCCCCGAATTCGGATTCCAGCCCCCGCCCGCGCACGAAGATGCGGTTCGGGGCCGAGATGGTCAGATCAAGGTTCAACCCCGCCGAGGCGCTGCTGCCCTGGGTCCGCCCGTCCTCGTCCAGAAGGCGGGCGCGGGCGCGGGTGGACCGGACGGGCGCGGTCTCGTTCACGTGCTGCAGGCGGGGCAGGGTGCCCGCGCCGCCCAGACCGCCCGAGGGCACCTGCACCTCGGTCTCCTCCAGCACGATGTTGCCCGCCACGGTGCCGTTTCCGGCCAGCGGTCCGGTCAGGCGGACCGTCCCGCCGGTGGTGGTGCGATACAGCGTGGGATCGCTGAACACCGCGCGGTTCAGCGTCACCGTCAGGTCGCTGTTGAACGGATCGGCCAGCCCGACCGAGCCGCCGACCGAGATGCTGCCCCCGTCTTCGGGGGCGGCGCTGGCGGTGATGCGGGCGACCGGCCCGGCCAGCGTGACCGTCGCGTCGATGGCGTTCATCGCAAGGTTCAGTTCCGGGTCGGCAAAACGCGCGCCTTGCGTGCGGATCGTGCCGTTCACCGACTCCAGCGCCAAGGGGCCGTTGACCCGCAGGTCGAACTGCACCGGCCCCGCCACGCTGCGCGGGCTGAGGAACGCGTTCGCCAGCGCCGCCTGCGCGGCCCCCGTCAACGACAGGTCGGCCCGATCAAAGGCCGCGCCCAGATCGCCGTTCACCCGCGCGTTGATCCCGCCCGGCCCCTGCGCCGTCAGATCGAGGCCATAGCGGTCGGGCCGTTGCTGCACCGTTCCCGACACCGTGACGGCGCCGGGAAACTGCGGCACCAGAAGGCCCAGATTGGCCAGCCGCGCCGTCAGGTTCAGGTCCTGCCCATTCTGCGCCGCCGTGCCGGTGGCGTTCACCGTGATCTGTGGGTTCTGCACATTCGCCCGTTCCACGATCACCGTGCCGTTGGTGATCTGTGCTGCGGCGGAAATGGTGGAGTTTCCGCGCAGCAGGCGATCCGCCTCGGCCTGCGCGACGGAGATGTTCCGTGCCTGCCCCTCCACCGTCACACGTGCGTTTTCCGGCGTGCCCTGAAAGGTCGTCACCGCGTTCACCGCCCCGGAATATCCCCGGCCAAGCGCGGTCAGATCGCTCAGGTTCAGGCGCGCGGTCACGTCGCTGCCCTCGGTCGAAAGCCGCCCTTCGGCGGTCAGGTCCAGCGCGCGGGCGTTGACCACGGCCTGCCGGATCACGGCGGCGCCGTTGTCCAGTGCCGCATCCAACCGAAGGCTGGATGCCCCGCGAAGCAGGCCATCCGCCTCCGCGATGCCGGTGCGGATGTCGGTGCCATCGGCGGTCAGGGTGATCTCCCCCGCCTCGGGCGTGCCCGTGAAGGTCACGGCGGCAGCGGCCGCCCCGGCATAGGGCGCGCCCAGAACCGAAAGGTCCCGCGCGTCGATATTCGCGGTCAGGTCGCTGCCGGTGGAGGCGATGAGCCCCTGCGCCTCGGCCGTCAGCCCTTGGGCGTTCACCGTCAGATCGCGGATGCGGGTGCCTGCCGTGTCGCGCAGTGTCGACAGATGGATGGTGGAGGTGCCGCCAAGCAGCCCGTCCACTTGATCGATCCCGACCTGAAGATCCGTGCCGGTCACATCGGCCACGGCGTCAAAGCCGCCTTCCAGCACGGTATAGCGGCCCGACACGGTCGCGGTTGCCGCCCCCGCCAAGGGGCGGCCGGCCAGCGTCGCCGCGCGGCTGATATCGGCGAACCGCGCCCCGATATTGCCGGTGATGGTCATCCCCGTGCTCAGCCCCTGGAACACGGCATCGGCGGTCAGGCCGTAATCCTCGCCGTCCAGCGCAAGGTTCGACAGGCGCAGCCCATCCTCGCCCTGCACCCAGACGATGTTCGCCCCACCTTGGATCGTCGGCCCCAGCGCCTCGTTCAGGGCGGGATCGGCGGCGGCGAGGCCCGTGGCGGCCAGCGTCAGATCCGCCGTCACCTGCTGCGCCGCGCCCGCGACGATGCGGCCCGTGCCGTCCAGCGCCAGCGTGTCGGCGTCGAAATCGGCGCGGTCCAGCCCCGTGATCCGCAGGCCCCCGCGCCAATCCTCGGACTGGGCGGCATCGAACGCCACCTCCAGATCGGCGGAGGTCACGCGGGTTTCCTGCTCCGTGGTCAGCGGCAGCAGCACCGGCTGCCCGTCCGGCGCGGCGATCCGCCCCGTCAGGTCGATCCGGTCGGGCAGCCCGTCGGCCCCTATGGTCACCGCCCCGTTCAAGGCCAGTTGCTGCGCCACCAGCGACACCGCGGGGATGTCCAGCACCCCGTCCGTCGATTGCGAGCCTTCGACCTTGAGCGCCAGGTTGTCGCCGAAGAACTCGGCATAGTCCGGCAGGAACAGCGGGGCGGCGTTGCCCGACAGGTCCGCGGCAAAGCCCAAGGGACCCTCCACCGGCGACTGGATGCGCACATCCCCCGCCAGACGCGGCTGTTCGTCGGTCGCCAGCGCAATGTTCGCGGTGAAATCGTCGATGGGCCCGGTGCCCGCCACCGTCAGGTCGATCGACGGCGCGCCCGGAAGGCCCAGCTTGCGCGTGACCAGACCGTCCGCCCCTTCGGCCACCGTCAGGTTGGTGACCAACTGGCGGTTTTCGTTGGCATAGCTCGCCTCAAGATCCAGCGAGAGCTCCTGCCCGTCGGTCCGGGCGATGTCCAGCGTGATCGACCCTTCACCATTGGCAAGGGACAGCGCGCCTTCCAATGAGGCCACGACATCTTCGCCCACAAGACCTTCGCCCAGCTCCAGCCGGTCCGCCGCGATGCGGCCGACATTCACGGATACGGGCAGTTGCGGCAGGCTGAACGGGGTGGCCTCCGGCGCGGGGGCCGCCTCCAGCCCCTCGGGGACCTTGGGCGTGCGGGCGACGATGATTTCGGCCGCGGTCAGTTCGGTCACCTGGAACTGGCGGCGGAACAGGGCCGACCGGTTCCAGTCCAGCACCACGTCGCGCAGGGTCAGCCAGACGCCGTCATCATCGGCGATGGTCAGTTCCTGCAACGTGGCGCGCGAGGACAGCGCGCCCTGAAATCCGCGAATGTCCACATTCACGCCGGGGGAAGAGAGGTTGTCCTCGATGATGCCTTCCAGCCAGCCGCGATCCTCGTCCGGGGTCGAAGGGGCCACATCCTGCGCCAGCGCGGCGCAGGGCAGGGCGGTGATGAGAAGAAGTGCCGTGATCCGCATCAGAATGCCTGCCCTATACCCACGTAGATCTGGACGCCTTCGCCCGTATCGCCCGACACCGGGGTCGCGATGTCCAGCCGGATCGGCCCCACGCCGGTGTCATAGCGCAGGCCGATGCCGGCGCCGGACTGTTCGCGCATGTCGGAAAAATCGCTGGCCCCGATGCGGCCCGCATCGAAGAACCCGACCAGGCCGATCGTGTCGGTCACCATGACCCGCGCCTCCACCGCCGCCGCAAGGAAGGCCGCGCCGCCGATCTTGTAATCTTCGTTCCCCGGAATGGGGTTCACGCCCAGCGATTGATAGGGTTGCCCCCGAACCGACCCGCCGCCCCCGGAATAGAACAGGTATTCGCGCGGCGTGTTCAGCAGGTCGGTCCCGAAGACCTGCCCCGCCTGCACCCGGCCGGCAAAGGTCACCCGGCGCGGCGTGCCAAGGCTGTAATAGCCGCGCCCGTCCAGCGTGGCGCGCAGACCGGAATCGGCATCGCCCGCCCCCGCGAAGGGTTCGATCGTGGCATTGGCAAACAGCCCTTCGGTCGCGTCCAGCGCGTTGTCGCGCGTGTCGTAGATGGTGCCGAGGGGCAGCGCCAAGGTCTTGTAGTCATAAGTGCCCAGATCGTCCTCCACCCGCGACTGGGCATAGGTCAGGCCGATGCTGGTCGTCAGTTCCTTGCTGATGACATGGGTGAAGCGCAGGCCCAGATCGAACCCGTCCGAGGTGAAGTCTTCCTCGTCCAACCGCTCGATCCCGATATTGACGGCGGCGGTGGTGTCCGCCGTGATCGTGGCGGGGCGTTCCAGCGTGGCGCCCAAGGAATAGTCGCGGCCCGAATTCTGCGCGCCGATATTTTCCACCGCCCCGTCGATCCGAAGCCGCTCCCCCCCGCCCAGAAGGTTGCGGTGGAGCCAATAGGCGGTGACCGACGCCCCTTCGGAGCTGGAAATCTCGGCCCCCACGCTGTAGCGGCGGGGAAGCTGTTCCACCACCGTGGTGGTGATGGGCAGAAGATCGGGGGCCAGAATGTCCCCTTCGGTCATCGCGACCGACGAAAAGATGCCCGTGCGCCGCAGCCGGTTGGCCGACGTGTCGAGTTCCTCGGGCGAATAGGTCTCGCCCTCGGGCAGGCCCGCGATCTTCTCGATCCGCCTTGGGTCCATCCGTTGCTGGCCCTGCACGGTCATGGGGCCGAAACGCAGCTGCGGGCCGGGGGCGATGCGCACCTCGGCCGACAGGGCGTTGGCGCGGTGGTCCGCGATCAGGCGTTCCTGCGCGACATCGGCCTTGGCGTATCCCGCCCCGCGCCAGCCGTCGATGCCGGCGCGCACCGCTTCGGCCACAAGGCCGCTTTCGGCAACCTCGCCCACCGCGAAGCCGTCGGGGAATTCCGACCCCTGGACATAGGGGGTGACGGTGGCGCGGGAAAAGCGGAACTGCGGCCCCGGATCCACGCGGATGACGATGCGGCGGATGGAGGCGGGGTCGGGGGCGTTCAGCGGCGGGATGGAGGCGACCTCGCGCCCGTCGATGGTGATGTTGATCACGGGGGAGTAGCGGCCAAGGGCATACATCGCGCCGACCAGACGGCCGTAATCGGCCTGCGCCGCGCCGAACAGCTCGTCCCAGCGGTCGCGTTCCGCCGACACTTCGGCGGTCAGGGAGGCATTGCGCAGCGTGTCGGTGATGTCCTTGTCGTTGCCGACCACCTGGAACACCACCGCGTCCAGCGCCTGCGCACCCGTCGTGGAGGCGATCCCGATCGCCGCCGCGATCCCCCATGCCTTCAGTCGTTCCACCCGTGCCCCCGATCTTTGTTCTTTTGGCGACTATATGCGCCAAACCCCCAATTGGAAAACGATTCCGGCGCGGGATTGGCAAGGGACGGCGCAATCGTGATAAGGGTGCGGCACCAAGGACGCATACAAGGGATGGCGGCATGTATATCGGGCTGGATCTGGGCACATCGGGGCTGAAGGGCATCCTGATCGACGACACGCAGACGGTCCTGGCCGAAGCGACGGCCCCCCTGACCGTGGAGCGCCCGCATTCCGGCTGGTCCGAACAGGACCCCGCCGCTTGGATTGCCGCCGCCGACGGGGTGATGCGGGCGCTGGCCGCGCAGGCCGATCTGGGCGCCGTCCGGGGCATCGGCCTGTCGGGCCAGCAGCATGGGGCGGTGACGCTGGACGCCTCGGACGCCGTGCTGCGCCCGGCGATCCTGTGGAACGACACCCGCGCCCATGTCGAGGCGGCGGAACTGGACGCCGATCCGCGGTTCCGGGCCATCAGCGGCAACATCGTCTTTCCGGGCTTCACCGCGCCGAAGCTGGTGTGGATGGCGCGGCATGAACCCGACCTGCGCGCCCGTGTGGCCAAGGTCCTGCTGCCCAAGGATTACCTGCGCCTGTGGCTGACGGGCGATCATGTGGCCGAAATGTCGGACGCGGCCGGAACCTCGTGGCTGGACACCGGCGCGCGGGACTGGTCGGACGACCTCTTGGCCGCGACGGGTCTGGGGCGGGACCACATGCCGCGTCTGGTGGAGGGGTCGGACGTCTCGGGCACCTTGCGGGCGGCGTTGGCGCGGGACTGGGGCCTGCCCCCGGGCGTGGTGATCGCGGGCGGGGGCGGGGACAACGCGGCCTCGGCCATCGGGGTGGGGGTGGTGAGGCCGGGGGCGGGGTTCGTCTCGCTCGGCACCTCCGGCGTGCTGTTTGCCGCGACCCAAGGGTATGCCCCCGCGCCCGACACGGCGGTGCACAGCTTCTGCCACTCCCTGCCGGATGCCTGGCACCAGATGGGGGTGATCCTGTCGGCCACCGATGCGGTCAACTGGTATGCCGGTCTGGTCGGACAGGATGCGGCGACCCTGGTGGCCGAGGCGGGGCCGTTGCAGGCCCCCGGGTCGGCGGTCTTCCTGCCCTATCTGGGTGGGGAACGGACCCCCCTGAACAATGCGGGCATTCGCGGGGGCTTTGCCGGACTTGCCCATGCGACCGACCGCGCGGCGGGCACGCGGGCGGTGGTGGAGGGCGTGACCTTCGCCATCCGCGATTGCCGCGACGCGCTGGCCCGCACCGGCACGCGGCTGGACAGCCTGATTGCCGTGGGCGGCGGATCGCGGTCGGACATGTGGCTGTCGATGTTGGCAACCGCGCTGGGCGTGGTCGTCCATCGTCCGGCGGCGGGCGATTTCGGCGGGGCCTTCGGCGCGGCGCGGCTGGGAATGCTGGCCGCCGGCGCATCCGCTGACATCCTGACCCCCCCGCCGGTGGAGCGGAGCTTCGAGCCGGACACCGCCCTTGCCGACGCGTTCGACGCCGGTCATGCGCGCTATGCCGCGCTGCGGGATGCCATCGTAGCACTGGGCTGAGGAACCGCACCCCGTCGGTCCCGTTGATCCTTCAGCCACGGCGCGCCGCGCCCCAGCCGGAGGATCTTTCCATGCCCGACGACACGCCCGACCTGACCAAGGGAATCGACGCCAAGCTGCTGGAGGATGGTGCCATCGTATCCGGCACGGTGGAGGGGAAGGCGGTCATCGTCCTGCGTCAGGGCGGCACCCTGCGCGCGCTGTCGGGCCAATGCACGCACCTGAAGGCCCCGCTGGAAAAGGGCGCGGTGATCGACGGCGAAATCCGCTGCCCGTGGCATCACGCGCGGTTCGATCTGGAAACGGGCGAGGCGGTGGGGGCCCCGGCCTATGCGCCCCTGTCCTGCTACCGCGTGGTGGAGGTGGATGGCCGCGTCGTCGTGCATCCGCGCACGACACGGCCCGAACCCGCACAGGCCCCCGCCGCGCCGCGCGTGGTGGTGATCGGCGGCGGGGCGGCCGGCCACGCGCTGGCCGAGATGATGGCCCGCCATGGGCAGGGGAAACGTGTCACCGTGATCATGGCCGATCCCGACCGCCCCTATGACCGGACCTTCTGTTCCAAACAGTATCTGGCGGGGAAAAAGGATATGGAGGACACCTTCCTGCCGGATCTGCCGGGCGTGGATCTGCGCACGGGGGCCGAGGTGGAGCGGATCGACCCCGCTGCGAAATCGGTCACACTGACCGATGGAACGGTGGTGGACTATGATGATCTGGTTCTGGCCACCGGGGCGGAGCCGAAACGGCCCGAATTCGACGGGATGGACCGCACCAACGTCCACACCCTGCGCACGCTGGACGACGCCACCCGCCTGATCGACGCGGCAAAGGGGGCGGAGCGCGCGGTCATTCTGGGCGCGGGCTTCATCGGGTTGGAGGTGGCGGCAGCGCTGATCGGGCGCGATCTGTCGGTGGAGGTGGTGGATCGCGGCGATCTGCCCATGGCGAAGGTGCTGGGACCGGAGGCCGGGGCCTTCCTGCGCGACCTGCACGAAAAGAAGGGCGTCGTCTTTCATGCCGGGCGGCAGATCGACGGCTTCGACGGAACGGTCGTGCATCTGGATGACGGCACGACGATCGAGGCCGACCTTCTGGTGATCGGCGGTGGTGTCGCCCCCCGCGTGGCCTTGGCCGAGGCGGCGGGGCTGGATCTGGCCGACCACGGAATCGCGGTGGATGCGACGCTTGCCACCTCTGTCCCGCACATCTTTGCCGCGGGGGATGTCGCGGCGACTCCCGACCCCCATGGCGTGGGACGCGTCCGCGTCGAACACTGGGTTCATGCCCAGCGGCAGGGCCAGTATCTGGCGCGGCGGTTCCTGGGGATGGAGGACGGCCCGTGGTCCGACACGCCGTTCTTCTGGTCGGGCCATTACGGCACGCAACTGCGCTATGTCGGTCATGCCAAGGCCGAGGATCGGACGATCGACGGCGATGTGGCGTCGGGCGACTTCGCCGTCCATTACCTCCAGGACGGCGAGGAGCGGGCCCTTCTGACCTGCAAGCGCGACGTCCTGTCCCTGGAAACCGAAGCCGCGTGGGACGCGGATCAGCGGCGCAGGCTGGCCGTGACGTAATTCACCGACAGGTCGCGGGCCGACAGGCTCCATGACCAGCCAAGGGGGTTGAACACCATCCCCTTGCGATCCACGGGATCGAGGCCCGCGCCACGCAGCAGGTCGAACAGTTCGTCCGGGGTGATGAACTTCTTCCAGTCATGCGTGCCCTTGGGCAGCCATCGCATGACCCATTCCGCCCCGACGATGGCCATGGCAAAGCTTTTCGGATTGCGGTTCAGGGTGGAGCAGATCATCAACCCGCCCGGCCGCAGCAGATCGTGGCAGGCGCGCAGATAGGCGGGGGGGGAGGCGACATGCTCCACCACCTCCATGTTCAGGACGACGTCGAACTGCTCTCCCGCCTCGGCCAGCGCCTCGGCCGTGGTGTGGCGATAATCGATCTCCAACCCCGACTGTTCGGCATGGATGCGGGCCACGGGAATGTTGCGTTCGGCGGCGTCCGCGCCCATGACCGTCGCCCCAAGGCGCGCCATGGGTTCCGCCAGCAACCCCCCGCCACAGCCGATGTCAAGGATGCGCAGCCCCTGAAACGGCCGCGCCGCCGTCAGATCGCGGTCGAACTCCATCGCGATCTGGGTGGTTATGTAATCCAGACGGCAGGGGTTCATCTGGTGCAGCGGCTTGAACTTGCCGTTCGGATCCCACCACTCGGCGGCCATCGCCTCGAATTTCGCAACTTCGGAAGGGTCGATGGTGGTGGTCATGGCAATCTTCCTCTTTTCGACGCGACAGCGGGCCGTTCCTCGCTATATAGGCGCAGGATGGAACAGAGGTCAGGCCAAAAGCGCGCAGGCGACAGTCTTTATCCCCCGATCGAGCCGTTCGACCGGCGGATCGTCGATGTGGGCGACGGCCATACGCTGTATGTCGAACAGTGCGGCAATCCGCATGGCGCGCCGGTGATCGTTCTGCATGGCGGGCCGGGGGGCGGCTGTTCGCCGATGATGCGGCGGTTCTTCGATCCGGCGCATTACCGCGTGATCCTGTTCGACCAGCGCGGCTGTGGCCGGTCGCAGCCCCGCGCCTCGGTCGCGGCGAACACGACTTGGCATCTGGTGGCCGACATCGAACGCATCCGCGCCGATCTGGGGGTGGATCAGGCGCTGATCTTCGGCGGCAGCTGGGGGGCCACGCTGGCGCTGATCTATGCCATCACCCATCCCGACCGCGTGACGGGGCTGGCCCTGCGCGGGGTGTTTCTTGGCACGCGGGGGGAAATCGACTGGTTCTATGGCGGGGGCGCGGGGCGGTTCTATCCCCTGAACTGGGCGCATTTCGCCCGCGCCGTGCCGGAGGAGGAGCGGGACGACATGATCGCCGCCTATCACCGCCGCCTGTTTCCGGGCGATCATCCCGATGCCGACCGTCTGGCGCGCATCTGGACGGGGTGGGAAAACGCGCTGGCCTCGGCCCATCACGACGGGGGCGTCAGCGAGGCGCCGCTGGACTACGCCCGCGTCTTCGCGCGGCTGGAGAACCACTATTTCCACAACCGCTGTTTTCTGGACCGGGACGACTGGATCCTGCACCACCGCGCGCGGATCGAACATCTTCCCGCCATCATCGTCCAGGGGCGGATGGACATGATCTGCCCCCCCGCCTCGGCCACTCGTCTGGCGGAGGGGTGGACCGGTGCCGATCTGCGGATCGTGCCCTTGGCGGGCCACGCTCTGTCCGAACCGGGGATCGGGTCCGCATTGATCCGCAGCTTGGATTTCTGGCGCGATACGGGAAAATTCGGCTGATATCACGCCCCCGTGACGCTTGCAGGCCCATATCACCCTCCTTATATACCGCTGCGTGGCCGGATGGGGCGATCATGCCTTGGTCGGTCGCATCTGGGATCGGGGCCAGGGGCCGTAACGGGCCTGGACCCATAAATCGCCGCTAAGAAGAGGTGCATGAACATGGCCAAAGTCATCGGTATCGACCTTGGAACCACCAACAGCTGCGTCGCCATCATGGATGGTGCACAGCCCCGCGTGATCGAAAACTCGGAAGGCGCGCGCACGACGCCGTCCATCGTCGGCTTCACCGAAGGTGAGCGTCTGGTGGGCCAGCCCGCCAAGCGTCAGGCCGTGACCAACCCGTCCAACACCGTATTCGCCGTCAAGCGTCTGATCGGCCGTCGCACGACCGATGCCGAGGTGACGAAGGACAAGAAGCTCGTCCCCTATTCCATCGTGGATGGTGGCAATGGCGACGCGTGGGTGGAAGTGCGGGACGAGAAATATTCCCCCAGCCAGATTTCCGCCTTCATCCTGCAGAAGATGAAGGAAACGGCCGAATCCTATCTGGGCGAGCCGGTGACGCAGGCCGTCATCACGGTTCCGGCCTATTTCAACGACGCCCAGCGTCAGGCCACCAAGGACGCGGGCAAGATCGCCGGTCTGGAAGTCCTGCGGATCATCAACGAACCGACGGCGGCGGCGCTGGCTTACGGCCTCGACAAGAAAGAGACGCGCACGATCGCCGTTTATGACCTTGGCGGCGGCACGTTCGACATCACGATCCTTGAGATCGACGACGGCCTGTTCGAAGTGAAATCGACCAACGGGGACACGTTCCTTGGCGGCGAAGACTTCGACATGCGGATCGTCAACTACCTTGCGGATGAGTTCAAGAAAGAGCATGGCGTCGATCTGACCGGCGACAAGATGGCGCTTCAGCGTCTGAAGGAAGCCGCCGAGAAGGCCAAGATCGAGCTGTCCTCCAGCCAGCAGACCGAGATCAACCAGCCGTTCATCTCCATGGGCTCCAACGGCCAGCCGCTGCACATGGTCATGAAACTGACCCGTGCGAAGCTGGAAAGCCTTGTCGCGGATCTGATCAAGAACTCGATCAAGCCGTGCCAAGCCGCGCTGAAGGATGCGGGCCTGTCGGTGAATGAGATCGACGAGGTGGTTCTGGTCGGCGGGATGACCCGTATGCCCAAGGTCATCGAGGAAGTGACGAAGTTCTTCGGCAAGGAGCCGCACAAGGGTGTGAACCCTGACGAGGTCGTGGCTCTGGGTGCCGCCATTCAGGCCGGCGTTCTGCAGGGCGACGTGAAGGATGTTGTGCTTCTGGACGTGACCCCGTTGTCGCTGGGGATCGAGACGTTGGGTGGCGTGTTCACCCGCCTGATCGACCGCAACACGACGATCCCGACCAAGAAGAGCCAGGTCTTCTCGACCGCCGAGGACAATCAGAACGCCGTGACCATCCGCGTCTTCCAGGGCGAACGTGAAATGGCCGCCGACAACAAGATGCTCGGTCAGTTCAACCTTGAGGACATCCCGCCCGCCCCGCGCGGCATGCCGCAGATCGAGGTGACGTTCGACATCGACGCCAACGGCATCGTGTCCGTGTCCGCCAAGGACAAAGGCACCGGCAAGTCGCAGAACATCACGATTCAGGCCTCGGGCGGTCTGTCGGATGAGGATATCGAGCAGATGGTCAAGGATGCCGAGGCGAATGCCGAAGGCGACAAGGCCCGGCGCGAGCTGGTCGAGGTGAAGAACCAGGGCGAGAGCCTTGTTCACGCCACCAAGAAGTCCATCGCCGAACATGGCGACAAGGTGGACCCGTCCACGGTGGAAGCGATCGAGTTCGCCATCGGCGCGCTGGAGGAAGCCTTGGCTGCCGAGGATGCCGGCAAGATCAAGGGCGCGATCCAGAACCTGACCGAAGCGTCGATGCGTCTGGGCGAGGCGATCTACAAGTCCCAGCAGGAAGCGGAGGGTGGCGCGGAAGCCCCCCGTGCCGCCGATGAGGACGGTATCGTCGATGCCGATTTCGAAGATCTTGACGACAACAAGCGCAAATGATCCCCCGGGATTGATGCAAGAAGGGGGCGGTCCGGCGACGGGCCGCCTCGTTCCATAAGGGACCCCGATGGCAAAACGTGATTATTACGATGTGCTTGGCGTTGCGAAGGGCGCGTCGGCGGAAGAACTGAAAAAAGCCTATCGCACCAAGGCCAAGGAGCTGCACCCCGATCGCAACTCCGACAACCCGCAGGCGGAGGCGCAGTTCAAGGACGTCAACGAAGCCTATGACGTGCTGAAGGACGCCGAGAAGAAGGCGGCCTATGACCGCTTTGGCCATGCCGCGTTCGAAGGCGGTATGGGCGGCGGCGGCGCGCGCGGCGGATATGGCCAGCAGGCCGACTTCTCCTCGGCCTTTTCCGACGTGTTCGAGGATCTGTTCGGCGATTTCATGGGCCGCGGTCAGGCGCGCAGCCGCGTGCAGCGCGGTTCGGACCTGCGCTACAACCTCCGCATTTCGCTGGAGGAGGCGTTCGCCGGATCGCAGAAGACGATCAACGTGCCCTCCTCCACCGCTTGCGATGCCTGTCATGGCACGGGGGCCGAGGGCGGCGCGGAGCCGGTCACCTGTCCCACCTGTTCGGGCATGGGCAAGGTGCGCGCGCAGCAGGGCTTCTTCACCGTCGAACGCACCTGCCCCACCTGCAACGGGCTGGGCCAGACGATCAAGAACCCCTGCAAGGTCTGTCACGGCGTGGGCCGGGTGGAGAAGGATCGCGCGCTGTCGGTCAACATTCCCAAGGGGGTGGAGACCGGAACCCGCATCCGACTGGCGGGAGAGGGCGAGGCCGGTCTGCGCGGCGGGCCGTCGGGCGATCTTTATATCTTCATCGAGGTGCAGGAACATGCCTTGTTCCTGCGCGATGGGGTGAACCTGTTCTGCCGCGTGCCGATCACGCTGGCCACCGCCGCCCTTGGGGGTGAGGTGGAGGTGCCGACCATCGACGGCGGCATGTCGCGCGTCAAGGTGCCCTCGGGCGCCCAGACGGGCAAGCAGATGCGCCTGCGGGGCAAGGGGATGCCCGCCCTGCGCGGGGCCGGTCAGGGCGACATGATGATCGAACTGGCGGTGGAAACCCCGGTGAACCTGACCGCGCGGCAAAAGGAAATCCTGCGGGAATTCGACACGCTGTCGGCCGACAACAATCCCGAAGGCAAAAGCTTCTTCTCCAAGGTGAAGGGCTTCTGGGACGGGATGAAAAGCTGAACGGGGCCGCCTTCGGGCGGTCCTTTCGTATCTGCATTAACCCCTTGTAAACCATCCTGCCGCATCGTGGCGGGATGACACCCGCATTTCACGAAGCCCCCGGCCTGTTCGATGACGAAGCGACGCCCGTCGCCGTCGCGGGCCGGATGCCGTCCTATATCTCCGACCATCGCAAACGCCTGCGCGCACGGTTTTCGGATGGCGGGGCGGTGGCGATGCCGGATTACGAGCTTCTGGAGCTGCTCCTGTTCCGCTCCATCCCCCGTCAGGATGTCAAACCGCTGGCCCGCCTGCTGCTGGACACCTTTGGCGACCTGAACCGGGTCGTCACCGCCCCTGCCGCCCGCCTGACGGCGGTAAAGGGGGTGGGAGAGACGGTGGCGCAGGATCTGAAGATTCTGGAGGCGGTGGCCCAGCGGATGATGCGCGCGCGGGTCATGCATCGGCCCGTGCTGTCATCCTGGGATGCGCTGCTGGACTATTGCCACACCGCCATGGCGCATCGCGAGACGGAGCAGTTTCGCGTGCTGTTCCTCGACCGCAAGAACGTCCTGATCGCGGATGAGGAACAGGCGCAGGGGACGGTGGACCATGTGCCGGTCTATCCGCGCGAGGTGATGAAGCGGGCGCTGGAGCTGAACGCTTCGGCCATCATCGTCGTGCACAACCACCCTTTGGGCGATCCGACGCCATCGCAATCCGACATCGCGATGACGGTGCAGATCCAGGATGCGGGGCAGGTTCTGGGCGTGACGCTGCACGATCATCTGATCATCGGCAAGGAACGGGAACTGTCCTTCCGCGCCTCGGGCTATCTGTGAAAAAAGGCGCCCCGCGGGGCGCCTTTTCATTTCAGGCCAGACGGCCGTGGCAATGCTTGAACTTCTCGCCCGATCCGCAGGGGCAGGGGTCGTTGCGCCCCACCTCGCCCCAGACCGAAGGATCGACGTCCTCGCTCGGCCCATCTTCCTGCAAGACCGGCTCCGACGCAGGCTCGGCGGGGGCCTCCTCCTGCTTCACGTTGATGCCGTGCTGCTGCATCATCTGCGCCAGCATCGCCTGCCGTTCCTCTTCGGTCAGCGGGCGGATCTGCGACAGGCGCTGCGTCACGTCATGGCGAAGCGAGCCGAGCATCGTGTCGAACAGGGCGAACCCTTCGGTCTTGTATTCCGACAGCGGATCGCGCTGCGCATAGCCGCGGAAGCCCACGACAGAGCGCAGATGCTCCAGCGTCAGCAGATGGTCGCGCCACTTGCCGTCGATGGCCTGCAGCAGCACCTGCTTTTCGATGTTGCGCATGTTCTCGGGGCCGAACTGTTCGGTCTTGGCCACCATCATCTCATCCGAGGCGGCGAAGATCCGGTCGCGGATGTCGGCCTGGTCCACGCCCTCTTCCGCCGCCCATTCCGGGATCGGCAGGTCCAACGTCAGAACCTCGCGCACATTGGCCTGAAGCGCCTCCGCCTCCCACGTGTCGGGATAGGATTTGGGGGGCATGTGCAGATCGACCATGTCCTCGATCACCTGATGGCGCATGTCCTGCGCGATCTCGGACAGATCGGAGGCGCCCATGATCTCCATCCGCTGGCCGAAAATGGCCTTGCGCTGGTCGTTCATCACATCGTCGAACTTCAGAAGGTTCTTGCGCATGTCGAAGTTGCGCGCCTCCACCTTGGCCTGCGCCTTTTCAAGGCTGCGGTTGACCCATGGGTGAACGATCGCCTCGCCTTCCTTCATGCCCAGCGTGGACAGGACCTTGTCCAGTCGTTCCGAACCGAAGATGCGCATCAGGTCGTCTTCCAGCGACAGGAAGAAGACCGAGCGGCCCGGATCGCCCTGACGGCCCGACCGGCCGCGCAGCTGGTTGTCGATCCGGCGCGATTCGTGGCGTTCGGTGCCAAGGACGAACAGCCCACCGGCGTCCAGCACGGCGGCCTTTTCGGCGGCATGGCTTTCTTCCACCTGCGCGCGGATGGCGTCGGGATCGGCCTCCGGATCGGCGGCCAGCGCCTCCATCACCTTGATCTCCACGCTGCCGCCCAACTGGATGTCGGTGCCGCGTCCGGCCATGTTGGTGGCGATGGTGACCGCGCCCAGCTTGCCCGCATCGGCGACGATCTGCGCCTCCTGCTCGTGCTGGCGCGCGTTCAGGACGTTGTGGGGGATGCCCGCCTGGTTCAGCAGGGCCGACAGCATCTCAGACTTCTCGATCGACGTGGTGCCGACCAGAATCGGCTGCTGCTTGGCGTGTGCCTCGACGATGGCCTTGACCGCGCCCTCGTATTTCTCGCGCGCGGTGCGATAGACCTGGTCGTGTTCGTCCGTCCGGTTCACGCCCCGGTTGGTCGGAACCTCCACCACGCCCAGCTTGTAGATTTCGCCGAACTCCTCCACCTCGGTCACGGCGGTGCCGGTCATGCCCGACAGCTTGTCGTAAAGGCGGAAATAATTCTGGAAGGTCACGGAGGCGAGGGTGACGTTTTCGGGCTGGATCTTCATGCCCTCCTTCGCCTCGATCGCCTGATGCAGACCTTCGGACAGGCGGCGGCCCTTCATCATCCGGCCGGTGAACTCATCCACCAGCATCACCTCGTCGTCGCGGATGATGTAATGCTGATCGCGCAGATAGAGTTTGTGCGCGCGCAACCCTTGGGTGACATGGTGCACCAGCGTCGTGCTTTCCGGGTCGTAGAGCGACTGATCCTCGGGCAAGAGGCCGGCCTTGTGCAATTCGCCTTCGATGAACTCGTTGCCCTCTTCGGTGAAGGTGACGTTGCGGGTCTTCTCGTCCAGCTTGAAATGCTCGTCGCTCAGCAACGGGATCAGCTTGTCCACCGCGACATATAGCTCCGACCGGTCCTGCGAAGGGCCGGAGATGATCAGCGGCGTCCGCGCCTCGTCGATCAGGATGCTGTCCACCTCGTCCACGATGGCGAAGTTGTGGCCGCGCTGCGCCATCTCTTCCAGCGAGTTCTTCATGTTGTCGCGCAGATAGTCGAAGCCGAGTTCGTTGTTCGTGGCATAGGTCACGTCGGCGCGGTAGGCCTCGCGCTTTTCGCCGTCCGCCTGGAAGGGATAGACGACGCCCGTGGTCATGCCCAGCTGCGCGAACACCTTCGACATCCAGCCCGCATCGCGCTTGGCCAGATAGTCGTTGACGGTGACGACATGCACGCCCTTGCCCGTCAGCGCGTTCAGATAGGCGGGGAAGGTCGCGACAAGGGTCTTGCCCTCGCCCGTCTTCATTTCGGCGATGTTGCCCTGATGCAGGAAGATCCCGCCCGCCAGCTGCACGTCATAGGCGCGCAGGCCAAGCGCGCGGCGCGCGCCTTCGCGGCAGGTGGCGAAGGCTTCGGGCAGAAGCTTGTCCAGATCCTCCCCGCCCTGGGCCCGGGCCTGCAGCTCGGCGGTCTTGGCCTTCAGGGCCTCATCGCTCAGCGGTTGAATCTCCGGCTCCAGCGCGTTGATCTTTGCGATCAGCGGGCGAACCGATTTGACGATCCGGTCGTTGGGCGAGCCAAAGACCTTTCGTGCGAGCGTTCCAAGACCGAGCATATTCTCTCCGGGTGAACCGGCGGAGGCCGGCTTCGTGACAAGATCGTGTGACGCTGCGGCCTTGTCCGGCCATTCCACCAGACATACAACGGAGGAAAGCCCCGGCGGCCCCGCGCTCGTGACGTATCGCGATGTAAGGGGGGATGGGTGCCAAGTCAACGTCGCGCACCCTGCGCGGCCCAAACGGAGACAATGATGCTGACGAAACACACGATCTGCGCCACGGCCCTTGCTTTGGTGATGACGGTTCCGGCCTTTGCCCAAGACGCAACGCCCGCACCGGCCACCGAGGCCCCCGCCGCAGCCGATGTGACGGCAGACACGGTGGTGGCCACCGTCAACGGCGCGGACATCACGCTGGGCCAGATGCTGATCCTGCGCCAGAACCTGCCGCCGCAGTATCAGCAGCTTCCCGACGAGGCGCTGTTCAAGGGCGTGATGGAGCAGTTGGTCCAGCAGCAGGCGCTGGCGGATTCGATGAAGGACAAGATCACCCCAAAGGACGAGATGGCGATCGCGATCGAGCGTCAGTCCTATCTGGCCGCCAAGGCGCTGGAGGAGGTGGCCGGCGCCGCGGTGACCGACGAATCGCTGCAGGCCGCCTATGACGCGCAATACGCCAATGCGGAGCCGACGACGGAATACAACGCCTCCCACATCCTGGTCGCGACCGAGGAGGAGGCCAAGGCCATCAAGCAGGAGCTGGAGGACGGGGCCGATTTCGCCGAGCTGGCGCGCGAGAAGTCCAGCGACGGCGCGGCGCAGAACGGCGGCGAACTGGGATGGTTCGGCCAGGGCATGATGGTGGAGCCCTTCCAGAACGCCGTCAGCGGCATGTCGGTGGGCGACGTGTCCGATCCGGTGCAGACGCAATTCGGCTGGCATGTGATCAAGCTGAACGAAACGCGCGAGGCCGAGGCCCCGACGCTGGACGAGGTGCGCGACGAGCTGTCGGCCCAGATCCAGGAACAGGCCGTGGCCGAGCATCTGGCCCAGATCGAGGAAGGGGCCGACATCACGCGCCCCGGAGAAGGGCTTGACCCCGCGCTGCTTCGCGACGATTCCTTGCTCGACCAATAAGGGTCGACACGCACGGAGCGAAGGGGATGGCGATGACCGATACGAAACCTGCAAAGGCGGTCTCGCCATTGGCCCCGGACGCCTTTCCCCGGCTGCCCGACATCGCGGGGGTCGAATTTTCCGCGGTTGAGGCCGGGGTGCGGTATGCCGGACGGACGGATGTGACGCTGATCCGTCTGGCGCCCGGCACGTCGGTGGCGGGGGTGTTCACCCGATCCTCCACCCGTGCGGCCTGTGTTCTGGATTGTCAGGACAAACTGGCCCAGCCCGCGCCGGACGGCGCAGGCGCGGCCATCATCGTCAATTCCGGCAACTCGAACGCGTTCACCGGCAAGGCAGGCGCGGTGTCGGTGGCCGAGGTGACAGGCGCGGTCGCCGCGGCGCTGGATCTGCCGGAGGGGCGGGTCTTCTCCTCCTCCACCGGGGTGATCGGCGAACCGCTGCCCCATGACCGCATCATCGCCAAGGTGCCCGCGCTGGTGCAGGGCCTGGACGCGGGCGGGATCGAAATGGCGGCCCGCGCCATCATGACGACCGACACCTTCCCCAAGGGGGCCGTGGTGGATGTGGGCGGCATCCGCATCGCGGGCATCGCCAAGGGGTCTGGAATGATCGCGCCGGACATGGCGACGATGCTGGTCTATATCTTCACCGATGCCAAGATCGAGCCCACGCTGCTGCAATCCATGCTATCGGCGCGCGTGGACGACACGTTCAACGCGATCACCGTGGACAGTGACACCTCCACCTCCGATGCGCTTCTTTTGTGCGCCACGGGGCAAAGCGGGGTGGAGGTCACGGCCGGGCCGGTGGCCGAGGCGTTCGAGGACGCCTTGGGCAGCCTGATGCTGGACCTGGCGCATCAGGTGGTGAAGGACGGCGAGGGTGCCACGAAATTCGTGGAGGTCCGCGTGACCGGTGCCGCGACGGCCGAGGACGCCCAGCGTGTGGCCATGGCGATCGCCAACTCGCCCCTGGTGAAGACGGCGATCGCGGGCGAGGATCCGAACTGGGGCCGCATCGTCATGGCGGTGGGCAAGTCCGGGGCCCACGCCGACCGCGACCTTCTGACGATCCGGTTGGGCGACATGATTCTGGCCGAAAACGGCTGGCGCAGCCCGTCCTATTCCGAGGAGGAGGCCGCCGCCTACATGAAGCGGTCCGAACTGGTCATCTCGGTCGATCTGGGTGTCGGGGGGGCGGCGAAAACGGTCTGGACCTGCGATCTGACGCACCGTTACATCGATATCAACGCCGATTACCGCTCGTGAAGACGGTTCTCGTGGCGGCGGTGGCCTTGGTCGACGACCGGGGCCGTATTCTTTTGGCGCAACGGCCCGAAGGCAAATCCATGGCCGGTCTGTGGGAATTTCCCGGCGGCAAGGTGGAGGAGGGCGAGACCCCCGAGGCCGCCCTTGTCCGCGAACTGGCCGAGGAGCTGGGGATCGAGGTCAGTGCCGCCGATCTTGCCCCCGCGATCTTCGCCAGCCACAGCTATGACACGTTCCACCTTCTCATGCCGGTGTTCCTGTGCCGTCGCTGGCAGGGAGAGGTCACGGGACGGGAGGGTCAGGCGCTGGACTGGGCCGTCGCGTCGGCGCTTGGCGACTATCCCATGCCCGCGGCGGACATCCCCCTGATCGCGCCGCTGACCATGGCCCTTAGCGCGCGAATGTAACGCTTCAATCACAAATCGGACAATTGGCAGGCATTGGCCGAAAATAGTGATGGATTTTTAAAACTTTTATGTATCCTTGGTTTCAGAGACACGAAGCGAGGGAAAGAACCATGTTGCGCACCATCACGATCGGAAGCTGCATTTCGGTCCAGGGCCAGTTCGTCGGGGATGCCGCCGATGGCAAGATCATCGTTCAGGTGGGGGAAAAGAGCTTTGTCGGTCGCCCCGTGCAAAGCGCACGCGTCGCCGCCTGATACCAAACCAACGCACGAAAAAAGCCGGGCATCATGCCCGGCTTTTTTCGTTTCTGGGGCTGGGATCAGGCCAGCTTCCGAACCACTTCCTCGCGTTCGAAGATCTCGATCACGTCGCCCGCGCGGATATCCTCGTAACGTTCGAACGCCATACCGCATTCTTGGCCGGAGATGACTTCCTTCACCTCGTCCTTGAAGCGTTTCAGCGTCTTCAGCGTGCCTTCGTGGATCACCACGTTGTCGCGCAGCAGACGGACACCGGCGGAACGACGTGCCACGCCTTCGGTGACCAGACAGCCCGCAACCATACCCACGCCGGTGACCTTGAAGGTCTCCTTGATGGTGGCATAGCCGATGAAATGCTCGCGGATCTCGTTCTTCAGCAGGCCCGAGGCGGCGTCTTTGATGTCATCGACCAGGTCGTAGATGATCGAGTAATACCGGATCTCCACGCTTTTCTGGTTCGCGGAATTCCGCGCCGAGGCGTTGGCCCGGACGTTGAACCCGATGATCGGCGCATTCGACGCCTCGGCCAGACCGACATCGGTGTCCGTGATCGCGCCCACACCGTAATGCAGGATGCGCACGCGCACCTCGTCGTTGCCGATCTTCTCCAGCGCCTGCACGATCGCCTCGGCCGAACCCTGAACGTCGGCCTTCACCAGAACCGGCAGTTCGGCCACGTCCTTGTCGGCCTTGGCCTTCGCCATCAGCTGTTCCAGCGTGGTCGCGGCCCCGGCGGCGGCGCGTTTGTCCTTGGCGGCGTTCTCGCGATAGAGCGCGATTTCGCGCGCCTGCGCCTCGGTTTCCACCACGTTCAGCACGTCACCGGCGGCGGGGGTGCCGTTCAGGCCCAGAACCTCGACCGGAACCGACGGACCGGCCTCGTTCACACGCTCGCCCTGATCGTTGATCAGCGCGCGGACCTTGCCCCACTGTTCGCCGACGACGAAGATGTCGCCGCGCTTCAGCGTCCCGTTCTGCACCAGAACCGTCGCCACGGGGCCACGACCCACGTCCAGCTTCGCCTCGATCACGGCACCGGAGGCGGCGCGGTCGGGGTTGGCCGTCAGTTCCAGAATCTCGGCCTGCAGGGCGATGGCTTCCAGAAGGTTGTCCAGGCCCTGACCGGTCTTGGCCGACACCTCGACATCCTGCACGTCGCCCGACATCTCCTCCACCACGATTTCGTGCTGCAGAAGGTCAGTGCGGACCTTGGTCGGGTTCGCGCCCGGCTTGTCCACTTTGTTGATCGCGACGATCATCGGCACCTTGGCGGCCTTGGCGTGGTTGATCGCCTCCACCGTCTGGGGCATGACCGCGTCATCGGCAGCCACGACCAGCACGACGATGTCGGTCACCTGCGCGCCACGGGCCCGCATCGACGTGAACGCCGCGTGGCCGGGGGTGTCGAGGAAGGTCAGCGTCGTGCCGCCTTCGGTCTTCACTTGATAGGCGCCGATGTGCTGGGTGATGCCGCCGGCCTCGCCCGAGACGACGTTGGCCTTGCGCAACGCGTCCAGCAGCGAGGTCTTGCCGTGGTCCACATGGCCCATGATGGTGATGACCGGGGCGCGGGTCTTCAGATCCGTGTCCTTGTCCTCGACCTGCTGGATCACCTGTTCCACGTCCGAATCGGAGACGCGGACGGCGCGGTGGCCGAATTCCTCGATCACCAGCTCGGCGGTGTCGGCGTCGATCGCCTGGTTCATCGTGACCATCATGCCCATTTTCATGAGCGATTTGACCACGTCGGCCGCGCGTTCGGTCATCCGGTTCGCCAGTTCCGACACCACGATGGTTTCGGGGATGCGAACATCGCGGAACTGCTTTTCGGCGCGCTGGCCGCCCATCGTCTTCTGACGGGCCTTTTCCTGCTTGCGCTTCATGGCCGCGAGCGAGCGCGTGCGCCCACCTTCGCCCGACAGGGCGTCGTTCAGCGTCAGCTTGCCCGAACGGCGGTTGTCCTCACGGCCCTTGCCGACGCGGTCGCGATCCTCACGCTCCCGCTCCGCCTTGCGGGGGGTGGGGGTGCCGGGACGCGCGGGGACGGGTCCGCCACCGGGGGCCTGGCGCGGGCTGGGGGCCTCGGCCTCGGCGCGCTTGGCGGCGTCGGCTCGGCGGGCATCCGCCTCGGCCAAGGCCTTCAGGCGCTCTTCTTCCTCGGCTTTGGCTTGCAGGGCGGCGACGCGTTCGCGCTCCTCCCGGTCCTTGGCTTCGATCTCTTCGCGGCGGCGCTGACGCTCTTCCTCGCGCTGACGCTCCTCCGCGGCGCGGCGCTCGGCGTCTTCCGCCTCGCGTGCCTTGGCGAGTTTCAGCGCGTTCAGGCGCCGTTCCATCTCCGCATCGGTGATGCCGGCAGGACGCTTGGAAGGGTCGCCCAGCCGGGCGGGTCCGCCACCAGCGGCCGACCCCGAAGCGCCCGGCTTCGGCACGACAACGCGCTTGCGCTTCGTTTCCACCAGAACACTTTTCGTGCGGCCGTGGCTGAAGCTTTGCTTCACCGACCCCGAACGCGGGGCCCCACCCAGACCGAGGGGTTTTTTACCGTCTGTATCGCTCATGCGTCTTTCGTATCCCTTCCGGCGGGCCTGCCGCCGATGTCACCGCGAAGTCCGGCGAGTCTTGCCGCGTCCTCTACTACACGTCGAGTGAGTCCGCCAGCCGCAAGCGCGCCGTGTATCGCATGTTCACGTCCGAATGCCAAACCCAATTCCTGAGCGGTCAGGCACCCTATGAACGTATCCTTACCATAGGGCGGATGCAGCTTCGACTTGCCACGTTCCGACCCGTCGCTGGCCTGGACAAGCACCGCGGCCTTGTCCTTGGTCAGCCAGTCCTTCACCTTCTCGTATCCCGTCACCGCCTCGCCCGCCTTGCGGGCCAGGCTGATCAGGTCCACCACCCGCCGCGCCATCTGGGCATCGACCATGTCGGCCAGCCCTTCGGGCACCTTGACCGGCTGGCGGGCGGCACGGGCGAACAGGCCCTTGGCCGCCGCCTTCTCGATCGCCTTGCGGTCGGCCGAGACATAGAAGCCCCGGCCCGGCAGCCGTGCCAGAATATCCGGCACCACCTGCGCCTCCGGCCCCAGACCGAACCGGATCAACCCGGCCTTCGGTCCCGACGTGCCGGACACGATGCATTTGCGTTCGGGGTCATCCCCCGTATCGGTCCGGCCGCCGCGTGTCATTTACGCCTCGTCTTCTTCGTCTTCGGCTTCGGTGTCCTCGGCCGTCTCAAGCTCGGTCGGATCGACCCAGCCCAGCATGACGCGCGCGGTCATGACCATGGTCTGCGCGTCTTCCAGCGATACGTCGAAGGATTCCAGAATGCCGTCATCCTTCTGACGCTTGCCGTCCTGAACCGTCCAGCCGCCGGCCAGTTCCCAATCGGCACAGGTCGCGAAATCTTCCAGCGTCTTGATGCCGTCCTTGGCCAGAGCTTCGACCATCGGGGGGGTCAGGCCGTCGAATTCGATCAGGCTGTCCTCGACCCCCAACGCGCGGGCGTTTTCCAGCGCCTTGACGTTGGCGGCCTCCAGGTGGTCGCGGGCGCGGGCCTGAAGCTCGGCCGCGGTATCCTCGTCGAAGCCGTCGATGGACAGAAGTTCGTCCGCCTCGACATAGGCCACCTCTTCCAGGTTCGTGAACCCTTCCGAGACAAGGAGTTGGGCCATCATCTCGTCGATATCAAGGGTTGCGATGAAGAGATTCGTGCGTTCGTTGAACTCGGCCTGACGACGCGCGCTCTCGTCGCTTTCGGTCACGATGTCGATGTCAAGCGCGGTCAGCTGGCTGGCCAGACGCACGTTCTGCCCGCGACGGCCAATGGCCAGCGACAGTTGTTCGTCCGGAACCACCACCTCGATCTTGCCCGCGTCGTCGTCGATCACGACCTTCGACACCTCGGCCGGTTGCAGCGCGTTCACAAGGAACGTCGCCTGATCCTCGTTCCACGGAATGATGTCGATCTTCTCGCCCTGCAGCTCGTTCACGACGGCCTGCACGCGGGACCCGCGCATCCCGACGCAGGCGCCGACCGGATCGATGGAGTTGTCATAGGAAATCACGGCGATCTTGGCGCGCGAGCCCGGGTCGCGGGCCACGGCCTTGATCTCGATGATGTTGTCGTAGATTTCCGGCACTTCCATCTTGAACAGTTCGGCCATGAACTGCGGATCGGTGCGCGACAGGAAAATCTGCGGGCCGCGGGGTTCGCGGCGCACATCCTTGATATAGCAGCGGATACGGTCGTTCGGGCGATAGGATTCGCGGCCGATCTTCTCGTTCCGGCGCAGGATCGCCTCGCCCCGGCCGATATCGACGATCAGGTTGCCGTATTCCTCGCGCTTGACCAGCGCGTTGATGATGGTGCCCTTGCGGTCCTTGAATTCCTCATACTGGCGATCCCGCTCGGCCTCGCGCACCTTCTGCAGGATGACCTGCTTGGCCGATTGCGCGGCGATGCGGCCCAGATCGACGGGCGGAACCTCGTCGATGACCTCCTGGCCCACCTGCGGATCGGCCAGATAGGTCTTGGCCTGTTTCACCGTCAGCTGGGCGTGGTGGTTCTCGAACTCCTCATCCGACACGACGGTGCGGATGCGGGCGAAGGTGGCCCGGCCCGTCTTGCGGTCGATCTTGACGCGGATGTCCAGATCGGCCCCGTAACGCGACTTCGCGGCACGGGCCAGACTGTCTTCCATCGCCTGGATCACCAGATCCGGGTCGATCATCTTTTCGCGCGCCACCGCCTCGGCGGTTTGCAGAAGTTCAAGCTGGTTGGCAGAGGTGATCGCCATGTCGCAGGGCCTTTCCGAAAGGTCAGTGCTTGGTGGGGGTGGGTTCCGGGGCGTCGTCTTCGTCGCCCGCTTCCGAGGTCTGGACCTCGTCGAAATCGGCCTCATTGAACGTGCCGCTGGCCTTTTTCTGGCGCAGCATCTCGGCAATCAGGTCATCCGTCAGGATCAGTTTGGCATCCGAAAGCCAGTCGAATTCAAGGCCGATGGTCAGCGTCTCGCCGCTTTCCTCGATCTCGATCAGCACCTCGGATCCTTCGGTGCCGCGCAAAAAGCCCTTGAAGCGGCGGCGGCCGTCGATCAGTTCGGTCGTCTCCACGCGCGCTTCGTAATCGGCCCACATGTCGAAATCCTTCAACCGGGTCAGCGGGCGGTCGATGCCGGGGGACGACACCTCAAGGACGTAATTCTCCTCGATCGGATCCTCGACATCCAGAAGGGCGGACACGGCGGTGGAGATCGTGCCGCAATCGTCCACCTCGATCCCGCCCTCGGGCTTGTCGGCCATGATCTGCAGGATGCGGGTCTTGCCGCCCATCAGGCGGATGCGGACCAGTTCGAAGCCCAGCCCCTCGATCGTGGGGGTCACGATTTCGGCCAGGCGGCGGTCGATGGCGGTTTTCGCAATAAGATCGGTCATCGGAGGTCCAGAATCGGAGGGGTCCAGAAACAAAAAAACGGGCCGAGCGGCCCGCATGATCATCCGGTGGAGCTTCGGGTTTGGACCCCGATGCGCCGCTATGGCCCTGCATATAGCGCAAGGCGCGGGGGCTGGCAAGGCGCTAGCGTCCGACCCCCCAGCTGGCCGAGGCGTAGATGCGGGTATAGAAGACCCCCATCAGCCCGATGACGAAGGCCACCGCCGACACCACGACCGGATAGGTTATGGAGCTGTTATGGGGTGTGTAGTTCAGGAACACGAAGCCGCGCGTCTGGTCGATGATGTGAAACAGCGGGTTCCAGTCGAACATCGCCAGCATCATTGCGGGCAGCGTGTTGGCCAGGAACATCTTGCCCGAGGCCAGCATGTTCACCCGCTGATACAGCATGACCAGGAGCCCGACGAGTCGCGGGTTCCACGGCATGAAGGCATAGGCGACCATGCCGAAGATCGCCCCGCTGGCCCAGGCCAGCAGGAACATGGCCATCATGCCCACCGGATCCTCGATCGTGATCGGCTGCACCGCCGCGTGATAGATGTAAAGCACCACCGCCGCCGACAGAAGCTGGGTGTAAAGCGCGGCAAAGGCCGATGCCGACAGCGCGATCACCGGATTCATCGGCGCATGTTTCATCATCTGCGATGTGGGGCCCTCGGACCCCGCGACCGCCCCCATCGTCTTGGTGTGGGTCAGGAACAGAAAGATGCCGGACATCACATAAAGCACGAAATCGCCGCGGATGGCCGCCGAACGCCCCACGAAGTTCATCAGCACGTAAAAGGCCGCCACCAGCAGAACCGTCTGCAGGATGTTCATGATCAGGCCCATGACCGCGTTCCCCGACCCCTTGCGCGCCTCGCGCACGGTGGCGTGGAAGATCACTTCCAGGGTGCGGGCCGGGGCGGACAGCAGGCCGCGCCGTTTTTGTTCGATCCGAAACATGGCATCCTCCGACGGGGCCCCGAGGCTATCTTCAACCCGATAGCTTGCCGTTCCGTCAACGACACATGATAGTGAAGCCGCGCGTCGCACACAACGCGCGATCATGGCCCTACCCAAACGGAGAGCGGGATGGATTTCGAGACGCTGATGCCCACCTTGCGGACCCTCGCGCTTGGCGCGGGCGACCGGATCATGGAAATTTACGAATCGCCCGATTTCGACGTGCGGTCCAAATCTGACGACAGCCCCGTCACGGCGGCGGACGAGGCGGCGGACGCCTTCATCAGCGAAGGGCTGCGCAAGGCCTTTCCCGATGTGACCCTGATCACCGAAGAGCAGGCCGACAGCCACGCCCTGACCGCCAGCACCTTCCTGATCGTCGATCCGCTGGACGGGACCAAGGATTTCGTGCAGCGGCGCGGCGATTTCACCGTCAACATCGCCTTCGTGCAGGACGGCGTTCCGGTGCGCGGCGTGGTCTATGCCCCCGCCAAGAAGCGCCTGTTCTGGACACGGCCCGACGGCACCTCGGTCGAGGAGACGGGCGATCTGGACAAGGATACGGTGGGCGACCTCGTACCGCTGCGCGTCTCCACCCCCGACAACGGGGCGCTGATGGTGGTGGCGTCGAAATCCCACCGCGATCAGGCGACGGACGATTACATCGGCAAATACGCGGTGCGCGACATGACCAGCGCGGGATCGAGCCTGAAGTTCTGTCTGGTGGCCACGGGCGAGGCCGACATCTATCCCCGTCTGGGCCGCACGATGGAATGGGATACGGCGGCGGGCGATGCCGTGTTGCGCGGCGCGGGCGGTCAGGTCGTGCGGTTCGATGACCAATCCGTCCTGACATATGGCAAGGCGGGCTGGGACAACCCGTTCTTCATCGCCCATGCCCCCGGCGTGGAGTTGAAGTGATGTCCGTTCTCATCGCGATTCCCGCGCGCTACGCCTCCACCCGCTATCCGGGCAAGCCGCTGGTGTCCCTGCGGGGGGCGGATGGCGACAAGACCCTGATCCAGCGCAGCTGGGAGGCGGCGATGGCCGTCGCCGGCGTGGACCGCGTGGTGGTGGCGACCGACGACGACCGCATCCGCGATCACGCGCAGGGCTTCGGGGCGGAGGTGGTGATGACCTCGCCCGCCTGCCGCAACGGCACCGAACGCTGCGCCGAGGTGGCGGCGCAGGTGTCGGATCACGACATCATCGTCAATCTTCAGGGCGACGCCCCCCTGACCCCGGCTTGGTTCGTGGAGGATCTTGTGGCCGGCCTGCGCGCACATCCCGAAGCGGCGGTGGCCACCCCCGTCCTGCGCTGCGACGGGGCCGCGCTGAACGGGTTTCTGGAGGATCGCCGCGCGGGCCGGGTGGGGGGCACCACGGCGGTGTTCGACGCGCGCCGCCACGGGCTCTATTTCTCCAAGGAGGTGATCCCCTTCACCTCCCGCACCTATGCCGAGGATGAGGCGACGCCGGTGTTCCACCATGTGGGCGTCTATGCCTATCGCCCCGACGCGCTGACCGCCTATGGCACATGGCCGACCGGCCCGCTGGAGGAGTTGGAGGGGCTGGAGCAGTTGCGGTTTCTGGAAAACGGCACCCCCATCCTGTGCGTGGAAGTGGAAGGGCGGGGCCGCGTGTTCTGGGAATTGAACAATCCGGCAGATGTTCCACGAATTGAACGGGTTCTTCAGGCGGGCGGATGACGGAAGCACGCCGATCCGACACGACGGAATTGATCGCGGCCCCGACCGGGCTATCATTGCCGGAACCGGCGCCACAACGCTTGCAAGATATACCGGCGCACCCTTAACATGTTAAAATCCCGCGTATCTGCGCAAAAAGTGAGAGTCATGAGCATCAAAAAGGTCACCAAAGCCGTTTTCCCCGTCGCTGGCATGGGGACGCGATTCCTTCCGGCCACGAAATCGGTTCCGAAAGAGATCCTGTCGCTGGTGGACCGACCGCTGGTGCAATACGCCATCGACGAAGCCCGCGCCGCCGGGATCGAGGAGTTCATCTTCGTCACCTCGCGCGGGAAATCGGCGCTTGAGGATTATTTCGACGTCTCGCCCACGCTGGAAGCCTCGCTCAAGGCGTCCGGCAAGGACGAGCTTCTGGACATCCTGAACTCCACCAACATGGATGACGGCAAGATCGCCTATGTTCGCCAGCACCGCGCGCTGGGTCTGGGCCACGCCGTCTGGTGTGCCCGCCGCCTGATCGGGGACGAGCCGTTTGCCGTCATGCTGCCCGATGACGTCATCACCGGCGACGTGCCCTGCCTGAAGCAGATGGTGCAGGCCTATGAGAAAACCGGCGGCAACATCGTGGCCGCGATGGAGGTGCCGGTCGAGGCGACGAAATCCTATGGCATCCTGGACGTGTCCGAAGACAACGGATCGACCGTGCGCGTGAAGGGCATGGTGGAAAAGCCGAAGTCGAACCCGCCGTCGAACCTGGCCGTGATCGGTCGTTACATCCTGACGCCGTCGGTTCTGGACACGCTGGACAAGAAGGAAACCGGCGCAGGTGGGGAAATCCAGCTGACCGACGCCATCGCCCGCGAGATCGAGACGAAGAACAACGTCTATGGCTTCCGCTTCAAGGGCGAGCGGTATGACTGCGGCTCCAAAGCAGGCTTCCTTCAGGCGACCGTCGCCTTCGGCCTGGCCCGCGACGACCTGCGCGACGAATTCAGCCAGTTCCTGAACGACGTCGTGTCCTCCAGCAAGACCGCGCAATAAAGGTGGGGCGTCGGGGGCCCGGCACCCCGACGCCGGCCGCGGGGATTCTGGAACTTCCGCCTTTGACGCCATCCGTGCAGACCGCGCGGGTGGCGTTCGCCTTGCGGTGGAAGCGCCGTCGCCTGTTGTGGCGCGCCTTTCGCAGCCGGGGCGACCTTGTGCCCGATCGCGACCGCACCGCGCAGATACGCCGCGACACGATTCTGGGTTTCGCCTGTGTGCGCAACGAGGCGGCGCGCCTGCCCTATTTTCTGGACCATGTCCGCCGTCTGGGCGTCGGGCATCTTCTGATCGTGGACAATGACAGCACCGACGGCACGCAGGACCTTCTGCGGAGCCAACCCGACGTGTCGCTGTGGACCACCACGGCGGGATACAAGGCGGCGCGCTTCGGCGTGAACTGGACCACCTGGCTGCAGATGCGGTTCGGCCACGGGCATTGGTGCCTGACGCTGGATGCGGACGAGTTGCTGATCTATCCCCATTGGCAGACGCGAGATCTGCGCGCGCTGACCGGCTGGCTGGACGATCACGGGCAGGACATGTTTCCCGCCATGATGCTGGACCTGTTTCCCAAAGGGCCACTGGACCGCGCGCCGCACCGGCCGGGCGACGATCCGACGCGGCACCTGTGCTGGTTCGACCACGGCAACTATTCGGTGCAGGTCCAGCCGCGTATGCGCAACTTCTGGATCCAGGGGGGGCCGCGCAGCCGCGCGCTTCTGGCTGATCCCCGGCGCGGTCCCACCCTGAACAAGGTGCCGCTGATCCGCTGGCGCCGCCATTACGCCTATGTCAATTCGACGCATTCGGTCCTGCCGCGTCGCCTGAACCGATTCTATGCCGAAGACGGGGGCGAGATGCCGTCCGGGCTTTTGCTGCACACGAAGTTCCTGAACACCGCCCCCGCCCGCGCCCGCGAAGAAAAAGCGCGCGGCGAACATTTTTTCGACGCCAGTTTTTATCAAGACTACTATGATGTTGTGGCATCGGGGCCTGATCTCTGGCATCCCTGTGCGGAACGATTGCGGGGATGGCGGCATCTGGAGGCGCTGGGCCTTATGTCACGCGGGGGGTGGGCCTGATCATGCCGGACACGGGACATGACATCCGAATTCCGACCGAGGTGTGCGTTTGGGGCTGAAACGAACGATCGACCTGCGCGTTCGGCGCGAATGGCACCGCCTGCGGGCCTGGCGCCGTCTGGCGGACCTGAAGGGCGTGGCCAATCGCACGGGCCGCATCCAGCGGGGCGATATCCTGCTGTTCTGCACCTTGCGCAACGAACGCATCCGCCTGCCGTATTTCTTCGACTACTATCGGCGGATGGGGGTCAACCACTTCCTGTTCGTGGACAATGGCAGCGATGACGGCACCCGCGACTATCTGGTCCGGCAGGAGGACGCCTCGGTCTGGACCACCACCGCAAGCTATCGCCGGGCGCATTTCGGGGTGGACTGGCTGAACGGGTTGCAGGGCCGGTTCGGGCACAATCACTGGTGCCTGACGGTGGATGCCGACGAATTCCTCGTCTATCCCTTCTGCGACACGCGCCCCTTGCGCGCGCTGACCGACTGGCTGCAAAGCTGTTCCATCCGGTCGATGTCGGCGATGATGCTGGACATGTATCCCAAAGGGTCCATCGGCGCGAAACCCTATCACGAAGGGCAGAATCCGTTCGAGATCGCGGAATGGTTCGACCCCGGCAATTACCAGATCAGCCGCAACGGCCAATATGGGAATGTCTGGATCCAGGGCGGGCCGCGCGGGCGGGCCTTTTTCGGCGACGCGCCCTATTCCGCGCCGGCGCTGAACAAGATCCCGCTGGTGCGGTGGAACCGCCGCTACGCCTATATCAGTTCCACCCACATGATGCTGCCGCGCGGCCTGAACAGCACCTATGACCGCTGGGGCGGTGAACAGGTATCGGGATGCCTGATGCATGCCAAGTTCATCGACACGTTCGGTGCCAAGGCGCAGGAGGAGATGCGTCGGGGCGAGCATTACGCCCAAAGCCGCGAATATGCCGCCTATCGCGAACGGATCGAGGCCGAACCCGACCTGTGGACGCGGTGGAGCGAGCGTTACGTCAACTGGCGCCAGCTGGAGATATTGGGCCTTATTTCCAAGGGGAACTGGGCATGAGCGTCGGATTCGTCATGTTGTGCCACACCGCGCTGGACCGCGTGGCGCAGGTGGCGCGCCATTGGGCCGAACAGGGCTGCCCGGTGGTGATCCATGTGGACAGCCGCGTGCGCCCGCGCGAGTTGCGCGACATGAAGAAAAGCCTGGACGACATGCGCAAGCTGATCCGGTTCAGCCCCCGCTATCGCTGCGAATGGGGGGGGTGGAACCTTGTGGCCGCCACGCAGGCCGCCTCGCAGATGATGTTGCGGCAGTTTCCGGGGGTGCGCCATGTCTACCTGACCTCGGGGGCGTGTTTGCCGTTGCGTCCGGCGGCGGATCTTGTCGCCTATCTGAACGAACGGCCCGAGACGGATTTCATCGAATCGGTCATGACCGAGGAGGTGGGCTGGACCATCGGCGGGCTGAACATCGAACGGTTCCGGCTGTTCTTCCCCTTTTCCTGGCGCCGAAACCGGCGTGTGTTCGATATCGCCACACGGATGCAGCAACGGCTGGGCGTGCGGCGGCGCATCCCGCAGGGGATCGTGCCGCATCTGGGCAGCCAATGGTGGTGCCTGACGCGCAAGACGCTGCTGGCCATTCTGGACAGCCCCGAACGCGTCCGCCACGATCGGTATTTCCGCCGGGTGTGGATCCCCGATGAAAGTTACTTCCAAACTCTGGTTCGCCGGTATTCCACCGATGTCGAAAGCCGGTCCCTGACGCTGTTCAAGTTCGATTTTCAGGGCAAGCCCCACATCTTCTATGACGATCACCTGTCGCTTCTGCGCCGGTCGGATTGCTTTGTGGCGCGCAAGGCCTGGGCCCATGCCGACCGGCTTTACGACCATTTCCTGTCCCCGGCGGTGGCCGAGGATCAGCGCTCCGATCCTAATCCGGGGCGGATCGACCGGCTGTTCAGCGCCGCAAAGGAACGGCGTGTGCGGGGGCGGGCGGGTCTGTACATGCAAAGCCGCTTTCCCGTGTCGAATTTCGAGAATGGCCGCACGGCGATGCCCTATTCGGTGCTGCAAGGGTTTGCCGAACTGATGCCGGATTTCCCCGATTGGCTGACCACGATGACCGAAACCCGTGTGCACGGCCATCTGTTCGGGCCGGAGCGGGTGGAATTCGCGGGCGGCCAATCGGTCTTCCGCGGCGGGCTGTCCGACAGTGCCAAGCTGCGCGACTACAATCCCAAAAGCTTCCTGACCAGCCTGATCTGGAACACGCGGCCCCGGCGGCAGTGCTTCATGTTCGGCCCGGCCGACAACCAGACGCTGAACGGCTTCATGGCCGCCGATCCCAACGCGCAGATCTCGATCGTGTCGGGGGCCTGGGCCGTTCCGCTCTATCGTTCGGGCCTGCCCTTTTCGGATATCCGGCGCGAAGCGGCGCGGCTGCAACGGGTGGAGATGGAGTTTCTGGATCTGTTGGAACAGCATTGGGTCAAGGCGCGGGTGCGGATCTGGCCGCTGGCTACCTTTCTCGACAAACCGACCGAGCCGCTGCAGACCATCATCGAGGAAATCGCCCCGCGCCTGCGCCCCCGTCTGACAAGCGCCCCCAATCTGGTCGATCTGACAGGTTTCGGGCAGTTCCTTCAGGATTTGCGCAATCAGGGGATGCAGCCCATGGTCATGGGCGATTATCCGGCCAACGATATATTTCACAATCCCGACCGACAGGTCCGTCCGCATCTGGTGAGCTGACATGACGTTTACAAGCTTTGTCCTTTTCGCCGGAATGCGGACCGGCTCGAACTTCCTTGAGGCCAATCTGAACGCCTTCGACGGCCTGACCTGCCATGGCGAGGTGTTCAATTCCGGCTTCATGGGCAAACTGGGCCAGACCGAGATGTTCGGCATCGACATCGCCGCCCGCGACCGTGACCCGCACACTGTGCTGGCCGCCATGAAGACGGGGGAGGGGTTGCAGGGGTTTCGCCAGTTTCAGGATCACGACACCCGCATCACGCAGGCCGTGCTGGACGATCCCACCTGTGCCAAGATCATCCTGACCCGCAATCCGCTGGAATCCTATGTCTCGCTCTTGATCGCGCGGGAAACGGGGCAATGGAAGCTGACCCATGCGGGCAAGGCCCGGGGCGCGAAGGTGGTGTTCAACGCGCCGGGCTTCGTGGCCCATGTGGAGGGGCTGGGCCGCTTTTACGCCGATATCCTGCACCGCCTGCAGGTGTCCGGCCAGACGGCGTTCCACATAGACTATGAGGATGTGCAGGATGTGGCCGTCCTGAACGGTCTGGCCAAGTTCCTGGGCATTCCCGCGCGGTTGCAGGAACTGGACGGCAAGCTGAAGAAGCAGAACCCCGATCCCCTGGCCGACAAGGTCGAAAACCCCAAGGCGGTGGAGGAGGCGCTGGCCCGTCTCGACCCGTTCCAGTTTTCGCGTGTGCCCAATTTCGAACCGCGGCGGGGGGCGGCGGTGCCGACCTTTCTGGCCGCGACCGGGGCCCCGGCCCTCTATATGCCCACCCGCAACGGGCCGGATGCGCAGGTCGTGCAATGGCTGCGCGATCTGGGCGGAGATGTGGTGGAGAAGATGGATCAGCGCGCCTTGCGGGCGTGGCGCGGCGCGCATCCCGGCCATCGCAGCTTCACCGTCCTGCGCCATCCGCTGGCCCGCGCCCACACCGCCTTCACCGATCAGATACTGACCAACGCGCTTGCGGGCATTCGCCAGCAGATGGTCCGTCGTTATGACCTGCCCTTGCCGCCGCCGGGACAGGATATGGGGTTCGAGGCGCATCGCACCGCGTTCCTTGCGTTTCTGCGGTTCTTGAAACTGCATGTCGCGGGGCAAAGCGGGGTGCGCGCGGATGCCGGCATGGCGTCGCAGGCGGCGGTTCTGGAGGGGATGGGCGCGGTGTGCCAGCCGGATCTGATCCTGCGGGAATCGCGGCTGTCCGAAGGGCTGGCCTTCCTCGCCGCGCAGATCGACCATCCGTCGCCCGCGCTGATCCCGGCCCCGGCCGATGCCGCGATCCCTTTGTCCACCTTGGTCGATGACGAGATCGAGGCGGCCGCGCGCGAGGCGTATCACCGCGATTACGACCAATTCGGCTTCGGCGACTGGCGCGACGAAGGCTAGGCCGCCTGCGACGCCCGCGATTCGGTCAGGATGGCATAGAGTTTGGCCGGGTCGGTGTTGGCGCGCAGCTTCTGGCACACCTTCTGGTCGCGCATGGTGCGCGACACCAGCGCCAGCGCCTTCAAATGATCCACCCCGGAATCCTTCGGCGCGAACAGGGCAAACACCAGATCCACCGGCTGGCGGTCCACGCTGTCGTAATCCAGCGGTTTTTCCAGACGGATGAAAATGCCCTGGATGCCCGGCAGGTCGTGCAGCCGGGCATGGGGCAGGGCGATGCCGTGGCCCACACCGGTGGGGCCAAGGCTCTCACGCTCTTGCAGGCCATCGGTGGCGATGGCGGCGTTCAGGCCATAAGCACCGCCCGCAATGTCGCCCAATTCCTGGAACAGGCGCTTCTTGCTGGTGATATGGCCCAGGACACGCACGGCGTCGGGGGCGAGAATCTTGGTCAGTTCCATACGGTTCCCGGCCCCGCGGGGCCCCTATTTTGCGTTGCGCGGATCGATCCAGCCGATATTGCCGTCTTCCCGGCGATATACCACATTGACCCCGCCATGTCCTTCGTTCCGGAAGACAAGCATCTGCTGCCCCCCCAGTTCCAACTGCATCACCGCTTCGCCCACGGTGATGGCCGGAACCTTCGTTTCGGTTTCCGCGACGATGATGGGCTGCCATTCCTGGCCCTTGTGGTCATCATCCGCGTCCTCTGTCGGGGCGAGGATATAGGAGGAGCCGCCGCCGAACACAACCGGGGTCGTCCGTGCCTTGTGGTGGTCGCGCAGCCGGCGCTTGTAACGGCGGATCTGCTTGTCCATCTTCTCGCGCGCGGCTTCGAACGCGGCATAAATCTCGGTCGCGCGGCCCTTGGCGCTGACGCTCAGGCCGGTGGACAGGTGAAGAACGGTCTCGCAGGTATGTTCATGCGCAATCTTGGAAAAGATGATCAGGGCATCGGTGGGTCGCTGGGCATACTTTTCGATCAACTCGTTCAACTCGGACTGAACGTGGGTCTGAAGCGCTTCGCCGATGTCGATCTGCTTGCCGCTGATCTGGTAACGCATGGTTGTCCTCCTTCTTTCGGGCATGTGCCCATGATTCAAGAATGGGGGACGTGGCGTGGAAATCCAGAGGTATCGTGACGAAACGGCGAATTCGCGCGCGTCAGGTCAGGGTGAAGGTGTCGCCCAGATAGACCTGCCGCACCATCGGGTCGGCCACGATCTCGTCCGTGGTGCCGCTTTTCAGGATGGTGCCGTCATGCAGGATATAGGCGCGGTCGACGATGGCCAGCGTCTCGCGCACGTTATGGTCGGTGATCAGGACGCCCAGACCCCGGCCTTTCAGGTCCTGCACCAGATGGCGAATCTCGGCCACGGCGATGGGATCGACCCCGGCAAAGGGTTCGTCCAGAAGGACATAGGCGGGGTCCGCCGCCAGACAGCGGGCGATCTCGGCCCGCCGCCGTTCGCCGCCCGACAGCGCCAGCGCAGGCGCGCGGCGGATATGGGTGATGGAAAACTCCGACAGCAGATCCTCAAGACGTTCCCGCCGCCGATGGGGGTCTTTCTCGCGGATCTCCAGCACGGCCAGGATGTTGTCCTCCACCGACAGGCCGCGAAAGATCGACATCTCCTGCGGCAGATAGCCGATGCCCAACCGGGCGCGGCGATACATCGGCAGGGCGGTCACATCGCGCCCGTCAATGGTGATCGCGCCGCTTTCGGGCGTGACGAGACCCGCGATGGTATAAAAACAGGTGGTCTTGCCCGACCCGTTCGGCCCCAGAAGGGCCACGACCTCGCCCCGCCGCAGGGCCAGCGACACGTCGCGGATCACCGGACGGCGTTTGTAGCTTTTGCGGATGTTCGTGACCTGCAGCCCGTCGGTCATTGGCGGGCGCCCGGCTGGAACAGGGTCTGGACCCGCCCCTCCATCCGGCCCGACCCGGACGCAAGGTCGATCGTCAGCCGATTGCCCGCGATGGTGCTGGACCCTTGCGTCAGAACCACGTCCCCCGACAGCACGACCTGCCCCGAGGCGATGGTATAGCTGGCCTCGCGCCCCTCGGCCGCCAACGTCTCGTTGGCCAGCGTCACGCCGCCCGTCGCGTGCAGCGCGGTGATCTCGTTCTGGCTTTCGCCGTATTCCACCCGCACCTCGTTCGCCGCCATGCGCAACGCGCCCTGCGCCACGCGCACGTTGCCGGTGAAGGTCGCGGCACCCGCCGCCTGATCGACCGACAGCTGGTCGGCATCCACGCCGACCGGGGCGGAGGTGTCCTGCGCGGCGCCCCCAAGGTCGATCTGCGTATCCTGTGCCGTGGCCGCCACGGGCAGGGCAAGGGCGAAAGACAGGATCGTCGCTTTCAGCATGGAACTTCCGATCATGGTTGTGGTGCAGGGGTGTATATCAGCTTGACGCCCCCGGTGAAGTCCAGACGATATTGCCCGCCCGTGTCCCCCGCCGGGTTCAGCGTCATTCCGCCCGCGGTCAGTTGCCCCATGGGCGCCTGCCCGGTGATGGGGCCGATGCCGGTCACCTGCGTGCGGTCCAGTTCGGCCACCGCCTCCGCCATGCGGATGTCATACCCGGTGGAGGTGTGCACCCGCACCTGCCCCGAAAAGGTCACGCGCTGGTTCGCATCGTCATAGGTGCCGGCGGCGGATTGCAGATGCGTGTCCACGCCGTCGGGGGTCGTCAGATCGGCCCGCAGCGCGCTGATCGTCGCGGGGCGCCCTTCGGCCGGGGGCCGCACCTCCGCCGCCGCGATGTTCAGCCGCGCCCCGTCCGAGGTCAGGCCCGACCATGTGGGTTCGGTCAGGCGCGGGTCCATCGCGCGGCCCTGCACATCGACGTTGGAATAGGGGATCGCGTCCTGCGTGCCGACCGTGCGCGACACCAGAAAGATCGTGGACAAAAGCGCCAGCGCCACCAGGGGAAGGGCGACCTTCAGCAGCTTCACCAGCTTGGTGTGCCGGTCCCCCGTTCTGCCCGCGATCCGCGCCATGTCAGGCCACCCCGGCGCGCAGGCAATCGTGGATATGGATCAGACCCACGGGACGGTCGTTCTCCACCACGAACAGGGCGGTGATCTTGCGGTCCTGCATCACCGCCACGGCCTTTTCGGCCAGCGCGTCGGGGCCGATGGTGCGGGGGTCGGGGGTCATCACCTCGGCCGCCGTATGGGTCAGCAGGCCCTGCATGTGACGGCGCAGGTCGCCATCGGTGACGATGCCCGCCAGACGGTCGCCGTCCAGCACGCCAAGCGTGCCGTAGCCCTTCCCGCTCATGACCAGCAGCGCCTCGGACATGGGCAGGTCGGCGGCCACCAGCGGCAGGTCGGTGTGCATTAGGTCGGCCACGCGCGACAGGCGGGCCCCCAGCTTGCCGCCCGGATGAAAGATGCGGAACTGTTCGGGCGTGAAGCGGCGATGTTCCATCAGGGCCAGCGCCAGCGCGTCGCCCAAGGCCAGCGTCATGGTGGTGGAGGTGGTGGGCACCACGCCCGTGCCACAGGCCTCGGGCACCTGCGGCAGCACCAGCGCCACATCCGCCTGCCGCAGCAAGGTCGATTGCGGGCGCGAGGCGACGCCGATCATCGGGATGGAAAACCGGCGGGTATGGGCCACCAGATCGGCCAGCTCCGGCGTCTCGCCCGAATTGGACAGGACCAGCACCACGTCCTGATCGGTGATCATGCCCAGATCGCCGTGGCTGGCTTCCGCCGGATGCACGAAATGCGCGGGTGTCCCGGTAGAGGCGAAGGTGGCCGCGATCTTGCGCCCGACATGGCCGGATTTGCCCATGCCCGACACGATGACGCGCCCCTTGGCCCCCAGGATCAGGTCCACCGCCCGGGCAAAGCCGTCATCCAGCGCGCCTTCAAGCGCCACCAGCGCCTGCGCCTCGATCCCGATCACGCGGCGGGCGGTGGCAAGATAATCAGTGGTGGAAGATGTCATTCGGCTCATTCCATCCCATCAGATCGAGTTTCGCGCGGGTGGGCAGGAAATCGAAGCAGCTTTGCGCCAGCGCCATGCGGTCCTCGCGGATCAGCCGTTCCTCCAGCGCGGTTTTCAGCGCGTGAAGGTAAAGAACGTCCGACGCCGCATATTCCATCTGCGCGTCCGTCAGCACCCCGGCCCCCCAATCGGAGGTCTGCTGCTGTTTCGACACGTCCACCCCCACCAGTTCGGCCAGCAGGTATTTCAGCCCGTGACGATCGGTGAAGGTGCGGATCATCTTCGACGCGATCTTGGTGCACCACACGGGCGCGGTCGTCACGCCGAAGGCGTTGTGGAGCGCCGCGATGTCGAAACGTCCGAAATGGAACAGTTTGACCACCGCCGGATCGGTCAGCAGACGTTCCAGGTTGGGGGCGCTCGTCTGGCCCTTGGCGATCTGCACCAGATGCGCGTCCCCGTCGCCTGCCGACAACTGCACCACGCACAGCCGGTCGCGCCGGGGGTCGAGGCCCATGGTTTCGGTATCGATGGCGACGATCGCGCCAAGGGTCAGCCCGTCGGGCAGGTCATTCTGATGCAAGTGAAGGGTCATGGGACAGGTCCGGGCGGCTGCGGTTGACACCAGCTAAGCCGTCCGGACGTGTTTCGCAAGGAAGCCGTCAGTCCGTGAACGTCACGCGCACGGGGTCAAGGCCGTCCACGCCGCCTTCGACCTTGCTGCCGGCCACGACGGCGCCGATGCCCGCCGGGGTTCCGGTCATCACCAGATCGCCCGGTTGCAGGCGGTAAAAACGCGAAAGATAGCTCAGAACCTCGGCCGGGCCGCGCGCCATGTCCGACAGCTTGCCGTCCTGCCGCACATCGCCGTCCAGCGTCAGCCAGATGCGCTGATCGCCCAGCGCGTCCATGTCGCCCGCGCGGGTCAGGGGGGCGATGATGGCCGATTCCTCGAAGTTCTTGGCGAAATCCCACGGGCGGCCTTTCTTCTTGGCCACCGCCTGCAGATCGCGGCGCGTCATGTCCAACCCCACGGCATAGCCGTAGATGGCGCGGGCGGCCTCCTCCTCGGACGCGTTGAACAGCGGCTGGCCCAGCGCCAGCACCAGTTCGATCTCGTAATGCAGGTTCTCGGTGCCCAGCGCATAGGCGACATCGGTGCCCGACGGCACAAGGGCGGAGGCGTCCTTCAGAAAGAAGAACGGCGCTTCGGTATCGACGGACGACCCGACTTCCTTGGCGTGGTCGGCATAATTCTGGCCGACGCAGAAGATGCGATGGACGGGATAGGCCGCCGTCTCGCCCTTCACGGGCAGGGTGGGATAGGTCTTTTGCGGGAACAGCGTGTCGGTCATCGGATCCTCCTTGGACTTGGCGCGCAGCCTGCGCCAAGCCAAGGGGGGTTGCAAGTCAGGGCTGCTTGGCAAACCGCAGATAGGGCAGTTTCACGTCCAGATCGCCGAACCGCTCCTTGGCCTGATCGTCGTTCAGGCTGAGTGCCACGATCACGTCCTGCCCCGGCTGCCAGTTGGCGGGGGTGGCGATGGGGACGCCGTCGGTCGCCTGCACCGCGTCCAGCGCGCGGAGGATTTCGGCGAAGTTGCGCCCCACCGACATGGGATAGGAGATCGTCAGCCGCACCTTCTTGTCCGGCCCGATCAGATAGACGGTGCGGACGGTGGCGGTGTGGGCGGGCGTGCGCCCTTCCGTGGGGGTGTAGTATTCCGCGGGCAGCATGTCATAGGCCTTGGACACCGTCAGCGACGTGTCGTCGATGATCGGGAAATCGGCCGGGCTTTGGGCAAAGGCCTCGATGTCGCGCTTCCATTTCTGGTGTTCGTCCACCGTGTCCACCGACACGCCGATGACCTTGGTGTTGCGCTTGGCGAATTCGGGGGCCAACTGCGCCACCGCGCCGAATTCCGTCGTGCAGACGGGGGTAAAATCGCGCGGATGGCTGAAGACGATGGCATAGCTGTCGCCCAGCCAGTCGTGGAACCGAATCTCGCCCGCCGTGGACTGGGCGGTGAAATCGGGGGCGATGTCGTTGATGCGGATAGACATGGGTTCTCCGTCGGTTCGGGAAGATGGGCCTTTCGGGTTTGGGGGATGATACCCACGCCCCGGCCCAAGAAAAGGGCGGCGCGGCGAAAAAAGGCGCATTGCCCGTTTTCGCCGCCCTGCGCGGAACGGGCGTTTCACACGCCCCCCGTGCCGAAAAACCTCAGTCGCCCGAGGCGTAGAGGAGGGCGATGTCGCGATGGTGCAATTCGCATTGCGCGCCTTCCCGGACCAGCACCGCCGCCGTCGGTTCCAGGATCACGACGCAGCCGTTGCGAAAGGCGTATTGCCGGGTGCCGTCCGCCAGCGTGGTCTGTTGCGGCACCTCGTCCATCGGGCGCTCTTCGGCGGTCTCCATGCAGCCGGCCAGAAAGGGCAGGGCCAGAACCGGGATCAGAAGCTGTTTCATCTCATTCTCCTTTCAGGAGTAGATAGCCTCTGTCCCGTCTCAGGCGAGGTATGGGCGGAACTGCGCCACCACCGTGTCATAGACCGCGCGCTTGAAGGGGACGATCGCCTCGATCATCGCGTCGGCCCGCATCCACCGCCATTCGGAGAATTCGGGATGGTCGCTGTCAATACGGATCCGGTCGTCGGTGCCGTGAAACCGCATCAGGAACCATTTCTGCCGCTGCCCACGATATCTGCCGCCCCAGACCTTTCCCAGCAACTCGGGCGGCAGGTCGTAGGTGACCCAATCGTCGGTCCCGGCCACCACCTCCACCTGATCGGCGGTAACGCCGGTTTCTTCCCACAATTCGCGCAAGGCGGCGTCGCGGGGGTTTTCACCCTGGTCGATCCCACCCTGCGGCATCTGCCACGCGGCCGAGGTGCTGTCCAACCGCCGGCCGGTAAAGATCAGCCCGTCGGCATTGATCAGGACCACGCCGACGCAGGGGCGATAGGGAAGATCGGTCATACGGTCACCTTCATCGGGGCCTGTTCGCCCACCTCGAACACGCGTTTGTAGCGGGCGATCTCCTCCGCCGGGCCGATGGCCTTCAGCGGATTGTCGGACAGTTTCACCGTGGGGCGGCCATTGGCCGAAATGGCCTTGCAGACCAGGCTGAACGGGTCCAGCGCGCCGTCCGGCACCAGCCCGCGGAAATCGTTGGTCAGCATCGTCCCCCAGCCGAACGAGGTCTTGACCCGGCCCTTGAACCGCGCGTGCAGATCCTCGATCTTGTCCACATCCAGCCCGTCGGAAAAGACGATCAGCTTGTCGCGCGGATCCTCGCCCCGGTCCTGCCACCAGCGAATCGCACGTTCGGCCCCGGTCGCGGGATCGCCGCTGTCGATCCGCACGCCGGTCCATGTGGTCAGCCAGTCGGGCGCGCGTTTCAGGAACCCTTCGGACCCGAAGGTGTCGGGCAGCATGACGCGCAGGTTGCCGTCATGCTCTTCGTGCCAGTCGGCCATGACCTTGTAGGGGGCCTGGGCCAGTTCGGCGTCGGTTTCGGCCAGCGCGGCATAGACCATGGGCAGTTCGTGGGCGTTGGTGCCGATCGCCTCCACCTCGCGCCGCATGGCGATCAGGCAGTTCGACGTGCCGGTGAACGCGGTGCCCAAGCCCTCCTGCATCGCCTGCACGCACCAGTCCTGCCACAGGAAGGAATGGCGGCGGCGGGTGCCGAAGTCGGCGATCTTCAGATCGGGAATGGCGCGCAGCCGCTCGATCTTCTCCCACAGCTTGGTCATCGCGCGGGCATAGAGGACCTGAATCTCGAACCGTCCCATGCGTTCCAGAACCGCGCGGGACCGCAGTTCGACCATGACCGCCAGCGCCGGAATCTCCCACAGCATGACCTCGGGCCAGGTGCCCTCGAAGGTCAGCTCGTATTGGCCGTCCTTCTTTTCAAGGTGATAGGGCGGAAGCTGGAGGTTCTCGAACCACTCCATGAAATCGGGGCGGAACATCTGGCGTTTGCCGTAAAAGGTGTTGCCGCGCAGATAGGTCGATTCCCCCCGGGTCAGGCGCAGGCTGCGGACGTGGTCCAGTTGCTGGCGCAGCTCCCCCTCGTCGATCAGATCGGCCAGCCGGACCGAGGAGGTGCGGTTGATGATCTGGAATCGCACCTGCGTGTCGGGCCGGTTGCGAAAGATCGACTGGCACATCAGAAGCTTGTAGAAATCGGTGTCGATCAACGACCGGACGATCGGGTCGATCTTCCATTTGTGGTTGTGAACCCGTGTGGCGATATCGGCCATCTATCCCTCCAACGTCACGCCCGCGGCGCGCATTTCGGCCACGGCACGGTCCAACGAGCCGTCCAGATCGATCGCGCGGCAGGCGGCCATGTCCACCGTCGCGGCAAAGCCCAGACGCGCGGCGTCCAGCGCCGACCATGCGACGCAGTAATCCGTGGCCAGCCCCGTCAGCGTGACCGCCGTCACCCCGCGATCCCGCAGGTATCCCGCAAGGCCGGTGGCGGTGGTCCGGTCATTCTCGAAAAACGCGGAATAGCTGTCGATGCCGACCCGCATACCCTTGCGCAGGATGATGTCGGCATCGGTTCGCAGGTCGGGATGGAACGCCGCCCCCGCCGTTCCCTGCACGCAGTGGCGGGGCCACAGCGTCTGGGGGCCGTAGGGCATGGGCACGGTGGAAAACGGCGCGGCACCGGCGACATCGGCAAAGCTGGAATGATCCTGCGGATGCCAGTCCTGCGTCAGCACGGTCGCATCGAACCGGTCCATCGCGGCATTGATGCGGGGGATGACCCGATCGCCCCCTGTCACGGCCAAGGCGCCGCCGGGGCAGAAATCGTTCTGCACGTCGATCACGATCAGTGCGTCCATGGCCCATCCCTCCTCAGGCCGTTGATGCGTAGGGGGGTGCGGTCCGCCCGTCAATGCCGACACTTGATTTTCCGCCGCCTTCGGCGCATCTGGCGGACATGCATATCGTAGCCGCGCTTTATCATTTCACCCGATTCCCCGACCCCGCCGCGCTGATCCCGCCCCTGCGGCAGGTGGCGGAGGGCGCGGGCGTGCGCGGATCGCTTCTGATCGCCCCCGAGGGGATCAACGGCACCATTGCCGGGTCCCGCGCAGGCATCGATGCCGTGCTGGCCGCCCTTCGCGCCCTGCCCGGATGTGCCGATCTGGAGTGGAAGGAAAGCACCGCACGCGACATGCCCTTCGACCGGCTGAAGGTGCGCCTGAAGCGCGAGATCGTGACGATGGGCCAGCCCGACGTCGATCCCCGCGCCCGCGTGGGCCATTACGTGGAGGCGCGGGACTGGAACGACCTGATCCGCCAGCCCGACGTCGTGGTGATCGACACCCGCAACGATTACGAGGTGGAGATCGGCACGTTTCAGGGCGCGGTCGATCCCGACACGTCCTCGTTCGGCGAGTTTCCCGAATGGTGGGCGCAGAACAAGGACCGGTTCGCCGGCAAGCGTGTGGCGATGTTCTGCACCGGCGGGATCCGGTGCGAGAAATCGACGAATTATCTGCTGGGGCAGGGGGTGGAGGATGTGTTCCACCTGAAGGGCGGTATCCTGAAATACCTTGAGGAGGTGCCGCAGGACGACAGCCTGTGGCAGGGCGAATGCTATGTCTTCGACAAACGCGTCTCGGTCGGGCATGGGCTGGTGCAGGGCGATTACGGCATGTGCCACGCCTGCGGCCGCCCGGTGGACGCGGCGGCCCGCGCGCATTCCGATTACGAGGACGGGGTCGCCTGCCCCCGCTGCATCGGCGAATACACCGACGAGGATCGCGCGCGGTTCCGTATGCGCCAGCGCCAGCGCGCCTGACGGTTGCGGCACGGCGCGGCGCGCCCTAAAACCGTCGTAAAGAAGGAGAGTGCCATGCCCCCCAAACCCGTCGTATTGTGCATCCTTGACGGCTGGGGCCTGCGCGAGGGGCGGGAGGCCAATGCCCCCGCGCTGGCGAACACACCCACGATGGACCGGCTGATGGCCACCTGTCCGCATTCCACGCTGGTGACCTTTGGCCCCGATGTGGGCCTGCCGAAAGGGCAGATGGGCAATTCCGAGGTCGGGCACACCAATATCGGCGCGGGCCGCGTCGTGGCGATGGATCTGGGCCAGATCGACCTTGCGATCGAGGATGGGACCTTCTTCACCAATCCCGCGCTGGGCGACTTCATCGCCAAGGTCCGCGCGGCAGGTGGGGCGGCGCATCTGATGGGCGTCATCTCGGACGGGGGGGTGCACGGGCATATCCTGCATCTGCTGGCGGCGGCCCGCGCGCTGGCCGAGGCGGGCCTGCCGGTGGTGATCCACGCGATCACCGACGGGCGGGACGTGGCGCCGTCCTCGGCGCTGACCTTCCTGAAGGCGGTGGAGGACAAGCTGCCCCACGGCGTGCGGATCGGCACGGTGTCGGGCCGGTATTACGCGATGGACCGGGACACCCGCTGGGACCGGGTGATGCTGGCGCAGGCCGCCATCGTCGATGGGCAGGGGCAGATGGCCGGATCCGCGACGGAGGCGATCGAGGCCGCCTATGCCAAGGGTGAGACGGACGAATTCATCCGACCCACCGTCATCGACGGCTATGCGGGGGCGCGGGACGGCGATGGGCTGTTCTGCCTGAACTTCCGCGCCGACCGCGCGCGGGAAATCCTGTCGGCGCTGGGCGATACTGATTTCACCGCCGCCGAACGGCGCGGGGTGGCGTGGTCGTCGATGCTGGGTATGGTCGATTATTCCACGGCGCATGACGCCTACATGACCTCGGTCTTTCCCAAGCGGGCCATCGTCAACACGCTGGGCGAATGGGTGGCGGCGCAGGGCCGGACGCAGTTCCGGCTGGCCGAGACGGAGAAATATCCCCACGTCACCTTCTTCCTCAACGGCGGGCGGGAGCAGCCCTTCGCGGAGGAAGACCGCTTCATGCCGAAATCCCCCAAGGTCGCGACCTATGACCTGCAACCCGAAATGTCCGAACCGGAGGTGGCCGCGCAACTGGTGGGCGCGATCCGGCACGGCTATGACCTGATCGTGGTGAATTTCGCGAACCCCGACATGGTGGGCCATACCGGCATCCTCGAGGCGGCGATGGCCGCGTGCGAGGCGGTGGATACCGGCCTTGGTCAGGCCGTGGCCGCGCTGGAGGAGGCGGGCGGCGCGATGCTGGTCATCGCCGATCACGGCAATTGCGAAACGATGGTCGATCCGGTCACCGGCGGGCCGCACACCGCGCATACGACGAACCTCGTTCCCGCGATTCTGGTCGGCGGGGCGGCGGGGGCGCGCTTGCAGGACGGGCGGCTGGCCGATGTGGCACCCACGCTGCTGCAACTGATGGGCCTGCCGCAACCGGCGGAGATGACCGGAAAGAGCCTGATCGCATGATCCGCGCCGCCGTCCTGATGGCGCTGATGGCCGCCCCCGCCTTTGCGGCGGGCCCGGCCGAACAGGCGCAGCAGGCGGCGGCGACCTTGCGCAAGGCGGTCAGCGACATGCAATCGGCGCGCGAGGGGCGGGACCGCGTGGCCGCCCTGACCCGTACCATCGGCGCCTATGAGGACGGGCTTGCGGCCCTGCGCGAAAGCCTGCGGCAGGTCGCCGCGCGCGAGGCCGATCTGCGCGCGCAGCAGGACGCGCGGCGGGCGGATCTGGGCCATATCCTTGGCGCGCTGGCGCGGATGGAAAGCGATCCCGGCCCGATGCTGATGCTGCATCCGGGCGGGCCGCTGGCGACGGTGCGGACGGGGATGATCCTGGCCGATGTCGGCCCCGCCCTTCAGGCCGAAGCCGACGGTATCGAATCCCGCCTGTCCGAACTGCGGCAACTGGCCGAGGTGCAGCGCGGCACCGCCGGCACGCTGGCCGAGGGGTTGCGCGTGGCGCAGGATGCCCGCGCCGCGCTGGGGCAGGCGATTTCCGACCGGACGGACCTGCCGCGCCGGTTCACCGACGATCCGTCGGTGCTGCGGGCGATCCTTGAAAGCTCGGACACGCTGGACGCATTCGCGGGCGGGCTGGACCCCGACGGGATGCCGCCCGGTTTTGCCGATCTGAAGGGCAGCCTGCCGCTTCCGGCCCATGCCACGCTGGTGCGCAAGGCGGATGCGCCAGACGCTGCGGGTGTGCGTCGTCCGGGAATCATCCTGGCCACCGCGCCGGGCGCGCTGGTGACGGCACCGATGGCCGCGACCATCCGCTATCGTGGGCCGCTGACCAACTACGGAAATGTGATGATCCTTGAGCCCGGCTCGGGGTATCTGATGGTGATTGCTGGGCTTGAGACGTTGTATGGCGAGGTGGGCGAGGTGGTGCCCGCCGGGGCCGCTTTGGGCTTGATGCCGGGCGGCGATCAGGCTCTGGTGGATTTTCTGGGCCGGGCGGGCACGCCGCCGGGTGCGGGCGGAACGGAAACGCTGTATGTGGAACTTCGGCAGGGCAGCGGGCCCGTCGATCCCGCGCAGTGGTTCGCAGCGACCGAAAGGTGATAGGACGCGTATGAGAAAGTTTGTTCTGGCCGCTTTGGGCGGCACCGTGGCGGGGGTTCTGGCCACCACCCAACTGGCCGCGCCCCTGATCGCGCAGGAACAGAAGCATGACAGTTCCGTCTATGAACAGCTGGATCTGTTCGGCGATGTGTTCGAACGCATTCGCCAGCAATATGTCGAGGATGTGGACAGCAAGGAGCTGATCCAGGCCGCGATCAACGGGATGCTCACCTCGCTTGATCCGCATTCCAGCTATCTGCCGCCCGACGATTTTTCCGACATGCAGGAACAGACGCGCGGCGAATTCGGCGGTCTGGGGATCGAGGTCACGACCGAGGACGGCTTCGTCAAGGTCGTGACGCCGATGGACGAAACGCCCGCCGCCGCCGCAGGCATCGAACCGGGCGACTTCATCACCGCCGTCGATGGCGAGTCGCTTCAGGGCCTGCCGCTGGATCAGGCGGTGGAGAAGATGCGCGGCCCGGTCGGGTCGGAAATCGTGATCACCATCGTGCGCGACGGGCAGACCGAACCCTTCGACGTGTCCCTGGTGCGCGACACGATCAAGGTGACGGCGGTGCGGTCGCGCACGGTCAGCGGCCACACGATCGTGTTGCGGGTGACGACGTTCAACGATCAGACCTATCCCGGGGTGCAGGCCGAACTGGCCAAGCGGGTCGAGGAACTGGGCGGGATGGACAATGTGAACGGCATCGTGCTGGATTTGCGCAACAACCCCGGCGGGCTGCTGACGCAGGCGATCAAGGTGTCGGACGCGTTTCTGGAGCAGGGGGAGATCGTCTCCACCCGCGGGCGCAACGAACAGGACAACGAACGCTACAACGCCGTGCCGGGGGATCTGGCGGAGGGCAAGCCGATCGTGGTCCTGATCAACGCGGGCTCGGCCTCGGCGTCGGAAATCGTGGCGGGGGCGTTGCAGGATCACAAGCGGGCCATCGTCGTGGGCACGAAAAGCTTCGGCAAGGGGTCGGTCCAGACCGTGGTGCCGGTGCGCAACGAAGGCGCGATGCGTCTGACCACCGCGCGGTATTACACGCCGTCGGGCCGGTCGATCCAGGCGCTGGGCGTGTCGCCCGACATCGTGGTGGAACAGCCCCGCGTCGATCCGCAGACCACGCCCGAGGATGCCGAAACCGGATCCTCTGTTCGGTCGGAATCCAGCCTGCGCGGCATCCTGTCCAACGATTCGATGACCGAGGAGGAGCGTCAGCAACTGGAAGCCGACCGCGCGCTGGTGGAGGAAACCGCCCGGCTGCGGCAGGAGGATTACCAGCTGGCCTATGCCGTGGACATCCTGCGCGGCCTGTCGGTGGTCGAATCCCGCTGATCCTTCCGGCCCCGCCCCCGCGGCGGGGCCTTACGTCAGGTCGTCATCCGCGACCTTGCCGCGCCCGGCCTTGACCCCGGCGCGGTTGGCTTTTGCCGCCAGCCGCCGCCGCTGGCTGCCCAAGGTGGGGCGGGTGGCGATCCGCCGCTTGGGCGCGACCAGCGCCTGCCGGATCAGGTCGGCCAGACGCTCGCGCGCGATCTCGCGGTTGCGGGCCTGGCTGCGGGTCTCCTCCACCTGAAGGATCAGCGCGCCTTCCTGCGTCCAGCGGCGTCCGGCCAACCGCTTCAATCGTGCCTTCACGGGGTCGGGCAAATGCGGCGACCGCGCCGCTTCGAACCGCAGTTCCACCGCGGTGGAGACCTTGTTGACGTTCTGCCCCCCGGGCCCCGAGGCCCGGACGAAGGTTTCGGTCAGTTCCCAATCGGCGATGAGGATGGTGTCGGTGATGCGCAGCATGTCAAAATAGAGAAAGGGCCGTCACGGCTGACGACCCTTTCCGAGATCCAAGGAGATGAGCCAGTTAGGAGATCATCCCAATTCGTGTGGTGGTCCGCAAGGGGCTGCCCTTAGCTGGTCACCCTCCGAACTGTCCCGACACCTCTCTCCAATATCACTCTAGACACTGGATCACCTCCTTTCAAATGCGTTGCCGATACTTGGGAGGTTGGCACAGATGCAGTGCAAGTCAACGCCCTTCCCACAATTCTTGGGTCGGGTGCCGCAAATTTCATCGCTGTGTCACACTTGCATCGGTAAACCGGTATTCAACGAGTTCGGTGCGTTCGAAGGGCATGAAATTGTCATCCGAAATCATCGTCAGGACCGTCTCGTCCCCGTCGCGCCAGACGGACAGGCCTTCCAGATTGTCGAATTTCGCGGGGCGCGTGGTCAGCAGCGTGACCTCCCCCCCGCCGTCCAGATCGAAGCGGCGCACGCGGCTGGAAAAGGCCACCCCCAGAAAGGCGCGTTCAAGGATATAGAGATGCCCCTCGAAGATGTCGGCGTCGCTGATGCGGAAGATGCCGCGGGCGGGGATTTCGAACAGCGGCGTCCAGTCGGGGTCATGGATCCAGACGGTGAAGATGTCGTCGCGCGGCACTTCGGGCACGGTCACCACACGCCCGTCCAGAAGCGCCACCGACTCCAGCCCGGCGTTGAACGGCAGATTGCGGAACGGGTCGTTCGGCAGGCGGGTGGGGACGCCGTCCATGGTGGGATAGCGGCGGATGCCCACGCGCTGTTCGAAGGCGATGAAGGCGGTGCCGTCCGAGGCAAGGCGCAGCCCCTCGGCATCCGACTGGGGCACGGGCAGGGGCGCGCCATCCTCGCCCCGCAGCGGGCGCAGGGGGCCCGTCTCCACCCCCGTCAGGCGCGGGCCGTCGCGGTGCAGCCGGCCCGTCATCCAGAAACCCTTGTCGGTTACGGCGGTGAAGCCCGTCCCGTCCTTCGTCACGTGAATGCCGGAAAAACCGCCGAAGTTCGGATCCTCCTCGGACCACCACCAGGTTGCCGCGTGCCGCCCGCCCGCCGGCAGTTGCCAGGAGGCGAGGGCGGCGACGGCGACGACCAGCGGAACCCCGATCAGCGCGCGCGCAAGACGTCGATACATTGGGCGGGCAGATCGGCAAGGGTATAGCTGCGCGGATGCGGCGCGGTGGGCGGTCCGGCGGGCGCATTGCGCGGCGGGTTCAGGTAATCCGTGACCCACCAGGTCAGCGTGTCGTCGCAGCCGTTGCCGCCCTTGGACAGTTCGTTGACCGAGGGCGTCTGGGGCGTGCATCCCCGCGCCCCGCGCGGGCAGGCCAGCCGGACGTGGAAATGCGTGTTGTGCCCGGCGATGGGGCGGATCTTCTGCAGCCATGGCGTGTCGGCGGGTGTGGCGGTGCGGCACATCTGGATCTTCACGGCGGCGGCCACGAAGATGCGGTCCACGCGGCTGTCCATCGCCGCCGATTGCAGCAGGGCGTGGTGCTGCGGCGTCCAGTTGCGGTTGACCGACCGCTGATCCTCGGTCCGGACCGAGATCGAGGACAGGCTTTCACGCTGCGCGCGGCTGAGCGTCAGGCTGGTGGGGGGCAGCATCCAGATGTCGGCATCCAGCCCGATCTGATGGCTGGCATGGCCCGAGGTCATGGGCCCCCCGCGCGGCTGGCTGATGTCGCCGATATAAAGGCCCCGCCAGCCGATCCTGGTCGCGGCGACCGACAGCTGCTGAAGGAATTCGATCATCTCCGGCTGGCCGTAATTGCGGTTGCGCGACAGGCGCATCGCCTGCCATGTCGGGCCGGTTTCCGGCAGGGCGACCATGCCCGCCCCGCAGCCCCGGTTGTAGAATCCGATGGGGGCGGGGCGTTGGGCCGACGGCGTCTTCGCCGCCCCGAAATACTGTGCGGCGGTCTGAGCGTTCGCCGGCAGCGCCAGCGCGAAGGTCAGAAGAAGGATGCGGATCATCGGGCGGCCCTGTGCGGTTTCACCCAGCATAGCAGGATCAGCCCCCCAAGAAAGAGCGCGATGACCGGCACGATGCCGATCCGCTGCGATCCGCTGATCTGCGTGGCGATGCCGATGAGCAGGGGGGCGAGGAAGGCCGTGGCCTTGCCCGACAGCGCGAACAGCCCGAACGCCTCGGTCATGCGGGCGGGGTCGGCCTGATCCAGCACCATCGTCCGGCTGGCGGCCTGCACCGCGCCCCCCGCAGCACCGATCACCGCGCCAAGGGCGAAGAACAGCGGCGTGCCAAGGTCGGTCGCGAAACCGAACACCGTGCCCGGCCCGATGGCGACCACGGCGGCGGCGGCGAGGATCAGCGCGATCAGGCAGGTGGCGATCACGGGGCGCGGGCCGAAGCGGCTGTCCGCCCGCCCGCCGATCCACGCGAAGACCGCCCCCGACAGCGCGGCAAGGATGCCGAAGATGCCGACATCCCGCACCTCCCATCCCAGAACCCCCACGGCATAGATGCCCCCGAAGGCATAGATGCCGTTCAAGGCGTCGCGATAGAGCATGGAGGACGCGAGGAACGCCACGAGCGAGCGTTGCCCCGGCAGGCGGGACAGGCTGGCGCGCAGGTCGGGCCAGGCCTGCCGCAGGGCGGGTCCGATCGGCCCTTGCGGCGCGGCGCCCCCCCGAACGAAGGCGAAGAACGGGATCATGAACACCAGATACCAGATGGCGGTCAGGGGGCCTGCGACGCGCGTCCCCTCCTCGGCCGCGGGATCGAGGCCGAAGGGCGGATCGGCGGTCTGGAACACCAGCAGCATCAGCATCAAGGCGACCAGACCACCCAGATAGCCGAAGGCCCAGCCGCTGCCGGAGATGCGCCCCATCTCCGCGCGCCCCGCAAGGCCGGGCAGAAGCGCGTTGGTGAAGACTGTCGCCAGCTCCATCCCGATCATGCCGATGCCGAAACAGACCAGCGTCCAGATCAGGCGCGGATCGTCCGGCGCGGCCCACCACAGCCCCCAGGACCCCGCGACATACATGACGGAAAACACCACGAGGAACCGCATATGCCCCCCCGCCCGGTCCGCCACCGCCCCCAGAAGCGGCGAGGCCACGGCGATGATCGCCCCCGTGACGGCCAGCCCATAGCCCCAGACGGTCTGGGCCGTGGCCCCGTCGCCCAGAATGCGCGCGATATAGGGGGCGAAGATGAACGTCATCAGAAGCGTGCTGAAGGGCTGGCTGGCCCAGTCGAAGAAATACCAGCCCCAGATCCGTCGCCGCATGTCCCGCCCCTCTGTTTGCCTGCATGTGGCGCGAAAGACGCCCTTTGGGCAAGGGGTGCGGCACCAGAACGGTTGTGCGCGGCGTGGCGATTGCTTAGGTCTGTCGGGCACGCCCCTTATGGACATCGGAATGTATTCGCTTCTTCAAATCCTCCTCCTGATCCTCGGGGTCGTCCAGTTCATCATCCTTGCCCATGTGATCATGAGCTGGCTGATCAACTTTCAGGTCCTGAACCTGCGCCAGCCCATCGTCTATCAGATCTGGGACGGGCTGAACCGCCTGCTGGAGCCGGTTTACGGCCGCATCCGCCGTGTGCTGCCGCAGATGGGGGGCCTGGACCTTGCGCCGCTGGTGGCGCTTCTGGCGGTCTATGCGCTGCGGATCATCCTCGTGAACAACGCGGGCGCGTTCTACTGATCCCATGAGCGACCTGCACTCCACGCTGCGCGAGGTTTTCGGCTTTGACGATTTCCGCCCCGGACAGGCGGAGATCGTGGAGGCGGTCATGGCGGGGCGCAACACGCTGGCCATCATGCCGACGGGCGGGGGCAAGTCGCTGTGTTTCCAGCTGCCCGCCTTGTGCCGCGAGGGGGTGACGGTCGTCGTCTCCCCCCTGATCGCGCTGATGCGGGATCAGGTGCGGGGCCTGCGCGAGGTGGGGGTGGAGGCGGGGGCGCTGACCTCGGCCAACAGCGAGGAGGAGAACGAGGAGGTCTTCGCCGCGCTGGATGCGGGAACGCTGAAGCTTCTCTATATGGCGCCTGAACGGCTGGGCGTGGCCGAAAGCCTGCTGCGCCGCGTGGGGGTCAGCCTGATCGCGGTGGACGAGGCGCATTGCGTCAGCCAGTGGGGCCACGATTTCCGCCCCGATTACCTGAAGATCGGCAACCTGCGCCGCGTGCTGGACGTGCCGCTGGCCGCCTTCACCGCCACGGCGGATGAAGAGACGCGGGCCGAGATCGTCCAGCGCCTGTTCGCGGGCGAGCCGCCGGAGACGTTCCTGCGCGGGTTCGACCGTCCGAACATCCATCTGGCCTTTGCCGTCAAGGACAGTCCGCGCCGCCAGATCCTCGATTATGCCGCGCGGCGCAAGGGGCTGTCGGGCATCGTCTATGCCGCCACGCGGGCCAAGACCGAAACGCTGGCCCGCGCGTTGGAGGAGGCGGGGCACAGCGCCGCCTTCTATCACGGCGGAATGGACCCGGACGAACGCCGCATGGTGGAAACGCGGTTCAAACGCGAGGACGGGCTGATCGTCGTGGCCACCGTGGCCTTCGGCATGGGGGTGGACAAGCCCGACATCCGCTGGGTCGCCCATGCCGATCTGCCGAAAACCATCGAAGGCTATTATCAGGAGATCGGGCGCGCGGGGCGGGACGGGGCGGCGGCGGACACGCTGACCCTTTACGGCCCCGACGACATCCGTCTGCGCCGCAGCCAGATCGACGAAAGCCCCGCGCCCCCCGAACGTCGCGCCGCCGATCACGCCCGCCTGAACGCGCTTCTGGGGCTGGCCGAGGCGGTGGCCTGCCGCCGTCAGGTGCTTCTGGGCTATTTCGGGGAGGCCAGCGCGCCTTGCGGCAATTGCGACCTCTGCGCCCGCCCGCCCACGCTGTTCAATGCGACCGATGCGGTACGCAAGGCGCTGTCGGCCATCCTGCGGACCGGAGAGCGGTTCGGGACCGGCCATCTGATCGACATCCTGACCGGACAGGCGACGGAAAAGGTGCGCGACCGGGGCCATGACGCGCTGCCGACCTTTGCCGTGGGGCGCGATCTGTCCAAGCCCGCCTGGGGGGCGGTGTTCCGGCAGATGATGGGCCGCGATCTGGTGCGCCCCGACCCCGAACGCCACGGCGCGCTGCGGATGACCGACGACGCCCTTCCCATCCTGCGGGGCGAGGCGGATATCACCCTGCGGCAGGACACGGTGGACCGCGCGACGACCCGCACGGTGGCCAAAACGCTTGTGCGGGACGAGGATGCGCCCCTGATGTCCGCGCTGAAGGCCAAGCGACGCGCGCTGGCCGAGGCGCAGAACGTTCCCGCCTATGTCATCTTCACCGATCGGACGCTGGCCGAGATGGCGGAGACGCGGCCCGCCGGTCTGGACGCCATGGCGCGGATCAGCGGCGTGGGGGCCAAGAAGCTCGACAGCTATGGCGCGGCCTTTCTGGAAGTGATCAACGGCGCGGCGGAGACGATGCATCCCCAGCGCCGCCGTCTGGCCGGGCGCGAGGCGGGCGAGATTTTCGACCGGCTGACCGACGTCCACCTGCGCCTGATGCGCGGCGAGGATGGGACGGAGAAACCGATGAGCCTGTCCACCAGCGCCCTGCGCAAGATCGCCGAGGCGCGGCCCCGCACCCTGACCGATCTGGACCGTGCGGGCACCTTGGGTGCCGCGCGTCTGGACCGGTTCGGGGCGGCGTTTCTTTCGGTGATGGCCGAGGAGTAGGAACACCGTTCCGCCGCGGATCGCACAGCGCCGCCGATATTTTGCCCGTGCGGCAAAACAGGACCCCGATTTTTTTTGACGAAGGCATCTTTCGGTTGCGTTGCAGCCGTGGCACGACAAGGATGCCGGGGAACGGCGCATCCAAATGACAGCTTTCGGAAGGCATCTCATGGCACTTGATGACCGGCAATTGACCCACCTGCAGCGGCTGGAGGCCGAGAGCATCCACATCATGCGCGAGGTGGTGTCCACGGCGACCAATCCGGTCATGCTTTATTCCGTGGGCAAGGATTCGGCCTGCATGTTGCACCTGGCGAAGAAGGCGTTCTATCCCTCGCCCCCGCCCTTCCCGCTTTTGCATGTGGACACCACCTGGAAATTCCAGGCGATGTATCAGTTGCGCGACAAGGCGGCGGCGGATGCGGGGATGCAGCTTCTGGTGCATCACAACCCCGAGGCGATGGAAAAGGGCATCAACCCCTTCGACCATGGGTCGTTGCACACCGATATGTGGAAGACCGACGGGCTGAAGCAGGCGCTGACGCATTACGGCTTCGATGCGGCCTTCGGCGGCGCGCGCCGCGACGAGGAGAAGTCCCGCGCCAAGGAGCGCGTGTTCTCATTCCGCAGCGCCAATCACCGCTGGGATCCGAAAAACCAGCGGCCCGAACTGTGGAACGCCTACAACGCGCGCAAGGCCAAGGGCGAATCGATCCGCGTCTTCCCGCTGTCGAACTGGACCGAGCTGGACATCTGGCAATACATCCAGCTGGAAGGGATCGAGATCGTGCCGCTCTATTTCTCCGCCCCGCGTCCGGTGGTGGAGCGTGACGGCCTTTTGATCATGGTCGATGACGACCGCTTCCCCCTGCGCAGCGGCGAGGAGCCGGAGATGCGGTCCATCCGCTTCCGCACGCTGGGCTGCTATCCCCTGACGGGGGCGGTGGAGTCGGAGGCCGCGACCCTGTCCGAGGTCATTCAGGAAATGCTGCTGACGACCACGTCGGAACGGCAGGGGCGGGCGATCGACCATGACAGCGCCGCCTCGATGGAAAAGAAAAAGCAGGAAGGGTATTTCTGATGTCCGAACAGTCGCACGAATACAAGGTCGACGCGCTGATCGCCGAGGACATCGACGCCTATCTGGACAAGCACCAGCACAAGACGATGCTGCGCTTCATCACCTGCGGATCGGTGGATGACGGCAAATCGACGCTGATCGGCCGGTTGCTGTATGACAGCAAGATGATCTTCGAGGATCAGTTGGCGACGCTGTCCAAGGATTCGAAGGCCGTGGGCACCCAGGGGCAGGAGATCGACTTCGCCCTTCTGGTGGACGGTCTGGCCGCCGAGCGTGAGCAGGGCATCACCATCGACGTCGCCTATCGCTTCTTTGCCACCGACAAGCGCAAGTTCATCGTGGCCGACACGCCGGGGCACGAGCAATACACCCGCAACATGGTGACCGGCGCCTCCACCGCCGATCTGGCCGTGATCCTGATCGACGCGCGGCAGGGGGTTCTGACCCAGACGCGGCGGCACAGCTACATCGTGAACCTGCTGGGCATTCCGAATGTCGTGCTGGCGATCAACAAGATGGACCTTGTGGGCTATTCCGAGGCGCGGTTCGATGAGATCGTCGCCGAATACCGCGAATTCGCCACCTCCATCGGCATCAAGGATTTCAAGGTCATTCCGATTTCCGGCCTGAAGGGCGACAACATCGTCGACCGTTCGGCGCATATGGACTGGTATTACGGCCCGACCCTGATGGCCCATCTGGAGGAGGTGCCGCTGTCCGACAGCGGCGCGGCCGAGCGTCCGTTCCGCCTGCCGGTGCAATGGGTGAACCGCCCCAACCTCGATTTCCGCGGGTTCTCCGGCACCATCGCCGCGGGCACGGTGCGGCCGGGCGATGCGGTTCGGGTCGTGCCGTCGGGCAAGACCTCGACCGTGAAATCCATCGTCACCTATGACGGGGATCTGGACCGCGCGGTGGCAGGGCAGGCGATCACCCTGACCCTGAATGACGAGATCGACTGTTCGCGCGGGAACGTCATCTCCATCGCCGACGCGCCGCCCGAGGTGGCCGACCAGTTCGAGACGACGCTGATCTGGATGGACGAGGCGGAGATGCTTCCGGGCCGGTCCTATATCCTGCAACTGGGCAGCCAGTCGGTCACCGCCACGATCACCGAGCCGAAATACGAGGTGAACGTCAACACGGCCGAACATCTGGCCTCGCGCACGTTGAAGCTGAACGCGATCGGGGTGTGCAACATCTCCACCGACCGTCCGCTTGTGTTCGAAAGCTATGAGGACGACCGCGCCTTGGGCGGGTTCATCCTGATCGACCGGATGACCAACGCCACGGTGGCGGCGGGCCTGATCCATTTCGCCCTGCGCCGGTCGCAGAACATCCACTGGCAGGCGGTGGACATCGACCGCACCGCCCATGCGGGCCAGAAGGGGCAGAAGGCGCGGGTCGTCTGGTTCACCGGCCTGTCGGGCTCGGGCAAATCGACCATTGCCAACCTGGTGGAGAAGAAGCTGCATTCGATGGGGCGGCATTCGTTCCTGCTGGACGGCGACAACGTGCGCCACGGCCTGAACCGCGATCTGGGCTTCACCGACGCCGACCGGGTGGAGAACATCCGCCGCGTGGGCGAGGTGGCGCGCCTGATGACCGATGCCGGCCTGATCGTGCTGACGGCCTTCATCAGCCCGTTCCAATCCGAACGCCGCATGGTGCGCGACCTGATGGAGGATGGCGAGTTCGTGGAGGTCTTCGTCAACACCCCGCTGGATGTGGCCGAAGGCCGCGACGTGAAGGGGCTCTACAAGAAGGCGCGGGCCGGGCAGTTGAAGAACTTCACCGGGATCGACAGCCCCTATGAGGCACCGGAGGCCCCCGAGATCACCGTCAACACCGTGGAGATGACGCCGGAAGATGCGGCGGAGATGATCGTCGAACATCTTCTGCGGACCTGAGGCCGGGGATCGTCCGGGGGCATCCCGACGGTCTGGACCGCGAGAATCAAGGGCGCGCCGTCGGTGCGCCCTTTTTCATTTCCGATCATCCGTGCGCATCCCCGCAGCGATCCGCAATAAAAAAGGCCCCGCAATGCGGGGCCTTCTGCGTTCGGACCGGGGAAGGGGTCAGGCGCGACCCAGGCCCCCCATCATCCGGTTCACCCGCAGCGCGACCAGCGTGCAGACGGCCCCCGACAGAAGGTAGAGCCCGGCGGCCCACAGGCCCAGTTGCGAGGCCAGATAAAGCGCGATCAGCGGTGCGAAGCCCGCGCCCAGCACCCAGGCGATGTCCGACGTGAAGGACGACGCGGTATACCGGTTGACGTTGCTGAAGCTGGAGGCGACGGCGCCCGAGGCCTGCCCGAAGCTGAGACCCAGAAGGACGAAGCCCAACATGACATAGAGCGACTGTCCCGCCCCGCCGAGGCCCAGCATCACCGGCCCCAGAATGGCGAAGACGGCGATCCCGACCGTGGACGCTGCCAGCAGCTTCCGACGTCCGATGCGATCCGACAGGATGCCCGACGCGGCGGTGGCGGCCAGCCCCACGATCGACCCGACCAGAAGCGTGGTCAGGAAGCTGGTCGGCGTGTTTTCGGTGAACAGGAAGACATACCCCAGCGGGAACACCGTCATCATGTGGAACAGCGCAAAGCTTGCCAGCGGGGTGAAGATGCCGACCAGCATGTGCCGCCCCTCGACCCGACAGGTGGTGCGCAGACTGGAGGGCATGAGTTCGTTCTGCTTGAACAGCTCTTCGTATTCCGGGGTCGCCACCAGACGCAGGCGGGCGAACAGGGCCACCACGTTGATCGAGAAGGCGACGAAGAACGGATAGCGCCAGCCCCAGTCGTAGAAATCGACCGCCGACATCGACGAGATGAGGTAGATGAACAGCGCCGTCACCACGACCAGCGCGATGGGCGCACCCAGTTGCGGGATCATCGCATACCAGCCGCGCTTATGCTCGGGCGCGCTGAGGGCCAGAAGCGAGGCGAGGCCGTCCCATGTGCCGCCCAGGGCGAAGCCCTGTGCCAGACGGAAGACGATCAGGATGCCGATGGCCCAGGCCCCCAGGACGTCGTAGGTGGGGATGAGGCCGATGAACACCGTGGACGTGCCCAGCATCAAAAGCGCCAGCGTCAGCTTGGCCGACCGGCCATAGGTGCGGTCCACCCAGTGGAAGAACAGCGATCCGAAGGGACGCGCCACGAAGGCCAGACCCAGGATGGCAAAGGAATACAGCGTTCCCGTCACCGCATCGGCGAAGGGGAACAGGCGCGCGGGAAACACCAGCACGCAGGCCATGGAAAAGACGAAGAAGTCGAAGAATTCGGCCGTGCGGCCGATGATGACGCCGATCGCCATCTCGCCGGGATCGCTTTCATGCCCCCCGTGGCCGTCTGAATGCAGGCGGCGGGCGTCCTGCTCTGCCGTGGTTGATGCAGGGATGCTCACGGGGCTCACTCCATTCGATTGGTCAGTTTGCTGTCTGCCTGTAATAGACTAGACTTTGGATTGGGCAAATTGTCCAATGTTGCATCATGGGGTTCGGTATTATCGGGGAACCCACGAAACGCCACCTCGGCCGCAAGTCCGACCATTTCGAATGGATTCGCCGTGAAAAGCCTCCGTCTCGCCGCATTGGCGCCCCTTCTTCTTATCGCCGCGTGCAAGCCCGTCGTGCTCGCCCCCGCCGGTGACGTCGCCGCCCAGCAGCGTGATGTGCTGGTGATCTCGACGCTTCTGATGCTGTTGATCATCATTCCGGTGATCGCGCTGGTCATCTACATCGCCTGGAAATACCGCGCCTCGAATCAGGACGCGGAATACGATCCCAAGTTCCACCACTCCACCCGGCTGGAACTGATCATCTGGGCCGCGCCGCTTTTGATCATCATCTGTCTGGGCGCGCTGACCTGGGTCGGCACGCACCTTCTGGACCCCTATCGCCCGCTGGATCGCATTTCCAAGAACACGCCGATCGAGGCGGATTATCAGCCGCTGCGCGTGCAGGTGGTCGCGATGGACTGGAAGTGGATGTTCATCTATCCCGAAGAGGGAATCGCGACGATCAACGAACTGGCCGTGCCGGTGGACCGTCCGGTGGAATTCTCCATGACCGCGACCTCGGTGATGAACACGCTTTATATCCCCGCGATGGCCGGCATGATCTATGCCATGCCCGCGATGGAAACCAAGCTGAACGGCGTGTTGAACAACGAAGGCGTGTATGACGGCTTCTCGGCGCATTATTCGGGTCACGGCTTCTCGCACATGCGGTTCAAGGCCCATGCGATGCAGCCGGGCGATTACGACGCCTGGGTCGAACAGGTGCGCGCCGAAGGCTCGGTTCTGGACCGGGCGGTCTATACCGAGGTGGAGCGTCCCTCCGAGGCGGTTCCCGTCACCTATTATTCGACCGTGGAGCCGGGCCTGTGGCACGCGATCCTGAACCGTTGCGTCAACGGCACGCGGATGTGCATGGACGAAATGATGGCGCTCGATTCGCTGGGCGGGTTCGAATCGCTTGGCATGATGAACGTGACCGAGGTGACGCAGAAGGTCTTCACCCGCGGCAAGACCCCGTTCGGTTCGGCGCCGGTCACGGTCGACGCCTTCTGCACCGTGCTGGATTCCGAGCGTGTCTACGGGTCCGACCAGCTGATCGTCGCCGCAAAGGACAGCCGTCCGCTGCGCGGCCACGGCCTGCAGACCCCCGGCCATCCGCTGACCCCGGTCATTACCCTTCTCACCGCGCCGAAGGGCGCCCAGGCTCTCTGACGGAACTGGTGACATGTCTTTAACAGATCTCATTTTCGGACGGCTGCGCTGGTCGTCCATCCCCCTCTATGAGCCGATCCTGATCGGCACGTTCATCGCCGTGGCGCTGGGGGGGCTGGCATTCCTGTTCCTCATGACCAAGTATCGGTTGTGGGCGCCCTTCTGGAATGAATGGGTCGTCAGCATCGACCACAAGAAGATCGGCATCATGTATATGGTGCTGGGCACGATCATGCTGCTGCGCGGCTTTGCCGACGCGCTGATGATGCGTCTGCAGCAGGTCCTGGCCTTCGGCGGGTCCGAGGGGTATCTGAACTCGCATCACTACGACCAGATCTTCACGGCGCATGGCGTGATCATGATCTTCTTCGTGGCGATGCCGTTCGTGACCGGTCTGATGAACTTCGTCATGCCGCTGCAGATCGGCGCGCGCGACGTGGCCTTTCCGTTCCTGAACAACTTCTCGTTCTGGATGACGGCGGGCGGTGCGGTCCTGACCATGGTGTCGCTGTTCGTGGGCGAATACGCGCAGACCGGCTGGCTGGCCTTCCCGCCGCTGTCGGGCATCGGGGCGTCGCCGTCCGTGGGCGTGGACTATTACATCTGGGGCCTTCAGGTCGCGGGTGTGGGCACGACGCTGTCGGGGATCAACCTTCTGGTCACCATCCTGAAGATGCGCTGCCCCGGCATGACGCTGATGAAGATGCCGATCTTCACCTGGACCGCGCTGTGCACGAACGTTCTGATCGTGGCCTCGTTCCCGGTTCTGACGGCCGTTCTCGTGCTGCTGACGCTCGACCGCTATATCGGGACGAACTTCTTCACCGCCGATCTGGGCGGCAACCCGATGATGTATGTCAACCTGATCTGGATCTGGGGCCACCCGGAGGTGTACATCCTGATCCTGCCGCTGTTCGGCGTGTTCTCCGAAGTCGTGGCCACCTTCTCGGGCAAGCGTCTGTTCGGCTACACGTCCATGGTCTACGCGACGGTGGTGATCACCATCCTGTCCTACGTCGTGTGGCTGCACCACTTCTTCACGATGGGGTCGGGCGCGTCGGTGAACTCGTTCTTCGGGATCACGACGATGATCATCTCCATCCCGACCGGGGCGAAGATCTTCAACTGGCTGTTCACGATGTACAAGGGCCGCATCCGGTTCGAACTGCCGATGATGTGGACGGTGGCCTTCCTGATCACCTTCACGATCGGCGGGATGACGGGCGTGCTTCTGGCCGTGCCGCCGGCGGACTTCGTGCTGCACAACTCGTTGTTCCTGATCGCGCACTTCCACAACGTGATCATCGGCGGCGTGGTGTTCGGGGTGTTCGCGGGCGTGAACTACTGGTTCCCCAAGGCCTTCGGCTTCCGGCTGGATCCGTTCTGGGGCAAGGTGTCGTTCTGGGGCTGGGTCCTGGGGTACTGGGTCGCCTTCACGCCGCTTTATGTTCTGGGCCTGATGGGCGTGACCCGCCGGATGCGTGTGTTCGACGATCCCGATCTGCGGATCTGGTTCATCATCGCCGCCTTCGGGGCCGTTCTGGTGGCCATCGGCATCGCCGCCTTCCTGATCCAGATCTTTGTGTCGGTGATGAAGCGCGACCAGCTGCGCGATCACACGGGCGATCCGTGGGGTGGCCGCACGCTGGAATGGGCAACTTCGTCCCCTCCGCCGAAGTACAACTTCGCGTTCACGCCGGTGGCCTATGACGTGGACACCTGGGCGGACATGAAGGCGCGCAACTACCAGCGGCCGGTGACCGGGTTCGTCCCGATCCACATGCCGCGCGGGACCGAGGCGGGGTTCATCCTGTCGGCCTTTGCCACGCTCTGCGGGTTTGCGTTGATCTGGTACATCTGGTGGCTCGCCGCGCTCAGCTTCGTCGCTACGATCGTCTACGCGATCTACCACACCTACAACCGCGATCGGGATTACTACATCCCGGCGGAAACGGTCGCCGCGACCGAAGCCGCCCGCACGAAGCAGCTTGCGGAGATCTGAGGCATGAGCACAGTCACCCTGCCCACCGATGGTGCCTTCCACCTGAAGGAAGAGCCCCATCACCCCGAGGGTTCGAGCACCATGCTCGGTTTCTGGATCTATCTGATGAGCGATTGCCTTATCTTTGCGGTCCTGTTCGCCACCTATGCGGTTCTCGGCGGCGCCTATGCCGCCGGGCCCGGCCCGAAGGAGTTGTTCGAACTCGACCTCATCGCCATCAACACGGCGATGCTGCTCTTGTCCTCGATCACCTATGGCTTTGCCATGCTGGCCATGGTCAAGCACAACAGCCGTCAGGTCATCGGTTGGCTTCTGGTCACCGCCGCCTTCGGGGCCGTGTTCCTCGGGATCGAAATCTACGAGTTCCACCACCTGATCCACATCGGCGCGGGCCCGCAGCGTTCGGCCTTCCTGTCGGCGTTCTTCCTGCTGGTCGGCACCCACGGTCTGCACGTCACCTTCGGCATGATCTGGCTGTTCACGCTGGTCTTCCAGGTGCGCAAGTTCGGTCTGACCACGGCGATGCAGCGCCGGCTGAGCTGCCTCAGCCTGTTCTGGCACTTCCTCGACGTCATCTGGATCGGCGTTTTCACCTTTGTCTATCTCGTGAGGATGGTCTGATGGCACACCACGCACATACGGACGGGCATCACGACCACGACGCCCACGCGCACGGGTCGTTCGGCTCCTACATGACGGGCTTCGTGCTGTCCGTGATCCTGACCGTGATCCCCTTCTGGCTGGTCATGGGCGAGGTTCTGGACAGCCGCGTGGCCACGATCCTGATCGTCACGGTACTGGCGGCCGTTCAGGTGATCGTGCATGTGATCTTCTTCCTGCATGTCAACGGCAAGGCGGAAGAAGGCTGGCTGCTGACATCGGTCGTCTTCACGCTGGTCGTGGTGGTGATCATGATCGCGGGGTCCGTCTGGGTCATGTGGAACATGAATGCCAACATGATGCCCGCCCATGACATGCTGCTGGAGACCCCGCAGCTGATCGTGCCCGAAAGCGCACCGGCCCAAAGCGTGCAGCATTGACAGAGGCGGGACCGGATCATCGCCGGCCCCGCTCTCGCCTGACGCTGGCGATCCTCGCGCTGCTGGCGGTGGCGGGGATCGCGGCGCTGCTGGCGCTTGGCACATGGCAGGTGCACCGCCTGGCGTGGAAAACCGACCTGATCGCGCGCGTGGACCAGCGTGTGCACGCCATGCCGACGCCGGCGCCCGGCCCGTCCGACTGGGCCGGCATCACCCGCGACAAGGATGAATACCGGCGCGTCACCGTCAGCGGCGAATTCCTGAACGATCAGGCGGTCCTGACGCAGGCCGTGACCGATCTGGGCGGTGGGTTCTGGGTCATCACGCCGCTGCGCACTGATGATGGAATTTACCTCATCAACCGCGGGTTCGTCCTGCCGGACGAGCGGACGACCTACTCCCGGCCGGCGGGCCCCCAAACGATCACCGGCCTGCTGCGAATGACCGAGCCGGGGGGCGGGTTCCTGCGCAGCAACAAACCGGACGAGGACCGCTGGTATTCCCGCGATGTCGCGGCCATTGCGGCCACGCGCGGATTGGACGACGTTGCGCCCTTCTTCATCGATGCCGACCGGGGTGAGGGAACGCCTGTGGGCGGCCTGACCATCATCGCCTTTCCCAACAAACATCTGGGATATGCCATAACATGGTTCGCGCTGGCGCTTGGCCTGATCGCGGCCACGATCTTTGTCGGGGTGCATGAATGGCGGCTGCGGCGGCGGTAAGGCCGGATCTGGCCGATGGGCGCGATCTTGTCCTGCTGGTCCAGTTGCGCTGGCTGGCGGTGGCGGGGCAGATCGCCGCCATTCTGATCGCGACCTTCGTTCTGGGGATCGACCTGCCGCTGCTGCCCATGTGGCTTGTGCTGCTGGTCCTGGTCGCGATGAACCTGATCAGTCGCACGCCGTTCCGCCACTGGCGCGGCGCGGTGGTGGTGGAGATGGTTGTCGACATGCTGGCCCTGACGACGCAACTGGCGCTGTCGGGTGGGGCGACGAACCCGTTCACCATCCTTTATCTGCTGCAGGTCACCCTGTCGGCGGTTCTTTTGCCGCGTGGCACGACCTGGGCGCTGGTGGGCCTTGTCGCCGTGCTGTTTCTGGCCATCATCCCGTTCCATGTCCCCCTGGTCCTGCCGGAGGGGGTGGAGCTGTTTCCCCTCTATATCCTGGGATTCGCCTTCGGCCTGCTGCTGGATGCCGTCCTGATCACCGCCTTCGTGACCCGCATCACCGCCAACCTGAAGGAGCGGACGACGCGGCTGGCCGCTCTGGACCAGCGCGCGCTGGAGGAGGATCACATCGTGCGGATGGGTCTGTTCGCCTCTGGCGCCGCGCATGAACTTGGCACGCCGCTCGCCTCCATCTCGGTCATTCTGGGGGACTGGCGTCACGCCGCGACCGATCCCGAACAGCGCGAGGATATCGACGCCATGCAAAAGGCGATCGATCGGTGCAAGGCGATCGTGACCGGCATCCTCATGACCTCGGGCGAGGCGCGGGGCGAGGCGCCGCGCGCGACCACCGTCCACACCTTCATCGAAGATTTGGCCAACGACTGGAGCGATCAGCGCGATTTCGAGGGGCTGTCCCTGCGCAACGATTTCGGCGAGGATATGCAGATCGTTCTGGACGCCACGTTGAAACAGATGATGATGAACGTTCTGGACAACGCGCTGGAGGTGTCGCCCACCTGGGTCGGGCTGGATGCCGCGCGGCGGGGCAACGATCTGGTGCTGGTCGTCCGCGACCACGGGACCGGATTCGCGCCGGATATCCTGGCCGATATCGGGCGTGCCCACCGTTCCACCAAGGGGCGGCAGGGGCGGGGGCTGGGGCTGTTCCTGACGGTCAACGCCATCCGCAAGCTGGGCGGCGACGTGACGGTGGCGAATGTGTCCGACGGGGCGGAGGTGACCTTGTGCCTGCCGCTTCAATCCTTGGCGCTGAGGGGGGAAGATGTCTGAAGGTTTGATCCTGCTGGTCGAGGATGACGCGGATTTCGCGGCCACGTTGAAACGATCGTTCGAAAAACGGGGCTTTCGCGTCCTGACCGCGTCCGGCCCGGACGCGCTGCCCGACGTGCTGGCGGCGGACACGCCAACCCATGCGGTGGTGGACCTGAAGCTGGCGGGCGGGTCGGGCCTTGTCTGCGTGGACCAGCTGCACCGCCATTCCGCCGAGATGCTGATCGTCGTGCTGACGGGGTTCGCCAGCATCGCCACGGCGGTGGAGGCGATCAAGCTGGGCGCCTGCCATTATCTGACCAAGCCGTCGAACACCGACGACATTCTGGACGCCTTCCAGCGCGGGTCGGGCGATACGGGCGTGGCGGCGGCGACCCAGCCCACGACCATCAAGACGCTGGAATGGGAGCGGATCCACGAAACGCTGGTCGCGACGGATTTCAACATCTCGGAAACCGCGCGCCGGTTGGGAATGCACCGCCGCACGCTGGCCCGCAAGCTGGAGAAGTGGCAGGTCCGATAAGCGGCCTGCCTTCGTCCGCCCGAAAGGCGGCACCGACCGAACGGCAACGACTGGCATCAAGGTGTAAAGTGGTGAGCCCAGCAGGATTCGAACCTGCGACCCACTGATTAAAAGTCAGTTGCTCTACCAACTGAGCTATGGGCCCACATCACAGGGGGCTGACTACGGCCTCACGCCGGGGGGGTCAAGGGCAAAACTTTCACCCTCTGGCAAAAACTTTGCCAGAGGCGTATATCGCGGCCATGGATCAGATCACCTTCCTCAAGATGCACGGGCTTGGCAACGATTTTGTCGTGCTGGACACGCGCGGGCGCGACGCTGTGACCACGCCCGCGCTGGCCCGCGCGCTGGGGGACCGCCACCGTGGGGTGGGGTTCGATCAGCTGGCCGAGATTCGCGACGCCGACGACCACGATTACGCGCTGGAGTTCTGGAACACCGACGGCAGTCGCGCGGGGGCCTGTGGCAATGCCAGCCGCTGTGTGGCCGCATTGATGCTGGACGGGCGGGACCGGGTCAGGTTCAAGACCGACCGAGGCACGCTGGTGGCCGAACGGGCCGGGGATCTGGTCGCGGTGAACATGGGGCATCCGCAACTGGATTGGGCCGAGATTCCGCTGGCCCGCGCCGTGGACACCGCCCATCTGCCGCTGGACGGGGATCCGGTGGCCGTGGGGATGGGCAATCCGCATTGCGTCTTCTTCGTGCCGGACGCCGAGGGCGTGGCGCTGACCGCCCTTGGACCGCGGATCGAACACGATCCGCTGTTCCCGCAGCGCACGAATGTCGAATTTGCCAGCCTTCTGGCCCCCGACCATCTGCGTATGCGGGTGTGGGAACGGGGCGCGGGCGTGACGCTGGCCTGCGGGTCGGGCACCTGCGCCACCGCCGTGGCCGCGCACCTGCGCGGGCTGACGGGGCGGCGCGTCACCGTGGATGTGGATGGCGGACGGCTGGACATCGACTGGCGCGACGATGGAGTCTGGATGACCGGCCCCGTGGCGAAGGTCTTCGAAGGCACCCTTTCCCCCGAATGGCTGCGGGCCGTATGACCGCGCCGGTCTTCTCCACCCTCGGCTGCCGCCTGAACGCCTATGAGACGGAGGCGATGAAGGAACTGGCCGCGCAGGCGGGCCTGTCGAACGCGGTCGTGGTGAACACCTGCGCCGTCACGGCCGAGGCGGTACGCAAGGCCAAGCAGGAAATCCGTCGCCTAGCGCGCGAAAACCCCGGCGCGCCGATTCTGGTCACCGGCTGCGCCGCGCAGACCGAGCCCGAAACCTTTGCCGACATGGCCGAGGTCACCCGCGTCATCGGCAACCATGAAAAGATGCAGGCCGATACGTGGCAATCGCTGCGCGCGCCCGACCTGATCGGCACGACCGAGAAGGTGATGGTCGATGACATCATGTCGGTCAAGGAAACCGCCGGCCATCTGATCGACGGCTTTGGCCGCCACCGCGCCTATGTGCAGGTTCAGAACGGCTGCGACCACCGCTGCACCTTCTGCATCATCCCTTACGGTCGGGGCAATTCCCGTTCGGTGCCCGCAGGGGTCGTGGTGGAGCAGATCAAGCGGCTTGTCGGCAAGGGCTTCAACGAAGTGGTGCTGACCGGCGTGGACCTCACCTCCTGGGGGGCGGACCTTCCGGCCACGCCCCGTCTGGGCGATCTGGTCATGCGCATCCTGAAACTGGTGCCCGACCTGCCCCGCCTTCGGATCAGCTCGATCGATTCGATCGAGGCGGATGACAACCTGATGCAGGCCATCGCCACCGAACCGCGCCTGATGCCGCATCTTCACCTGTCGTTGCAGGCAGGGGACGACATGATCCTGAAGCGGATGAAGCGCCGTCACCTGCGCGACGACGCGATCCGCTTTTGCGAGGAGGCGCGCCGCCTGCGCCCCGACATGATCTTCGGCGCGGACATCATCGCCGGCTTCCCGACCGAGACGGAGGCGATGTTCGACAACTCGCTGAAGCTGGTGGACGAGTGTGGCCTGACCTTTCTGCACGTGTTCCCGTTCAGCCCGCGCAAAGGCACGCCCGCCGCGCGGATGCCGCAGGTGCGCGGCCCGGCGATCCGCGACCGTGCGGCGCGGCTGCGCGCGGCGGGGGAGGCGCAGGTGCAGGCGCACCTGTCGGCTCAGATGGGACGGACCCATGCCGTTCTGATGGAAGGCCCGCGTCGCGGCCGGACCGAGCAGTTCACCGAGGTCGATTTCGCAACCGACCGGCCCGAGGGCCAGATCGTCGCCGCCCGCATCACCGGGGCGGCAGAGGGGCGGCTGACCGCCTAACGGATCGTGGCGCCCCGGTTCAGGCGCGGGGTCAGGGTCACCACCTCGCCGCCGATGATGCCTTCGGGGTGCTTGCCCGCGACGATTTCCGCCGCCTGACGCCCGATTTCGGCCCGGCAGGCGTCCATCGTCGCCAGCCGCATCGGCAGGCCGTCCAGCAGCTCCACATCGTTGAAACCCGCAAGACCCAGACGGCCGGGAATGTCGATCCCCTGTTCCAGGCACCACAAAAGCCCGCCCGCGCCGATGATGTCGTTCGAATAATACAGAAAGTCGAGATCGGGGGACCGGGCCATCATCTGGGCCGTGATCTCCCGTCCCTTGGCCAGGGCCGAGCCGCCCTCGTAGAATTCCCGATCCTCCAAGGCGATCCCCGCTTCGGCCAATGCCGCCTCGAACCCCTCCAGCCGCTTGCGCGCCCGGTGGTCGCCCACCATGCGCGAACCGAGAAAGCCGATGCGGCGATAGCCTGCGGCGATGATGGCCTCGGCCATCATCCGTCCCGCGCGGGTGTGGGAAATCCCGACCGCGCTGTCCACGGGCGTGCCGTCGGTGTCCATGATCTCGACGATCGGAATGCCCGCATTCTCCATCATGGCCCGCGCCGCATCGGTATGTTCCAGCCCCGCGACGATCAGGCCCGAGGGGCGCCAAGACAGCATCTCGTAGATGACGCTTTCTTCTTTGGCGGGGCTGTAGCCCGTGGCCCCGAAGACCGGTTGAAGGCCCGTATCCTCCAGCACCGCGGAGATGTTGCTCAGCACCTCGGGGAAAACCATGTTCGACAGCGAGGGGATGACCACGCCCACAAGGTTCACCCGCTGGCTTGCCAAGGCGCCCGCGATCTTGTTGGGGACATATCCCAACGCCTTCGCGGCCGTCAGTACCTTTTCCCGGGTGGCAACCGACACGTCGCCGCTGTTGCGCAACACGCGGCTGACGGTCATCTCGCTGACGCCCGACGCCTCGGACACATCGCGCAAGGTCAAAGGACGACGCGTTTCCATCTTGGTTCCCCCGCTGCTTGTCCCCCCTTGTTACGCCAACCGCACGGACACGCCAAGCGGGCTTGCGGCATCCGCCGTTTCCTGCGCAAAAGAAGGCAGGCGGCCCCGTGGCTCAACTGGATAGAGCAGCCCCCTCCTAAGGGGCAGGTTACAGGTTCAAGTCCTGTCGGGGTCACCAGTAAAATAAGGCTACTTCGCTAATTTTGGGGTTTGCCTTCTGGTCTGTCGAACCAGAGCGACCCCGCCAAGTTCCAGCGAATCCGCCGCTTTCCGCAGGTGGTCCGGGCTGAATTTGGCATAGGTCGAGCGGGTCACGTTCGGGTTGGAGTGCCCAAGATACTGCGCGATTTCCTCGATCGGGACGCCCGCCTCGGCCATGAACCGTCCGGCTGTTCTGCGCAGATCGTGGGGGGTGCAATGGTCGATCCCCGCGCGCTTCACGGCGGCGTTGAACCCTGTCTTGATCGATCCGACCGGACGGCCTCCCCATTCAATGACGTGATCAGAGAGGGCGGCGCGCTGCGCATCTTGCAGAGCGGCGATCAGCGTGTCGTTGATAGGCACGGTCGCACGGCCCTTGCGCGGTCCGATGTCGTTGGCGGCCAGCTTGATCACTCTGCGCTCCAAGTCGACGCGGTTCCACGTCAACTCCAGCAAGGCCCCGATGCGGCCGGCGGTCGTCAGCATCAAGAGCATTGCCAGGCGCACATGGGGATCGACAGCCGCCCCGATCAGCGCGGCCACCTCGTCCTTCGTTAGATACCGCTCGCGCGGTGGGGGTGTTTGGGGCAGTTCGATCCGGGGCGTCTTGTCGATCAGGCCGGATTTGAACGCCCACAGCAGGCTGGTGCGCAAGCATCCCATCTCCGTTCTGATCGTCGCGTCTTTTCGGCCAGCCGCCCGTCGCTTGGCGATATAGCGTCGGCAGTCCTCGACCTTGATCTGGCTCGCGGACAGGTGCCCAAAATCCGGCAGGACGTTCTTGCCGGTCTGGGCCATCTTGGCCTCTTGGCGCCGTCCGGACACCTCGACCTGATAGGCCTCCCAGATCTGGCCCACGGTCATCCCGGTGACGGGCGCCGTCTCCTTTAGGATTCGATCGCGCGCTTCGCGTTCTGCGTCTTTGGCCGTGTGTGCCTTAAGACGATAGCGTCTGCGGGTGCCGTCCGGCTCGTTCCACATGACGACAAAGCGGTCGTTGAGGCGTCCGATCCGGAAGTCTTGCATTCGTATTCCTCAAGGGCTTGGTTTGTGACGCGCATCATGCGCCCGACGCGAAACGCGGGCAAGCGGCCATCGCGGATCATCTGGCGAACGGTTTCCCCGCTGCACATCCAGCGATCCGCGATCATTTCAGGTGTCCAAGGCTTTCCCATCAGTGCCTCCGTCCAATGTGTTTCGCGATGTGCAGCCTGTCGAACGTCTCCTGTATTCGGTCGAGTATTTGCTGCGGGTGATAGTCGCCCTCGTTCAATCCAAAGGCGATCGCATCGGCTAGAAGGTCCAGCGCGGGGCCGGGGTGCGATTCGATGCTTCTTGCATAACCCCACACCTGAATGATTTCCTGCAGGGCCCGACTAGGTTTCCCGGCCATCATCCCACCTCCATCGAGTAATCCGTCGCCCGCTCCAGCCGCTTCCGGCAGGGGGCTATCCAGTCGTATTGCGTCTGCTCGGTCCAGCCGGGGGTCCAGACGATCCAGCAGTAGGCCGTGGCGGTCGTCATGCCCGCTTCCATCCGCCCGCGATTCATCGGCACCCGTTCGGTGAACTGGAGGATCGCGCGGGGCCGGTAGAGGCCAAACAGGAACTGGTGTCGCCGGACGCCCTCGGTGAACGCGCTGCGCACGATCAGGGCGCAGCCCTTGCGGCTGGTCTCGATCGCACGGCGGGCGAAGTCCTCGCCCAGGCGAAAGGGCGGGTTGGTGATCGTCCAGTCCACCATGGGCGGGGGCAGCATTTCCAGATAGACCCGCACCGGATAGCCCGCGCCGTAGTCGTGAACATCCGTCGCTTCGACCTGTCCAAAGTATTCCCGCAGCGGTCGCACCATGTGCCCGCGATTGGCGGCCGGTTCATGCACCTCGTCCGCCCTCGCGGCCAGCCCTTCGGCAAACAGCCATTCGCACAGGGCGCGCGTGGCCCACGGGGGCGTGGGATAGTCGTCCAGGCTGTGATGCGGCTCCACCCGGCGCTGCATGACGGCGGTGCTGGTGTTCTGGGTCATGCCGCCATCCTTTCCATCACAGTGCCAAGCCCGCGCGTCTCAGCTCGCAAAAGGGCGGAAACCGCTCCCGCGCCCACAGCAAACAGCGTCGTGCCGGTGCCCGGAGATTTCCCGACGGACCCATCGGGGCGTTCGAACTTGATCTTGCCCGCGACGAACAGCGTGGCGTCGCATCTGCGATTAGCGTCCTGCCACCACGGGGCCGATGTGCGGTCAGGTGTCAGCGCAATACCGTTGCCGTGCGAGAAAAACCGATCCAGCCAAGGTATGAGGCCATTGCGACCCCCGAAGGGCGGGTTCATCCATACCATGCCGTGCCAATCCTGAGCCAAGCAGTCATCAGAGGCAGTCAGCCAGTGGCTTGCCGGAACATGCGGCCCGCCGCCGATTGGTGCGGCCACATCCATTAAAAACGCGCATCCCAAGGCATCGAAGATGTATCGCGGCGTGTACCATTCGTCTGAAGCCCCCAAGGAGATTTCCCAAGCGCTCATGCCGCCACCTCACTCGCCACCAGATGCCCGCAGTTCGCGCGGATGATCATCGGCGCGGAGTCGATGAAGGAACCGTCAGGCATTTGCGATCTCCAGAAGCACGTCGGCGTGGCAAGGCTGATCCAGCGAGCACCAGCAGGCGAGGTCTTTGCCGCGCAGGCGTTCTTGGACCATCCTGATGGTGGGCGGGTGCCTCCGCCCCTGATGCCCCGTGCCGGTGATCCAGATGCGATACCAGTGAACGGCAATTGCGGCGGGGTCGGTCTTCTCGCCCAGTTCGCTCAGGCATTCCCGAGCCTCTGCAATGGACCAAGGGTTGCCCCACAGGGTCGGTCGCCCGACGTAGACGGCGCCCTCGGGCATGCGCCACCCTTTGGCGCGGCTTCGCTTGATGCGTTTAGCCATAGAAGAACCTCTCGGTCTTACTGTCCTTCGTGAGTGCGACACTGCGAACGAGTGGGCCAAAGCTGTCACGCTCCTCCATCCGCCACGCGCCGACTTCGAAGCCAGCGGCGACCAATGCAGGGGTGGCTAGATCAAGCTCCCAGCTGCGGTAGGAGTAAGTTCCGAAGCAGTTAGGGTGGTTGAAGAGGTCGTTCGGCAGGACCTCCGCGAGGTCGCGATCAGGCATACATCGCTCCCGGCCCCTCGGGGCACCATGTCTGATGGGTGTCGCCCTCGGGCGGGTTGCAGGTGCAGGCGGACGTGGCGGGGCCGATCGGGCCGTGCAGGTCCACCCGCGCGCGGCGCGTCAGGTCGGTGATCGTGTCGATGAGCTCCACGGTCGGGGCGTCCATGGGATCGGGGCGCATCACGCCGTTGATGCTGATCCCAGCCTTCAGCTCCTCGGCATAGGTGTCCAGCAGTTCGCACATCTCCAACAGCATCATGTCGCGCGGGTTGGCGTAGGCCACCGGCCCCGACGGCACGAACGGCTCCGGCACCTCGCCCCCGAACCGCGCGCGTTCCGCCGCCACGAAATACGCCCACGCGACGTTCAGGTTGGCGGTGTCGGGGGTGCGGGCTTCGCTGCGCAGGCAGGTGCCGTCCGACAGCCAGTATTGCGTGACGTGGCGGTCGTCCAGGGGGCCGGTCTGCTGGCGGATGATGTGGGGAATGGGGGCGGTCATTGTATGGCCCCCGCATGAAAGGGAACATCCGGTCTCAGCGAGGGGTTCAGCCTCGGTCGGGGAGTGCGCCACCCCAAGGCATCCATGAGCATGGACGGATTAAGCAATGCGGACCATGCGGTGGCGGGCTGCACTGCACATTTTTGAGAAGGAAGAAGTCCATGGACACAGACACCAACGTCGATGCGCAGCTGAACCTGCAATCCGAGATCATGCTTGAGGGAATGGAGGCCATTCGAAATATCTCGGGCGGTCTGCTGGCATGGGATCTGAAAGCCGATGATGAGCGGCTGGCGACCATACATGCCGTTTCCAAGGCGCTTTACAGCTTCGATGCCCGTAGCGAGGTATCGCTCGGCGTAAGCCGGGACACGATGCAGCGTCTCAAGGACGAGCACCCTGAGATCGCGGATATGTGCCCCAAGGCCTATGCTTGGCTGGACGACGTTTAACGCGCCTGGCGCAACGTAAAACTGTTCGAAGCGCTTGAGGAATCTCGCCTTGCGTCCAGCGACTTCGCGGCCGCCATGCCTCGAACATGACCCGGGCGGGAGGGCGTTTGGCAGCGTACGCCGCGCGTCCGACATTTTGGAATATTTGTAATTTGCGGACGGACGCCCTATATAGCGGTCATGATAGAAACAAACTGGGGTAACCCCGTCACCTTCTCCGAAGGCCCCGACGGTCCGATCCGCAACATCAAAACAGTCGAGCAGGCTCTGCAAAGCCTGAAAATGCAGTGGCCGCTTGCCAGCTGCACGAAGCGTCTTGCTGCCGCGCGAATGGCGCAGGGTGCCATGGAATGCGTCATCGATCCCAGAGCGGTTCGTGTGGCATTTCTCGAGGCTATCGAGCGCACCGACATGAAGCTCGTCGTCTGACCTCAGGTCGCGAACATTACCTGCGAACATGACGCCGTATGCGGATCCCGTGTGCGGCTTTTTCATGTCTACCATCATTGGATACGACCTCCGAAGGTGAGGAAATGCTTGGTGGCGTCGGGCGCGATCGAAAGGCTGCCAGCGACGGCGATCAAGGCGAAGAACATGGCGGCGATGGCGATGATCACGAGCCATCCACGGGCCCCGCCCGGCTCCAGCCGGTTGGGCGGATCGTCGGGCAGCAGCTGCTCCATGTCGGCACCGGGCGGGACGCCGCGGTGTTCGCGCAGGATGAACTGGTCGATGGCGTTGGGGCTGCGGGCAAGCACGGCCAGCGCCTCGATCTCGACGTCAGGCCGGATATACGGCTGACGGAGAGCGGTGCGGGCGTCGTGCAGCGACAGCGGGGAAAGGAATGGGCCGGTCATGATGTGGCTCCGGGGGAAAAGGCCCCCGCCCGAAGGCGAGGGAAGTTTGAGACAGTGACGCGCGTCCGACCCCCGACGCGCCGGGGATGGGGTCAGGCCGTCCGGCCCATGAAGAAGGGCAGGCCGGTTTCTTCGGCGGCGGTGGCGGCGATCTCGGCAAAGGTGGCGCGGCGCTGGTATTCGACGCGGCGCCATTCGAAGGCCAGCAGCAGTCCCTGCGCGGTGGGGCGGAAGCGGAAGGCCGCGCGCAGTTCCACCGGCGGTTCGCCGTTGTAGAGCGGGATGTTCAGGAAGAACTCGCGCGGCACCACCACGTCATTCGCCACGCGCGTATCCGTCTCGAACCGGAACTTGCGATCGCCGTTTTCCAACCGAACGCTGCTCTTGAAGCTCTGATCGACAGTCGCCTCCAGATCGCGGCTGATCTCAACCATCACCGTTGCTTCGGGCATGGAGATATCGACGCTGTTCTCTTCCAGAAACGCGGCAAATTCGGCCTGCGGGTGGAAGTCGCCCTCCATCGCATCCCACCGCTGGAATTCCTCAGACGGCAGCAGCTTGAACGTGGCAGTGTGCTTGCAGGCACCGGGCAGCAGAATGCCTTCTTCGTCGTCCTGGTTGCTGCGGTGGAAATCCAGATGCGCCGCAATGGTCATCGCATCGTAGTCCGCGATCAGGATCGACGCCGCCGTGCTGAACCGGTTGGCGTAGTCCGAAAGGGACCGGCGGTTGTCCAGCGTGACGCGCTGGATCTGGCGCGGCGGCAGGCGATGCGGGTCCGTGATGTCCTGCAGGCGGTGCTTGTCCGGCGTCAGGGCAAAGGTGCGCCCGTCGAGCAGGCGCAAGATCGGATCGGCCAGGCGGGCGCCTTCGATCGCCGCCTCGATGCCCGCGCGGGGATCCTCGATCACGGCGACGGTTGTGGTGCCGATCTCTCGGCCTTCGTGGTTTAGGGTTCGGGCCATGGGGGCCTCCTTTCAGGGGTGGGAAATCAGTCGCGGTCGCGCATGCGGCGGTCGTCCAAGTCATCGACCCAGTCTTCCTGGCGCGGATCGCGGCGGGACAGGCGGCCGTCATCGGTGGCGTAGTAGATGCCGGTGCCCATCGGGCGGCGCGGCTTTTTCACCGCGATGTCCGGGGTGCATTCGATCTGGCCGGCCTTGTTGACCTTGAACGGCAGGGTGATGGTGATCGACCCGTTGCCGCCGGTCTCGTTGATGGCGTCCATCAGCTCGTTCAGATGCTTGTCGCCCATCTCCAGCAATTCGCCGCGGCGAAAGGACTGGATGAATTCCATGAAGTTCAGTTCGGCTTTGGCCATGGGGCGATGCCTCTCAGTTGGGGTGATGCGGGCCGGTGCGGTCACGGGTGGGCCTCAAGTGTTGGGGGTGGTGGGGGTCAGGCCAGTGCGGCCATGATGTCGCCGGGTGCGCCGTCCTCGATGTCGGACAGGTCGTGGTCCTGCGTGTCGCTGCGCAGGCGGCGGGACCAGCCGCGCTTGTTGCAGGTGTTGCGGACGGCGATCAGCTTGAGGTCCAGCGCCTCGGCCAGCTCGCGCAGGGTCAGGTCCCAATCGCGGGCGGTTGCGTAGGACCAGATTAAGTAGGCCTGCGCCTCGCGCCGGACGGCGTCGGTGATGTGGCGGCGGGTCATGCTCATATCCCCCGATAGAGTTCGGCCTGATCCAGCGTGTGGGGCAGGTTGACGGCGGTGCGTTCGAGTGCGCAGCCGAAAAGCAACCCCGCCAGGGCGACGAGGGAAAGGATCAGGGTGGTACGGAGAAAGGTGGGCAGGCTGCGGACCAGCGCCTCACGCCGGATGCGGCGGGCGTTGATCAGGGACTGCGGGGCGCGCAGGGCCGTGGATACGGCGGGGCGCGGGTGGTCGGGGATGTTGAACATTTTTCCTCCATGTCCACCGGCCCATGCGTCGCGGTGGTATGGAGTAAAGATGCATTAATGCACATACTAAGTCAATGCACGAATGCATATTATGTGCATTTCGTATGCACATCAACGAATCGCCGTGTTACCCTTCCCCTACTAGCGTGGTGCTGGCGAACATAAAAAGGCCCCGCGCGGGGCGGGGGCTCGGAAGATGAACATACAGACTGGTTACCTTGAGCCGATTACTTTGGACGATCCTGACGGTGCCATGAGGGAAACGCATGCCGTAGTTCTGCTCAACAGTATGAAAAACATACTGAGCACGCTCAATCGGAGCTATCCGGGATTGGGGGTCCATTTGATGGTTGAACGTAAATCGTTCTGGGGACTTGGCCCGTCACGTTGGAGGAGGCTGTAATCGACCGCAGGACCAAATCTGTGAGATCGCGCAGTTCTGATCTTATTTCTGTCGGGAGCGCTTCGACCTTAAGATCAAGCGCTGCAACGCTGTCCGCAATGCGCTCGATATCGCCTTGGCCCCTCGCCTGCATCGCAATCATTATCCCAAATGCCCCAAACACTGCGGCGCACAGAAGGCCAACGGCCCACTGTTGGGTTGAGTAGCCCCCCTCCAGTCGCGAAACCCGGCCGTGGATGTCGCGTACGGCTACGAAGTCAGACAGCGCAACCATATCGCTGGTCGTAAGCCGCACTCTCTGGCCATTGAGCGGTTCAGTGGAGACCTCGGCCTCCTCAAAGCGAATGGTTTCCATCGGTGCTGCATTCATTTTTTCATAAGCGAATCCAGATGGAAAAACTGTGTCGCGGTGCAGTTTCCACAAATCATCGGAACAAAGCCGAACCCATCTGTCAGAGAGTGTATACTGACCATCGCCATCACTTCAGCCTCCTCCGTGCTTCTGCGCTTCGGAACGATCCACTGTCCGGCTCCACATAGGGGGCATTTGTTCGGTATATTCAGCTTCTCGATCTGCCGTATCACCGAGGCATGATTAGGATTGCTCATCAAGTAAGTCCTATGTTTACAACATGCGAAGCGGGATTGGTGTCGCCCGATCGGCGCACAGTACGTTTGCGCCCGTCGATCGTGACAACCTCGCTGCCGGGCAGGTAGGCGGCAGGGGTGCGGGCTGTCAGGGCTGCGCAAGCAATGGTGTTACAGGCGATCTTCCTTGCGGCCATGCAGATCATACCTTCCTCCCATACCAGACAACCTTGCCGACAACCTCGATATCTTCCACCGCTCGTTCGGTGTTCGGATAGGTCTGGTTGTCGGATATGACCATGATGTGGCCGCTTTTGGTACCGCGCCCGATACGTTTCACCAAAAGAGAAGCCCCGCCATCCTTGATGACAAACAGCCCATCGAACGACAGATCCTTCTTTAACATATCAATCATCACGACATCATCGTCGCTGATCGTCGGCAGCATGCTGTCGCCCTTGACGCCAATGATCGCTAGGTCTTTGGCCTTTGTTTTCGTGATCCGATGCAAATATCCGGCAGGGAAAACCAACTGCTCAATGATCCGCTCGTCTTCCACAATGTGCCCGTCTCCGGCACTGGCGTGGACATCGAAAACGGAAACGAGATTGTGGGTATTTTCAAGGGGTGCGGTGCCGACCTCATAGGATTTCGGCACCTCCCCGTCTCGAAAGGGGGCGAATGGTATTCCGCTGAACTCTTCGATCTTAGCAAGCGTTGGAAGCGATAGATCGAAGGCATGATCGGCACCGCTCAAGGGGCGGGTAAGCGTTGTCGTTGAAAGCCCGGCGGCCTTTGCCAAAGGCGATGCTCTTAGGCCGGTCGCCGCCATGACGTGCTTCAGATATCTAAGGTGCCAAGTTTCCTGCATGCCGCGATCCTAGCGATGCATTGGTGCAGGGTCATGTTGCATTGATGCATTGACTATTAGTGTGCAGCAATGCATATTATGTGCATCTTGCAGCGAGACACACATATGGCCCACCCTAACGACATCCCGGAAATGGAAGCAACTCTCGCTACCCATGGCATTTCGATTTCCGCAATGTGCCGCAAGGCAGCCGTTGCAGAAACGACTTGGGGACGCTGGAAGCGGGGGGAAGTCAGCCCGACCTTCAAAACGTGGGACGCCGTAGCGTTGGCTTATTCCGAAATCCTCCGCGACAAAGAACAGGGGGCCGCATGACCACGGCCCCCGTACCATCCTCTGCTGTTTCATCCGTTGCACCCTCACAAGCGCAACATAGGAACGGACCCACACAAATGTCTTTGTCCAAAGTTTTTGACCCGCGCACATTTCGCGCGAGTTTTGCCGGTTTCTGGTCGGCCTTCCTGCACGAGCATTATCGCAACCCCGAGGAAGTCTCGGTCGCGTTCGGTGTACGGTATCAGACCGCGCTGAACTGGTGGCAGGGGACGAACCGCCCCAGCGGCGATATCGTCGCCCTCGCCGGTAGGCGGTTTCAGGATTTCATGGATCGGCGGGCCGCATGATCTGGTGTTTGACCGCGCTGAAGGCCGTCGTCTCGACGGTGATCGTCACGCTTTTGGGGGTGTCATTCCTCCCCAGGGAGGCAGCCGCACGGCTGATCCCGCTGCAAAAGTTTTTGACCAAAGAAATTGAGCGGAGGCGCCCGTGACGCCGCGGGAATGCGGCCCCATTCGGGGGGCTAAGGTCTCCGAAGCCGAATTCCGGCGAATGTGGAACGATCCGAACCTGACCATGACGGAAATCGGCCGGCGGCTTGGCATCAGTCGCCACGCCGTAGCCGTACGGGCCCACTGGCGCAAACTGCCGCCGCGCGGAAATATTGCCGCGCATCTGGCGCAGAGCATACGGGATCCCGAGTTTGCGGCCATGTGGACAGCGGGCGTCCGGTATGGCGACCTGATCAAGCATTATGGGGTAGCGTTTGCCACGCCCGCCAAGACGGCCGCCCGGCTTGGCTTGCCAAAGCGCGGCAAGAACAGGCGCTCGGCCATCGGGATCGATGAATATCGCCAGATGAAGATCGGGCGGGATATGGCCGCGCAGGCCGCGCGTGAGGTGGCCGAACGGGCCGCGCGCGAGCGCCAGCAGGCGAGGTCATCATGAGCCATTCCGCCCTTGTCTGGCTGGCCACCGTGCCTGCCGAGCTGTCCAATGCCGAATTTCGGGTGCTTTACCACTTGTGCAATCACCACAATGACAAGACGGGGCTGTGCTTTCCGCCGCAGTCCTTGCTGCTGGAGCGGTGCGGGTTTTCCAATGGCACGTTGAACAACGCGCTTAACAAGCTGGAGGAGCGCGGACTAGTGCAACGGCATCGGTCCCGTGACGCTTCCCACCGCAAGCGCCCGACCCAATACGAGATCGCCCTTGGCGGGGCCAAGTCTATCTCCAGCCGGTTGGAGACGGAAAAGGGTAATTCCATCTCCAGCGGAGTGGAGACGGCGGGCGGGGAAACCAACTCCAGCGGAGTGAAGATGGAAGTAGGAAAAGCCATCTCCAAAAAACGCACCGTTCCATCTCCAAAAAACGGCAAAAGCCATCTCCAGCCCGTTGGAGATAAACCAGTAAATAAATCAAAAAATAACCCGCAGGCGGGTGCGCCCGCACACGAGGGCGCGCGAGACGCCGCCCCGGTCGAGGCTGATATCCCGGCATTCTGGGCTGAGAAGCTGAACACCGGGAAATTCGTGGCCAGCAGCGCGATCAACGCCGGAATGGCGCGGGCGATGCTGGACCGGAACCTCGTCACCCACGACCGGCTGCGCGCAGCGGGCATCGTGGTCTGATTGCTGAGAAAGGGCGCGAACGATGACGGCAGAGCAGGATGATCACGCCATCGAGGGGCGGCAGGCGGTTCGGGCGCACTTCGTGGGGCGGTTGCGCGACGCGGGGATCCAGAAGCCCAAAGGCATGACTGCCGGGGCGTTTGATCAGATGCTGGACCGTCAGGTGGACTGGCTGGCCTACATGCACCGCGAAAACCTGATCACGCTGGCCGAACAGGTGCTGGACAATGCGGGCGGGCCGAAGCGCGACATGTGCCCGACCGAACTGGTGATCCGTGATCTGGCGCGTCGGCTGCAAGAGCGCCCCGTGCAGAAAAACCGGATCATGACCAGCTGGCTGGCGTCGATCGAGGGGCCGTCCGCGCAGATGGCGGGGCATCTGGTCGAGTTGTTCCGGTTCCTGCGCGTCAACGGGCGTCCGCCGGGGGCGTTCGACAAGATCAAGATCAGCGAGGCCGCGCGGGACAACAGCCGGACGCTGGCCCTGATCCGCGAGCGCATGGCGATCGGCCAGGCGTCGATCGAGGAACGGCAGTTCGCGGAAGCCTATGCCGCCGATCAGCGGGTGGCCAACGACATCGTGCGGACCGGGGCGGAACGCCGGGATGCGAAACTGGAAGGGACAAGGGGATGATGATGCGGAAGATCAGCGCGGCGAAAGCACGGGTGCAGCTGGCCACCATGCCGTGGGATGTGGGGCCGCTGACCCGGAACCAGATGGCGGGCAAGGTGGTCGAACGGGTCATGGTGCGGAACCCCGAGACCGGCAAGCTGGAGAACCCCGACCGCGCGGTGCGGACGCGGCGCGAGTCGTGGATCGGGCGCTATCACCGGCGCGGCAAGCTGACGGCGGCGCAGTTCAACATCGCGGTCGAGCTGTTCGACGCATCGCAGGGGTTTCCGGTGCGGGACGTGCTGGCCGCGCTGCGGATCGATGCGGCGATGGGCGATTGCGATCCGGAAGTGGCGCGGGTGGATCGCCGGCGGAAGTTCTTCCGCATGGCGGCAGCGGTGCCCCAGTTCGCAGCGCCGGTCATCCGCCACGTTGTGCTGCACGACCTGTCCCTTCGGAGCATGCCGCATGTTCATGATGCCCGTGCTGAAGCGCGCCATCTAGACCGACTGCAGCGCGGGCTGGAGGCCCTTCACGGGGTGTGGGGCAGAAAATTGTTGACCGCCCCAAAATAATCGGGCAGATCGGCATAGTCGGAGACGTGCGCGGGTTGGAAACAACGCCGCGCTTTTTCGTATCCGAATGGCCTGCTGCGGTTCTGCCCGTGGCCTAATCCCCCTCCCGCCTCCGTCTGCCGCTCATGTCCCTTGGGGCAGGCGATGATGGCGGGTCGCCCGCCCCGAAAGGTGGCACCGCCGCACGGCCCGGCGTGGCAGGGGTCCAGATAGGAGGATGCGATGGCACCAAGATTGAAAGCGATGCCGTCGCTGCTGCCCGCCGCCCCGTCCGCGTTGCCCTCGATCAGTTCGGATTGGTCGAAGAAGCGTGACCAAGCGGTGTCGTGGCGCAAGTGGTATCACACGGCGCGGTGGCAGAAGCTGCGGAAGGGTGTGCTGGTGCGGGATCTGTTCACCTGCCAGCGATGCGGGCGGATCGAGGGAAACACCTCGCTGCTGGTCGCGGACCACAAGGAGCCGCACCGGGGCGATGAGACGCTGTTCTGGGATGCGGGCAATCTGCAATGCCTTTGCCAGTCCTGCCACAGCAGCGACAAGCAGCAGGAAGAGCGGCGCTTATAGCGGCGGTCCTGTCGTGATGATCTCGACCTGGTCATCGCTGGCGGCCGTCACCACCACCACGCGTATCCGCAATGTCTCCGCGGTGAGGATCGGATCGCCGCGCTCTGATAGCAATGAGAATGGATCTCTTGTTTGAAAGTAGCCCCGGCCCGACCAATCGCTGCCTTGCTGGCTAAACCGGACATCGACCCAACCTTCATATACAGCCCCACTTTCGCACTCGATCGTGGCATCTGATCTTACTGGTCTCAATTTCGTCCCTCCCTAAAGCCGCCAGTTTGCCCGACGCCTTGAGGCAATCAAGGATTCTCTCAGACAATGATTGATGGTGAAGGGATGAAGCTGGATACCGCTTGCCTTGTAGAAGGAAGGCGTGCCGAGGGGCTGGCGGATAAGCAGTTCAATATTCCGCGGCCGGCCTGTTCTATAGAACCTCGCTGATAGGCATAAATGAGAAGAAGCCTACTGCGCTCATATCGGTGATTAGAACCATAAGGCGGTCGTCACCGCACTGTATGATTGGATCCCCGAAGATATGCATGGCCGCCGGTGGTTGATCGCAAACGAACGACCCACCCATGCCGCTGGTGTTGAAGCGCATTATCACTTCACCCGTGTATCGTGTGCCATCGGGAAAGGTCAGGGTCGCCTCACCGTTCAACGCTTTCATCCACTCACCCATCGCTACGTTTGGCCCGAGTTCGAATCGGCAGGGTTCGGGTGAGCCTCCATATCCCTTTCCTCATGGATGCGCAGCACCAACGGTGCGGCTGGGGGGGGTGGGTCAAAAGTCAAAAGGGGCCCAGACGCTAGACCAGCGCCCCCCGCACGGAGAGATTTTTTTCTGATGACAGAGGTTTTCGACCTGTTCGGGAACCCCGTTGAGGCGGGGACCGGCAAGCCCGGACGGCCCCGCAAGGACGCCACGCCGGAAGATCGCAACAAAGTCAAGATGTTACTGGCGTTCGGCTGGTCCAACGAACGGATGGCCCGAACGCTCCGCATGTCGTTGCCGACATTTCGGCGCAATTTTTTTCAGGAGCTCGAAGAGCGCGACGCGGCCCGCGACATGCTCGACGCCCGCCGGATCGAGATCGCCATGGGCCTCGCCAACGACGGCAATGTCGGCGCGCTGAAGGAGTTGGGAAAGATGCTGGAAAAATCGGACCTGATGGGGATGGAGCGCCGGTTGCGTGATGCGCAGTCGGATGAGAAGTCCAAGGACGATCTGGTCACCGCAGCGGCTCCGCAACCCGGTAAGAAGGAAGCGGCGAAGGCGGCGGCGAAAACGGCTGGCGACGGAAGCCTCTGGGGCGATGACCTGAAACCCGGCATCCACTGATGACGGCCCCCATACGTTCGACCGCATGGTCAACGGCGGTCCCGGATTGGAAAGAGCGCATCCGCAAGGGGCGGTCGCTGATCCCGGACCTGCCGTTGCACGATGCCGTGGCCGAAAAGGCGTTGCGGATCTTCAAACGCCTCCGGGTGCCGGACATCATCGGCACCCCGACCTATGGCGACAGCTGCGGGGAATGGGTCTTTGACCTCGTCCGCGTGATCTTCGGATCCTACGATCCCGAGACCAAGCGCCGCGCGCTGCGGGAATTCTTCTTGCTGATCCCGAAGAAGAACGGCAAGTCCTCGATCGCTGCCGCGATCATCGTCACGGCGGCGATCCTGAACGAGCGGCCCGAAGCCGAACTGCTGCTGATCGCGCCGACGCAGAAGATTGCGGGAATCGCCTACAAGCAGGCCAAGGGCATCATCGCCCTGGATGATGATCTGGCGAAGCTGTTCCACGTCCAGAACCATCTGATGACCATCACGCACCGCAACACCGGCGCGATGATCCTTGTCAAAGCGGCCTCGCCGGACGTCATCACCGGCTCGAAATCAACGTTCATCCTCATCGATGAGACGCACGTCTTTGCCCAGATGGCGAAGGCGTCGGAGGTGTTCGTGGAAATCCGCGGGGCCTTGGCCGCGCGGCCCGACGGGTTCCTCTTGCAGATCACGACCCAGTCGAAGAAGCCGCCTGCCGGTGTCTTCAAGGCTGAACTGACCAAGGCGCGTGAAGTGCGGGACGGCGTTCGGGCCTTCCCGATGCTGGCGGTTCTTTATGAATTGCCGCCCGAGGATGCCAACGATGGCGGGTGGAAAAAGCCGGAGAACTGGGGCCGGGTCAATCCGCACCTGGGGCGGTCGGTCGATCCCGAATGGCTTCGCGACGAGGTGGAGACGGCGGAACTGGAAGGGCCGGAAAAGCTGGCGCTGATCGCCTCCCAGCATTTCAACGTGGAGATCGGCCTCGGCCTTCATGCCGATCGGTGGCCCGGCGCCATCTACTGGCGCGAGGCCGCGCTTGAGAAGATGACGCTCGACCGCCTGATTGACAGCTGCGACGTGGCGACTGTCGGGATCGACGGCGGCGGGTTGGACGACCTCATGGCCTTGGCGGTGATTGGTCGGCACCGGAAATCGCGGGCGTGGATCCACTGGGCCCGTGCCTGGGCGCAGCCGGACGTGCTGGAACGCCGGAAAGAGATCGTGCCGCGCCTGCGGGACTTCGAACGCGATGGCGATCTAGTGTTCTGCCAGTCGTCCGAGCAGCAGGAGGCGGAGGTCGCGGACATCTGCGAAAAGCTGTTCCTCGCGGGCGTCCTGCCCGAGGCGAACGGCATCGGCCTCGACAGCGCGGGAATCGCCACTTTGCTCGATGCCCTAGCATCGCGCGGGATGGATCAGCCGCTGGTGACAGCGGTGACGCAGGGCTGGAAACTGCAAGCGGCGGTTCTGACGCTGCCCCGGAAGCTGAAGGACAAGACCATGCGCACCTCGGGCCAGCCCCTGATGGATTGGGCCGTGGGCAACGCCAAGGTCGAACTGCGGGGGAGTAACTACCTGATCACGAAGCAGGCGTCCGGCGCAGCGAAGATCGACCCGCTCATGGCGACGTTTAACGCGGCGATGCTGATGTTTCTGAACCCGCAGGCCAAGCCCAGCTTGGACGAATTTCTGAATGACCCAATCATGGTGGTGTGATGTCGATCATTACAAAGTTGGCATCGACACTGCCCGCCCGGGTGCGGTCTGAGGTCTATGAGGTCGAGAAGGAAAAGCGGACTCGCGAAGGTGGAGGCGCAGATGTGCTGTCGCGGATATTCGGTCGCCGGTCCGCTGCCGGAAAGCCGGTCAACCTTCAGACCGCCATGCAGCTGTCGGCGGTTTGGGCCTGCGTCCGACAGACCGCCACGGTGATCTCATCCCTGCCGCTGTCGGTCTATGACAAGCGCGACAACGGATCGCGGGACACGGTGGCGGATCGGTTTGCCGAAGTGCTGACCGTTTCGCCCAATGCCGATCAGACCGGCATGGAATTCTGGGAAGGCATGGTTGCGTGGCTGATGACCAACGGCAATTGCTATGCCGAACGGACGGACGGGCGGCTTGGCCTGTCGCAGCTGCGCACCCTGCCGTCGATCTCGACCGAACCGTTTCGGAACGCAGATGGCGATCTGATGTATCGCGTCCGGGATAGGGGAAAGACCGAAGTCCTCCCGCGCGACAAGGTGTTCCATGTCCGGGGCTTCGGCTTCGGTTCGGATGTCGGCCTGTCGCCCATCACCTTCGGGGTGCAGACGATGGGCACGGCGCTGGCGGCGGAGGAAAGCGCGGGCAAGATCTTCGGCAACGGCATGCAGGTGTCGGGCATCCTAAAGGCCGGTCAGACGCTGACGGCGGAACAGCGGGTTCAGGCCCGCAAGATGCTGGAAGCCTATCGCGGGTCCGAGGCGGCGTGGAAGGTGATGGTGCTGGAGGCCGGTCTCGACTTCCAGACGCTGACCATGAACCCCGAAGATGCGCAGATGCTGGAGACGCGGCGATTCTCGGTCGAGGATATCTGCCGCTGGTTCGGGGTGCCGCCCATCGTTGTCGGCCATGCGGGCCAAGGCCAGACCATGTGGGGATCGGGCGTCGAGCAGATCATGATCGCTTGGATGAACACCGGCCTGAACCCGATCCTGCGGCGCATCGAAGGCCGGGTTCGCAAAGACCTGATCGCCCCCGGTCAACGCATCAAACGCTACGCCGAGTTCAACCGGGAGGGCATCCTCCAGATGGACAGCAAGGCCAAGGCCGAATTCCTCACCAAGCTAGTGAGCAACGGCATCATGTCGCGCAATGAGGCGCGGGAAAAACTCAACCTCGCCCGCCGCGATGGGGCGGACGATCTGACGGCACAGACGGCGATGGCCCCGGTGCAGGATCTCGGAAAAGAGGATACGCCATGACGCTCCGCACACTTCCCAAGGCCGATATCGCGTCCCGTCCGGGTCTGCGCAGCGATGTGACGCCCAAGTCGCTGTCACGCTGGAACCCGGACGTGCGGGCGGCGGCGGATGAGACCGAAGCAACAATCTCGATCCTCGATCCGATCGGCATGGATTATTGGGGCGACGGCGTCACGGCCAAGCGGATCACAGCGGCCCTGCGGTCGATCGGGGATCGCGATGCTGTCGTGAACGTCAATTCCCCCGGCGGCGACTTTTTCGAAGGGCTGGCCATCTACAACGCGCTGCGCGAGCATAAGGCCAAGGTGACGGTCAACATTCTGGGCGTTGCCGCCTCCGCCGCCTCGGTCATCGCCATGGCGGGGGATGAAATCCGCATCGCCCGCGCGGGCTTCCTGATGATCCACAACACGTGGGTCGTCGCCGCCGGGGATCGCAACGCCTTCATCGAGGTGGCCGATTGGCTGGCCCCGTTCGATGACGTGTCTGCCGACATCTACGCCGCCCGCACCGGGATCGCGAAGGACAAGATCGCGGCCATGCTTGACCGCGAAACGTGGATCTCCGGTTCGGCGGCTGTCGAACAGGGCTTTGCCGATGGCTTGCTGTCGGCGGATGAGATCGACGCGGGCAGCGATGCGCAGCAGAGCGGCGGCAGCGCCCGCGCGGAAAAGAGATTTGATGTGCTGGCCCATAAGGGCGGCATGTCGCGGGTGGAAGCGCGTCAGCTTCTGACCGACCTGAAAGGGGGCAAGCCCGGTGCTGCCTCGGACATCACGCCCGGTGCTGATGTCGCCCAGGGGCTTCGCAGCTTCTTGGAAAGCCTGAAATCCATCTGAGGAACATGACATGAAGAAATCCCTGATGCCGCTGGCAAGCCTGGCGGCGCTTATGGCTGCGCAACCCGTGGCCGTGATCGGTTCGGTTCGGGCCGATGCCGGTGGTGGCGATGTCGCGCAGCTGATGAAAGACGTGAAAGCGCAGCTGGATCGCGTCACCGGCGAGACGAACAAGACCGCCGAGAATGCACTGAAGGAAGCGCAGAAGGCAGGTGCCCTAACGGCGGAGACGAAAACCTCGGTCGATCAGCTGCTGAATCAGCAGGGGGTTTTGCAAACGGCGTTCGACAAGCTGGAAAAGCATATCGAGGGCATGGATGCGAACCACCTCGAACTCGAACAGCGTCTTGGTGGCAAGCGGGGCGACGGCGGCGATCTTCGCCAGACCCTCGGCATGGCCATCGCGCAGCATGACGGGGTCAAGGGCTTCACCAAGGGCAGCCTGACCTTCACCGTCAGCAACGCGATCACCACCGGTTCGGCCTCGGCCGGCGCGCTGAAGGTGCCGCAGCGCGAGACCGAAATCGTCGGCCTGCCGCGCCGCCAGTTCTTCGTCCGCGATCTGCTGTCGCGCAACACCACCGACACCGACCTGATCCAATATGCGCGCCTGAAAACGCGGGATCTGAAAGCGGCCCCGGTCGAAGAGACGACCATCAAGCCGATGTCGAACCTCGAATACGAAGAAGCGGATGCAAAGGTCGTCACGCTGGCGCACTGGATCCCGGTGTCGCGCCAGGCGATGGACGATATCCCGCAGCTTCAGGGCGAGATCGACAACGAGCTGGTCTACGGCCTCGACCTGACCGAAGAAAACCAGATCCTGTCGGGGGACGGCGAAGGGCAGAACCTGCCGGGGCTGATCACCAACGCCACGGCTTACAGCGCGGCCTATGAGCCGGAAGGCTCCACCCGGATCGACCGCCTGCGCTTTGCCATGCTGGAGGCCAGCCTTGCCGGTTATCCGGCGGATGGCATGGTGCTGAACGAGATCGAATGGGCGCTGATCGAAACGACCAAGGACAACGAAGGCCGCTACATCTTCGCCAATCCCCTTGGTCTGGCCGGTCCGGTTCTGTGGAGCCGCCCGATCGTCGCCACGCCGCAGATCGCGCAGGGCGACTTCCTGACCGGGGCGTTCCGCGTGGCGGCCACGATCTATGACCGCATGGACACGGAAATCGCGATCTCCAGCGAAGACCGCGACAACTTCGTCAAGAACATGCTGACGGTGCGGGCCGAAAAGCGGCTGGCGCTGGCCATCAAGCGCCGCGCCGCGCTGGTTCACGGCTCGTTCGCCGTCGCCTGATTCCCCGGTGGGCGCGTGATCGCGCCCGCCGTTTCCCATGGTTCGACACAGGAGAGATCAGATGTCGAAAGTGACCATCACCCCCATGCGCCAGTCCACGGGCGTCTATGGGACCATCCAAGCCTACCAGCCGGTGGAGGTGGACAGCGATCTGGCGAAGAGGCTGCTTAAGACGGGCAACTGGATCAATGGCAAAGTTGCCAAGGAAGATCTGCCGAAGATGTTCGCGCTTCCGATCGGTGCCACGATTTCGGAGATCGCGCAGGATCCCGAACAGGTGCTGGATGCGGAGCATCTTGCGGCGGAAGTCGAACGCCTTGGCAAACAGGCCGAAGGGCTGGATGCCCGCGAGGCGGCGCTGAATGACCGGCAAGCCGAACTCGATACCCTCTTGGCCAATCAGACTGCCGAAGGCCAGCGCCTGACCGCATGGGCAGAGGAACTTGGCGGGCGGGACAAGGTGCTGACCGATCTCGGCACTGATATCGACGCCCGCGAAAAGGCGCTGCAAGATGCCGAGTCGAAGCTCGCAACGGATCGCGAGGCCCATGACAAGGTCGTGGTCGATGCGGCCGCCGCTGCGAAGGCGAAGAAGTGATCGTCGATCTGAGCCTGCTGAAGACGCACTGTCGCATAGACCACGACGCCGAAGACATGGTTCTTTTCGCGTATGCCGAGGCGGCGCAGGCGCAGATCGAACATTGGATCGGTCGCCGTGTCTATGCGCGGGCGTCCGACCTTCCTCCAGCCGGTTCACCATCTCACGACCCGTACCAGCTGGTGGCCGATGCTTCGATCACCGTTGCGGTCCTGATGCTGGTGGGCCGCATGTATGATGATGAGCGGACCGGCGGGGCAAATGTCGGATTCAATGCAACGCCGCCCGCCGCCGTGCAGAGCATTCTGGCGGGCTATCGCGTGTTCCGGTCCTTGTCGGACGAATAGGCCATTCCGCCATGATGGGAGGCAAGTGAGATGAACAGAACCGCAGCTATGGACCGCCGTGTCCAGTTTTTTCGCGGAACGATGATCGATGACGGGCACCAGTCCCGTGTTTCGGACTTCCGCCCGCACGGGTTCCCGGTATGGGCGCAGAAGTCGCCGGTCAGCGATGGGGAGCGGTTTCGCGCGGACGCGGTGGCGCGGGACAACACCGATCGATTTCAGGTGCGTTGGTCAGCGTTCACCTCCGCGATCACCGCGGCGGATCGCCTGAAATGCGAAGGTGTCACCTATGGCATCAGCGGGATCAAGGAGATCGGACGCCGGGAGCGGCTGGAGATCACCGCGCATCGGCTGTCGCCATGACGTTCCGCATCGACGGCGACAAGGCGCTGATGCACGCGTTGCAGCAGATCGGACGGCGCAGTACGCAGATCGCCGTGACGCGCCGGGCGCTGCAAAAGGCGGCGGAGCCGATGCGGGTCAAGGCCGAGCAATACGCGCCCATCGGCCCCACGGGAAACCTGTCGAGCGGTATCAAGATCAGCGTGCGGGCCAAGGGAGAGGTCGGACGCGCCGCCTATGCGGCCACCATGCGGGAAACGGGGGGCGACAAGGCGGCGGCGGTGGCCGCGCTGCGGACGGCGCGGCGGACGTTCCGCGCCCTCAACCCACCCGCAATGCTCTACCTCGGCCCGGTGCAGGCATTGTTCTACGCCCACTTTGTCGAGTTCGGTACCAGGCCCCATCCCAATAAGGGGCGCTTTACGGGAACGCAGCATCCTGGCACCGCGCCCGATCCGTTCCTGCGCCCCGCCTTTGACGAGGAGGCGCAGGCGACAATTGCGCGCGTTGCCCGTCTGATCTGGACAGAAATCGAGAAGAACGCCACGCGCACAGCACGACGGAGGGCCAGAGCCGGTGGAAGTTGAACTGAGGCGCATGGTCATGGCCGCATTCGCGCTGCCGCCGATCGCGGTGAATTGGGGCGAAGCGGCCACGGATCAGCATGAAATCCACATCGTCCTGCACCTTATCAGCTGGGTCAGCGGGCACACGATGCAGGGGCCGGATGGGCTGAACACGTCGCGCGTGCAGATCGATTGCTATGGCCCGACCTGGGCCGATGCGCGAGGGGTTGCGGGGCGCGTTCGTGCGGCCCTCGACGGTTATCGCGGCGGTGTCTTCCGGGGCATCTTCGCAGACGGAATGCGCCAGACCCGCGAGGCTGGTGCGAATGCTGGCGAGTCCATCTATCGCGCCAGCGCGGACTTCATCATCCATTGGAGAACCTCACATGCTTGAAATCGAATCCCAGGCCGATATCGGCTATCAGGACGAGTTGTGGATCGGTCCGTTCGGGGATGGTCAAACCCCCACGGCTTGGACGCAGATCCTTGGCGTCGAAGAATTGGGGATGCCGGAAAAGACCCCCGAAGATGTCGATGTCACGCATATGCAATCGCCGGGGCGGTCCCGCGAAACGCGGCCCGGCCTGATGGCGGTGGCGGATTTCTCGCAGGACATCCAGTTCTGGCCGGAGCATCCGAGCCAGGTTCTGCTGGACGATCTGGCGGAACTGACCGAGGCGGGCGAGCCGGCCTACGTCCTGATCGAGATGAACGTGGGCGGGATGCGTCGGACCTATCGCGGTTACGTCAACTCGTTCACGCCCTCGGGCAGTGTGGGTGACAAGCGCATGGCTAGCTTGGCGATGAAAGTCTTCGACCGCGTCGCAAACAGCCGGGTGCCCGCATGAGCGACGTGACCGGCGCGTATCACCACGCTTTCGGTGAGAAAACCTATCGCCTTCGCCTGACCCTTGGCGGGATTGCCAAGCTGCAAGGTCGGCACGGCGACGATCTGGGCGGGCTGCTGTCGGGCAAGTATGCCAAGAAGGAGGGCGACATGGGACCTGCGCCCATTCCCCCGTTCGGCATCATGCTGGACGTCGTGGCCGTCGCGTTGGAAAAGGGCGAGGCTCTACCTGCTGACGAGGCGGCGGACCTTGCCGACGACCTCATGACGGCGGATCGCAATGTGTTTTCCCATGTGATGACGGCGGCGTTCCCGGACTCGGTGGGAAACGAAAAGCCCCCCAGGGCGAAACGGGCCTGAACCTTGGGGATCTGTTGACCGCCTATGTCGCGCTCGGGCTGGATGCGGCACGGTTCTGGGGCGTGACGCCGCGCCTGTTGAAGCTTGAGATGGATGGCGCAGAGGCGCGTCTACGGCGCGACCGGGAACTGACATGGTGGGGTGCGATGCTGCCCCATCTGAAAAAGCCCGTCCCGCTGGAGAAGTTCATGGGGCAGAAGGTCGATCCGGCGACGCGAGCTGCGGCGTTCAATGCGGCCTGGGACCGTGTCGATCGGGCGTTCAATCGCAAAGGGCGTTCGCAGCCTTGATAAGGGGCCCAAGGCTCTTCTTGAGTTCTTGCCCCGCTATCACTTGGTCAGTTTTCCAGATGGGCTCAATAGACGTGTGCCCAGCCTGCCGGGCCGTGCCATTCAACGCATAGGTCGTGCCACTCGCGCGAATGGTTGCAGCTGATTTCCGGCAGGCCAATACGCCGCTGTCAACGGTAAGTGGCCAATCAGCCCCATACTCTGCGGCTCCCACTGTATTCTGGTCGCCAGGCGATGCCAGCAAGGCGATCACAAGGATGAATACGAGACCGATGCCCGTGACGTAGAAGAAGGTTTTCATTTATGGCCATCGTTATTGGTGATCTTCGGGCCATTCTTGGCCTTGATACGGCTGCGTTTCAACAAGGTATGGAGCGCGCGCAGGCTTCGCTGGCCAGCGCCGGAGCGAGCATGCGGCGGGTTGGGCGGCAAATGTCGGTTGCGGTCACTGCGCCCGTCGTGGGGTTCGGTGCCCTGACCGTTCGCACGGCGGCGCAGTTCGAGCAATCCATGAGCCGCGTCGGGGCCGTGTCCGGAGCGACGGCGGATCAGCTCAACCGCTTGTCCGATCAGGCAAAGGAGCTTGGCCGCACGACGCAGTTCAGCGCGTCGCAGGCGGCGGATGGCATGTCGTTTCTGGCGATGGCCGGGTTCGACGTGGATCAGATCCTGACGGCCATGCCGGGAACGCTGCAGCTTGCGGCGGCGGCGCAGATGGATCTGGCGAGTGCTGCGGATACGGCGTCGAACATTCTGTCGGGGTTCGGGAAGGACGTGGGCGAGCTGAGTCACGTCAATGACGTTCTGGCCAAGACCTTCACCAGCACGAACACCAGCATGCAGCAGCTGGGGGATGCGATGTCCTATGTCGGGCCGATCGCCTCGACGGCGGGCGCGGAGTTCGAAGAAGTCTCTGCCGCCATCGGGCTGTTGGGCAATGCCGGTATCCAGGGCGAACGCGCGGGCACCGCCTTGCGGGGATCCTTGTCGAAGATGCTGCAGCCCACATCGGCGGTCAAACGGCAGATGGATGAGGCGGGTCTCAGCTTTACCGACGCCACAGGCCGTTTACTTCCGCTGGTGGATATCATCGAGCAGCTGGAGCCGCATGCGGATGATGCCGCCCTGATGCTGTCGATCTTCGGGCAGGAAGCCGGACCGGGCATGGCGGCACTGGTCGCCCAAGGCAGCGGGGCGTTGCGTGATCTGACCGGGGAACTGCGCGAAAGCGGCGGCACCGCGGCGCGGATTGCCGACCTGCAGATGGACAACCTGAACGGCCAGATTAAAGCGCTGCAATCCGCGTTCGAAGGTCTGCAGCTGGCCATCGCCGATAGTGGTCTTTTGGCGATGATCACCGGCCTGACAAAGCGTCTGACCGAGTTCGTCCAGAACCTGTCGAACACCAGCCCGAACGTCGTCAAATATGGCGTGGTCATCGGCGGATTGGCGGCTGTGCTTGGGCCGGTGATCATCGCCCTCGGTCTTATGGCGTCGGCCATCGCGGCCATTGGGGTGCCGATCGCCGGGGCCATTCTCGCCATCAGCGGAATCACCGCCGCCATCGTTGCATTCTGGCCCGAGATCGAAAAGGCCGGCGCTGCCGTGTTCGAGTTCGGACGCAATGTCAGTGAGGCGATCCTGGGCATTCTGCCGGAACGGATCAGCTCCGTTCTGCTGGCCCTGCGGCAAACGATCGTGGACATCTTCACGTCCATCCCGGATTTCATCCGGCATGTGCCGAGCTTGATGGCGGAGTCTTTCGCCACCACCCCGGCGGCGGTTCTCGGGTTCTTCCGCGACCTGCCGCAGAACATCGTCGATCTGTTCTCGGCGCTGCCCGGCATGATGGCCGAGGTAGGGCGCAACATTCTTGATGGTCTGCTGGCAGGGTTGCGCGAGAGGTGGGAGGGTGTTCGGGAAAGCGTCACCGGATTTGCGTCCGGCATGGTGGACAGCGTGAAGGAGCGGTTGGGCATCCATTCCCCGTCCCGCGTGTTTCGCGAGATCGGGCAGAACATCATGCAGGGCCTTGGCCTTGGTGTGACGGACGAGGCAGGGAATGCGGTCGGGGCCATGCAAGTGGCGACGGACGGTATGGTCGGCAATGCGGCGCAGATCGGCAACGGCTTTGCCAGCATGGAAAGCACCGCATCCTCCGCCTTCCGAGGGCTGATCACCGGCACCCAGACAATGGCGGAGACGGTGGGCGTCATCTTGCAGCGCCTGTCCGACCGGTTGCTGGACAGCGCATTTTCAAGCCTGTGGGGCGGCCTTGGCAAAAGCAGCTGGGGTCAGGCGATCGGCGGTTTCTTCGGGGGCATCGGCGCCAACGCCAATGGTACGAACAACTGGCGTGGGGGGCTGACCTGGGTGAACGAGCGTGGAGGCGAACTGATGAACCTGCCCAACGGCACCCAGATCATTCCGCATGATGTCTCGAAACGGATGGCGGACAGAATGAACGGACAGCCCATCACCTACGCACCGTCCTACCATCTGGGTGGCACCGCGACCAAGGAAGACATCTCTCGGCTCAAGAGTGAGATGGCCCGCGATCAGGCGCAGTTCACACAGCGTGTTCAGGCGTCGTTACAGCGCCCGAGGGGCTGACATATGATACTGACCCGTGATCAATTCTGGGACCGCCTGCGCGTTCGCAGCCTCGACCTGTTTCCGCCCGCCCTGAAGGTGACCAGCCGGACGGCGGGCGGGCAGGTTATTTCTGCCCGCAGGTTCGGTGAGGATCTCTGGCGCGCCTCGGTGATGCTGGCCCCGCATCATTACGGCAGCGGACGGGAGCGGCGCACCTTGCTGGCGCTGGCGCAGCAGCCAGGAATGCAGGTCCTGATCAATGACCCCACCTATGTGGGCCCCAACCGCACGGGTGTGACGCTTCAGGCAGTTGCCAGTGACAACCGTACCCTGACGGTTGCGGGCTTGGCGCAGGGTTCTGCGCTGCGACCGGGGGATTACCTGTCGATCAATCAGGCGCTTTACAGCGTCGTGACGGCAGGTCCCGCAAACGCCCAGGGCCGGGCGACGATCGCGATCATCCCGCATTTGCGTTTCGGCACTCCTGCCGGGGCCACAGTCGAACTCCGACAGCCCGAAATGCTCGCCGTGGTCGAGAACATCCAGCCCGCGACCTTTGAGGCGGCGATTGCGGGGGCTGCCTCGTTCACCATTCAGCAGGTGCATCCATGAGACCCACGTCCCCGGCCCTGACGGCCCACCGCAACCAGCGCAGCAGCGTCCATGCCGAGCACCTGGTCTGGATCGCTGCGCGCAACCGTGAGGACAATTCCATCGAGACGGTCGGGCTGTGGACCGGCAGCGGCCAGCGGTCATTCACCGTGGACAACGTGGTGCGTCGGTTCAATGGTGGGTGCATTGCGGACCTTTCCGCCTTGCACGACGAAGCCGGTATTCGGGTCCGGCGCAAAACCCTAACTTTGGCGGGAACGGCAGCCTCCACCGAGACAGCTTTGCGTATATACGACACCTACAATGCACCCGTCACGATCTGGCGGGCAGAGTTCAATGCGGACAAAAACCTTCTGGCAGCCCCCGAGAGGGTATGGCGCGGGGTGGTAGAGGCCGCTCCGTTCACGACCGCTGCGATCACCGATGACGGTGTAGCGCTCTGCACCGTTGATCTGACCCTGATATCCGATGCCTGGCGGCTGACCGTCATGCCGCCCCTCACGAAAGCCGCGGCGACGCAGGGGCTTCGGAACGGGGATCAGGGGCGACGGTATTCCAATGTCCATGACGCGACCGTGCAGTGGGGCGAAACGCAGCAAGCGCCGAAGAAGCGCAAGAAGTTTCTGGGGATATTCTGATGGATCGCCTTTCGGATTGGCGCGCCCGCCTGGTGGATTACCTGACGGAATGGCGCGACGTTCCCTTCGCCTATGGCACCGCCGATTGCTGGATCTTTGCGATGGGCGCGGCACACGCGTGCACGGGGCAAGACCATATCAGCGGGGTGCGAGACTATGACACCCGAGATGCGGGGCTCTCGCTGCTGCGTGAGATCACTGGGCGCAAGAGCCACGTCGATTTCGTCTACCGCACCTTTGGGAAGTTGCCGTCGATCTGGCTGGCGATGCCAGGCGATATCGCGACGATCGACACTCACGATGGCATCGGTCTCGGTGTCGTGCAGGGCGATTCCGGGATTTATGTGCTGACCGAGCATGATGGATGGCAGGTCGTGCCATTGGAGAAGGCCCGTGGCGTCTACGCCGTGGGGTCGAGGGGGCGCTGATGACATTTCTTGCCGTTCTGATTGCCGCGCTCGTCTGCGCGTTGCCTGCGCATGCCGGTTTTCTGGCGCCGGTCGTGGGCTGGTTTGCCGCTGGCGGTGTCGTAGCTGGTGCGGTCGCCAATATAGGCATCGGCCTTGGCCTGTCGCTGGTCGGCCGTGCCATGGCTCCGAAGCAGAAGAAGTCAGGGCCGGGGGCAATCTCGCTGGACGCACCCACGTCCGGTGACGGGACGCCACAGACGATCATTCTGGGGCGCCGCGCCGTGGTCGGTCATCGGACATGCCCGGAGTATTCCCGCGCCACCGGCAACGACTGGCTGACGATCGTGCGCGATCTGTCGGATGCGCCTGTCCATAAGCTGCGCGCCATCTGGATCGGCAATGACCGTATCGAAATGCCCGAGACGTTTCCGGCTTGGACCGATCCCGGCGTGTTTCACGAGCCCACCGGAAAATATGCGGGCAAGCTGCGTATCCGGTTTCACGACGGCACGCAGACGGAGGCGGATAACTTCCTGATCTGGGCCTATGGAAATCACCCTGATCGTCCTTGGCGGTCGGATATGGCGTTGCGAGGTGTTGCTTACGCCATAATTGAGCTGCGGCGGGACCAGGAACTCTATCCCGGCGTGCCCGATCTGCTGTTCGAGGTCGATGGCCTGCCACTGCTGGATCCGCGAACTGGACAGAGAGCTTGGTCGGACAACCTCCCGCTGCTCGCCTACAACGTGATGCGGGGCATCACCCTACCGGACGGTTCAATTTATGGCGGCGGGGTTCCTGCATCCGATCTTCCATTGTCCAGTTGGGCCCCGGCGATCAGCGAGGCGCAGACGCAGGGATGGCGCGGCGGCCTTGAGGTCAATATCGGGCCGGAGGATTATGACGGCGATGCGCCCTATGAGATCGTCGAGCATCTGTTGCAGGGATGCGCCGGACAGATCGCCGAAAGCGGTGGCACCTGGCGTGTCCGGATCGGCGGGCCGGGCCTGCCCGTCGCGACGATCACGGACCGTGATACCATCGTGACCGAGGATCAGGTGTTCACACCCCATTCCGGCCCCCGTGAAATCTACAACGGCGTCACCGCCCAATACAGCGAGCCGGGGGAGCGGTGGGAAGGTAAAACCACCCCTCTGCTGCTGGATGATGGCTATGCGGCCCGTGACGGAGGGCGCAATGTCGTGCATCTGACCTATAACGCGGTGACCGACAGCGAACAGGTGCAGCAGCTGATCACGATGGCGCTGCACGACAATCGCCGTCAGAGGTCGCACGAACTGTCGCTGCCGCCGGATTATGCGCCGGTCGAGGTTCTGGATACGCTCTCGTTGCACCTGCCATATGACGGCTATGTCGGCAAACTGGTCGAGGTCGTGGCGGTTCATCGTGACCCTGTCTCGATGACGCAGCGCGCGCATGTGCGGGAGGTTGATTCTTCGGACTTCACGCCACCCACCGTCGCACCTTTGCCGGTCCAGCCGGTGGTGACGACGCCGCTGGCACCGCTGGCATTGCCGGGGTGGTCGGTCGAGGTGTTCGCAATCAGGGACAACCAGGACCGCGATCGCCGCCCGGCTGTTCGGATCACGTGGGATCCGCTGCCGGCCGAAGGCATAGAGTGGCAGATGCGGGTGGCGGGCGACACGACGATCGCAGCACAGGATACGACGCAAGCGGTGGGAGCTGGTCAACTGGTCATCGACAAGGGGTTGATCCCCGGTGCGCGTATGCAAATCCGCGCCCGTGCGATCATTCGTGTCCGGCCCGCCGCGTGGACTGCCTGGACGACGTTTGAGGTTCCCAAGATCGGTCTCGGTGAGGACGATATCGGCCAGCAGGTCTGGGATGAGTTCACAGATCTCGCCACCAAGGCGGGGATCGAGACGGTCACGGAGTTCCCGGCCAAGCCAAGGGCCGATCAGATCGTTCTGAAGATGCCGGAAAAGCGGCTGTATCGGTGGGACGGCACAGCGTGGGTAGAGGACATCTTCGCGGGGATACCGGACGGGGCGATCGACGCCACCAAGATCGCCCAGGGGCTGGCGCTGATCGAGAACGTGGAGGGCGACACCCTTCCCACGATCCGCACCGCCACCACGATCACCTTCAAGGGGCGGCTCTACTCGTGGGACGGCACCCGCTACAGCGCCGATGTCCCGGCGGTGAACGTCACTGGCCAGCTGACCAACGATCAGATCGCCGCCGTCGCGGCGGCGAAGCTGACGGGTCAGATCGGATCGGTGCAGATTGCCGATCGGGCGGTGTCCACGGGCAAGATCGCGGATGCGGCGATCGAGGCGGGGAAACTAGCGAAGGGCGCGGTCACGGGTGACAAGATCGCGGATGCGGCCCTGTCGCTGTCGAAGTTCGCGGACGGGCTGCGTCCGATCGAGCGGGTCACCTCCCTGCCGGGGACGCCCCACGTCCTCGGGCGGGTAGTGTCGCTGACCACGGAGGGCGGCAAGCTCTACCGCAACACCGGCAGCGGCTGGACGGCCAGCGTTCCGGCGGCGGATGTGTCGGGGCAACTCGGCAACGATCAGATTGCGGCCGTCGCGGCGGCCAAGCTGACGGGCCAAATCACCGGCACCCAGATCACCGACCGGGCGATCAGCACGGGGAAGATGGCGGCGGGATCGGTCAGCACGGCCATCCTCGCCGCCGGATCGGTGGTGACCGACACGTTGGCCGCTTGGGCGGTCACGGCGGGCAAGCTGGCGGCGGCCAGCGTCACGGCCTTGGCCTTGGCCGCGAACTCGGTCACGGCGGGGGCGATTGCCGCCAATGCGATCGAGGCGGGGCACATTCGGGCCGGGGCTATCAGCACCGATGCCTTGGCGGCAAATGCCGTCACGGCCTCCAAGCTGGTGATCACCGACTTCACCAATCTGGTGACCAACGGCATCTTCGCCGGGGGATCGTCGGACGGGTGGAACCTCGCCAGCGGGGTGTCGGTCCTGCCGTCCCCCTCCAACGTGCCGTCCGAGTTCGCTCTGCGGATCGACACGATGGACGGGGGGCTGAACACCTGGACAAAGCGGATCCCGGTCGCGCCGGGGGACGAGGTGTTCGGCTCGCTCCGGGCGCGGGCCAGCGGCAGCAGCGATCGGCTGATGACCGTGCGCATGCGTCTGGTCTTCGAGGATGGGAGCGGCAACCAGCTGGAAGCCAATCACCTCTTCACCCAGACGACGCAATCCACCTCGCCGGTGGTCTTTACCGGCAGCGTGATGGCCCCTCCGGGGGCGGCAGCGTTCTATGTGACGGTGCAGCGGATCTCCAATGATGCGCAGCGATACTACGGTTATCTCGACAGCGTCACCGTGCGGTGGAAAACCCAAGGCGAACTGATCGTGGACGGGGCGATCACGGCTGCGAAGCTCATGGCCAATGCCGTCACGGCAGCGGCCATCGCGGCAGGCACGATCACCTCGGCCGAGATCGCCAGTGGGGCCATCACCACGGCCAAGCTGGACGCTCTGGCGGTCACCACGGCCAAGATCACCGCCTCGGCCATCACCGGGGACAAGATCGCGGCCAACGCCATCACGGCGCGCGAGATCCAGTCGGCCTCGATCAGCACGGCGCTTCTGGCGGCGGGCGCGGTGGTGGCCGAGAAGATCGCCACCGACGCGGTCACCACGCGGGCCTTGGCCGCGAACAGCGTCAGCGCGAATGCCCTCGCGGCGAACTCGGTCACGGCGGGGGCGATCGCCGCCAACGCGATCACGGCAGCCAAGATCGCTGCCGGGGCCGTGGGGGCGGAACAGATCGCTGCCAAGGCCATCGCCACGTCGAAGCTGGCCGTCTCCAACCTGGAGAACCTGTTCGACGGGGCCGATGCGCTGGCCACCAGTCCCTTCCTCCCCACCTCGGGGGCGAATGGCGGGCGCGGCGATTGGTCCAGCGCGTCGGGCCAGACCGGCTATCGGGGTCAAGCGGCGCTTATGATCGCCGGAGAATGGTCGGGCGTTGCCTATGAGATGCCCTCGTTTCCGGTGACGCCGGGGGCGGAGTATTTCATCCGCTTCTACGGGGCGCGTGATTCCTCGTGGGATGGACAATCCGCCAACTCCAAACTGCGCATCGGGGATCAGAGCGGGGGCTTCCTCGCGTCCATCTCCTACGCCGCCGGGGATCTGCCGCACTTCACCACGTCCAACTGGGCGGAACGGAGCGCGGTCTTCAGGGTGCCGGACGGGGTCAACGCCCTGAACATCACCCTTGGCAATGACGCTACGGCGGGACGGGCCTATCTGGCGGGCTTCGAAATGCGTCTGCGCAACAGCGGCGAGCTGATCGTGGATGGAGCCATCACGGCGGCCAAGGTCATGGCGGGGGCGATCACCGCCAACGCGATCGCGGCCTCGGCCATCCTCGCCAGCCATCTGGCAGCGGGGTCGGTGACGGCGAATGCCCTTGCGGCAAACTCGGTCACCGCGCGGGCCATCGCGGCCCGGTCGGTCACGGCGGATGCCATGGCCGCCAACTCGGTCACGGCGCAGAACGGGGCCATCGGCAATCTGGCGGTGCAGACGCTCAACATTGCAGGCAACGCTGTCACCGTCCCGGTTGCGGCATTCCGGGAACAGAATACAGGGGTGGATTCCAGCAATAATGAAACGACGGTTCTGAACGCCACGATGCGGAATGAGGGCTATCCGGTCTCGATCACGCTGAACTTCAGCTATTCGTTCGTCCGGGCTGCGGGGGCCAGCATCCAAGGGTCGGCCTACATCAACCTCTACAAGAACGGCTCGCTGCTGCGGCGCGTCTATTTCGTGCTTTCGGCAGATACCAATCAGTTCGGCCTGGCCTCATTCAACTATGTGGACACGGACGTGTCCCCGGGCACGGATGTCTATTCATTCCGCAGTCAGGTGAACGGCTTCTCCAACGCGTTCATAGCGAACACGTATCTCGGTCTTAGTCAGGTGAAGAAATGAGCTGGTTTGTCATCCACGACGAGGATGGACAGATCGTTGCGACCGGGCAGTGCCCGGCTTGCGATCTGTCCATCCAGTATCTTGAGCCGGGCCAAGCCCTGATCGAGACGGATGGGCCAATTTCGGATGCCCATCATGAGGTGCGGGGTGGCAAGGTCTGCGCCCGAACGGGACCGCCCAATCCAGAGGATCAGGTGGCCCTGACGCTGCGTGTGCGAAACGATCGCGATCGCCGCCTCGCCGCAACGGACTGGACACAGCTTTCCGATGTTCCGGACGCCACGCGGGCGCGGTGGCGCATCTACCGGCAGGCGCTTCGGGATGTGTCGGATCAGCCGGGGTTTCCCGGCGCGGTCGTGTGGCCGGAGCCTCCGACCGGAAATTGACATCGCGGGGGGCGGAATGGTTCGCCCCCCGCATCACCACGAAAGGACAGCCCGTGGGCTACAAAGTGCATCTGAAAACTGGCCGGGTCATCACCCTGGCGGAGGCCGTGCGCGAGGAACGCGACGGCTCGGGCGTTCGCTTCTACACCGCCGAGGGCGTGGGCTGCGGATCGTTCGGCGACGGCGTGGTGGATTACGCCTATCCCGACCACAGCGCGGTCGAGGAACCGACCAGCACCGCCGAACCCGCCGCCGATAAGACGGCCACCAACACCAAGGAAACATCGAAATGAGCGTTCAAGGCATTGTCGCGCAGAACCGCGAACTCAGGTGGCACAAGGAGCAGCTGGAACACCGCTGCCTGACCCTGGGCATCACACTGGACGAGACGGCGGAAAAGCTGGCCCTCGCCAACGTCCGGATCAAGGAGCTTGGCGGCGAGCCGATCGCCGACACCCCGCCCGACCCGGCGCCCGCGCCCGCCGCCTGATCCCACGATGCCCGCCCATCGCCAATCCAACGCTGCAAATGCACCGCTCCTAACTTGCGTACTGCTGACGCGTCGTGATCGTGCAGGGTCGCATATAAGAGGTTTCGCTTTACCTCAGGACGGTGAGATATTTCAGTTGACGTGACATAGGACGTTTGGCTAAGCAAGTTTTGCTTGCAGCGATAGGCCCCACACTCCACTTGTAGCAGCTTTTCGATTTTCTAGGATGAGCGGCTATTTGGATGCTTCGATTGACTATGAAGCGCTCCTCAGTTGACGGCTCTGTGTTGATAGGGTTGTGGGTTGCTGCAGGCTTTGCATGGAGGAAAGCGATGAACAAACATTCTAAGCTTTATAACCTTGCTCTCAGGTTGCTGTATTTGGCACTTCTCTTCGGAAAAGTTGCTAACGAATACATTGATCTGATGAGCAAGGTCGTCAATTGTCAGTCGCATTCGAAAACTACACCCATTCATTCGCTTTAGGGGCAAAACAAGTCTTTGTTCCAAATAATCTAAGCTTTCGAATTGGTTATGACATAAAGAGACAGGTTACAAAATCCTTCTCTTTTCCTTCATATTACTACCATTTGAGAAATGGTGGTCATGTAGCAGCTCTACATCTACATAGACATAATCAATATTTTGGAAAAGTTGATCTTAAGAACTTCTTTTACTCAATAGCTAGGAACAGAGTATCACGGGCACTGCAGAATATAGGTATTAGGCGCTCTGGACATTATGCGCGATGGTCCTGTGTGCGTAATCCGTATGGACATCCGCGATATGCCTTACCTCTTGGCTTCGTTCAATCTCCCGTTCTAGCCTCCTTAGTGCTGTGTTTATCTGAGGCGGGGAAGTGCTTAGAGTCGATGCATGCTGATGTTACCCGCTCAGTATACATGGATGATATATCATTTTCAGGCTCTACCCCTGAAGTGGTGAATGAGGCTATTGACCTCTTTAGCCAAGCAATAAGTAGATCAGAATTATTTCTAAATCCTGAAAAAACCATACTTGCCTCTGAGAGTATGCTTATTTTTGCTTGCCACATTGAAAATAGCAAAACTTACGTAACTCAAGATAGAATTAATACCTTTTATTCGACACAGCGGTCAGTTGAAAGCGCGGCGGGATTTGAGGCATACCGTGCTTCGGTATCGACAGGGAGCGCTTAAAGCACCGAGAACACTGCAATATAGCCCGCCCCTCGGCGGGCTTTTTCATATCTGGAGCCTTTCCCATGCCCGACCTGTCTCTTGAAGCCCGCAATGCACTGGCCGACACCCTGCGCACCCGCCTCTATGGCGGGGTGACCGTGTTCCGCGATGCGGGCGGGGTCGATCTTTTCACCCTGCCGAACCTCGCGTTCGACGCGGCGGCGGGCGGTGTGATCTCGGCTACGGGCCTGCCTGCCGATGCCCCCGTGATCGCCACCGGCATCGCCTCCAGTTACGAGCTGCGCGACAGCACGGGCGCGTGGGTGCTGCGCGGCCCCGTCAGCGCGCTGGAGGGCGGGGGCGAGGCGATCATGCCCAATCCCACCGTCACCAATGGCGAGGAAGCGCGGGTGACCTCGATCACCCTGACGGTGCCCGCCTCGAATGTCGTGGTGGGCTGATGCAGCTGGCCCGCATCGAGGGCGGGGTCGTGGTCAACGTGATCGAGGCGGATGCGGCCACGCCGGACTGGCCCGATCACGTCCCCCTGACCGGGGGCGCGTGGATCGGCTGGCTCTATCGCGACGGCGCGTTCGTCGATCCCAATCCGCCGGTGGAGGATGCCGATGTTTGACGAGAGCCTTGGCAGCTGGTCGACCGTGCAGGACGGGCCGATCTGGTATCGGGTGGGCGTCCTGCCCGTGTCGGGCACCCTGCGCGCCACGCGCGCGGGGCGGGCGCAGGTGATGCTGGTCGGCGCGGGCGGCACGGGCGCATCGTCGCCTGAAGGCGGCGGTGGCGGCGCGGGCTATCTTCTGACCCGGTGGCTCGACATTGCGCCGGGCGACATCGCCATCACCGTGGGGTCTGCGCCTTCGGCTGCCGCCGCGCTTGGAGGCACGACCTCGGCCTTTGGCCTGACCGCCCCCGGCGGGGGTGGTGGCAATTCCGGCAATGGCGGGAACGGCAGCGGATCCAGCGGCACTGGCGGCAGCACCCCCATCACCATCGGCGGGATCGGCAACCCCGGCAACAATGACGGCCGCAATTCCCGTGGCGGGCGTGGGGCGCGGGCGGGCGGCGGTGGGGGATCCACCACAGCGGCGGGCGGGGATGCAGCGACGGGTGTTCCGGGTGCGGGTGCGCCGGGAGTGGCGGTCACCTGGACCGGCGCGCGGTGGGTGCTGGCCCCCGGCGGCAATGGCTCGGTCGAACAGGCCTCGCCTCTGCCGCGCCCCGAGGGTTTCGCCAATCCCGGCGCGGGCGGTGGGGCGGGCACCGACCCCTATGCCGCGCAATCGGGCGTGGTGCTGGTGCGCTATGTGCTGCGCCAGGCGCTGACGATCGGCGCGGCCAGTCCAGCAGCGCGATCGGCGGCAACAGGCCATGCCGTGCGCGCGGCGGGGGTGGCAGGCGCGACGCCCGCGCCTGCCGCCGCCGCTCTGGCCCGCGCGGTGCGCGCCGTGACCGTGCAGGCCCCTGTGGGGGCGGTGCAAGCCTCCACCTCGGCCCTCGCCCTGCGGCGGGCGGGTCTGGGCCTCTCCGCGCCCCCGGTGGGGGCGGCGGTCGTGGCGGGAATCGCTCTGCCTTACATCATCCGGGGCCGCGTGGCCTTTGCCGAACACAGCCGCAGCTGGACCCGCGACCCGGGTCGGCGCTTCACATGACATCGAGGGGCACCATGGCCGATACATTCACCATCAAGCAGGGCGATACCTCGCCCGCGCTGGCCCGTGTGCTGGAAACAGCAGCGGGGCCGATCCCGCTGGAAATTGGGGACAAGGTGACCTTCTCCATGCGCCGCCCCTATGGCGGGCCCGTGGTGGTCGATCGTCAGCCCTGCCAGATCCGGGAGGGCAGCGTGGTCGTCTTTTTCTGGCACGACCGCGACACCGCCACGCCGGGGCTGTTCGAGGCAGAGTTCGAGATCACCCGCGCGGATCGTTCGATCGAAACGGTGCCAAACTGGGATTACCTCTACGTGAACGTGGTGGGGACGGTGGCGTGACCATGCAGGGACCATCCAGAACCGACTACTGGGCGTTCTTCCGCAACGTCGCGGCAACCATCACCGCCCTGGGCATCATCACCGGCGCGATCTGGTATTGGGTGCAGCCCCGCGTCATCGACTTCCTGCGGACCGAATTGTCCTTGCCATCAAACCTGACGGTGGACATCGCCAAGATACAGGACGTGCAGACGCGACAGGCCGAAACCCAGCAGCAGCAGGCGCAGACCCTGACCGTCCAGCAGCAATCCCTGTCCGAGATCAGCCGCGCCACCGCCACGTTGACCTCGACGCTGGAAAGCACGGTTAACCGCGTGGCGATGCTGGAGGAGAGCAGCCGCCGCGACAAGACGCCCCCGGTGATGTTTGTCGAGGACGGAAACAGCATCGACAGCGGCGCGATCGGGGCCTTCGTCCGCATCCAGTTCCGCTACATCAAGTCGCGCGACTGTGGGCGTCCGAACATCGCGGTGTATTTCACGGACGGTGCGGGGATCAGTCATGCATTCCGCGAGGTCTCGACCGTGGCTGACGATGGGCGCGGTGGATCGGCCCCCGTGCGTCCCGAGGTGCAGACGACGCGCTTCATCGCCAAGATCCCGGAAAGCGCCGGGGTCACGCCGACCACGGGCACGACGTTCGCCTTGGGCTTCATGCTGATGTCGTGGCCGGGGTGTCCGGATGTGCCGGAGGTTCGGTCGCCGCGGGTGCCGTTCCAGATCACCGATTAAGCGCGTCGAAATGTCCCGCGTCCAGCGAATGGCGGATCAGCGTGCTGCTGAACCTGCTGCGCCGGACGCGGGGTGGGTGACTTACACCTAATGCGGGTTATTGTTGATTGGCCAGGCGACAGTCTGGTTCCGTCCGCTCCGTTTGGCGTGATACAGTGCAGTATCAGCACGCTGTATGAGCTCTTTTACCGGTTCGCCAAAAGTGAGATTTGCGACCCCAACACTGATCGTTATCTTGCGCTGCCCGAGCGTCTCCAGCTGGGATGCAGCAATCGCGGAGCGAATGCCTTCCGCACGTTCGAATGCCTCTGAGCTGGTCACGCCTTTCATCAAGACTGCAAACTCTTCACCACCTAGCCGCCCAAAACTGTCAGTGGGCATCAATGAAGCTCGCGTAACGTTTGCGACGTGTGTTAGTGCCTCATCGCCAATGTGATGTCCGAATGTGTCATTAATTTGTTTGAAGTGGTCGATGTCAAATAGGACCAACACCGCGCTTTGCTTTTCACAGTCGTGTCGAGCGACACCTTCCTCAAAGACATGTCGAGTTTGCGCGCCGGTCAACCTGTCAATCGACGCCGACTGTTTCAATTCAAGCTGGGAAACAATCACTTTAGCAAAGCTGCTGAGTATTGCTTTCTCACCCTCTGTGAACTCTCGAGGAGACGTATCAAACAGACATAAAGTGCCCACATTGTAGCCGTCTGGCGTGGTCAAGGGTACGCCAAGGTAGCTACGAATTTTCGCGTCCCCCGTTACTAGAGGATTATCGGAAAAGCGGATGTCTTTCTGCGCGTCCGATACGGCAAGAGGTCCGTCGCCAGTGACCGTTATACGGCAAAATGTATCTTCGCGGGGATGATCGGTACACGGTATACCTGCACTTGCCCGGATCCAGAGGCGGTGGCTGTCGATGGTAGTAATCGCTGCGATAGGTATAGAGAATATTGTTTTCAGAATTTGAACAATATCAGCGTACTCTTTCCTTGCTTGGATGTTTTCAACGTCATAACGACTTAACGCGGCGATCCTGCCGTACTCATCGTTGTGCTTTGCCACATTCAAAACATTCAAAACACTACTCCTACTAACGCGGTCATCATCGTTAAAACACGTCTACTCGCTGGGCCAGACTGCAATATCGTGAATGCGCGGTCTACTGCCGAATGATGAACAATCTATGAGACACCGCCCCGCCCCGTGCGGGGTTTTTTCATATTAGGAGACCACCATGATCCCAGTCGGGTTCAAGGGCCGCGCGTTGGCGCTGGCCGCGATCGATATTGGTCGCATCGGAAGGCGCATCAGCGTGGGTGAGGACGAAATCCGCGCCGTGATCGAGGTCGAAACCTCGGGCGGCGGGTTCGACCGGCAGGGGCGCCCCAAGATGCTGTTCGAGCCGCATGTCTTCTGGCGCGAGCTCGGCCCGGGGCAGAAGCGCACGGCGGCGGAGGGACAAGGGCTCGCCTATCCCAAATGGGGGGCGCGGCCCTATCCGGGCGACAGCTATCTGCGCTTGGCGCTGGCGATGAAGCTCGATCCCGGCGCGGCGCTGCGCTCCGCTTCCTGGGGGCTGGGGCAGATCATGGGGTTTAACCACAAGGCGGCGGGCTATGCCAATGCCGGCGATATGGTCGCGGCGTTCTGCGACATGGAGGCGCTGCATCTGGAGGCGATGGTCGCGTTCATCGTGTCCGAAGGGTTGGACGATGACCTGCGCCGCCACGACTGGTCCAGCTTCGCGCGGGGCTACAACGGGGCGGGCTATGCGCAGCATGGCTATCACACCCGCCTCGCGGCAGCCTTTGCGCGCTGGCAGGCCATTCCGGATGCGCTGGCCCCCGACTTGCCCAAGATCGGCCTCGGGGCGCGTGGCCCGGCGGTGAAGACCGCGCAACAGCGGCTGCTGGCGGCGGGGCACGATCCCCGCGGCGTCGATGGCTGTTTTGGTGTCAACACCCGCCACGCCACCATCGCATTCCAATCCGCCCACGGCCTCGTGCCGGACGGCATCATCGGGCCCAAGACCTGGGCCGTTCTCAACACGGAGATTTACGCATGAAACTTGCCACCCAACTGTCGGCGCTGCCGACGAACAAGCTGCTGACCGGATCGGCCATCGGCCCGATTGCCACCGCCGCTTGGGCGGAGGTCATGGCAACTGCCGCGCCCGCGCTGGCGGGGCCCGGGATGTCCGGTCTGATTGGCTTCATCGCCGCGATCGTGGTCGGGTATTTCGTGCCGGATCGGCTGAACGAGGAACGTTAATAATGTCCAATGCCACCGACTTTGCGCGAGGCAAATTGCGTTGACACTCAGTGGGGCGCCTTATATGGCCGTGGACTAAGTTAGTGACGCCCGCCGTCGCTTCTTCCTCAGTCACCTTCCAGGCGCGCTAACGCCGATTAGGAAGGGAAAGAACGGCAGTGGGACACAACGTGCTCCCACTGCCCAAAACGAAACCGCCAGTATGCACATACATGGACAGGCTTCGGCCAAGAACAGGATGCCATCAGCACCTCCTTCGCGAAGCCTAGGTAGGTCCTAGCCCCGGAATCCGCCGATTACGTATCCCCAAAGGACTTTCATCGACGACATAAGGTGACGACGGGCGTCGCGTCTCATTTGTAATATTGGTTTAAATCTGTCAAGCGTTCTGCAATGCTATATGAAGGTCTCGGCTGTCACCCAGAGTTCGCGCAGCCTTCGCGCCTTGAGTAGTGATCAGCAGCCAAGTAGCGAATGCAATTCGATCACGCTTTTTGCACTTTTTCAAACTTCGCAGGCATTTTTGAGAAAGGCCGATAACAATTGCCGCTGCCCCAGAATCAATACGGACCTTTGGGTCGTAGTCAGCACGTTCGCGGGCTTCCTGGAGCTGTTTGAACTCTCGCGCAACGGTCATAATTTGCGGTGGAAAATCTATCTCTCGCCGTATGGCAAGAGCACAAGCATCTACACAAGCCCGATGGCCTAACCCACGATAGACCTCTACCCATGCCATGTTTCTTCTGTTCGGAACGGGCTTTCCGACAAGAGCATCTGCGCACATTCGTGCTAGCCCATGAAATACGGCGTAGTACGCAGTGCTTACACATCGCCGAAGATCTGACTGCGAAGCCCCGTTGGCTCCACCATTTAGTAGAAGGCGAGCGGTCGCAATCAAGTCATCAGCGATACCTTGGTCAGGCATGAGCCATTGTCACGGGTTGGATGACAGGGAAAACATCTCTGAATCGGTCCCCCATCGCTTTTTGAACCTTCCCGGTCAGGCCGAAGAATTTTTCCCCGATCGCAACAGGGTCCCGGTTGGTGAAGTCTACTTCAACGGTGACCACGCATTCATACTCACCGCTCGCGCCACGCTTCATCGAGATACTGATATCACGCGCCGCAGGACCGATTTTCTTTCGGACAGCAGCCTCTATGGCAGCCCGGATATCGTTGTCGATCGCTTCAGTCATCATGTCTCATCACCCCACGAGTCTGGTGTCCCGCCACGTGCACTTCACATGCATCTTGTCTGTAAAATGGTATCTCTGTGCGGCGGTTCCATACATGCAAACACTTTGCGCGCAAATGGGCAAAAGAAACTTTAACGGTCCGCCCAGAAATTTTCGCTAGGGGCCGCGGTGGGCCCGGCGAGGATGTTCACCTCAAGCATCGGGCAAGTGTGGAGCGGTCGATATGAAAAAAGGCGGGGCAACCCCCGCCTCTCAAAGCGCTTATCGCAGAAAGTCGATGCCAACGATCGCAAGTGTAATGATCGAAAGCGCGATCGAGGTGTAGGCGATCTGTCTGTCCGTCATGGTGTCACTCCTTTGATCCCCAAGGTTTGAGTTTGGCGACGATGGCCGACATCGCAAGGGCGGTCGCGGGTTTGATGTCAATGTCTTGGCCTGCCTGTGCATCCGCCACCCATCGCTGGGCGATGTTCCGGCTCACCCCAAGGCTTCTGACAATGTCAGCCGCAAAGCGGTGTTCGGTCTGTTGCATCCAAGCCAGAAAATCTTGCGATGTCATTTTGCCCGCCCTATGTTGAGGGAAGGTCGCCAGCCCCGCTGTAACGAGGCTGGCTTCCCTCCTAGATCACCAGTGGTGGACGATGTTTGCGACTAGCACCATCGTCGTGATGATCTGGAGGATGAGGGCGATGTGTTGAACTTTCATCCCTTTTCCTCCTGTGCGGGGCGGGACCATCCCGCCCCCTCTGCACATCTTGAATATGCACCTTTATGTGCGAAAGGGCAAGGGATAATTGCACATTATAGTGCAATACTTCTAGGGCATCGGAGGGGTTTGCTTTTTGGTTCGGTGAACCTGCGTCCACCTCTGTTCCCTGCACAGACCGAGAACAGCGGTGCTGAAATCACCCTTATTTTGCGGACGCATCCCTTATTTTGTTGACGAACCTATCCCCTCCTAAGGGGCAGGTTACAGGTTCAAGTCCTGTCGGGGTCACCAGTCTGATAAAGTTCTTGTGCGTGCCATGCGTCGATCCCACAGGGAACACATGGTCGGGGCAGGTGTTGGAGTAAGTGAACCCTCGCTTGGAATACGACACATGACGGCCCCCACGATCCTGATCGCCGAAGACGAAATGATAATTGCCATGGACCTGAAGGATACGCTGGAGGGGGCGGGGTTTCAGACGGAGGGTCCCTATGCCACGATGGCGGGGGCGATGAAGGCGATCGAGGCGGCCACCCCCGCCTGTGCGATCTTGGATGTGCGGCTGATGGACGAGGATATCTATCCCCTTGCGGATGAGCTGATCCGGCGGGGGATTCCGTTCATCTTTCACACGGGTCACGGCAAGCCGACCGACATTCTGGCCCGCTATCCCGCCGCCATATTCTGCCTGAAACCCAGCCGCCCGGAATCGGTGGTCGCGGCGGTGTCGCTGGCAACCGCCGCTGCGTGACCCAAGGGGCGTGGCAGCGCCGCTGACGGCATCGGCGGCCGGAACCGGGTCACCCCCCGGGCGTTTGTCCTGGCGACAACGGAGTGTGCACGTGACGACCGATCCCGACACCACCCCCGATGTCCCCCACAACATCAAGGACACCAAGGTCGACGAGTTGGAGGAGCAACTTCCCTCCATCGCCGCCGCCGTACACCAGCTGATCCGCGAGGATGGCGAGAAGGAAATGGCGCGCGACACGCGGGCGCTGATGTGGTCGGCCATCGCCGGCGGAATCACCATGAGCACGTCCTTCCTGATGCGCGCGATCCTCGCGGCGAATGTCGGTGACAGCGGGGCGGGGTTCCTGATCACGGCGGCGGGCTATACCATGGGGTTCATCCTCGTCATCGCGGCGGGGCAGCAGTTGTTCACCGAAAACACGGTCAAGCCCGTGCTGCCGCTGATGCAGGCCCCATCCTGGCGCAATCTGGGGCGCTTGGGCCGGTTGTGGGGCGTGGTGCTGGCCGGCAATATGACCGGCGGCGCGTTGGCGGCCGCCGTCTTCGCATATCTGCCCATGTTCACTCCCGCCGTGGATGAGGAGCTCATGGCCATCGGCCATCATCTGATGGAGCAATCCGCAGCCCAGATGTTCGCCAAGGGCGTCGTGGCGGGGTGGTTGATCGCGACGCTGGTCTGGACGCTTCGCAGCTTCGAGAGGTGGTCGCTGATCATGATTTTCCTCGTCACCTATCTGATCGCCATCGGTGATTTCACCCATATCGTCGTGGGAACGATCGAAGCCGTGTATCTGATGCTCGTCGGCCATGTGGGGATCGGGCCGGCGCTGCTGCAGTTCTTCTTTCCGGTGCTGCTGGGGAACGTCATGGGCGGCACGTTCATCTTCGCGCTGCTCAGCCACGCGCAGGTGCGGGCCGACATATCCCATTGACGGGAATGGCAGGGCGATCTGCCCGGATGTGCGGGAAATTGGTCGGAGCGAGAGGATTCGAACCTCCGACCCCCTGCTCCCGAAGCAGGTGCGCTACCAGGCTGCGCTACGCTCCGACCGTGGGGTGGCAACTATCCCGTTCGGAACGCGTTTGCAAGGGGGGGATTCACGGCCGCTGCTGTTTCTGCCAGCGCATGACGATGCCGGGGCGGGGCATGACGCCCTCGGGGCGCCAACGCGACCGCAGGACGGGTTTGGTGGACGACACGTTGTCCTCGCGCAGGACGATGTAAAGGCCCGAGGCGATGATCACCGCCGCCCCCAGAAGGGTGGTGGTCTGCACGCCTTCGTCGAAGAACAGAAACCCGAACAGGGCCGCCCAGATGATCTGGCTGTATTGCATTGGGGCGACGATGACCGCCTCGCCCATGCGATAGGCGCCGATGGTCAGCAACATCGCGGCAAAGGCGCAGATCGACATGACCCCGATCAGGCCCAGATGCGCAAGGGGCATGGGGACATAGACGAAGGGCAGCGCGCAGGCCATCAGGATGAAGTTCGCCATCATGGGATACACGAGCAGGACCACGCTCCGCTCCTCCCGCCCGATCTTGCGCACGATGATCGACGACAGCGACCCCGCGATGGCCGAGATCAGCGCCGCCAGATGCCCCAGGGTCAGGTCCGCGCTGCCCGGCTGTATCACGATCATCACGCCGATCAGACCGGCGACGATCGCGCCGCCGCGGTGGATCCCCACACGCTCCCCGAGCACGGGGATCGCCAGCAGCGTGATCAGCAGGGGCGTCGCGAACAGGATGGCATAGGTCTGCGCCAGCGGCAGGACGGTGAAGGCATAGAACGCCGTCACCCCCGCCACCACCGCCGCGATGGTCCGCGTCAGCGTCCACCACGGATGGCGCGGGATTAGATTGCCGTCGGTGCGGTCGCGCATCAGCATGATGGTGACCATGGGCATCCCGAAACAGACCGAGAAGAAGACGATCTGCATCGGGTTGTAGGACCCGCCCAGAAACTTCACCACCGTGTCATGGGTGGAATAGATCAGGAATGCGCCCAAGGCGGTCAGCGCCGCGCGCAGGTTGTGTCGTCCGTCCATCTCAGGTCCTTGCCGTATCGTGCCCGCCAAACTGAACCGTCGGGGGCGAATGACAAGGGCGTCAGCCCTTCAGCGCCGCCAGAATCGCGTCGCCCATCTGGCTGGTCGTCATCGGGTTGCCGCCCTCGGGGCCCATCAGGTCGGACGTGCGATGGCCTTGGGCCAGAACCGTCTCCACCGCGCGTTCCAGCCGTGTGGCCATGTCGCCCATGTCGAAGGAATACCGCAGGGCCATGGCGAAGGACAGGATCGTGGCGATGGGGTTGGCGCGGGCCTGACCCGCGATGTCGGGAGCCGACCCGTGCACGGGTTCATACAGCGCCTTCGGCCGCCCGTTCGCCATGGGCGCACCCAGGCTGGCCGAGGGCAGCATCCCCAGGCTGCCGGTCAGCATCGCCGCCGCATCGGACAGAAGATCGCCGAACAGGTTGTCGGTCACGATGACGTCGAACTGTTTGGGATTGCGCACCAACTGCATCAGCCCGTTGTCGGCATACATGTGGGACAGGGCGACATCGGGATATTCGTTCTTGTGCACCCAGGTCACTTCCTCGCGCCACAGGACGCCCGATTCCATGACATTGGCCTTTTCCATCGAACAGACGCGGTTGCCGCGGCGGCGGGCCAGCTCGAACGCCGACCGCGCGATGCGGCGGATTTCGGCCGTGGTGTAGCGTTGGGTGTTGATCCCCACGCGGTCGTCGCCCGTCCCCTCGATCCCGCGCGGTTCGCCGAAATAGACGCCGGAGGTCAGTTCGCGCACGATCATGATATCAAGCCCCGCGACCACGTCGCGCTTCAGGCTGGAGAAATCGGCCAGCGCGTCGAAGCATTGTGCAGGGCGCAGGTTGGCATAGAGGTCCATCTCCTTGCGGATGCGCAAGAGACCCGCCTCGGGGCGCTTGGCATAGTCCACCCCGTCGTATTTCGGGCTGCCGACCGCGCCCAGAAGCACCGCGTCCACGGCCTGCGCACGGGCCAGCGTCTCATCCGCCAGCGGCACGCCGAACGCGTCATAGGATGCGCCGCCGATCAGCCCCTCGCTTACGTCGAAGGGGGTGCCTTGCGTGCCAAGCCAGTCGATGATCTTGCGCACCTCGGCCATGACTTCGGGGCCGATGCCGTCGCCGGGCAGGATGAGAAGGGATGGATTGGCCATGAACGCCTCCTGTCTTTGGTTGCGAATGGCGTAGCGGGCAGGGCCACAGGGGTCAAGCGCGGGACTTGCCCGGTGGGGGACGAACCTCTATCTCCAATCCATGAAGCGCTTTATCCCATTCCTGTCCGACCGGCCTCTGGTCCCCGTCATCCGCCTGCATGGCACCATTTCGGCGGGGGGGCGCGGTCTGTCCGACGCCGGGCTGGCCCCGATGATCGAACGGGCCTTCCGCAAGGGAAAGCCCGTCGCCGTGGCGGTGGTGGTGAATTCCCCCGGTGGGTCGCCCGCGCAATCCAGCCTGATCGCCGCCCGTATCCGGCGGCTGGCCGATGAAAAATCGCTGCGGGTGCATGTGTTCGTCGAAGATGCGGCGGCCTCGGGCGGGTATTGGCTGGCCTGTGCGGGCGATGACATCTGGGTCGATCAAAGCTCGCTCGTCGGATCCATCGGGGTCATCTTCTCCAGCTTCGGCTTTCCCGAATTCATGGCCCGCCACGGCATCGAACGGCGCGTGCACACCGCGGGCACGTCGAAAAGCCTGGCCGATCCCTTCCTGCCGGAAAAGCCGCAGGACGTGGCACGGCTGAAGGCCATTCAGGCCCCGATCCATGATGCGTTCATCGCCCACGTCAAATCCCGGCGCGGCGCCCGGCTGGCCGAGGCCGACATCTTCAACGCCGACATCTGGGTGGGCCAGCAGGCGGTCGATCTGGGCCTGGCCGACGGGGTGGCGCATCTGGTGCCGAAGATGAAGGAACTCTATGGCCCGGACGTCCATCTGGCGCCCCATTCCCCCAGGCGCGGGCTGATGCAGCGGCTGGGTCTGCGGGCGATGGCCGATGTCATGGCCGGGGTCGAGGATCGGGCCGCCTGGGCCCGGCTGGGGTTGTAGGATGCTGATAAAGATCGCCATCCTGTTCCTTGCCGCCATCGTCCTGATCAGCCTGCTGGGCCTCTTTCGCGGCAAACGCTAGGAAAGTTGTGCCCCGTCAGGGGCATGGCGTCGCACGGGCGTTACTTTGGCCCCCGACGGCCGGCATCGCCGCATATTCCAAAATAATAATGTTTTATTTCAGCTGCTTGAATATGTGTCTAAAAATTGGGCAAAATGAATGGGGGCCCATGAAACAAGGCAAATCGCACCGCTCAGTGATTTTTTGCCCAAGTTTATCCACAGAAACGGTGGATGCCTTTTATCTTGCCAAGGCCGGACGGTCGGTGCAGCGGCAGGGAATCGGTCAACAGAGGTTCGGAACGTGACGGAGAAGGCGGTTCAAACGGGGCCACAGGTCATTCAGGGCTATCTGAAGACGCTAGACGCCTCGCCCGGTGTCTATCGGATGCTGGATGCGCAAAATCAGGTTTTGTATGTCGGCAAGGCGCGGAACCTGAAGATGCGGGTGTCGAACTATGCCCGCGCCACCGGCCATTCGGGGCGCATCGCGCGGATGATCCGCGAAACCGCCAGCATGATGTTCCTGACCACGCGGACCGAGACCGAGGCCCTGCTCTTGGAGCAGAACCTGATCAAGCAGCTCAAGCCCCGCTACAACGTGCTGCTGCGCGACGACAAGTCGTTTCCCGACATCCTGATCGCCAAGGATCACGCCTTCCCCATGATCCGCAAGCATCGGGGCAAGCGCGGCAAGGACGGCAGCTATTTCGGGCCCTTTGCCAGCGCGGGCGCGGTGAACCGGACGCTGAACCAGTTGCAGCGGGTCTTCCTGCTGCGCACCTGTTCGGATTCGGTGTTCGAGGGGCGGACCCGGCCCTGCCTTCTGTTCCAGATCAAGCGCTGTTCCGCCCCCTGCGTGGGAAAGGTGGATGCGGCGGAATACGGCGCGTTGATCGCGGATGCGGAGCTGTTCCTCAAGGGTCGGTCCACGCGCGTTCAGGCCGATCTTGCGCGCGACATGGCCCGCGCGTCCGAGGAGATGGAGTTCGAACGCGCCGCCGCCCTGCGTGACCGGATCAAGGCCCTGACGCAGGTGCAGCAGGGGCAGTCCATCAACCCGCAGGGCGTGGCGGAGGCGGATGTGATCGCCCTGCATATGGAGGGCGGGCAGGCCTGTGTGCAGGTGTTCTTCATCCGCGCCAACCAAAGCTGGGGCAACCGCGACTTCTATCCCAAAACCGCCGGGGCCGACGCGCCCGAGGTGCTGGAGGCCTTCCTGACGCAGTTCTATGACGACAAGGAGCCGCCCCGCATGGTGCTTCTGTCGCATGAGGTGGAGAATCCCGATCTGGTGCGCGCCGTCCTGACCGAACGGGCAGGACGCAAGGTGGCGGTGGGCGTGCCGCAGCGGGGGGAAAAGGCGGTGCTGGTGGCCAACGCCGTCCGCAACGCCCGCGAAAGCCTCGCCCGCCGCATGTCCGAAAGCGCCACGCAGACCAAGCTGTTGGAAGGCGTGGCCGAGGCGTTCGGATTGGACGCCCCGCCCGCGCGGATCGAGGTCTATGACAACTCGCATATTCAGGGCACGAACGCGGTGGGCGGGATGATCGTGGCCGGCCCCGAAGGCTTCATCAAAAGCCAGTATCGCAAGTTCAACATCAAAAGTGCCGCCGGGGCCAACAGCGACGACTTCGGCATGATGACCGAGGTTCTGACCCGCCGGTTCGAACGTTTGCTGAAGGAAGATCCCGACCGTCAGTCCGATGCGTGGCCCGATCTTCTGCTGATCGACGGCGGCGCGGGGCAGGTCAGCGCCGTGCGCGCCGTCATGGCCGAACTGGGTGTGGAGGACATTCCCATGGTCGGCGTGGCCAAGGGCATCGACCGCGACGCCGGCAAGGAGGAGTTCCACCGCACCGGCCAGCGCCCCTTCGCCCTGCAACGCAACGACCCGGTCCTCTATTTCATCCAGCGTCTGCGGGACGAGGCGCACCGTTGGGCCATCGGCGCGCACCGCACCAAGCGGGCCAAGGCCGTCAGCGCAACCCCTTTGGACGACATTCCGGGCGTGGGGGCCGCCCGCAAGCGCGCGCTGCTGGCGCATTTCGGCTCGGCCAAGGCCGTCGCCCGCGCGGGGATCGAAGATCTGCGGGCCGTGGGCGGCATTTCCGCGCAGATGGCGCAGAACGTCCACGATTTCTTTCATCCGCAGGGCTGAAACCGGACCATCCGTCGCATATCTGTTGTGCAACGAACCCTTTCTGCGGGTGGGGGGATAGGATAAGGCCAAAGCATGACGTGGAATCTGCCGAACATCCTGACGGTCCTGCGCCTGCTGGCGGCCCCCGGCGTGGCGCTGATGTTTCTTTACTTCCATCGGCCCTGGGCCGACTGGGCGGCGCTGACCCTGTTCGTGGGCGCGGCGGTCACCGACTGGTTCGATGGCTATCTTGCGCGTCTGTGGAAACAGGAATCGAATTTCGGCCGGATGCTGGACCCGATCGCCGACAAGGCGATGGTGGTGATCGCGCTGGTGGTCATCACCGGATATTCCGGCATGAACCCGTGGCTGATCCTGCCCGTGACCGTCATCCTGTTCCGTGAGGTGTTCGTGTCCGGCCTGCGCGAGTTTCTGGGGGCCCGCGCCGGTCTGTTGCGGGTGACGAAACTGGCGAAGTGGAAGACGACCGCGCAGATGGTGGCGATCGCCGTGCTGTTTCTGGGCACGGGGCTGGAATACATGGAAGGCATCGCCCGGCAGGGAATGACGCCCGAAGCCTATGCCGACGCCATGGCCAGCGGGCTGTCGGATCCCATCCGCACCTGCGGCGCGATCAGTTGTTCCACCACGGCCACGCAGATCGGGCTGGTGCTGATCTGGATCGCCGCCGTGCTGACCGCGATCACGGGCTGGGACTATTTCCAGAAATCCCGCCCCTATCTGAAGGACGAGGAATGATCGACATCCTCTATTTCGCCTGGCTGCGCGAACGGATCGGCCTGCCGAAAGAACGGGTGGAGACATCCGCCCCCACCGTCGCCGCCTTGGTCGAGGAATTGCGCGCCCGGAGCGATCATCACGCGCTGGCCCTGTCCGACCTGCGCGCCGTGCGCGTCGCGGTGGATCAGGAACTGACCGATTTCGACGCCCCCCTGACCGGCGCGCGCGAGGTGGCGTTCTTTCCGCCCATGACCGGCGGATGAGCGTCCCGTCACCCCATGTCCGCGTCCAGACCGAAGGCTTCGACGCGGGTGCGGAGCTGAACGCCTTTTCCCAAGGCCAGCCCTCCGGTGCCGTCGTGTCCTTTACCGGGATCGTCCGCGACAGCGGCGGCCTTCAGGCGATGGAGATCGAACATTACCCCGGCATGACCGAACGCGCCTTGTCCGCGATGGCGGATGAGGCGATCCGTCGCTTCACGCTGGACGCGGCGCTGGTCATCCACCGCCATGGACGGCTGGGTGTCGGAGAGGTCATCATGATGGTCGCCACCGCCAGCCGCCACCGCGCGCAGGCGTTCCAGGGGGCCGAGTTCCTCATGGATTACCTGAAATCCCGCGCGCCCTTCTGGAAGAAGGAAATCGCGGCGGAGGGTGCGGCCTGGGTCGCGGCGCGCCAGACGGATGAGGATGCGCTGACCCGCTGGTGACCTATCCCGCCAGCCCGTTGCGCCAGACGGGTTGCAGATCCCCCTCGCGCGGGGTCGCCTCATAGATGGCGCGGGCGATGGCGCGGATCAGGGCGCAGGCGGCGGCGTGGCCCAGAAGGAACATCTCCTCGTCCCGCACCGGCTTGGCGCCCGTGGCGGCGGCAAACACCAGATCCCCGTCATATTGCGTATGCGCGGGCACGATGCCGCGCGCGATGCCGTCCTGCGCCGCAATGGCCATGCGCTGCGCCTGCGCCTGCGTCAGGTCGGCATCGGTGGCGACGATGGCAAGGGTCGTGGCCTCGCCCTGCCGTTTCAGGGCCACGGGCTCCTCCTCTCCCACCAGAACCGCCGGCAGGCCGACCGATCCGAATTCGGCGTCGATTTCCCACGGGGCGGCCCAGAACCGGCGGCTTTCGCCCGCCGTCACCGACCCCACCGCATTCACCGCCACCAGCGCGCCCACCGTGATCCCGTTCTTCAGCACGCAGGACGCCGATCCGACACCCCCCTTCCACCGGGCGGTCATCGCGCCGAATCCGGCCCCCGCCGTGCCCAGATCGAACGTCTCGGCCGCCGCGTCGAACGCGGTCCGCCCCAGCGCTCGGTAGGGGTTGGCGTCCCACGCCTTGTCGCCCCCGTTGGCCAGATCGAACAGGATCGCCCCCGGCACGATCGGCACGCGCGCATCCCCCACGGCAAGGCCGCGTCCCGCCGCGCGCAGCCCGTCCGTCACCCCCGAACAGGCATCAAGGCCAAAGGCCGACCCGCCCGACAGCACCAGCGCATCCACCTTCTGCACAAGGCGGGACGGGTCCAGAAGGTCCGTCTCACGCGTGCCGGGGGCACCGCCCATGACCGACACGGCGGCGGTGAACGGGTGGTCGGCCGTCAGGACCGTGGTGCCCGACCGCAGAGTTTCGTCCTGCGCCTGACCGACGCGCAGCCCTGCGACATCGGTGATCAGATTGCGTGGTCCCTGTATCATGGCAGCCCCCTGGTATGTCCCGTGGGGTCCATCCCCGAATCGCGCCATCCTAGCCAAGATGCCGCAGGGGTAAAGGCACCCCGAGTTGACATGGCCCCCCGTTCGCGAAACATGGGGCGATCTTCGGAGGACCCCCTTGCGTTTCAACCGCCTGCGTCTGAACGGCTTCAAAAGCTTCGTCGACCCCACGGATATGCTGATCCGGGAGGGGCTGACGGGCGTGGTCGGGCCGAACGGGTGCGGCAAGTCGAACCTGCTGGAGGCGCTGCGCTGGGTCATGGGCGAAAACCGCCCCACCGCGATGCGCGGCGCGGGAATGGAGGATGTGATTTTCGCGGGCACGTCCAGCCGTGGGGCCCGGAACTTTGCCGAGGTGGCGCTGGTCATCGACAATGCGGACCGTCTGGCCCCGGCGGGGTTCAACGACCAGGATCAGATCGAGATCATCCGTCGCATCACCCGGGATGCGGGGTCGGCCTACAAGGTCAACACGCGCGATGTGCGGGCCAAGGACGTGCAGATGCTGTTCGCCGACGCCTCCACCGGGGCGCACAGCCCGGCGCTGGTGCGGCAGGGGCAAATCTCCGAACTCATCAACGCCAAGCCCCGCGCGCGGCGGCGGATACTGGAGGAGGCTGCGGGGATCTCCGGCCTTTACGCCCGCCGCCACGACGCCGAATTGCGGCTGACGGCGACCGAGGCGAACCTGACCCGCGTGGCCGATGTCGTGGAAGGGCTGGCGGGGCAGCTTCAGGTTCTGGCGCGGCAGGCGAAACAGGCCCAACGCTACCGCGAGATCGGCGAGGCGCTGCGCCGGGCCGAGGGGGCGCTTCTGTGGCGCCGGTGGAACGAGGCGGATCACGCGCGGCAGGAGGCCGAGGCCGGTCTGCGCGCCGCCGCCCAGGCCGCCGCGACGGCAGAGCGCGAGGCCGGGGCCGCCGCCACGGCGCGCGAAGGCGCCGAAGCGGCCCTTGCGCCCGCACGGGACGAAGACGCCATCGCCAGCGCCCTGTTCGCGCGGCTGGAGGCCGAGGGCGTCACTCTGGCCGACCGCGAGGGGCGGGCGCTGGCCGCCATCGACGCGTTGCGCCAACGTCTGGATCAACTGTCCCGCGACGCCGCGCGCGAAGAGGCGTTGACACGTGACGCCACCGACAGTTTGGAGCGGCTGGAGGCCGAGGCCGAGGTTCTGGCCGCCGCCGCTGACGGGCAGGACGACGCGCTGGAGGAGGCGGTGGAGGCGTCGGAAATCGCCGCTGAACGTCTGGCGGACGAGGAACTGGCCCACACCGCCCGCACCGAGGATGTGGCCCGCCTGTCGGCCCGCGACCAGTCCGCCCGCCGCCTGCTGGCCGACACCCGCGCCGCGCTGGAGCGGACCGAGGCCGCCGCCGTCCGCGCGGGGGCCGAGGCCGACACGGCGGCCGCCGATCAGGCGGGGCTGGCCGACGCCCTGACCAAAGCCGAAGACATGCTGGCCGAGGCGCGCGAGGCGGCGGAGGCCGCCGAAGAGGCGCTGGCCACCGCCGAGGACACCCGCGCCACCGCGCAGGAGGCGGAGGCCGAGGCCCGCGCCGCCCGGTCGGCGGCGGCGTCCGAGGCCGGGGCGCTGGCGGCGGAGGTGGCGGCCCTGACCCGCCTGATCGACCGCGACACCGAAGGGGGCCAGCCGCTTCTGGACCGCCTGCGGGTGGCGGAGGGGTATGAGGCGGCGCTGGGCGCGGCGCTGGCCGACGATCTGCGGGCCGAGGAGGGGCCGAGCGGCTGGATCGCCCTGCCCGATTACGACGCGCCGGACGTCCCGGACGGGGCCGTGCCCTTGTCGGATCATGTCACCGCCCCGCCGGTTCTGACCCGCCGTCTGGGCCGGATCGGGATCGTTCCGCGCGATGCGGGCGCGGCGCGGCAGGCCGCCCTGCGCCCCGGCCAGCGGCTGGTCAGCCTTGAGGGCGATCTCTGGCGCTGGGACGGGTTTCGTGTCGGGGGGGACGAGGCCCCCTCCGCCGCCGCGCTGCGGTTGCGCCAGAAGAACCGGCTGGCCCATCTGACCGAGGAGCTGGAGGGTGCCGAGGCGCGGTCAACCGCCGCGCATACCGCCCATGCGGCGGCGGACAGCGCCCTGATCCGCGCCACGCAGGACGATCAGACAGCGCGCGAGATGCGCCGCGCCGCCGATGCCCGCGTGGCGGAGGCCAGCCGCGCCGCCTCGCGCGCCGAGGCCGACCGGTCCATCGCGGCGGGCCGTGTGGAAACCGCCCGCGCCACCGCCCGCCGTCATGCCGACGAATCCCGCGCCGCCCGCCTGCGGCTGACCGAGGCGGAGGGCCAGCAGGTGCCCGAGGGCGACCTCGCCGCCGCCCGTGCCGCCGTCGAGCAGGGCCGCATGGCGGTGGAGGGCGCGCGGATCGCCATGCTGTCCCGCCGCGCCGCGTTGGACGACCTGCGCCGCGAGGGCGAGGCCCGCCGCCGCCGCCGCGACGAGGTGGCGCGCGAGCTGGCGGGCTGGCGGCAGCGGTCCGATACGGCGGGGCGGCGCAAGGCCGAACTCGCCGACCGCCACGCCGCCACCGCACAGGAGTTGGAGGAGGCGACCGCCGCCCCCGAGGAGCTGGCCGAGCTGCGCGAGGGGCTGGCCGAGCGGCTGGAGGAGGCCGGGGCCCGCCGGAACGCCGCCCGCGCCGCCCTGACTGCCGCCGAAACCACCGCCCGCACCGCGCAGGAGGCCGAGCGCGACACCGCCCGTCACGCCGCCGACGCCCGCGAGGCCCGCGCCCGCACCGAAGCCCTGCGCGATGCGGCCCGCGACGCCACGGACGCCGCCGCCCTGCGGATTGCCGAGGAGACCGACCGCTCGCCCGAGGCGCTTCTGGCGACGCTGGGCGATCCCGCCGCCTTCGGCCCCGCCGCGCAGTTGGAGGACGACGTTGCCCGCCTGCGCCGCCAGCGCGACGCCCTGGGCGCGGTGAACCTGCGCGCCGAGGAGGATGCCCGCGCCCTGACCGAGGAGCATGACACCCTCGCCGCCGAAAAGGCCGATCTGGAGGAGGCGATCAAGGCCCTGCGCGCCGGGATCGGCGGCCTGAACCGGGAGGGGCGCGAACGGCTTCTGGCTGCCTTCACCGAGGTCAATGCCAGCTTCGGAACGTTGTTCACCCATCTGTTCGGCGGGGGCGAGGCGCGGCTGGTCATGGTGGAATCCGACGATCCGCTGGATGCGGGGCTGGAGATCATGTGCCAGCCGCCGGGCAAGAAGCTGTCCACCCTGTCGCTTTTGTCGGGGGGCGAGCAGACGCTGACCGCCATGGCGCTGATCTTTGCCGTCTTTCTGGCCAACCCCGCGCCGATCTGCGTGCTGGACGAGGTGGATGCGCCGCTGGACGACGCCAACGTCACCCGCTTCTGCGATCTGCTGGACGAGATGACGCGCCGGACCGACACGCGGTTCCTGATCATCACCCACCACGCGGTGACGATGGCGCGGATGGACCGGCTGTTCGGGGTGACGATGGTGGAACAGGGCGTCAGCCAACTGGTCAGCGTGGACCTGAAGAAGGCCGAGGCGCTGGTCGCCTAGACCTTGCGGATCACGTCGCCCAGACGAACCTCGCCATCCTGTTCGATGGAACAGAGGATGCCGCGCAGGCGCAGGTGGGGATGGGCCACGACCCAATCCTTGGCGTCCGCCCCGTAACGCACCTTCCATTTCACGCAGGCGTCGTTGAAGGCGTCCGACACCCGCACCACCGCCGTGCCCAGATGCAGCAGCGTGCCCACGGGCAGGTTCGCCTCGGTCATGTCCAGATCGGCGATGACCGGATCGCCCGGATGCAGGCCGCCCCCGCAGACCAGATCGCGGATGCGGGCGGGCAGGATCGACACCTGAATGCGCGGATCGGGCGACCCATCGGCCAGCCGCATCCACGGGGCCTTGGTCCACCGTTCGCCCGGAATGCCGCCCGCCCGGGTCAGGGTCAGGCGGTCGGGAAAGGTGCGCTGCCCGTAATCCGGGCGAAAGCACAGGCAGGTGACGGGGGCCGCGTCCTTGGGCGCGTCCAGAATGTGGGGCAGGGCGGCGTCAAGGTCGGCGCGTGGAATCATGGGATGTCCTTTTCATGGCGGGCCAGATCAAGATCGACCGTCATCAAAAGCCCGCACGCGCGCAAGATCCGCCGCCGCCAGCCGGATGGATTCTGCACCGCGTCATAGAACGGCGCAACCCGCGCCGGATCGGACAGAACCGCCACCAGCGCCGCATTGCCGCCATAGGCCCCGCGCGCCAGCCGGAAGGGAAGGCGGCCCTGCCACGCCGAACGGTCATCGGCGTGAAAATGCAGCAGCGGCAGGTCGGGGGCGAAGGGAATCCCCTTGATCCGCGCGCCGTTCAGGAACCCGCCATGCAGGCGCGGCTCCATCCCTGGCACGCCGGTGCGGAAGAACGATTTGCCGATATGATGGCTGAGCGCGCCGCGCTGCAACGTCTGCGCATGGGGGCCGAAGGCGATCCGGCGCATCAACCAGCGGCGGCGCAGCGGGGCGCGGAACTCCCGCCCGCCTTCCAGCGCCTCCCACGGGCGAAGGGGCAGAAGGGGGGTGGCCGTTTCGGCCAGAACCTCGCCCACCGGGCGCAGGGGATGGAGGAATTCGTCCACGTCCAGATGGGCGATCCAAGGCAACGGCGCCTGCGCATACAGACGCTGCATGTTGCGGGCCTGCCGGTTCTGATGCCGGTCGGGGCGCCGCGCCCCCCACCAGCGGGCATCGCAGCGCTGGACCGTCACGCGCGGATGGGACAGGGCGAAGGGGTCGTCGGGGTCGTCCAGATGCAGCCAGATATGGTCCGCGCCAAGGGACAGATGGTGGCCGACAAAGGCGCGCAGCGCTTTGGGCGGGGCCTTGGCGGTGGTGCAGATCCCCCACGTCATGTCAGGCCCTTTTGCCGGTGCGACCATGGGAACAATAGACAGGGTTCGGCTCTTTCCTCAATGTGGATTCGCGGAAGGTATGGGGGGATGACATGCTGGAATTTCTGACCGAGGAATTGCGCGAGGGTCTGCGTTCGGCGCGGCGCACACGTCAGCGGGGCAGCCGCCTGCACATCCAGTTGGGCGACACGGTGTTTCCGCTGCGCCGAATGTGGGGCACGGGCCTGTCGGTGGACGCCGCGCGTCTGGAGCATCTGCGCGGGCTGGTCGACATCTATGACGGGCCGCGCCATGTCGGGCATTGCCTGATCGTCGCCTCCACCGTCGAAGGCGACGAGTTGATCTGCGAGTTCAAGTCGTTCCAGCCGGTGTATGAGGTGCCGCCCGTCGATTATGAACGGGCGGATTCCGCTGTGCGCGGATATCTGACCGCGCGTTGATCACTGCAGGTCGGCGAAGGCGTCGCGCAGGCGTTGCGCGGCGTTTTCGATATTGGCCCGCGTGGTGGCGATGTTGAACCGCAGGAAGTGTTCGCCGCCTTCACCGAAGGTGATGCCGTGGCTGGCGGCGATGCCCCCCTGCTTTTCCACCCGCGTCAGGATTTCGTCCTGGGTCATGCCGGTGCCCGAGAAATCGACCCAGGACAGATACGTCGCCTCCAGCGGCATCGACCGGACGCCGGGAATGGCGTTGACGGCGGCGTCGAACATGCGCCGGTTTTCGTCCAGATAGGCCATCAGCTCGTCCAGCCACGCCGCCCCTTCGGGACTGTAGGCGGCGGTGGCCATCCGAAGCCCGAAGCTGTTGGGCGAGATGCCAAGCGCCGCCAGCCGCCCGGCGAACCGGGCGCGCAGGGTCGGATCGGGAATGATGACGTTGCCGGTATGGCTGCCCGCAATGTTGAACGTCTTTGTGGTGGCGGTCATCATCACCAGCCGGTCGACGATGTCGGGCGCGGCCAGGGGCATCGGGACATGGCGCTGACCGGGGAAGACCAGATCGTGATGAATTTCGTCCGACACGAGGATCAGGTCGTGGCGAACGCAGAAATCGGCGACCGCGCGCAGCTCCTCCGCCGTCCAGACCCGCCCGCCGGGGTTGTGCGGCGAACACAGGATCAGCATCCGCTCCGCCCCCGTCATCTGCGCGTCCCACGCGTCGATATCCATGACATAGCGGCCATCGACCTGCGCCAGCGGGCAGGAGACGACCTTGCGCCCGGCCGTTTTGATCACGCGGGCGAAGGCGTGATAGACGGGGGTCATCAGGACCACCCCGTCGCCCGGCTGGGTGAAGGCGTCGATGCACAGGCCCGTGCCGTTCACCAGACCATGCGTGGTGAAGATCGCGTCCGCGTCCACCTCCCACCCGTGACGGGTGCGCATCCACCAGCGGATCGCCTCCAGATAGGGCCGGTCATCGCCGAAATAGCCGTAGACACCATGGGCGGCCATCGCCTCCACCTCGGCCTGCACGGCGGCCGGGGGGCGGAAATCCATGTCGGCCACCCACATGGGCAGGCCCTGCCCCTTGGGCACGTCATACAGCGTTTCCATCATGTCCCATTTGACGGAATGGGTGCCGATCCGGTCGATGGCCTCGTCGAAGTTCATCTGCTGCCTCCTGCAATCGCGGGGCAGGTTAGCGTGGGGGAAGAGGAAGGGGAAGGATTGCGTGGGGGCCGCGCTTGGCCTACATCTCGCGCATGATACGTCCGATCCTGATCCATCCCGATCCGCGCCTGAAAAAGATGTGCGATCCCGTCACCGACATCACGCCCGAGATCCGCGATCTGGCGCGCGACATGCTGGAGACGATGTATGACGCGCCGGGGGTGGGGCTGGCCGGTCCGCAGGTGGGGGCCATGCTGCGGATCCTGACCATGGACTGTTCCAAGGATGCCGAGACGGAGCCGCAGCCGATGGTGCTGCTGAACCCCAAGATCACCTGGGCGTCGGAGGATCTGAGCACCTATGAGGAAGGGTGCCTGTCGATCCCCGAGCAATATGCCGAGGTGGAGCGCCCCGCGCGGGTGCGCGCCCGTTGGCTGGATCTGGACGGGACGGAGCGCGAGCAGGAGTTCGACGGCCTTTGGGCCACCTGCCTGCAACACGAGATCGACCATCTGGATGGAAAACTGTTCATCGATTATCTGGGCCCGCTGAAACGGCAGATGATCACCCGCAAGATGCAGAAGCTGAAACGCGAACGCGCGCGGGACGGGGCATGATCCGCCCGTTCCTGCGCTGGCCCGACGCGCGCCTGCGCACCCCCGCCGCCCCGGTGGAGGCGATCACCGACGACATTCGCGCGATCTGGCGCGACATGGTGGAAACGATGGACGCCATGCCCGGCGTGGGTCTGGCCGCGCCCCAGATCGGGGTGATGCTGCGGCTGGCCGTGGTCGATTGTTCCGATGATCGTGGGCAGGCGATCCTTCTGGCCAACCCGGAGGTGCTGCACGCCTCGGTCCAGCCCCGCAGCCATGACGAGGCGAGCCCCAACCTGCCCGGCGTGCACGCCACCATCGACCGCCCGCGTGCGGTGACGGTGCGGTTCCTGAACGATCAGGGCGCGGTGGAGGAGCGGGATTTCGTCCATCTCTGGGCGACCTCGGTCCAGCATCAGATCGACCATCTGAACGGGCGGATGTATTTCGACCGCCTGTCGCCGCTGAAACGCAAGATGCTGATCGCGCGGGCGCAGAAACTGAACCGGAGGTAGGGGTATGCGGGTCATCTTCATGGGCACGCCCGAGTTTTCGGTGGCCGCGCTGGAGGCCGTCCATGCGGTGCATGAGGTGGTCTGCGTCTATACCCAGCCCCCGCGCCCCGCCGGACGGGGCAAGCAGCCGCGCCCCGGCCCGGTTCACGCCCGCGCGCTGGATCTGGGGCTGGAGGTGCGGCATCCGACATCGCTGAAATCGCCGGAGGCTTGGGCCGAGTTCGCCGCCTGGGATGCGGATGTGGCGGTCGTGGTGGCCTATGGCCTGATTCTGCCGCAGGCGGTGCTGGACGCCCCTCGTCTGGGCTGTCTGAACATCCACGCCTCGCTTTTGCCGCGCTGGCGGGGGGCGGCGCCGATTCACCGCGCGATTCTTGCCGGGGATGCGGAAACGGGCATCTGCATCATGCAGATGGATGCGGGGCTGGACACCGGGCCGGTGATCCTGCGCGAGGCGACGCCCATCGGTGCCGAGGAAACGACCGCCCAGTTGCATGATCGCCTGTCCGACATGGGCGCGCGGATGATCGTGACGGCTTTGGCGGGCGATCTGGCGGCCACGCCGCAACCTGCGGACGGCGTCACCTATGCCGCCAAGATCGACAAGGCCGAGGCGCGGATCGACTGGACCCGCCCGGCGGTCGAGGTGGATCGCCAGATCCGCGCCTTGTCGCCCTTTCCGGGCGCATGGGCCATGGCGGGGGGCGAGCGGGTGAAGATGCTGGCCAGCCGCGTGGTGCCGGGGGACGGCCCGCCGGGGGTGCATCTGGGCGATCTGGTCATCGCCTGCGGCACGGGGGCGGTCGCGATCTCATCGGCCCAGCGCGAGGGGAAGCGGCCGCAGACCCCGTCCGACCTTCTGCGCGGCTTCGATCTGCGGGTCCCGCTGACCTAAGCCCCGGCCTTCTTCTTGAACGGGGCCATCCCTTCGCGCGCCAGTTCGTCCGCCCGTTCGTTTTCGGCATGGCCCGCATGGCCCTTGATCCAGCGCCATTCGACGGTATGGCGGGCCTGCGCTGTATCCAGCCTTTCCCACAGATCGGCATTCTTCACCGGTTTGCGGTCGGCGGTTTTCCATCCGTTGCGCTTCCAGCCGTGAATCCAGCTGGTCACGCCGTTCCTGACGTAGTTGGAATCGGTCACGACAACCAGAGCCGACGGGCGGCTCAGCGCATCAAGGGCCGAGATCGCCGCCAGAAGTTCCATGCGGTTGTTGGTGGTCAGGGCCTCGCCCCCGCACAGGGTGCGTTCCTTCAGGACGGTATCCCCGTCCTTGGCCAGCATCAGGACACCCCAGCCCCCCGGGCCGGGATTTCCACTGCAGGCACCATCGGTATAGGCGTATAGATCAGGCATGACGGCGGGCTAACCCAACGCCCCGCGCCATGCAAGCGGCTTAGCGGCGGCGGGTGGCGGCCACGCGCACGCGGGCGGGTTCGGGGCGAACCGCAAGGGCCAGAGCCAGAAGCGACATTGCAGCGATCACAAGAACCATACGTGAAAACTCCTCCGTAGAAACATGAGCGTTTCACCGCGCGCGGGGATTGTCAAACGCTGTCTTGCACCGGTTCGCGCAACACGCGGGGCACCTTGAATTCCACGCGCTCCTTGACGGTTTCCACCAGTTCGACCGAGGTGTCGAATCGCGCGCGGAACGCGTCCACCACCTCGTTCACCAGCACCTCCGGGGCGGAGGCGCCGGCGGTGATGCCGACGGAGCCGATCCCTTCCAGCGCGCGCCAGTCGATATCCTCGGCCCGCTGGACCAGCTGGGCATAGGCGCAGCCCGCGGCGCGCCCCACTTCCACCAGCCGTTTGGAATTGGACGAATTGGGTGCGCCGATCACCAGAAGCGCGTCGATCCGCCCCGCGATCGCCTTGACCGACATCTGGCGGTTGGTGGTCGCGTAACAGATGTCTTCCTTGTGCGGGCCGACGATGGCGGGAAACCGCGCCTGCAACGCCTGCACGATCAGGACGGTGTCATCGACCGACAGGGTGGTCTGGGTGATGAAGGCCAGGCGTTCGGGGTCGCGGACCTCAAGCCCCGCCACATCCTCGGGCGTTTCGACCAGCAGAACTTCGCCGGGCGGAAGTTGCCCCATGGTGCCGATGGTTTCGGGATGGCCCGCATGGCCGATCATCACCATCTGGAGGCCGTCCGCGTGGTGACGCTCCGCTTCGATATGCACCTTGCTGACCAGAGGGCAGGTCGCGTCGACAAAGACCATCTCGCGCCGCGCCGCTTCGGCCGGGACGGCCTTGGGCACACCATGTGCCGAAAAGATCACCGGGCGGTCGCCCGGCACGTCGTCCAGCTCCTCCACGAAGATCGCCCCCTGATCTTTCAGCGAATCGACCACGAACTTATTGTGGACGATTTCGTGCCGGACATAGACGGGCGCACCCCATTTCTGCAGCGCCAGTTCCACGATCTTGATCGCGCGGTCCACGCCCGCGCAGAACCCGCGCGGCGCGGCCAGATACAGCATCAAAGGGGGCAGGGACATGCGGCTTGCCTTCTTGCGTGACGTGACAGAGGTAAGGTCTGGTGGGGCCGAGGTCCAGCCCCACCCGGACATGAGGGCGAGAATGCGGGCATTCGTGGCGCTGGGCGCGAATATGGGCGATGCTGAGGGCGCGGTCCGCGACGCCTTGGCGCGGCTGGGGCCGGTGGCGGCCAGTCCGCTCTATGCCACCCCTGCCTTTCCCGCAGGGTCCGGCCCCGATTATGTCAACGCCGTGGCCGAGGTGGCATGGGATGGCGCGCCCGATGCGCTGTTGATCGATCTTCACCGGATCGAGGCGTCGGCGGGGCGGGTGCGGGCGGACCGGTGGGGCGCGCGGGTCCTGGATCTCGACCTGTTGGCGCTGGGGGAAAGGGTGGAGGGCGACTGGGCGCATTGGCACGCCCTGCCGCCCGACCGACAGCAGCGCGAGGCGCCCGGGGCGCTTATCCTGCCGCACCCCCGGCTGCAGGATCGCGCCTTCGTGCTGGTTCCGTGGTCCGACATCGCCCCCGACTGGCGGCATCCGGTGCTGGACCGGACGGTTGCGCAGATGCGGGACGCGCTGCCTGCGGGCGATGTGGCGGCGGTGCGCCCCTTGTCATCCGGTCACGATCCGCGTAAATAGGCCGCTTGATGCCCCCATCAGATGGAGTCGCCCATGGCCCGCGTGACGGTCGAAGATTGCGTTGACAAGGTCCCGAACCGGTTTGAGCTGGTGATGCTGGCCGCGCACCGCGCGCGCGAGATCGCCACGGGTTCGCCCCTGACGGTCGATCGCGACAACGACAAGAACCCCGTCGTGTCCCTGCGCGAGATCGCGGACGAGACGCAGGGCGCCGAAGCGCTGCGCGAGCGGATGATCGAAAGCTTCCAGACCCAGATCGAGGTCGACGAGCCGGAAGAAGACCGCATGTCCGCCCTCATGGGGGCCGAGCCGGACCGTCCGGCCCAGGACGACATGTCGGAAGAAAAGCTTCTGCGCGCGCTGATGGAAGCGCAAGGCCAGAACTGATCGGAAAGCGGCGGGGATGATCGACCTCGACGACCTGATCGCCCTTGTCCGCAATTACAATCCGCGCAGCGATGCCGACCTGATCACGCGCGCCTATCACTATGGCGCGCGGATGCATGATGGGCAGATGCGCCAGTCGGGCGAGCCGTATTTCACCCATCCCGTCGCGGTGGCGGCCATCCTGACCGAACAGCAGCTGGATGACGCCACCATCGTCACGGCGCTTCTGCACGACACGATCGAAGACACGAAATCCACCTATGTCGAGGTGGAGCGGCTGTTCGGCACCGACATCGCCGAACTGGTCGATGGCGTGACCAAGCTGACCAATCTGGAACTTTCCTCCACCCAATCCAAGCAGGCGGACAACTTCCGCAAGCTGTTCATGGCCATGTCCAAGGACCTGCGGGTGATTCTGGTCAAGCTGGCGGACCGGTTGCACAACATGCGCACCATCCGCTCCATGCGCCCCGAAAAGCAGGCCCAGAAGGCGCGGGAGACGATGGAGATTTTCGCCCCCCTTGCGGGGCGCATGGGGATGCAGTGGATGCGCGAGGAGCTGGAGGATCTGTCCTTCCGCGTCCTGAACGCGGAGGCGAGGAAGTCGATCATCCGCCGGTTCATCACACTGCAGCGCGAAACCGGCGATCTTGTGCACACCATCACCGCCGATATCCGCACCGAGCTGGACAAGGCCGCGATCGACGCCGCCGTCTATGGGCGCGCGAAAAAGCCCTACAGCATCTGGCGCAAGATGCAGGAGAAGGATCTGGCCTTCTCGCGCCTGTCCGACATCTACGGCTTTCGCGTGATCTGCGAGAACGAGGCCGACTGCTATCGCATTCTGGGCGTGATCCACCATCGGTGGAAGGCGGTGCCGGGGCGGTTCAAGGATTACATCAGCCAGCCCAAGCAGAACGGCTATCGCTCCATCCACACCACGGTGCAGGGGCGGGACGGCAAGCGGGTGGAGGTGCAGATCCGCACCCGGCAGATGCATGAGGTGAACGAGGCCGGCGTCGCCGCGCATTGGGCCTACCGCGAGGGGAAGCGGGTCAAGAACCCCTTCGCCGTCGATCCCGCCAAATGGCTGGCCAGCCTGACCGAACGTCTGGACGAGGAAGACCACGTCGCCTTCATGGAGACGGTGAAGCTGGAGATGTACACCGATCAGGTGTTCTGCTTCACGCCCAAGGGCGACGTGATCCAGCTTCCCAAGGGGGCCACGCCGCTGGATTTCGCCTTTGCCATCCACACGCGGGTGGGCAATTCCTGCGTGTCGGCCAAGGTGGACGGCATCCGCGTGCCGCTCTGGACCCGTTTGCGGAACGGCCAGTCGGTGGAGATCATTTCGGCCGAGGGGCAGCGCCCGCAGGCGGCCTGGATGGACATCGTGACCACTGGCCGGGCCAAGACCGCCATCCGCCGCGCGCTGCGCGAGGATGATCGCAGCCGATTCGTCCGTCTGGGGCAGGAACTGGCCCGATCCGCCTTCGATCAGGTGGACCGCAAGATGAGCGACAAGGCCCTGCGCACCGCCGCGCGGATGCTCGCCGTGCCCGACGAGGTGGAGCTTCTGGCCCGCATCGGCGCCGCCGAACTGCCCGCGCGCCGGGTGATCGAGGTGCTTTATCCCGAGGTCGCGCCCCCGACTGAGGCGGAGGTGATCCAGAACCGCCCCGTGGTCGGACTGGCCCCCGATCAGCCCTATCGGCGCGCGCAATGCTGCCAGCCGCTGCCGGGGGAACGGATCGTCGGCATCACCTATCGCGGGCAGGGCGTGGTCATCCACACCATCGACTGCCCCGCGCTGGAGGAGTTCGAGAGCCAGTCCGAACGCTGGGTCGATTTGCACTGGCAGGCGGGGCGGCACGCGCCGATCCACAACGCCGCCCTGGATGTCACCATATCCAACGACGCGGGAATGCTGGGGCGGATCTGCACCTTGATCGGAGAGCGGGCGGCCAATATCTCGGATCTGGTCCTGACGGATCGGAAGCCCGATTTCTATCGCCTGATGATCGAGACGGAGGTGCGCGACGTGGAGCACCTGCATCTGGTCATGACCGCGCTGGAAACCGAAAGCCACGTGGCGCAGATCGCACGGATGCGCGATCTGAACCGCAAGCCGTAAGAGGTGTGACATGGTCTTTCGACGGCGCGAGCGGCGCACGACGGCCGCTTGGGCGCGCGAACTGATCTACCCCCGTGGCGGCTTTCGCCGGGCCATCCAGTATGTCCTGCACCGCATGCGCCGTCTGCCCGACGATCCGTCCCGCGTGGCGCGGGGGTTCGCGGCGGGGGTGTTCATCAGCTTCACGCCGTTCTTCGGGCTGCATTTCATCGGTGCGGTCCTGATCGCCTGGGCCATTCGCGGCAACATCCTTGCGGCGCTGCTGGGCACGTTCGTCGGCAATCCGGTGACGACGCCGATCATCGCCATCACCTCGGTCGGCCTGGGCCATTGGATGCTTGGGCGGGGGCGGGATTTCGACCTGTCGGAAATCGGGGCCGCCTTCGGCGATGCGGGGACCGAGCTGTGGGACAACATCTGCGCCATGTTCACCCCCGAGACCGTCCATTGGAACGAGATGGGCAGCTTCATGCACGAGGTCTATATCCCCTATCTCGTCGGGGGGATCCTGCCCGGGCTGGTCGTCAGCGCGCTGTTCTATGCCCTGTGCGTGCCCCTTGTGCGCGCCTATCAGGTGCTGCGGGCGGCCAAGGCCGAAGAACGCCGCCTGGCGCGCCTGTCCCCCAAGGAATGACCGGGCCGGTCTTGTGCGGGGGCGCGGCGCCTCGTATCCCTTGATGGAAGGAGTCGAGGGTGATCTTCAAACGTCGCGAAACACTGACATTCCGGCAACGGGTGCGCCGCACGGTCTGGCCGCAAGGGGGGTTCCGGCGGGCATGGTCCTATCTGTGGCACCGCGTCGTGCGCCTGCCGGACGAACCCCAGCGGGTGGCGCGCGGGGTGTTCTGCGGCGTCTTCGCGGCCTTCGGTCCGTATCTGTTTCATGACTACGTCATCGCGATGGCGTTGGCCCTGCTGATCCGGGGCAACCTGTTCGCCGCCGTCGTCGCCTCCTTCGTGCAGAACCCGCTGACGGTCCCGTTTCTGGCCGTGTCGGGCGTGGGGCTGGGCCAGCATCTTCTGGGGCTGAACGATGGTCTGCCCGCCTGGCAGATCGTGGCCTTTTTCGGCTCTGCCGCATCAGAACTGGGCCATAACGTGCTGGCGCTGGTCACCGACCGCGAGATGCGGTGGCTGAGCCTGCATATCTTTTTCGAACGGATCTATCTGCCCTATCTGCTGGGCGGCACGATCCTGGGGCTGATCGCGGGGACGGGGGCCTATGTCACCGTGCTGTCGCTGGTGCGTGCCTATCGCGCCTTGCGTGTGGCCCGCCTTCGCGACAGAAGCGAGGAACTGGCCCGCAAGCGGGCAATGAAGGACGGGGGTTAGGATGGCGTTGCGTCTTGGGGTGAACATCGACCACGTGGCGACCGTGCGGAACGCGCGCGGCGGGGCGCTGCCCGATCCGGTGCGCGCGGCCCTGCTGGTGGAGGCGGCGGGCGCCGACGGCATCACCGCCCATCTGCGCGAAGACCGCCGCCACATCCGCGACGCCGATATCGACGCGCTGATGGCGGCGCTGCGCATCCCCCTGAACTTCGAGATGGCGGCCACGGCCGAGATGCAGGCCATCGCGCTGCGCCACCGCCCCCATGCCGTCTGCCTGGTGCCCGAACGGCGCGAGGAGCGGACGACCGAGGGCGGGCTTGACGTGGCGGGCGACGCCGCGCGTCTGGCCGATTTCATCGCCCCCCTGCGCGAGGCGGGCGCGCGGGTGTCCATGTTCATCGGGCACGAAGCGCGTCAGATCGAAGCTTCGGCCAGGATCGGTGCGGCGGTGGTCGAACTGCACACGGGGCATTACTGCGACCTGATGGCCGAGGGGCGCGGGGCCGAGGCGGAGGTGGAGCTGTCCGCGCTGGCCCAAGGCGCGGCCCTGGCCCACGATCTGGGGCTGGAGGTTCATGCGGGCCATGGCCTGTCCTATGACACGGTGGGGGCGGTCGCCGCCTTTCCGCAGGTGATGGAGCTGAATATCGGCCATTTCCTGATCGGCGAGGCGATCTTTCGCGGTCTGGCCCCCGCGATCGAGGAGATGCGCCGCCATATGGAGGCGGCGCGGTGATCCTTGGGATCGGCACCGATCTGGCGAATATCGACCGGATCGCCCGTGTGCTGGAGCGGCACGGCGACCGGTTCCGCAACCGCGTGTTCACGGATATCGAACAGGCCAAGGCCGAACGCCGACTGGACACGCCCGGCACCTATGCCAAGCGCTGGGCGGCGAAGGAGGCCTGTTCCAAGGCGCTGGGCACCGGATTGCGCATGGGCATCGCCTGGAAGGACATGGCGGTCAGCAACCTGCCCACCGGCCAGCCGGTGATGCACCTGACCGGATGGGCGGCGGAGCGGTTGGCCGCCATGACGCCCCCGGGCCACGCGGCGGTGGTGCATGTGACGCTGACCGACGATCACCCTTGGGCGCAGGCCTTTGTCGTGATCGAGGCGCGGCCGCTTCACATCCCTGAAACTTGACATATCCGCGCCCCCCGCGCATGAGGTGTCGGTCACGAAGGGGCAATCCATGTTCGCAAAGAAGAAGACCACCGAAGCCAAGGGCGGCATCGCCGAGACGATCAAGACGATCGTCTGGGCCCTTCTGATCGCGGGCATCTTCCGCACGCTGTTCTTTCAGCCGTTCTGGATTCCGTCCGGGTCGATGAAGGACACGCTGCTGGTGGGCGACTTTCTGTTCGTGAACAAGATGGCCTATGGCTATTCCAAGTATTCCTGCCCCTTCGCCATGTGCCCGATCTCGGGCCGCGTCTTCGAACGCGCGCCGGAGCGGGGCGATGTGGTCGTCTTCCGCCATCCGGTGAACAACACCGATTTCATCAAGCGTCTGATCGGCCTGCCCGGCGATACGGTGCAGATGCGCAACGGGCAGCTGATCCTGAACGGCCAACCCGTCCCTCAAGTGCCCGACGGCACGTTCGAGGAGATCTATGAACGTCAGGGACCTTTGGGTCAGTATCCGCGGTGCGAAAACGCGCCCGTGGGCGAGGGGGGCGTCTGCACCCTGTCACGCTTTACCGAAACGCTGCCGAACGGCGTGTCGCATGACGTTCTGAACATCGACGACAACGGGTTCGCCGACAACACGCAGGAAATGACCGTTCCGCCGGGGCATTATTTCTTCATGGGCGACAACCGCGACAATTCCGAGGACAGCCGCTTCAGCCAAGCCGTCGGCGGTGTGGGCATGGTGCCGGCCGAATATCTGGTGGGGCGCGCGGACCGGATCATCTTCTCCTCCGCCGGGCGGTCGCTCTTCTACTTCTGGACCTGGCGGGCCGATCGTTTCTTCAAGGCGGTGGAGTGAAGGTCTCTGCCGATCTCCGCGCCCTGTCCGTCCGGCTGGGGCATGAGTTCAAGCGCCCGGAACTTCTGGTCCGGGCGCTGACGCATTCGTCCATCTCCTCTCCCACCCGCGCCTCGAACGAGCGGTTGGAGTTTCTGGGCGACCGTGTGCTGGGCCTGACCATGGCCGAGGCGCTGTTCCGCGCCGATGCGCAGGCCGCCGAAGGGCAGTTGGCCCCCCGCTTCAACGCGCTGGTGCGCAAGGAAACCTGCGCGGCCGTGGCGCGGGAAACGGGCGTGGGCGACGCGTTGAAGCTGGGCCGGTCCGAGATGATGTCGGGCGGGCGGCGGAAAGAGGCACTTCTGGGCGATGCGATGGAGGCGGTGATCGCCGCCGTCTATCTGGATGCGGGGTTCGAGGTGGCGCGCGACATGGTCCTGCGCCTGTGGGGCGACCGGATCGCCAAGGCCGAGGCCACGACCCGCGACGCCAAGACCGCGCTGCAGGAATGGGCGCAGGGGCGTGGGCAGCAGCCCCCCCGCTATGTCGAATGCGACCGGTCGGGGCCGGATCACGAACCGATTTTCGTTGTCGAAGTGCGCCTTGATTCGGGCGAGACGGAACGGGCATCGGCCCGCACGAAACGCGCCGCCGAACAGGTGGCGGCCAAGGCGCTTCTGGCGCGGATGGAGGATCAAGAATGACACGCGCCGGTTTCGTCGCCCTGATCGGAGAGCCGAATGCGGGCAAATCCACGCTTTTGAACCGCATGGTGGGGGCCAAGGTCTCTATCGTCACGCATAAGGTGCAGACGACGCGCGCCCGCATCCGCGGCGTGGCGATGGAGGGGGACGCGCAGATCGTGTTCGTGGACACGCCCGGCCTGTTCCGCCCGCGCCGTCGTCTGGACCGGGCGATGGTCGCCGCCGCCTGGGGCGGGGCCGCCGACGCCGATCTGATCGTGCTTCTGGTCGAGGCGCATCGCGGCCTGACGGACGGGGCCGCCGCCATCATTGATTCGCTGAAGGACCGGGTGCCGCAGGGCATGAAGGTGGCGCTGGCGATCAACAAGATCGACCGGGTGAAGGCCGAATCGCTTCTGGCCCTGACGCAAGAGTTGAACGCCGCGTTTCCGTTCGTGGAAACCTTCATGATATCGGCCGAGAAGGGATATGGCGTGCCCGCGCTGAAGGAATGGCTGGCGGGGCAACTGCCGGAAGGCGAATGGTTTTATCCCGAGGATCAGATCGCCGATCTGCCGATGCGGGTCATTGCCGCCGAAATCACGCGCGAGAAGCTGACCCTGCGCCTGCATGAAGAACTGCCCTATCAGCTGACGGTGGAGACGGAGAAGTGGGAGGACCGCAAGGACGGCTCCACCCGCATCGACCAGATCGTCTATGTCGCCCGCGATGGCCACAAGGGCATCGTTCTGGGCAACAAGGGCGAGACGATCAAATCCGTGGGGCAGGCGGCGCGGGTGGATATCACCGAATTCATCGGCCGTCCCGCCCATCTGTTTTTGCAGGTGAAGGTGCGCCCCAACTGGCTGGAAGAGCCTGAGCGGTATTCCGAGATGGGCTTGGATTTCAAGGACGGGAATTGACCCGTCTGACCGCCGATTTCTGGGTCCGCGCCTATCTGACGCGGTTGCGGCTGGCGGACATTCCGGCCTTCGTCACCGCCAAGGGGGACGCCACCGCCGGCGCGGTTCTGGTGAAATGCGCCACGCTGGACGGGCAGGCCCGCGCCTTTCAGCGCAGTTTCGATCTGATGACCGGCGAACGGGCTTGGGTTTCGCTGGCCGAAGGAGCGGAGCCGGAGGTGGACGCTGCCATCGCCCGCCAGCGCGGCTTCGACCCCGATCTGTGGGTGATCGAGATCGAGGATCGTCAGGGTCGGACCCTACTGGACGAAGACGGTCTTTCCGATACTTGATACGTCATGGAATGGCGGGACGAGGGGGTGCTTTTGTCCGTGCGCAGGCATGGGGAAAGCGCCGCGATCATCGAGGTGTTCACGGCGGCGCATGGCCGTCACGCGGGGCTGGTGCATGGCGGCGCCTCGCGCCGGATGGCGGCCACCCTGCAGCCGGGGCATCAGCTGGATGTGACCTGGCGGGCGCGGCTGGACGACCAGCTGGGCACCTTTGCCGTCGAACCCCTGCGCCCGCGTGTGGTGCTGGAGGATCGTCTGGCGCTGGCCGGCCTGAACGCGGCCTGCGCCATGCTGCATCTGGCCCTGCCCGAGCGGGAGGCCCACCCCGCCCTGTGGCACCGCACGATGCAGCTTCTGGACGGTCTGGGGACGGAGGGGTTCGGCGCCGACTATCTGCGGTGGGAACTGCGCCTGCTGGAGGAGATGGGCTTTGCGCTGGATCTGTCGCGCTGCGCCGTCACCGGATCGCATGACGATCTGGCGTTCGTCAGTCCGCGCACGGGGCGGGCGGTGGCGCGGGGGGCGGCGGGCGAATGGGCGGACCGGCTGCTGCCCTTGCCGCCGACGCTGCTGGGCCAAGGACCGGCCGCGCCGCCGCATCTGACCGACGGGTTCCGGCTGACGGCCCATTTCCTGACGCGCGCATTCGCCCCCCGCGACCTGCCCGAGGCGCGGGCCCGGTTGGTGGACCGTTTGACCCGGCTTGCATCTTCGCCGCGACAGGCAGACTGAGGGCCCCAGAGGGGGACAGAGCATGGATCAGATTTTCGGACTGCCGGCCGAGGCGTTCTGGGCGGCGATGGTCGTCACGGTTTTTGCGGGTGTGGTGAAGGGCGCCATCGGCTTTGCGATGCCCCTGGTCATGATGTCGCTGTTCACGGCCTTCTTGCCGCCGGAATATGCCCTGGCCGGGCTGATCTTGCCGGTCCTGTCCACCAACATCCATCAATCCCTGCGCGAGGGGCTAAGGCCCGCGTTGCAGGCGGGGCGGTCGGTCTGGCGGTTCATTCTGGTGACGGTGATCTTCATCTTCGTCTCGGCCCCGTTTGCCGCGGATATTCCGCCCGTCCTGTTCCTGCTGCTTCTGGGGGTGCCTGTCACGCTCTATGCCGGATTGCAATTGGCCGGGGTGCCCTTGGGGTTTGCCTTGCGGCATCAGCGGCGGGCGGAATGGGGGCTTGGGATCGTGGCCGGTCTTTATGGCGGGATTTCGGGGATATGGGGGCCGCCGCTGATCATCTATCTTCTGTCCACCGACATTCCGAAATCGTTGAACATGCGCATTCAGGGCGTGGTGTTCCTGATGGGCGGGGTCGTTCTTCTGGTCGCGCACCTGACCACGGGTGTGCTGGGGGGGGAACGGCTGCTGTTTTCGGCTGCGCTGATACCAGCGGCGTTTCTGGGGATGATCTGGGGCTATCGCATTCACGACCGGCTGGATCAGGCGCGGTTCCGCCGGTGGACGCAGGTGCTATTGGTGATCACCGGCCTGAACCTGATCCGGCAGGCGGTGATGTGAAAAGGGCGGCCCATGGGCCGCCCTTTCCGCATTCCGCTCAGTTGATCAGCCGATCGCGGCCGCTTTCACGTCGGCGTCGATATAGGGCACGTATTGCGCAAAGTTGTCGGCGAACATGCCGACCAGCTTCTTGGCCTGCGCGTCATAGGCGGCCGGATCGGCCCAGGTCGCGCGCGGATCCAGAAGCTGCGCATCGACGCCCGGCACGGAGACCGGCACCTCGAACCCGAAGTTCGGATCCTTGCGGAACTGCATCCCGTCCAGCGATCCATCGAGTGCGGCTGTCAGCAGGGCGCGGGTGGCCTTGATCGGCATCCGCTTGCCCGTGCCGAAGGCCCCGCCGGTCCAGCCGGTGTTCACCAGCCAGCAGGACGCGCCGTGCTGGGCGATCTTTTCCTGAAGCAGCTTGCCATAGACCTCGGGGCGGCGCGGCATGAAGGGCGCGCCGAAGCAGGTGGAGAAGGTGGGAACCGGCTCCACCACGCCCCGCTCCGTCCCCGGTGTTTTGGAGGTGAAGCCCGACAGGAAGTGATACATCGCCTGTGCCGGCGTCAGTCGCGCGATGGGGGGCAGCACGCCATAGGCGTCGCAGGTCAGCAGGATGACGTTTTTCGGATGGCCGCCCAACCCGTCTTCCGACGCGTTGGAGATGTAGTTCAGCGGATAGGCGCAGCGCATGTTCTCGGTCAGGCTCGAATCCTCGAAGTCGAGTTCGAGCGTGTCGGCATCGAAGACCATGTTTTCGATGACCGTGCCGAATTTATGCGTGGTGGCGTAGATTTCGGGCTCGGCCTCGGCCGACAGGTTGATCGTTTTCGCATAGCAGCCGCCTTCGAAATTGAAGGTGCCGCGATCGGACCAGCCGTGTTCGTCATCGCCGATCAGAACCCGCGACGGATCGGCCGAGAGCGTGGTTTTCCCCGTGCCCGACAGCCCGAAGAACACCGCCGTGTCCACCGGATTGCCGACGGCGTGGTTGGCCGAGCAGTGCATCGGCATCACGCCCTTTTCCGGCAGGATGTAGTTCAGCAGCGTGAAGACCGATTTCTTGTTCTCGCCCGCATATTCGGTGCCGCCGATCAGGATCAGCTTCCGTTCGAAGTTCAGGGCGATGACCGTGTCGGTGCGGCAGCCGTGCCGGGCGGGGTCGGCCTTGAAGCTGGGGCAGTTGATGATGGTGAATTCGGGGGTGAAGCCGTCCAGCTCCGACCGCTCGGGGCGGCGCAGAAGGTGGCGGATGAACAGGTTGTGCCAGGCCAGTTCGGTCACGACGCGCACATCCAGCCGGTGCGTTGGGTCGGCCCCGGCATAGAGGTCCTGCACGAAATAGTCGCGGCCCTTCATATGCGCCAGCATGTCGTCGTAAAGGCGGTCGAACGCGTTCGGCGCCATGGCGGTGTTGTTGTCCCACCAGATCGTGTCTTCCACGTCCTTGGTGCGCACGACATGCTTGTCCTTGGGCGAACGGCCGGTATAGGCGCCGGTGGTCACCAGAAACGCGCCGCCCTGACCGATCTGGCCTTCGCCGCGCGCGACCGCGGCCTGCATCAGCGCGGGTTCGTTCAGGTTGTAATGGACGGTGCCCAGCCCGGCGATGCCCTGATCTTCCAACTTCTGTGCCGGATTCACGCGTCCGATGGTCATATGCAAGCTCCCGATGCCGCATGGCGGCATTTGCTACCCGAAAAAAATTCGGCATCCGGTCGGGCGGATGCCGGTGACGCGCAGACCTCCCCACGCGTAACAATTTTACATATAACACGCAGAAATCATCCGAGAATACCCTCCGATCAACGCGTTAGCGCAATCATGAGCAGGTTTAGCGCAACCACATTCCGCATGTGCGGATCCTTGCCGCGCGGTTCCGGTGCATCGCGGAAATCCGGCATGTCCCCGTAATTCCCAGTTGTAAGTGATTCTGCACAGTGGAAGAAGGAGGAACCTGCGTTAACGATTTCAGACCTTCCGGAAAGACCCTGCCCATGCCGCGTATCGCCCTTGTGGATGATGACAGGAACATCCTGACATCGGTTGGCATGACCCTGGAGGCGGAGGGGTTCGACGTCGATACCTTCACCGACGGGCAAAGCGCGCTGGATGCCTTCGCCCGCCGGATGCCCGATCTGGCGGTTCTGGACATCAAGATGCCCCGCATGGACGGGATGGACCTGTTGCAGCGTCTGCGCCAATCGAGCGAGATTCCGGTCGTGTTCCTGACCTCCAAGGATGATGAGATCGACGAGATTCTGGGCCTGCGGATGGGCGCGGACGATTACATGCGCAAACCCTTTTCGCAGCGGCTGCTGGTGGAACGCATCCGCGTCCTGCTGCGCCGCCAGCAGGCGCGGGGCGGGGCGGCGGCCTCGGGCCCTGCGCAGATGCTGGAACGCGGGCAGTTGCGCATGGACCTGCAGCGCCATGCCGTGACGTGGCGAGGGCAGGAGATCGGGTTGACCGTGACCGAATTCCTGCTTCTGGGGGCTTTGGCCGAACATCCGGGCCATGTGAAAACGCGTGACCAGTTGATGAAGGTCGCCTATCAGGACGAGGTGCATGTCGATGATCGGACCATCGACAGTCACATCAAGCGGCTGCGCAAGAAACTGCGGCTGGCCGACACGGACTTCTGCGCGATCGAGACCCTGTATGGCATCGGCTACCGTTACAACGAGATCTGAGGGAATGGGGCGGGTTCGGCGATGGTGCCGGGGGTGGTGCGCCTCGCGGCTGGTGTGGCGCATCGTGGGGTTCAACCTGCTGTCGCTGGGGGTGATCCTTGGCGCGATGCTGGTGCTGAACCCGACGCGGGGCATGGTCTATGACATGCGGATCGAGATGTTGCAGATGCAGGTCCGGCTGACCGCGCTGACCTTTGCCGAGGACGGAACGCTGGACCCCGTCTCGCCGCGCGCGGGGCAGGTGGTGACGGTCTTCGGCACGGATGGACAGGTCCGGGCGCAGATGGCGGGGCGGACATTGCCGGGGGCGGACGCGCCCGATGCCGGCCCTGACTGCACGGCCCTGGGGGTCGAGGCGGCGTTGCCCGATGGCGGGTTCGTGCGGCTGTGCGAATCGGCCAGCGTGGCCGATGCGATCGCAGGGCGCGAAACGCGGCGTCTGGCCGTGGCAGCGGGGACGGCGATTTTTCTGTCCATCGGTCTCAGCCTGCTGCTGGCGGTGATGATCGCGCGGCCGCTGCGCGACCTTGCGGCGGCCGCGCGGCGCCGGGGGGCCGCCCCGCAAGGGCGCATCGCCATCCCCGACCTGACCGACCGCCCCGATGAGATCGGACATCTGTCGGACGCCATGCGCGGCATGGTGGACGCCCTTTACGACCGGATCGACGCCAACGAACGATTCGCCGCCGATGTCGCGCATGAATTGCGCAATCCGCTCGCCTCCATGCGGTCGGCGGTGGATACGCTGCGCATCGCGCGCGACGATCAGCGGGCGACGCTTCTGGACATCATCGACCATGACGTGCGCCGCATGGACCGGCTGGTGACCGACATCTCCAACGCCTCCCGCCTTGATACCGAACTGGTGAAGGAGGCGGAGGGGCCGATCGACCTGGGCGCGATGTTGGCGGGGCTGTCGAGCCATCTGACCCATCATGCCGAGGAGCGGAACGTGCGGTTCGCGCTGGACCTGCCCGACGCGCCCATCGTGGTGCAGGGGCTGGAGGCGCGTTTGGCGCAGGTGTTCGTGAACCTCATCTCCAACGCCGTGTCGTTTTCCAGGCCGGGCGACACGGTCAAGCTGTGGGCGCGCCAGCGGGGCAATCGCGCGCTGGTCGTGGTGGAGGATATGGGGCCGGGCATCCCGGACGACGCGATGGCGAAGATCTTCACCCGCTTCTACTCCGAACGGCCGGAGGATGATTTCGGCAACCATTCCGGCCTTGGCCTGTCCATCGCCCGCCAGATCGTTGAGGCGCATCGCGGCGTGATCTGGGCCGAGAACATCCGCCCCGAGGATGCGCCGGAAGCACCGCCGGATGGCGCGCGGTTCGTGGTGGGGCTTCCCGCGTGATCCTGCACGCCTCCTCGGTCGCGTGGCAGGGGCGGGGGGTGTTGATCCTCGGGCCGTCGGGCAGCGGCAAATCGACGCTGGCGTTGGCTCTCATGGCCTTTGGCGCGACCCTGATCGCCGACGACCGGACCGAGGTTCGGCGCGAGGGGGATACCCTGCACGCCGATGCGCCCGCCGCCCTTGCCGGGTTGATCGAGGCGCGCGGCGTGGGCCTCCTGCGCGCCGATTATGCGCCCGCCGCCGTGGGGCTGGCCGTGGATCTGGGGCGCGCCGAAACGCAACGCCTGCCGCATATGGGTCACACCTCCGTGCTTGGCATCCAATTGCCCCTTGTGCCCGGCGCGGGGCGGGATCACCTTGCTGGTTCGATCCTCCAATATCTCAAGTGCGGGCGATACAGGTGAGCGAGACGGCGCCGATCACAGCGGCCAATCAGGCCAACGGTCACGATCTGGTGCTGGTCACCGGCCCGTCGGGGGCTGGCCGGTCCACCGCGATCAACGCGCTTGAAGATATCGGGTTCGAGGTGATCGACAACCTCCCGCTGTCGCTGGTGCCGCGCCTGATCGAAGGGGCCTCGGTCGGGCCGCTGGCGCTGGGGCTGGACGTGCGCAACCGCGATTTCAACGCGACCGCCCTGATCGAGCTGATCGACCGGCTGACCCGCAATCCGGCGGTGGCGCTGGATGTGCTCTATGTCGATTGTTCGGCGGACGAACTGATCCGCCGCTACAACCAGACCCGCCGCCGCCATCCCCTGGGGCAGGCCCCGGCGGACGCGATCGGACGCGAGGTCGATCTTTTGTCCCCCGTGCGGGCGCGGGCCGATCACCTGATCGACACCACCGACATGTCCCCCCACGATCTGAAGGCCGAGATCGCATCGTGGTATGGCACGGGCGAGGGGGCGCGGATGACCGTCTCGCTCCAGTCCTTTTCCTATAAACGGGGGGTGCCGCGCGGGGTGGATCTGGTGTTCGATTGCCGCTTCCTGAACAACCCCCACTGGGTGCCCGCCCTGCGCGAGATGGACGGTCGGGACGCGGCGGTGGTGGACCATATCCGAAACGATCCGCGGTTTGAGGAGTTCTTCACCCGCGTCCGCGATCTGGTCCTGTTCCTGCTGCCCGCCCAACGGGATGAGGGCAAGGCCCATGCGACGGTGGCCTTCGGATGCACCGGCGGGCAACACCGATCGGTTGCGATGGTGGAAATGTTGGCCGACGCGCTTGCGCAAGGGGGTTGGCCGGTGGCAAGACGCCATCGTGAACTGGAACGAAGCGCGGCGCACAAGGCGCCCGGACATGGGATGAACGCGTGATCGGCATCGTGATCGTGGCACATGGAGGCTTGGCGCGCGAGTATCTCTCGGCGGTCGAACATGTCGTGGGCAAACAGCCGTCGATGACGGCCATTTCCATCGAGGATGATCACGACCGCAGCGCCAAGCAGGCCGAGATCTGCGCGGCGGCGGAAACCGTGGATACCGGCGGCGGCGTGGTGGTCGTGACGGACATGTTCGGCGGGTCGCCCTCGAACCTGTCGCTTCCGGCCTGCATGGCGCGGGGGCGGCGGATCGTCTATGGCGCGAACCTGCCCATGCTGATCAAGCTTGCCAAATCGCGCGATCTTCCGGTGGGGGATGCGGTCGCGCTGGCGCTGGATGCGGGGCGCAAATACATCAACTCTCTGGATCTTGGGGAAGCGACGACCTGATGGCCCGACGTTTGACGATCGTGAACGTGAAGGGGCTGCACGCCCGCGCCTCGGCCCGCTTCGTGGAGGTGGTGGAGGCGTTCGACGCCGAGGCGACCGTGTCCAAGGACGGGATGGACGTGTCGGGCGATTCGATCATGGGGCTTTTGATGCTCGCCGCCTCGCGCGGGACCGAGATCGAGGTGGCGACGAGCGGGCCGCAGGCCGACGCGCTGGCCGATGCGTTGGCGGCGCTGGTCGCCGACCGCTTCGGCGAGGATATGTGAAGGGCGGGTGTCCCCGCCCCCCCTGTCAGACCTTGGCCGTCAGCTCCGGCACGGCCTCGAAGATGTCGCAGACCAGCCCGTAATCGGCCACCTGGAAGATCGGCGCATCCTCGTCCTTGTTCAGGGCGACGATAACCTTGCTGTCCTTCATGCCCGCCAGATGCTGGATCGCGCCGGAAATGCCCACGGCGATATAAAGGTCGGGGGCCACCACCTTGCCCGTCTGCCCCACCTGCCAGTCGTTGGGGGCATAGCCCGCATCGACCGCCGCGCGCGAGGCACCGACCGCGCCGCCCAGCTTGTCGGCCAAGGCCACGATCAGGGCGAAATTCTCTTCCGATCCAAGGCCGCGCCCGCCCGAGACGACGACGCCGGCCGAGGTGAGTTCGGGCCGGCCCGTGCTTTCGATCCGGTCCTCCACCCAGGTGGACAGGGCGGGATCGGCGGGCGCGGTCATCGTGTCGATCGGGGCCGGGCCACCCGTCTCTGCCGGGGCAAAGCCCGTGGTGCGCAGCGTCAGCACTTTAACCGCGTCGCCCGAACGAACCCGCTGGACCGCGTTTCCGGCATAGGCGGGGCGTTCAAAGGTGTCGGCATCCAGGATAGCGGTCACGTCCGGGATGATCATCACGTCCAGAAGGGCCGCGACGCGGGGCAGGGTCGCCTTGCCCGCCGTGGTCGCGGCGGCGGCGACATGGGTGTATCCCCCGGCCTTCACCTCGGACAGGATCAGGTTCGCCAATGCCTCGGGCAGCGGCGCACCCTCGGCCTGCAGCACCTTCGTGACGCCGGACAGGGTCGCCGCCTCCGCCGCGGCCTCGGCCCCCACGGCCAGGACATGCACGTCGCCCAAGGGGGCGAGGGCGGTCAGGGCGCGGGCCACGGGATCGGCCACCAGACGGCCCTGCGCGGTTTCGGCAATCAGAAGAACGGTCATTTCAGCACCCCCGCCTCTTTCAGTTTTCCGACCAGTTCATCGACCGATCCCACCTTGATCCCGCCCGCGCGCTGCGCGGGTTCGCGGGTGTCCAGAACGGTCAGTCGCGGGGTGACATCGACGCCGTAATCGGCGGCGGTCTTTTCCTCGATCGGTTTCTTCTTCGCTTTCATGATGTTGGGCAGGCTGGCATAGCGCGGCTCGTTCAAACGCAGGTCGGTGGTGACCACCGCCGGAAAGGTCACGTCCACCACCTGAAGTCCGCCATCCACCTCGCGCGTGATGCGGGCGGTGTCGCCGTTGACCGCGATTTCGGACGCCTGCGTCGCCTGCGCCCAGCCCAGCAGGGCCGACAGCATCTGGCCCGTGGCCCCCATGTCGCCGTCGATCGCCTGCTTGCCGGTCAGGATCAGCTTCGGCGCCTCCTCGGCCGCGATGGCGGCAAGGATCTTGGCGGTGGCCAGCGGCTCCAGCGCGCCGTCCTCGGTCACCAGAATGGCGCGGTCGGCCCCCATGGCAAGGGCCGTGCGCAAGGTGTCGGTCGCCTGCTTCACGCCGATGGACACGGCCACGACTTCCGTCGCGATGCCGCGCTCCTTCAGGCGGATCGCCTCCTCAACGGCGATTTCATCGAAGGGGTTCATCGACATCTTCACATTCGCCAGATCGACGCCCGAGCCGTCCGGCTTCACGCGGACCTTCACGTTGTAATCGACGACCCGTTTCACGGGGACCAGTATTTTCATGATATCCTCTTCCAAAAGTCCGCCGGACGGACGGGGCGCAGGCGATCTGCGCGGCGGGGGGCGGCCCCAAAGGCAACGCGATGACGCTGGATACTGTCCATGTCAGGCGGGGCGCGTCAATCCGGGCTGCCACAGAATCTCCGACGCGCCATTGGCTGCGCGGGCGGCGACGAACAGCCAATCCGACAGGCGGTTGAGATAGCGGCGCGCCGGTTCGGACGTGTCGGGCACCGAGAGCGTGTCCCGTTCCGCCCGGCGGCAGACGGTGCGCGCCAGATGCAGATGGGCGGCCAGCGGGGTGCCGCCGGGCAGGATGAAGCTTTTCAACGGCGCAAGCGGCGCGTTCATCGCGTCGATCTCCTTCTCCAGCCGCGCGACCTGTTCGGGCAGGATTCGCAGGGGCGGATGGGCGGGCGTCGCGGTGGCGGGCAGCGCCAGATCCGCCCCCAGATCGAACAGATCGTTCGAGATGCGGGCCAGCGCCGCCGCCATGTCGTCCTGCGCGTGCAGACGGCACAGACCGATCGTGGCGTTCACCTCATCCACCGCGCCGATGGCGGCGAAACGGGCGTCGGTTTTCGGCAGGCGTCGGCCGTCGGCCAGCCCGCTGGTGCCGTCATCCCCGGTGCGGGTATAGATTTTCGACAGCGTGACCATCAGCCCTGCACCAGCGTCAGAAGAACGACCGCCGCCGCCCCGACCGCCAGGGCAAAGGACAGGCTGCGCGCCAGCCGCAAAAGCCGGACCGAGGACGGTTTGGTCACGTCCGACGCGAACCCGCCGCAGAGCAGCGCCACAACGGAGGCAACGGTGACGACCGCCATGGCGATCAGGATGGTCGCCGCGCGGGGCGAAAGATGTTCCATCAGGCGTTCCCCATGATGCGGTCGATGGCGCGGGTGGGCAGGATGCGGCGCGCCACGGCCATCAGTTTGGTCGGCGTGGTGATGCGGTAACGGGCGCGGGGGCGGTCCGCCTCCAGCGCATGGATGATCTGGTCGGTCACGGCAGAGGCGGGCAGTTCCCACCGGTCCTTGTCCGTCCCCTCATACAGGCGGTGCAACAGGCCTTCGTAGTCCTTGGCGCGCGCCGAGGCCTTCCAGTCGATCCAGCGTTCGAAATGGGGGATCGCGTTCTTGCGGAAATCCGAGGTGATGGGGCCGGGCTGGATCAGGCTGACATGGATGCCGGTGCCGCGCATTTCCATCCGCAGCACATCCGTCAGCCCCTCAAGCGCGAATTTGGTCGCGCAATAGGCCCCGCGCCACGGCGCGCCCGCAAAGCCCAGCACCGACGAACACATGACGATCCGACCGTGCCCCTGCCTGCGCATCATCGGGATGACGGCGCGGGTCAGTTCATGGGTGCCGAAAAGGTTCGTCTCGAAAATCTCCCGCAGGGCATCGCGGGGCAGATCCTCCACCGCGCCGGGGCAGGCGAAGGCCCCGTTGTTGTAGATGCCGTCGAGCGTTCCCCCGGTGCGGGCCGCCACCTCGGCCACGGCGGCGGCGATGCTGGCGGAACTGGCAAGATCGAGGGGAAAGCTCTCCAACCCCTCGGAGGCCAGACGTTCGCAGTCTTCGGGGCGGCGGCAGGTGGCAAACACGCGCCATCCGCGCGTGGCCAGGGTTTTGGCGGCATCGCGACCGATTCCTGAGGAGCAGCCGGTCATGAGAACGGAACGGGGGACGGTCTGGGTCATGCCCATGTTATGCAGAGGGGCCGGGCGAATTACAAACGGTCAGTTCATCGCCGTGCGCAGCGGCACCTGCTCCAGATAGGAGGAGGAGACCCAGCCTTCGACGCCGTCGCCCTCCATGCGGATCAGGGTCCAGCCGCCATCGACCTTGACGACGCTGATCTCCTCGCCGCGCGTCAGGCTGGACAGGACGGTGGCCTGCGGCGACGGCCCCTGCCGCACGTTCAGCCGGTTGGCGGTGACATGGGCGGTGCTCAGGGGGGCCTCGGACGCCATGGCGGCCATGACGGGTGCCGCGTCCGGCACGGCGGAATATTGCGGGGTCGGGATGAAACGATGGGTCGCGGCCGTCTGCACCGCCTGCGCGTGGGCCAGGCCGGCCCGCTGATGTCCCGCGTCCTGCCCTGCGATCACGAGGGTCAGGCCCACGCCTGCGGCAAGAAGAAGGGTCATACGCAACATTTGGGCACCTTTAAGCTTTTCGGCATTTTCTTGCCGTTCGCGAACACAAGCCCGTAATCGTGCGAAAAGTTCCCGCATTCGTGGGGCTGGACCGAACCTCGTCCGCGCCTTACAGGAGGGGGATGACCGATACCGCCGACGACACCCCCGACACCACGCTGAGCTTCGAGCCGCTGTCCCGCGCCATTGGCGAGCGGTATCTGACCTATGCCCTGTCCACGATCATGAACCGCGCGCTGCCCGACGCGCGCGACGGGCTGAAGCCGGTGCATCGCCGCATCCTCTATGCGATGCGCGAGTTGCGCCTGTCGCCCACGGGGGGCTTTCGCAAATCGGCCAAGATCTCGGGCGATGTGATGGGCAACTATCACCCGCATGGCGATGCGGCGATCTATGACGCGATGGCGCGGTTGGCGCAGGATTTCAACGTCCGCTATCCGCTGGTGGACGGGCAGGGGAACTTCGGCAACATCGACGGCGACAACCCCGCCGCCAGCCGTTACACCGAGGCGCGCCTGACGGCGATCGCCGAGACGTTGATGGAAGGGCTGGCCGAGAACGCGGTCGATTTTCGCCCGAACTATGATGGCACGCTGGAGGAACCGGCGGTGATGCCGGCGGCGTTTCCGAACCTTTTGGCCAACGGATCGTCCGGGATCGCGGTGGGGATGGCAACGAACATCCCGCCCCACAACCTTCACGAACTGATCGACGCCTGTCAGGCGATGATCAAGACGCCCGCCATCGAGGACGACGCACTGGTCGATCTGGTGCCCGGCCCCGATTTCCCCACCGGCGGCATCATCGTGGAGCCGCGCTCGGCCATCCTTGACGCCTATCGCACCGGACGCGGCGCGTTTCGCCTGCGCGCCAAGTGGGAGAGGGAGGATCTGGGGCGCGGCAACTGGCAGATCGTCGTCACCGAAATCCCCTATCAGGTGCAGAAATCCAAGCTGATCGAACGCTTGGCCGAGCTGATCCAGACGCGCAAGGTGCCGCTTTTGGCCGATGTGCGCGACGAATCGGCCGAGGATGTCCGCATCGTTCTGGAGCCGCGCGCCCGGACGGTGGAGCCGGACATGCTGATGGGGATGCTGTTCAAGAACTCCGACCTGGAAACCCGGTTCAGCCTGAACATGAACGTGCTGATCGACGGGCGGACGCCGAAGGTGTGCAGCCTGAAGGAGGTCCTGCGCGCGTTTCTGGATCACCGCCGCGAGGTTCTTCTGCGCCGGAGCGAGCATCGTCTGGCCAAGATCGACCATCAGCTTGAGGTGCTGGAAGGTCTGATCACCGCGTTCCTCAATCTGGATCGGGTAATCGACATCATCCGCTATGACGACAACCCCAAGCGCGCGCTGATGGTGGAGGATTGGACCCTGACCCGGCCCAAGGCGACGTCCGAGGCCGATTACATCAGCCCCGACACGTTCGGCACCCTGTCCGAAGTGCAGGCCGAGGCGATCCTGAACCTGCGCCTGCGGTCGTTGCGGCGGCTGGAGGAGATGGAGCTTCTGGCCGAACGCGACGCGTTGGTGGCCGAACGCGCCGATCTGGTCGATCTGCTGGCGAACGAGGCCAAGCAGTGGAAGACCATCGGCAAGGAATTGGCGACGATCCAGAAGACCTTCGGCAAGGGCACCGCGCTGGGCGCGCGTCGGTCGGCCTTTGCCGAAGCCGGCGAGACGCAGGACGTGCCGTTCGAGGCGATGATCGACCGCGAGCCGATCACCGTCATCTGCTCCCGGATGGGATGGATCCGGGCGATGAAGGGGCATGTCGCGCTGGGCTCGGACGTGAAGTTCAAGGATGGCGACGGCCCGCGGTTCATCTTCCATGCCGAGACGACCGACCGCATCCTGCTCGTGGGATCGAACGGGCGGTTCTATACCCTGCTGGGCGCGAACCTGCCCGGCGGGCGGGGGATGGGAGAGCCGGTGCGCCTGATGGTGGATCTGCCGAACGACGCCGAGATCACCGATCTGATCGTCTGGCGCGCGGGGGAGCGATGGCTCATCGCCTCCACCGCCGGGGACGGGTTCATCCTGCCGTCGGACGAAGCCGTGGCCATGACCCGCGCGGGCAAGGCCGTGCTGACGGTGAAGGAGGGCGTGACGACGGCGCTGGTGAAGCCTGTGCGCGGCGATCATGTCGCGGTCATCGGCGACAATCGCAAGATGCTGGTCTTTCCGATTTCGGATATGCCGGAAATGGGCAAGGGCAAAGGCGTGCGGTTGCAGAAATACAAGGATGGCGGGTTGTCCGACGCCATCACCTTCCCGCTGGAGGAGGGGCTGTCCTGGCAGCTGGAGGGTGGGCGCACGCGGCGCGAACCCGACCTGTCCGAATGGCTGGGCGCGCGCGCGACCGCCGGACGCATGGCCCCGCGCGGCTTTCCCCGCGATAACCGTTTCTGACTTGTAGCGGGGCGGTTTGGCCCTAGTGTGACCGCCACGCCAATGGAGTGCCCGATGTTGAAGCAGCTTTCCGCCTTGTGTCTTGTGCTGGGCCTTGCCGCCTGCGGAGGCAGCGATCTGAAGGATCCGCCCGTGGACATGGGCAATTTCCGTCTTGGCCTGAACATCGCGGTGGCCGACAACGCGCAGAAGGTTCCGATTTCCCGCAGTGCTACGGCGGACGAATGGGAAGAATCGATCCGCACGGCGGTGGCCGACCGGTTCGGGCGGTATCGCGGCACGAAGCTTTACAACATCGGCATCAGCGTGGACGGCTATGCGCTGGCCCCTCCGGGCATTCCGGTGGTGGCCGCGCCGAAGTCGGTTCTGGTGATCACGGCCAACATCTGGGACGACGCGGCGCAGAAGAAGCTGAACGCCGAAGGGCGGCAGATCCACGTCTGGGAAGACGGCGGGGCGAGCCTTCTGGGGACCGGCCTGATCCGCGGGCGCGACCGCCAGATGGAGGTTCTGTCCTATAACGCCGTCAAGAAGGTCGAGGAATGGCTGCTGACCCATCCCGAATGGTTCGACATCCAGGGCGCGGCCCCGACGGCCGTGGGGGCGACCCCGGTTCCCGAAGGGGCTGAGGCAGGGCCGGTGCCCGGCACGTCGATCCCGGTCGCGGCCAACTGACACTTGATTTATTCCGCGCCGGTGGATATCTGCCGCGCGACACAAACCGGGTCCGCAGTGGCCCCCGAACTTCGAGACCCCGTCATGGCAAAGGCAAAGTTTGAACGCAACAAACCGCACGTGAACATCGGGACCATTGGTCACGTTGACCACGGCAAGACGACGTTGACGGCGGCGATCACGAAGTATTTCGGCGAGTTCCGCGCGTATGACCAGATCGACGGCGCGCCGGAGGAGAAGGCTCGCGGGATCACGATCTCGACCGCGCACGTGGAATACGAGACGGAGAACCGTCACTACGCGCACGTGGACTGCCCCGGCCACGCCGACTACGTGAAGAACATGATCACCGGCGCGGCCCAGATGGACGGCGCGATCCTGGTCGTGAACGCCGCCGACGGTCCGATGCCGCAAACGCGCGAGCACATCCTGCTGGGCCGTCAGGTCGGCATCCCCTACATGGTCGTCTACCTGAACAAGGTCGACCAGGTGGATGACGAAGAGCTGCTGGAGCTGGTGGAGATGGAAGTGCGCGAGCTTCTGTCCTCCTACGACTACCCGGGCGATGACATTCCGATCGTCAAGGGCTCGGCCCTGGCCGCTCTGGAAGGTCGTGACGAGGAGATCGGCGAGAAGTCGATCCGCGCGCTGATGGAAGCCGTGGACGCCTACATCCCGACCCCGGCCCGCGCCGTGGACCAGCCGTTCCTGATGCCGGTCGAGGACGTGTTCTCGATCTCGGGTCGCGGCACGGTGGCCACGGGCCGCGTGGAGCGTGGTGTGGTGAAGGTCGGCGAGGAAGTCGAGATCGTCGGCATCCGCGACACCAAGAAGACCGTCTGCACGGGCGTCGAGATGTTCCGCAAGCTGCTGGATCAGGGCGAAGCAGGCGACAACGTGGGTCTTCTGCTGCGCGGTGTGGACCGTGAGGGGATCGAGCGCGGCCAGGTGCTGTGCAAGCCCGGCTCGGTGAAGCCGCACACGAAGTTCGAAGCGGAGGCCTACATCCTGACGAAGGAAGAGGGTGGCCGTCACACGCCGTTCTTCGCGAACTACCGTCCGCAATTCTACTTCCGCACGACCGACGTGACGGGCACGGTGGAACTGCCGGAAGGCACCGAGATGGTGATGCCGGGCGACAACCTGAAGTTCAACGTCGAACTGATCGCGCCGATCGCCATGGAAGAGAAGCTGCGCTTCGCCATCCGTGAAGGCGGCCGCACCGTCGGCGCAGGCGTCGTCTCGAAAATCATCGCCTGATTTCGGATCGGGTTCTTGGAAAGGCCGCCCTTGGGGGCGGCTTTTTCATGTGCGCGGGTGGCGCACAGAGGCTGTGCGGAATGGCCCGGATCGGTAAGTCATTGTGGCCAAGCATAAATCCCGCATCATTTTAACCGTCACGTTTTTGGGAACGTTATTAAAAGCGCAGAACATTGAATAATGTGAGTGAGGTGTGCATTTCCGCATGGTCGGCGCAGAAGACCGACGGAAAGGCTATCATGAAATACGCAACTCTTATCGCCGCTGCTCTTGTCGCATTCGCCGGAGCGGCTTCCGCGCAAACCACCCCGGTCCTGAACTCCTCCTCGCAGGTGGTTCTGCAAACCTTGGCACCCGATCTGGACGCCTCCAAGCTGACGCCGATCCAGGTGCGTCGCATCAACAACGAAGTGGCGTCGAACTCGGGCCTGACCAAACCCGTTCTGCAAAACATCGTCCGCAACTGATTTGCGGCGATGAGAACGGCAATCCTTCGCTTGGGTTCCAAAAATTAATTCGCGTTATTTTTTGAACCGTTCGGCAAAAAGGCGCGTTGTCTGCCCATAGCCGCGACGACTGCGGTCAAACAGGCGCCTCGACGCCGAAAGCGAAAGGTAGATACATGAAGACGCTTGCTCTCACCACTGCCGCTGCCCTGATTTCCGTTGCCGGTTTCGCCCACGCCCAACCGGCCGCACCGGGCGACATGCAACTCGACTCGGGCGCGATCGAACAGCTGCGGACGTTGGATCCCAATCTGGACGTGACGACGCTGACCCCGATCCAGATCAACGAGATCAACGAACAGGTCGCCGGTGACGGCCTTGACCAAGGCGAGTTGATCACGATCCTGGAAGACATGTAAGCGACCTTCGGATCGCGTGTGCGAGCCGCCCTTGAGGGGCGGCTTTTGCATTTGGGCTTGCGGCCCGATCGCCGTTGTTCTAGTTACGCCCGCAGTAGGAGTTTAGCTCAGTTGGTAGAGCATCGGTCTCCAAAACCGAGGGTCGTGGGTTCGAGTCCCCCAACTCCTGCCATTTACCCCGCATCGCTTGATTTGACGCTGCGACTGCGGTATGCGCGCGGCATGTGACAGGGGAAGACAGATGGCAAATCCGGTTCAGTTCATTCAGCAGGTCCGTACCGAGGTCGGCAAGATCGCATGGCCGGGGCGGCGCGAGGTGATTCTGACCACGTTGATGGTGCTGGTGCTGTCGGCGCTGACCGCGACGTTCTTCACGCTGGTCGATGTGGGCATCCGTTTCGGTCTGGGCGAGATTCTGGGCGCGTTCTGATTTTTTCTTGTCATCGAAGGGGTGGGCCGTTATCCACGCCCCGACGATACGAGAGGCAGGCGCGCAGCGATTCGGTTGCGCGCTGTTTTTTGTTCCCGGCGGGACGGTCCCGCGCATGAAGATAGGTGGCTGGCATGGCGAAGCGTTGGTATTCGGTAAGCGTCCTCTCGAATTTCGAGAAGAAGATTGCCGAGCAGATCAAGCAAGCCGTGTCGGAATCCGGTCTTGAGGACGAAATCGAGGAAGTGCTGGTCCCCACCGAAGAGGTGATCGAGGTCCGGCGCGGCAAGAAGGTGACGAGCGAGCGTCGTTTCATGCCCGGCTATGTGCTGGTGCGGATGGAGATGACGAACAGGGGCTATCACCTCATCACCTCCATCAACCGCGTGACGGGGTTTTTGGGGCCGCAGGGGCGTCCGATGCCCATGCGGGACGAGGAAGTGAACGCGATGCTGAACCGCACCGATGCGTCGGGCGAGGTGCCGCAGCCGCGCAACCTGATCCGCTTCGACATTGGCGAGACGGTGAACGTGACCGACGGTCCGTTCGAAGGCTTTGCCGGGCAGGTCGAGGATGTCGACGAAGACAACTCCCGCCTCAAGGTCACCGTATCGATCTTCGGGCGCGCGACGCCCGTGGAACTGGAATTCACTCAGGTGTCGAAGAACACCTGAGCGATCTCGTGGGAGGCTTTGGCCCGACCACTAAACCGTGCCTTCGGGCACTGTGACAAAGGAGAGGCCACATGGCCAAGAAGATCATCGGGCAGCTGAAGCTGCAAGTGAAGGCGGGGCAAGCCAACCCGTCCCCGCCCGTCGGCCCGGCCCTGGGTCAGCGCGGTCTGAACATCATGGCCTTCGTGAAGGAATTCAACGCGAAGACCGCGGATATCGAGCCGGGCACGCCCACGCCGACCATCATCACCTATTACCAGGACAAGTCGTTCAGCCTTGAGCTGAAATCGGCGCCCGCGTCCTACATGCTGAAGAAGGCCGCCGGTCTTCCTTCGGTGGGCAAGCGCAATCGTCCGCGCGGGTCGGAAAAGCCGGGCCGGGACGTGGCCGGCTCCGTGACCGTCGCACAGGTTCGTCAGATCGCCGAAGCGAAGATGAAAGACCTGAACGCCAACTCCGTGGAAGCTGCGATGCAGATCATCCTGGGTTCGGCGAAGTCCTGCGGTATCGAGGTCAAGGGGTAAGTCATGGCCATTGGTAAACGTACGAAAGCCGCCCGCACGACCTTCGAGGGCAAGACCCTGATCGCGGTCGAAGAGGCCGTGAAGCTGATCAAGAGCGCGGCGACCGCCAAGTTCGACGAAACGCTGGAAATCGCGATGAACCTGGGCGTCGACCCGCGTCACGCCGACCAGATGGTCCGCGGCGTGGTCACCCTGCCGAACGGCACGGGCAAGACGGTTCGCGTGGCTGTGTTTGCGCGCGGTGCGAAAGCGGACGAGGCGAAAGCCGCCGGGGCCGACATCGTCGGTGCCGAAGACCTGATGGAAACGATCCAGTCGGGCAAGATCGAGTTCGATCGCTGCATCGCGACGCCGGACATGATGCCGCTGGTCGGTCGTCTGGGCAAGATTCTGGGGCCGCGCAACCTGATGCCGAACCCCAAGGTCGGCACGGTGACGATGGACGTGGCCGGTGCCGTCGGCAACGCCAAGGGCGGTGAGGTCCAGTTCAAGGTCGAGAAGGCCGGCGTCATCCATGCCGGTATCGGCAAGGTCTCGTTCGACGAATCGAAGCTGGCCGAAAACGTCCGCGCCTTCGTCGAGGCGGTGACCCGTGCCCGCCCGGCGGGCGCGAAGGGCACCTATGTGAAGAAGGTCTCGCTGTCGTCCACCATGGGCCCTGGCGTGTCGCTGGACCTGGCCTCGGCCACCGGCAACTGAGATCGCATTCTGCCGCAAGAACGCCGTCAACCTTCGGGTTGGCGGCTTTTTCATGCGGGGGGGTCGGCCTTCGGGGCTTGGCACGGGGGGCGGACCTCTTTATAGGGAGCACTTGCAGCGTCCCCGCGATTCGTCGCGGGGTGTTGTATTCGTCCTAGACGGTGGGTGCGGAGCGATCCGCTTAATGTCCTGCCTGAGATGGGTATCGAGACAGATTTCCGGGGATTTCCTCGGGCGATCATGGCCTCGGGACCCTTTGGGACCCGAACGCCCTGCTTCGGTGGGGCTTATTTGAGCCGGGGGGAAACCCCCATACTTGGAGTGAACCTGTGGATAGAGCCCAGAAAGAGCAAGTGGTCGAGGAACTCGGCCAGATCTTCGAAAGCTCTGGCGTGGTGGTCGTTGCCCATTACGCAGGTCTGACGGTTGCACAGATGCAGGATCTGCGCGCGCGTATGCGCGAAGTCGGCGGATCCGTGCGCGTTGCCAAGAACAAGCTCGCCAAGATCGCCCTTGACGGGAAACCCTCCGCTGCGATGGGTGACCTGCTTACGGGCATGACCGTTCTCGCCTATTCCGATGACCCTGTCGCTGCTGCGAAGGTCGCGGACGCCTATGCCAAGACGAACGACAAGTTCATCATTCTTGGCGGCGCCATGGGCGAGACCGTTCTGGACCAAGACGGTGTGAAAGCCGTGGCCGCCATGCCGTCGCGTGAGGAGCTTATCGCTTCGATCGTCGGTTGCATCGGTGCGCCCGCGTCGAACATCGCCGGGGCCATTGGCGCGCCTGCTTCGAACATCGCTGGCATCCTCTCCACCTTGGAGGAGCGGGAAGCCGCCTGAGCAATCTTTGGCCTGCGTGGTTGCATAACCCCACGTTGGAACCCATCTTATTGAACGGAACAGAACATGGCTGATCTGAAAGCACTCGCCGAGCAAATCGTGAACCTCACGCTGCTGGAAGCGCAAGAACTGAAAACGATCCTGAAAGACGAGTACGGCATCGAGCCCGCCGCCGGTGGCGCGGTCATGATGGCCGGCCCGGCTGCTGGCGCAGGCGCTGCGGCAGAAGAAGAAAAGACCGAGTTCGACGTCGTCCTGACGGACGCTGGCGCGAACAAGATCAACGTCATCAAAGAAGTGCGTGGCATCACCGGTCTGGGCCTGAAAGAAGCCAAGGACCTGGTCGAAGCCGGTGGCAAGATCAAAGAAGGCGTCGCGAAAGCCGAAGCCGAAGAAATGAAGAAAAAGCTGGAAGCAGCTGGCGCGAAAGCCGAGCTGAAGTAATCCGGCCGGTGCCATCCGGCATCGCCAAGTAAAGAGGCTGGGTCCGAGAAATTCGGGCCCAGCCGAACCTGTCTTGGAGGGGGCTTTTGCGAAAGCCCCGCCCAAGGCGCGGTTCAAGGTTCGGGAGCTTGCCGGTGGGACGGTGGGCATGAATGGAACCTCAACCCCCTGCTTCGCAAGCGGCGCGCGTCCGGTCCCCGACGGAGGCACGCCCGCGAGACACGAAAGGTGACCTTGAGCATGGCTCAGAGCTACGTTGGCCAGAAGCGCATCCGCCGTTACTTCGGAAAAATCCGTGAAGTTCTGGAAATGCCGAACCTTATCGAGGTTCAGAAATCCTCTTACGACCTGTTCCTGAAATCGGGCGAAGGCCAGGTTCCGGCGGATGGCGAGGGGATCAAGGGCGTGTTCCAGTCCGTCTTCCCGATCAAGGATTTCAACGAGACGGCGGTGCTCGAGTTCGTGAAATACGAACTGGAGAAGCCGAAATACGACGTGGACGAATGCCAGCAGCGCGACATGACCTATGCCGCGCCGCTGAAGGTCACGCTGCGCCTGATCGTGTTCGATGTCGATGAGACGACGGGCAACCGGTCGGTCAAGGACATCAAGGAACAGGACGTCTATATGGGCGACATGCCCCTGATGACGTCGAACGGCACGTTCATCGTGAACGGGACCGAACGGGTGATCGTGTCCCAGATGCACCGTTCGCCGGGCGTGTTCTTCGATCACGACAAGGGCAAGACGCATTCCTCGGGGAAACTGCTGTTCGCCTGCCGCATCATTCCCTATCGCGGATCGTGGCTGGACTTCGAATTCGACGCCAAGGATGTCGTGTTCGCGCGCATCGACCGTCGCCGCAAGTTGCCGGTCACCACGCTGCTCTATGCGCTTGGTCTGGACCAGGACGCGATCATGTCGGCCTATTACGACACGGTCAGCTACAAGTACGAGAAGAACAAGGGTTGGGTGACCAAGTTCTTCCCCGATCGGATGCGCGGCACCCGTCCGGCCTATGACCTGATCGACGCCGCCACCGGCGAGGTGATCTGCAAGGCGGGCGACAAGATGACCCCGCGCATGGTCAAGAAGCTGATCGACGAGGCGCAGGTCACCGAGCTGCTGCTGCCGTTCGACCGCATCGTCGGGCGCTATGTCGCGCAGGACATCATCAACGAGGAAACGGGCGAGATCTGGGTCGAGGCCGGCGACGAGCTGACGATGGAGTATGACCGCGACGGCGAGATCAAGGGCGGCACGCTCCAGACCCTGCTGGACCAGGGCATCACCGAGATTCCGGTTCTGGACATCGACGGCGTGAACGTCGGCCCCTATATCCGCAACACGATGGCGGCGGACAAGAACATGAACCGCGAAGGCGCGCTCATGGACATCTACCGCGTCATGCGTCCGGGCGAGCCGCCGACCGTCGAAGCCGCGTCGAACCTGTTCCAGACGTTGTTCTTCGATTCGGAGCGCTACGACCTCTCGGCCGTGGGCCGCGTGAAGATGAACATGCGTCTGGATCTGGACAAGCCGGACACCCAGCGCACGCTGGACCGCGAGGACATCATCGCCTGCATCAAGGCGCTGACCGAACTGCGCGACGGCAAGGGCGAGATCGACGACATCGACCACCTCGGCAACCGCCGTGTGCGTTCGGTGGGCGAGCTGATGGAAAACCAGTATCGCGTCGGCCTGCTGCGGATGGAGCGCGCGATCAAGGAGCGCATGTCCTCGGTCGAGATCGACACGATCATGCCCCAAGACCTGATCAACGCGAAACCCGCGGCCGCGGCGGTGCGCGAATTCTTCGGCTCCAGCCAGCTGTCGCAGTTCATGGACCAGACGAACCCGCTGTCCGAAGTGACGCACAAGCGGCGTCTGTCGGCCCTTGGGCCGGGCGGTCTGACGCGGGAACGCGCGGGCTTCGAGGTGCGCGACGTTCATCCGACGCACTATGGCCGGATGTGCCCGATCGAGACGCCGGAAGGTCAGAACATCGGTCTGATCAACAGCCTCGCCACCTTCGCGCGCGTGAACAAGTATGGCTTCATCGAGACCCCTTATCGCAAGGTGGTGGACGGTCAGGTGACCGACGACGTGGTCTATATGTCCGCGACCGAGGAAATGCGTCACACGGTGGCGCAGGCCAACGCGACCATCGACGGGGAAGGGCGGTTCACCTCCGATCTCATCTCCACCCGCAAGGCGGGCGAGTTCATGCTGAACCCGCCGGACGCCGTCGATCTGATCGACGTGTCGCCCAAGCAGCTGGTGTCGGTCGCGGCCTCGCTGATCCCGTTCCTTGAGAACGACGACGCCAACCGCGCTCTCATGGGGTCGAACATGCAGCGTCAGGCGGTTCCGCTGCTGCAATCGGACGCGCCCTTTGTCGGCACGGGGATCGAGGCCATCGTGGCACGCGATTCCGGGGCCGCGATCATGGCACGCCGGGCCGGTGTGATCGACCAGGTGGACGCGACGCGGATCGTTGTGCGCGCCACCGAGATGCTGGAGCCGGGCGAGCCGGGTGTGGACATCTATCGTCTGCGCAAGTTCAAGCGGTCGAACCAGTCGTCCTGCATCAACCAGCGTCCGCTGGTGAAGGTGGGCAGCCAGGTGACGCGCGGCGAGGTGATCGCCGACGGTCCGAACACCGACATGGGCGAACTGGCCCTTGGCCGGAACGTGGTCGTGGCCTTCATGCCGTGGAACGGCTACAACTACGAGGACTCGATCCTGATCTCGGAGCGCATCCTGAAGGATGACGTCTTCACCTCGATCCACATCGAAGAATACGAGGTCGCCGCCCGCGACACGAAGCTGGGCCCGGAAGAGATCACGCGCGACATCCCGAACGTGGGTGAAGAAGCCCTGCGCAATCTGGATGAGGCCGGCATCGTCTATATCGGCGCCGAGGTTCAGCCGGGCGACATTCTGGTCGGCAAGATCACCCCGAAGGGCGAAAGCCCGATGACGCCGGAAGAGAAGCTGCTTCGTGCCATCTTCGGCGAAAAGGCATCGGACGTGCGCGACACCTCGCTGCGCCTGCCGCCGGGGGCCTATGGCACGATCGTGGAAGTTCGCGTCTTCAACCGTCACGGTGTGGACAAGGACGAGCGCGCGCTGCAGATCGAGCGGGAAGAAGTGGAACGCCTGTCGCGCGACCGCGACGACGAGCTGGCCATCCTGGACCGCAACATCTACTCGCGTCTGCGGACGCTGGTGATGGGCAAGACGGCGGTGAAGGGTCCGAAGGGCATCAAGTCCGGCTCGACCATCGACGCCGAACTGTTGGGCACCCTCTCCAAGGGGCAGTGGTGGCAGTTGGCCCTGGGTGAGGAAGCCGAGGCGAAAGAGGTCGAGGCGCTGCACGAGCAGTATGAGGCCCAGAAGCGTCAGCTCGATCACCGGTTCGAGGACAAGGTCGAGAAGGTCCGCCGCGGCGACGATCTGCCCCCGGGCGTGATGAAGATGGTCAAGGTGTTCGTCGCGGTGAAGCGCAAGCTGCAACCGGGCGACAAGATGGCCGGTCGTCACGGCAACAAGGGTGTCATCTCCAAGGTGGTTCCGGTCGAGGACATGCCGTTCCTTCAGGACGGAACCGCAGTCGATCTCGTGCTGAACCCGCTGGGCGTGCCGAGCCGGATGAACGTCGGTCAGATCCTGGAAACCCATATGGGCTGGGCCGCGCGCGGTCTGGGCATCAAGGTGGACGAGGCGCTGCAGGAATACCGTCGCAAAGGGGACATGACCCCGGTGAAGGAGGCCCTGCGCATCGCCTATGGCGACGAGACCTATGAGGCGGCCTTCTCGGATCGCGAGGATGACGACATCCTCGAGATGGCGGGTTCGGTCACCAAGGGCGTTCCGATCGCCACGCCGGTGTTCGACGGTGCGAAGGAGCCGGACGTCAACGACGCGCTGCGCCGTGCGGGCTTCAACGAATCCGGTCAGTCGATCGTGTTCGACGGCCGTTCGGGCGAGCAGTTCGCGCGTCCGGTCACCGTCGGCGTCAAGTACATGCTGAAGCTGCACCACCTTGTGGACGACAAGCTGCACGCACGTTCGACCGGGCCGTACAGCCTTGTGACCCAGCAGCCGCTGGGCGGTAAGGCGCAGTTCGGTGGTCAGCGTCTGGGGGAGATGGAGGTCTGGGCTCTGGAAGCTTATGGCGCCGCCTATACCCTGCAGGAGATGCTGACGGTCAAGTCGGACGACGTGGCCGGCCGGACCAAGATGTACGAGAGCATCGTCAAGGGCGAGGACAACTTCGAGGCCGGCGTGCCGGAATCGTTCAACGTTCTTGTCAAGGAGGTCCGCGGTCTGGGCCTCAACATGGAACTCCTGGATTCGGAGGAAGAGTGAGGGCGTACGCGCCCCACTCACCGCATCCCTTTCGTAAGGAAAAAAGATGAACCAGGAACTGAGCACCAACCCGTTCAATCCGGTCGCCCCCGTGCGGACCTTCGACGAGATCAAGGTCTCGCTCGCGTCCCCCGACCGGATCCTGTCGTGGTCCTACGGCGAGATCAAGAAGCCGGAAACCATCAACTACCGCACGTTCAAACCGGAGCGTGACGGCCTGTTCTGCGCGCGCATCTTCGGGCCGATCAAGGACTACGAATGCCTGTGCGGCAAATACAAGCGCATGAAGTATCGCGGCGTCGTCTGCGAGAAATGCGGCGTGGAAGTGACCTTGCAGAAGGTCCGCCGCGAGCGGATGGGGCATATCGAACTGGCCTCGCCCGTGGCCCACATCTGGTTCCTGAAGTCGCTGCCGTCCCGCATCGGTCTGATGCTGGACATGACGCTGCGGGATCTGGAACGGATTCTCTATTTCGAGAACTATGTCGTCATCGAGCCGGGTCTGACCGACCTGACCTACGCCCAGATGCTGACCGAGGACGAGTTCCTGGATGCGCAGGACCAGTACGGCGCCGATGCGTTCACCGCCAATATCGGCGCGGAAGCCATCCGCGAGATGCTGTCGGCGATCGACCTGCAGGCCACCGCAGACCAGCTGCGTGAGGATCTGAAGGAAGCGACGGGCGAACTGAAGCCGAAGAAGATCATCAAGCGTCTCAAGATCGTCGAATCGTTCCTGGAGTCGGGCAACCGTCCCGAATGGATGATCCTGACGGTTCTGCCGGTGATCCCGCCGGAACTGCGCCCGCTGGTGCCGCTGGACGGTGGCCGGTTCGCGACGTCGGACCTGAACGACCTGTATCGCCGGGTGATCAACCGCAACAACCGTCTGAAGCGCCTGATCGAGCTTCGTGCGCCCGACATCATCGTGCGCAACGAAAAGCGGATGCTGCAGGAAGCGGTCGATGCGCTGTTCGACAACGGCCGTCGCGGCCGCGTGATCACCGGCACCAACAAGCGTCCGCTGAAATCGCTGTCTGACATGCTGAAGGGCAAGCAGGGGCGTTTCCGTCAGAACCTTCTGGGCAAGCGGGTCGACTTCTCGGGCCGTTCGGTCATCGTGACGGGGCCGGAACTGAAGCTGCACCAGTGCGGTCTGCCCAAGAAGATGGCGCTGGAGCTGTTCAAGCCGTTCATCTACTCGCGTCTGGAGGCCAAGGGGCTGTCCAGCACGGTGAAGCAGGCCAAGAAGCTGGTCGAGAAAGAGCGTCCCGAGGTCTGGGACATCCTGGACGAGGTCATCCGCGAGCATCCGGTTCTGCTGAACCGCGCGCCCACGCTGCACCGTCTGGGCATCCAGGCGTTCGAACCGATCCTGATCGAAGGCAAGGCGATCCAGCTTCACCCGCTGGTCTGTTCGGCCTTCAACGCCGACTTCGACGGCGACCAGATGGCCGTGCACGTTCCGCTGAGCCTTGAGGCGCAGCTGGAAGCGCGCGTCCTGATGATGTCGACGAACAACGTCCTGTCGCCCGCCAACGGCGCGCCGATCATCGTGCCCTCGCAGGACATGGTGCTGGGTCTCTACTACACCACCATGCAGCGCGAAGGCATGCAGGGCGAGGGGATGGCCTTCGCCTCGGTCGAGGAAGTGGAGCACGCCCTTGCCGCCGGCGAGGTGCATCTGCACGCCAAGATCACGGCGCGGATCAAGCAGATCGACGACGAAGGCAACGAGGTCGTCCGCCGCTATGAAACCACGCCGGGCCGTCTGCGTCTGGGCAACCTGCTGCCGCTGAACGCGAAAGCGCCGTTCGAACTGGTGAACCGTCTTCTGCGCAAGAAAGACGTGCAGAACGTCATCGACACCGTCTACCGCTATTGCGGGCAGAAGGAATCGGTTATCTTCTGCGACCAGATCATGGGCATGGGCTTCCGCGAGGCGTTCAAGGCCGGCATCTCGTTCGGCAAGGACGACATGCTGATCCCCGATTCCAAATGGACCATCGTGAACGAGGTCCAGGATCAGGTGAAGGACTTCGAACAGCAGTACATGGACGGCCTGATCACCCAGGGCGAGAAGTACAACAAGGTCGTGGACGCCTGGTCGAAGTGCAACGACAAGGTGACCGAGGCCATGATGTCCACCATCTCGGCCACGCGTCATGATGCGGACGGCGCCGAAATGGAGCCGAACTCGGTCTACATGATGGCCCACTCCGGTGCGCGGGGTTCGGTCACGCAGATGAAGCAGCTGGGCGGGATGCGCGGCCTGATGGCCAAGCCGAACGGCGAGATCATCGAGACGCCGATCATCTCGAACTTCAAGGAAGGTCTGACCGTTCTTGAGTACTTCAACTCCACCCACGGCGCCCGGAAGGGTCTGTCGGATACGGCGTTGAAGACGGCGAACTCGGGCTACCTCACGCGGCGTCTGGTGGACGTGGCGCAGGACTGCATCGTGCGCACGCATGATTGCGGCACGGATCGCGCGGTCACCGCCTCGGCGGCGGTCAACGATGGCGAGATCGTGGCCCCGCTGGCCGAGCGTATCCTTGGTCGGGTTGCGGCGGACGACGTCTGCGTTCCGGGCACGGACGAGGTGATCGTGTCGGCGGGCGAGTTGATCGACGAGCGCAAGGCCGACGCGATCGACGCGGCCAACGTGGCGTCGATGCGGATCCGCAGCCCGCTGACCTGCGAGGCGGAAGAAGGCGTCTGCGCCATGTGCTATGGCCGCGATCTGGCCCGGGGCACGCTGGTGAACCAGGGCGAGGCCGTCGGCATCATCGCGGCGCAGTCCATCGGTGAACCGGGCACCCAGCTGACGATGCGGACGTTCCACATCGGCGGCGTGGCGCAAGGGGGCCAGCAGTCCTTCCTCGAAGCCTCGCAAGAGGGTCGGGTGGAGTTCCGCAACGCCAACCTGCTGGAAAACGCGGCCGGTGAACAGGTGGCGATGGGCCGCAACATGCAACTGGTCATCATCGATGACGCAGGGCAGGAGCGGGCGTCGCACAAGGTCACCTACGGGACGAAGGTCCATGTGCGTGACGGCGACACCATCAAGCGCGGCACCAAGCTGGTCGAATGGGACCCCTATACCCTGCCGATCATCGCCGAGCGGACGGGTGTGGCCCGGTTCGTCGACCTGATGCAGGGCCTGTCGGTCCGTGAGGATACCGATGATGCCACCGGCATGAGCCAGCGGATCGTCACGGATTGGCGCACGGCCCCAAAAGGGAACGAGCTGAAGCCCGAGATCATCATCATGGACCCGGAAACGGGCGAGCCGATGCGTGGGGAAGGGGGCAACCCGATCTCCTATCCGATGTCGGTGGACGCGATCCTTTCGGTCGAAGACGGCCAAGAGGTGAAGGCCGGTGACGTGGTGGCCCGGATTCCGCGCGAAGGCGCGCGGACGAAGGACATCACCGGGGGTCTGCCGCGCGTGGCGGAACTGTTCGAAGCCCGTCGTCCGAAGGATCACGCGATCATCGTGGAGAACGATGGCTATGTGCGCTTCGGCAAAGACTACAAGAACAAGCGCCGCATCACGATCGAACCGGTGGACGAAAGCCTGCAGGCCGTCGAATACATGGTGCCCAAAGGGAAGCATATTCCCGTGCAGGAAGGCGACTTCGTGCAGAAGGGCGACTACATCATGGACGGCAACCCGGCTCCGCACGACATTCTGCGGATCATGGGGATCGAGGCCTTGGCCAACTACATGATCGACGAAGTGCAGGACGTGTATCGCCTGCAGGGCGTGAAGATCAACGACAAGCATATCGAGGTGATCGTGCGGCAGATGCTGCAGAAGTACGAGATCCTGGATTCCGGCGAGACGACGCTGCTGAAAGGCGAGCATGTCGACAAGTCGGAGCTTGACGAGGTCAACGAGAAGGCCGTCGCGCACAACCTGCGTCCCGCGCAGGGCGAGCCGATCCTTCTGGGGATCACCAAGGCGTCGCTGCAGACCCGCAGCTTCATCTCGGCCGCGTCCTTCCAGGAAACGACCCGCGTGCTGACCGAGGCATCGGTTCAGGGCAAGCGCGACAAGCTGGTCGGCCTGAAGGAGAACGTGATCGTCGGCCGCCTGATCCCGGCGGGGACGGGCGGGGCCACCAGCCGCGTCAAGCAGATCGCGACCAAGCGCGATGCGGTGGTGATCGATGCCCGCCGCAGCGCCGCCGAAGAAGCGGCGGCGCTCGCGGCCCCGCAATCGGACGAGTGACACGAAAGCCCCCCGGAAACGGGGGGCTTTTTTCATCCCCCGTGCCGTGCCATGGTCCCCGCAAACGCGGAGGGTGCGATGGCGGTGCAAGTTCTGGGTCTTTGCCGATTCTCGTTGATCGTGGAGGGCGGGTTTCAGGCCCAGCCCGAGACGTTGGAGGCGCGCAGGCTCACCCTCTATGACCGTGCCCGGCTGGACTCCCGCTTTTTGTGGTTCGAGCATGTGTGCCTGCCCGCCCTGAAGGCGCAGACCGATCCCGATTTCACCCTTGTTCTTCTGACGGGTGTGGATCTGCCGTCTTGGGCGCTTGCGCGGTTGCGCGATCTGATCGCGCCGATCCCGCAGGTCGTGCTTCGGCAGGAGCCGCCCGCCGTGCACCGCCCCCTGTGCCGTCGGGTGTTGGACGCGCATCGCGACCGGAGCGCGATGGCGAGCCTTCAGTTCCGGCTGGACGACGACGACGCCGTCGCCGTGGACTTCGTGGAACGGCTGCGGGCCGATTTCCTTCTTCTTGGCCCGATGTTCGCCCGGGAAAAGCGGCTTTACCTCGATTACATGCAAGGCATGAGCCTGATCGCCCCGCCGGGGGCGGAGATGAAGGTTGTGCGGCAGGTCGCAGATCGGATTTCGGCCGGGTTGGCGATCGCCTTCCGACCGGAGGACGACGCCTGCGTCATGAGCTTTGCCCATCACAAGGTGCATCACTTCATGGCGGGGATGACGTTCTCGGATACGGCGATGTATGTGCGCGGCAAGCATGATAGCAATGACAGCATTCGCGGCGTCCTGCGCCACGATGGGATGGAGATGCCGCTGGACCCCGAGGAGATCGTGCCGATGACGGGCGCGCGGTTCGCACTGGACCTTGATGCATTCGATGGCGCCCTTGCGGCGCGGGGGTCGTGTTGACAGGCGGGGCGATTCCCCCTATACGCGCGCTACCGAATTGCGGGGACCATCCCGCCGCTCTGGAACCTTAGCGTTTTGAAGTGGTCATGATCCGGGCTTTACCCGCCCCGATCCTCTGAGATTCCACCGCGTCATCCCCTGCCTTGGGGGTGTATGCGGTTTTGGCGTTTCGCGCATGTGAAATGCCCTGAACTGGCGCCCCCCGAACAGGATCCGGGCAGGCGTTGATGAAACAGGAAGCACGGGGAACCGAATGCCGACGATCCAGCAGCTCATCCGCAAACCGCGGGAGCCGAAGAAAAACCGCTCCAAGTCCCAGCACTTGGAATCCTGCCCGCAGAAACGCGGCGTCTGTACGCGCGTCTACACGACGACGCCGAAGAAGCCGAACTCCGCTATGCGTAAGGTTGCGAAAGTCCGCCTCACCAACGGGTTCGAGGTGATTTCGTACATCCCGGGCGAAAAGCACAACCTGCAAGAGCACTCGGTCGTGCTCATCCGCGGCGGCCGGGTCAAAGACCTTCCGGGCGTGCGTTACCATATCCTGCGCGGCGTGCTGGACACGCAAGGCGTGAAAGACCGTCGTCAACGCCGTTCGAAATACGGCGCGAAGCGTCCGAAGTGAGGTTCTGAGAGATGTCCCGTCGTCACGCCGCCGAAAAGCGCGAAATCCTTCCCGATGCCAAGTTCGGCGATCGGGTTCTGACCAAGTTCATGAACAACCTGATGGTCGATGGCAAGAAGTCCACGGCCGAACGGATCGTCTACAACGCCCTGGATCGTGTCCAGTCGCGTCTGAAGCGCGAACCGATCGAGGCGTTCCATGAGGCCTTGGACAACGTCAAGCCGTCCGTCGAGGTGCGTTCGCGCCGCGTCGGTGGTGCCACGTATCAGGTTCCGGTCGAAGTCCGTCTGGAACGCCGCGAGGCTCTGGCCATTCGCTGGCTGATCATCGCCGCGCGCAAGCGCAACGAGAATACCATGGAGGAGCGTCTGGCGGCCGAGCTGTCGGATGCCGTGAACAACCGTGGTACCGCTGTGAAAAAGCGCGAAGACACCCACAAGATGGCCGACGCGAACAAAGCGTTCAGCCATTACCGCTGGTAACCCCTTAGCCTGAGGACCGACCCAATGGCACGCGACTACCCGCTGCAACGCTACCGCAATTTCGGCATCATGGCGCATATCGACGCCGGTAAAACGACGACGACCGAGCGGATCCTGTATTATACCGGCAAGTCCCACAAGATCGGCGAGGTGCATGATGGCGCCGCGACGATGGACTGGATGGAGCAGGAGCAGGAGCGTGGCATCACGATCACCTCGGCTGCGACCACGACCTTCTGGCAGCGCCAGGAGGATCCGACCAAGGAAGGAACTTCGGACACGAAGTTCCGCTTCAACATCATCGACACCCCCGGCCACGTCGACTTCACCATTGAAGTCGAGCGTTCGCTGGCGGTTCTGGACGGCGCGATCTGTCTGCTGGACGCCAACGCCGGCGTCGAGCCGCAGACCGAGACCGTCTGGCGTCAGGCCGACCGCTACAAGGTTCCGCGGATCGTGTTCGTCAACAAGATGGACAAGATCGGCGCCGACTTCTTCAACTGCGTGAAGATGATCAAGGACCGGACCGGCGCGACCCCGCTTCCGATCGCGCTGCCGATCGGGGCCGAGGACAAGCTGGAAGGCATCGTCGATCTGATCAAGATGGAAGAGTGGACCTGGGTCGGTGAAGACCTCGGGGCCTCCTGGACCCGTCAGCCCATCCGCGACGATCTGAAAGAGCTTGCCGACGAATGGCGCTCGAACCTGATCGAAATCGCGGTCGAGCAGGACGACGAGGCGATGGAAGCCTATCTGGAAGGCAACGAGCCCGACGAGGCGACCCTGCGCAAGCTGATCCGCAAGGGCACCCTGTCCCTGACCTTCGTTCCGGTGACCGCCGGTTCGGCGTTCAAGAACAAGGGTGTGCAGCCGCTCCTGAACTCCGTCATCGACTTCCTGCCCTCGCCGCTGGACGTTCCGGCCTATACCGGCTTTGCACCGGGTGATGAGACGGAAACCCGCAACATCGAGCGTTCGGCCGACGACGCACAGCCCTTCTCGGGTCTGGCGTTCAAGATCATGAACGACCCCTTCGTCGGTTCGCTGACCTTCACGCGTCTTTATTCGGGCGTGCTGAAGAAGGGCGACACGATGATGAACTCGACCAAGGGCAAGCGTGAGCGTGTCGGTCGTATGATGATGATGCACGCGATCAACCGCGAGGAGATCGAGGAAGCGTTTGCGGGCGACATCATCGCGCTGGCCGGTCTGAAGGAAACGACGACGGGCGACACGCTGTGCGACCCGAACAACGCCGTCGTTCTTGAAACGATGACCTTCCCCGAGCCCGTGATCGAGATCGCGGTGGAGCCGAAGTCGAAAGCCGACCAGGAGAAGATGGGCCTCGCCCTCGCACGTCTGGCGGCCGAAGATCCGTCCTTCCGCGTCGAGACCAACTTCGAATCCGGTCAGACGATCATGAAGGGCATGGGCGAACTTCACCTTGACATCCTCGTCGACCGTATGCGTCGCGAGTTCAAGGTCGAGGCGAACATCGGTGCGCCGCAGGTGGCCTATCGCGAGACCATCTCGCGCGAAGCCGAGATCGACTACACGCACAAGAAGCAGACCGGCGGTACGGGCCAGTTCGCACGTATCAAGCTGGTGATCACCCCGACCGAGCCGGGCGAAGGGTATTCGTTCGAATCGAAGATCGTGGGCGGGACGGTTCCGAAGGAATACATTCCGGGCGTCGAAAAGGGCATCAAGTCGGTCATGGACTCCGGTCCGCTGGCGGGCTTCCCGGTCATCGACTTCAAGGTCGCGCTGATCGACGGTGCCTATCACGACGTCGACTCCTCGGTTCTGGCCTTCGAGATCGCCTCGCGTGCCGCGATGCGCGACGGCATGAAGAAAGCCGGCGCGAAACTGCTTGAGCCGATCATGAAGGTCGAAGTCGTGACGCCGGAAGAATACACCGGTTCGATCATCGGCGACCTGACCTCGCGTCGGGGCATGGTTCAGGGTCAGGACAGCCGCGGCAACGCCAACGTCATCTCGGCGATGGTCCCGCTGGCCAACATGTTCGGCTACATCAACAACCTGCGGTCCATGTCGTCGGGTCGTGCGGTGTTCTCGATGACCTTCGATCACTACGAGGCTGTTCCTCAGAACATCTCGGACGAGATCCAGAAAAAATATGCCTAATCGGCAGGGCGGGGGCTTCCCCGCCCTACCACTTTGCGGCCGGGTGTTGTAAACACCCGGCCATTCGAGTAGTGCGGGGCTTTCCCGCCGCTCCGCATGCGAATCGAAGAGGAAGCCAAGATGGCAAAGGCAAAGTTTGAACGCAACAAACCGCACGTGAACATCGGGACCATTGGTCACGTTGACCACGGCAAGACGACGTTGACGGCGGCGATCACGAAGTATTTCGGCGAGTTCCGCGCGTATGACCAGATCGACGGCGCGCCGGAGGAGAAGGCTCGCGGGATCACGATCTCGACCGCGCACGTGGAATACGAGACGGAGAACCGTCACTACGCGCACGTGGACTGCCCCGGCCACGCCGACTACGTGAAGAACATGATCACCGGCGCGGCCCAGATGGACGGCGCGATCCTGGTCGTGAACGCCGCCGACGGTCCGATGCCGCAAACGCGCGAGCACATCCTGCTGGGCCGTCAGGTCGGCATCCCCTACATGGTCGTCTACCTGAACAAGGTCGACCAGGTGGATGACGAAGAGCTGCTGGAGCTGGTGGAGATGGAAGTGCGCGAGCTTCTGTCCTCCTACGACTACCCGGGCGATGACATTCCGATCGTCAAGGGCTCGGCCCTGGCCGCTCTGGAAGGTCGTGACGAGGAGATCGGCGAGAAGTCGATCCGCGCGCTGATGGAAGCCGTGGACGCCTACATCCCGACCCCGGCCCGCGCCGTGGACCAGCCGTTCCTGATGCCGGTCGAGGACGTGTTCTCGATCTCGGGTCGCGGCACGGTGGCCACGGGCCGCGTGGAGCGTGGTGTGGTGAAGGTCGGCGAGGAAGTCGAGATCGTCGGCATCCGCGACACCAAGAAGACCGTCTGCACGGGCGTCGAGATGTTCCGCAAGCTGCTGGATCAGGGCGAAGCAGGCGACAACGTGGGTCTTCTGCTGCGCGGTGTGGACCGTGAGGGGATCGAGCGCGGCCAGGTGCTGTGCAAGCCCGGCTCGGTGAAGCCGCACACGAAGTTCGAAGCGGAGGCCTACATCCTGACGAAGGAAGAGGGTGGCCGTCACACGCCGTTCTTCGCGAACTACCGTCCGCAATTCTACTTCCGCACGACCGACGTGACGGGCACGGTGGAACTGCCGGAAGGCACCGAGATGGTGATGCCGGGCGACAACCTGAAGTTCAACGTCGAACTGATCGCGCCGATCGCCATGGAAGAGAAGCTGCGCTTCGCCATCCGTGAAGGCGGCCGCACCGTCGGCGCAGGCGTCGTCTCGAAAATCATCGCTTAATCAACCGCACCGGAAGAGGGGGCGGGGGCCGAAAGGCCCCCGTCTTCCCGCCGGGCCCAAAGGGCATGTAAAATGCAAGGTCAGACTATTCGCATCAGGCTGAAAGCCTTCGATTACCGCGTTCTGGATGCCAGCACGCAGGAAATCGTCTCCACGGCCAAGCGGACCGGCGCGCAAGTGCGCGGCCCGATCCCGCTGCCGAACCAGATTGAGAAATTCACGGTTCTCCGTGGCCCGCACATCGACAAGAAGTCGCGCGACCAGTGGGAAATCCGCACGCACAAGCGTCTTCTCGACATCGTTGATCCGACTCCGCAGACCGTGGACGCGCTGATGAAGCTCGACCTCGCCGCTGGCGTTGACGTCGAAATCAAAGTGTAAGGGATAGAACCTATGCGCTCTGGAATTATTGCAAAGAAGCTGGGCATGACCCGGCTGTTTCTGGAAGACGGCCGCCAGGTTCCGGTGACCGTTCTTCAACTCGACACCCTGCAGGTCGTGGCTCAGCGCACGGTCGACACGGACGGATACACCGCCGTTCAGCTTGGCGCGGGCACGGCGAAGGCCAAACGCACCTCGGCGGCGCAGCGCGGTCACTTCGCGAAAGCGAACGTGGAGCCCAAGCGCAAGATCGCGGAGTTCCGCGTCTCGCCTGAGAACCTGATCGGCGTGGGTGAAGAGATCATCGCGGACCATTACTTCGCAGGTCAGTTCGTCGACGTGGCGGGCACCTCGATCGGTAAGGGTTTTGCCGGTGCGATGAAGCGTCACAACTTCGGTGGTCTGCGCGCATCGCACGGTGTGTCGATCTCGCACCGTTCGCACGGGTCCACGGGCCAGTGCCAGGATCCGGGCAAGGTCTTCAAAGGCAAGAAGATGGCCGGTCACCTCGGTGCCGTGCGCGTCACCACGCAGAACCTGCAGGTCGTCAAGACCGACAGCGAGCGTGGCCTGATCATGATCAAGGGCGCGGTTCCCGGATCGAAGGGTGGCTGGGTCACCGTGAAGGATGCCGTCAAGAAGCCGGTTCCGGACAATGTGATCCTGCCCGCCGCTCTGCGTTCGGCGGCCGCTGCTGCGCACCGCGCGGCGGAAGAAGCTGCCGCTGCGGCTGCGGCTGAAGAAGAAGCGGCCCGCGCCGCTGCCGCTGCCGAGGCTGCTGCCGCCGAAGAGGCCGCGCTGGCCGAGGCCGAAGCCGAGATCAAGGCGGAAGGTTCCGATGCCTCCGACGAAGGAGAAGCGAAATGAAACTCGACGTCATCAAGCTTGACGCCGGCAAGGCAGGCTCGATCGACCTGGCCGACGACGTGTTCGGTCTGGAGCCGCGTGCGGACATCCTGCACCGCGTCGTGCGCTGGCAGCGTGCCAAGGCCCAGGCCGGCACGCACTCCACGCTCGGCAAGTCGGACGTGTCCTACTCGACCAAGAAGATCTACAAGCAGAAGGGCACCGGCGGCGCACGTCACGGGTCCAAGAAAGCGCCGATCTTCCGTCACGGTGGTGTCTACAAAGGCCCGCAGCCCCGCAGCCATGCCCACGATCTGCCGAAGAAATTCCGCGCTCTGGGTCTGAAGCACGCGCTGTCGTCCAAGGCTGCGACCGGCAATCTGGTCATCTTGGAAGATCTTAACCTGGCCGATGCGAAAACCGCGGGTCTGGCGAAGTCGGTCAAGGAACTGGGCTGGAAGCGCGTTCTGATCATCGACGGTGCCGAGGTGAACGAGAACTTCGCCAAGGCGGCGCGCAACCTCGAAGGCGTGGACATCCTGCCGACGATGGGTGCCAACGTGTATGATATCCTCAAGCGTGACACCCTGGTGATCACCAAGGCGGGTATCGAAGCTCTGGAGGCTCGTTTGAAATGAGCGTGAAGCCCGAACATTACGACATCATCAAGAAGCCGCTGATCACCGAGAAGGCGACGCTGGCATCCGAAGCCAACGCCGTGGTTTTCCAGGTGGCGATGGATTCGACCAAGCCGCAGATCAAGGAAGCGGTGGAAGCCGTTTTCGGTGTGAAGGTGAAAGCCGTGAACACCACGATCACCAAAGGCAAGGTCAAGCGTTTCCGCGGCCGTATCGGTGAGCGGAGCGACAAGAAGAAAGCGTATGTGACCCTGGAAGAGGGAAACACTATCGACGTCTCGACGGGCCTCTGATAGAACGCGCAACGAATCGAGTGGCCCCGGTTTTTACCGGGGCCACTGATTTTAACGACGGGGATCTTCGGAGCCCTTCACCGGGCCTGACAGAGTCGGGCCCCAGCTGTACGGAAGACAGGAAACATGGCACTCAAGTCGTATAAGCCGACGACGCCTGGCCAGCGTGGGCTGGTTCTGATCGACCGTTCGGAGCTGTGGAAAGGCCGCCCGGTCAAAACCCTTACCGAGGGTTTGACCAAGACGGGTGGTCGGAACAACACCGGACGCGTCACGATGTGGCACAAGGGTGGTGGCGCGAAGCGTCTCTACCGGATCGTCGATTTCAAGCGTCGCAAATTCGACATCTCGGCCGTGGTCGAGCGGATCGAGTATGACCCCAACCGCACCGCGTTCATCGCGCTTGTGAAGTACGAGGATGGCGAACTCGCCTATATCCTCGCGCCGCAGCGTCTGGCCGTGGGCGATAACGTCATCGCCGGCGCCAAGACCGACGTGAAACCGGGCAACGCGATGCCGTTCTCGGGTATGCCGATCGGGACGATCGTGCACAACGTCGAGATGAAGCCGGGCAAGGGCGGTCAGATCGCACGCGCCGCAGGCACCTACGCCCAGTTCGTGGGTCGTGACGGGGGCTATGCCCAGATCCGTCTGTCCTCGGGCGAGCTGCGCATGGTTCGTCAGGAATGCATGGCGACCATCGGCGCCGTGTCGAATGCCGACCACTCGAACCAGAACTTCGGTAAAGCCGGTCGTATGCGTCACAAGGGCATCCGCCCGACCGTTCGCGGTGTCGCGATGAACCCGATCGACCACCCGCATGGTGGTGGTGAGGGCCGGACCTCGGGCGGCCGTCACCCGGTCACGCCGTGGGGCAAGGGCACCAAGGGCAACCGCACCCGCAAGAACAAGACCACGGACAAGTACATTGTCCGCTCGCGTCACCTGAAGAAAGGGCGTTAATCCATGTCGCGTTCCGTCTGGAAAGGCCCGTTCGTCGACGCCTACGTCCTGAAAAAGGCCGAGAAGTCGCGCGAGTCGGGCAAGAACGAAGTGATCAAGATCTGGTCGCGTCGTTCCACCATCCTGCCGCAGTTCGTGGGCCTCACGTTCGGCGTCTACAACGGCAAGAAACACATCCCGGTGGCGATCACCGAGGAGATGATCGGCCAGAAGTTCGGTGAGTATTCGCCGACGCGGACCTATTACGGTCATGCCGCCGACAAGAAAGCCAAAAGGAAGTAAGCCATGAGCAAGGAAAAGAATCCGCGCCGCGTGGCCGAAAACGAGGCGATGGCGAAAGCCAAGATGCTGCGCACCTCGCCGCAGAAGCTGAACCTCGTCGCGGCACTGATCCGTGGCAAGAAGGTCGACAAGGCGATTGCCGATCTGACCTTCTCCAAGAAGCGCATCAGCCAAGACGTGCTGAAGTGCCTTCAGTCGGCGATCGCCAATGCCGAGAACAACCACGGGCTGGATGTCGATGATCTGATCGTCGCCGAAGCCTATTGCGGCAAGAACATTACGCTGAAGCGCGGCCGTCCGCGTGCGCGTGGCCGCTTCGGCAAGATCATGAAGCCGTTCAGCGAACTGACCATCAAGGTGCGTCAGAAAGGGGAGACTGCGTAATGGGTCAGAAGGTAAACCCCATCGGGATGCGTCTTCAGGTCAACCGCACCTGGGACAGCCGCTGGTATGCGGACACCAAGGATTACGGCAACCTGCTGCTTGAGGATCTGAAGATCCGCGAGTTCGTCCACAAAGAGGCGAAGCAGGCCGGCATCTCCAAGGTGATCATCGAGCGCCCGCACAAGAAGTGCCGCGTCACGATCCACGCCGCCCGCCCCGGTGTCATCATCGGCAAGAAAGGCGCGGACATCGAGACGCTTCGCAAGAAGCTGTCGCAGTTCACCGCATCCGAACTGCACCTGAACATCGTCGAAGTGCGCAAGCCCGAGCTTGACGCGCAGCTGGTCGCCGAATCCATCGCGCAACAGATGGAGCGTCGTGTGTCGTTCCGTCGTGCGATGAAGCGTGGCGTTCAGAACGCGATGCGCATCGGCGCCCTCGGGATCCGCGTGAATGTCGCGGGCCGTCTGGGCGGTGCCGAGATCGCACGGACCGAATGGTACCGCGAAGGTCGCGTTCCGCTGCACACGCTGCGTGCGGATATCGACTACGCCACCGAAGAGGCGATGACGCCCTATGGGATCATCGGCGTGAAGGTCTGGATCTTCAAAGGCGAGATCCTGGAGCATGACCCGCAGGCACACGACCGTCGTCAGGCGGAGTCGCAAGAGGGCGCAGCACCGCGTCCCCGTCGCGACCGTGAGCGCGCGTAAGGAGCACGAGAGATGCTGCAACCGAAACGGACCAAGTTCCGCAAACAGCACAAGGGCCGGATTCACGGCGAAGCCAAAGGCGGCTTCCTTCTGAACTTCGGCACCTATGGCCTGAAAGCCACCGAGCCCGAGCGTGTGACGGCGCGGCAGATCGAAGCGGCCCGCCGCGCGATCACCCGCCACATGAAGCGTCAGGGTCGTGTCTGGATCCGGATTTTCCCGGATGTTCCGGTCACCTCCAAACCCACCGAGGTTCGGATGGGTAAAGGTAAAGGCTCCGTCGATTTCTGGGCGGCCAAGGTGAAACCCGGTCGGATCATGTTTGAGATTGACGGAGTGCCCGAATCTGTGGCAAGGGAAGCCCTGCGCCTCGGTGCGATGAAACTTCCGGTGATTACCCGGGTCATCGTCCGCGAGGACTGGTAAGACCGAATCTGGACCCCCGGAGATAATCCGGGGGTTCGGTTTTTGATTTCACCCGCCAGGAAAGGGGTTACCCATACGGGGCCTTCTGGCGCAATGGAAAAGGAGGGACGCATGTCCGCCAAGGATTTCGTGGCGAAAACGCCCGATCAGCTGCGCGACCAGCTCGTTGCACTGAAAAAGGAAGCCTTCAACCTGCGCTTCCAGCAGGCCACCGGCCAGCTTGAGAACACCGCCCGCATGCGCACCGTCCGTCGCGACGTGGCCCGCATCAAGACGGTTCTGAACCAGAAAGCCGCTGACGCGGCGGCGAACTGAGGAGCCCGATAGATGCCCAAACGTATCCTGCAAGGCACCGTGACGAGCGACAAGAACGAGCAGACGATCACCGTTCTGGTCGAGCGCCGCTTCAAGCACCCGCTTCTGAAGAAGACCGTCCGGTCGTCGAAGAAGTATCGTGCGCATGACGCGAACAACACTTTCAAGGTCGGCGATTCCGTTCGCATCGAAGAATGTGCGCCGATTTCGAAAACCAAACGCTGGACGGTCGTGACCGAAACGGTCTGATTCGTCCCGAAACGAAACCCTGGGGGCGGTCCGCCGCTCTCCAAAGGTCGGGAGAACCTTAAATGATCCAGATGCAGACCAATCTGGATGTCGCTGACAACTCCGGCGCTCGCCGGGTGCAGTGCATCAAGGTCCTGGGTGGCTCGCACCGCCGTTATGCCTCCGTGGGCGACATCATCGTGGTGTCGGTCAAGGAAGCCATTCCGCGCGGCCGCGTGAAGAAAGGGGACGTCCGCAAGGCCGTCGTCGTTCGCACCGCCAAGGAAGTCCGTCGTGAAGACGGCACCGCAATCCGCTTCGACCGCAACGCCGCCGTCATCCTGAACAATGCAGGTGAGCCGGTTGGAACCCGTATCTTCGGGCCGGTCGTGCGTGAGCTGCGTGCCAAGAACTTCATGAAAATCATTTCGCTGGCGCCGGAGGTGCTCTGATGGCTGCGAAACTGAAAAAAGGCGATGAAGTCATCGTTCTGACCGGCAAGGACAAAGGCAAGAAAGGGACCATCGCGTCCGTTTCGCCCAAGGCCAACAAAGCGGTCGTCGATGGTGTGAACATGGCCATCCGTCACACGAAGCAGTCGCAGACCTCGCAAGGCGGTCGCATCTCGAAAGCGATGCCGATCGATCTGTCGAACCTGTCGCTGATGGACAAGAACGGCAAAGCCACCCGCGTCGGTTTCCGTGAGGAAGACGGCAAGCGCGTGCGGTTCGCCAAGACCACGGGGGATCTGATCTGATGCTCGATCAAGCCACCTATACCCCGCGCTTCAAGACGCTGTACAAGGACACGATCCGCGGCGCGATGAAGTCGGACTTCGGGTACAAGAACGACATGCAGATCCCGCGTCTGGACAAGATCGTCCTGAACATGGGTGTCGGCGAGGCGGTCAAGGATACCAAGAAGGTCAAGACGGCCGCCGAGGAGCTGTCGCTCATCGCCGGTCAGAAGGCGGTCATCACGCATGCCAAGAAGTCGATCGCCGGCTTTCGCGTCCGTGAAGAGATGCCGCTTGGCTGCAAGGTGACCCTGCGCGGCGACCGGATGTATGAATTCCTGGACCGTCTGATCACCATCGCGTTGCCGCGCGTCCGCGACTTTCGCGGCGTCAAGGCCACCTCGTTCGACGGCCGTGGCAACTACGCCATGGGTCTGAAAGAGCAGATCGTGTTCCCCGAGATCAACTTCGACAAGGTCGACGAGGTTCTGGGAATGGACATCATCATTTGCACCACGTCGAAAACCGATGCGGAAGCGAAGGCCCTGTTGAAGCATTTCAACATGCCCTTCATCGGCGAAACGCGCGAAGGATAAGTTATGGCCAAGAAATCCATGGTTGAACGTGAGGTCAAGCGCGCGAAGCTGGTGAAGCAATACGCTGCCAAGCGCGCCGCCCTCAAGGAAATCACGACGAACGCAGATCTGCCGATGGAGCAGCGCTTTGCCGCGCAGCTGAAACTGGCCGAACTGCCCCGCAACTCGTCCGCCACCCGGCTGCACAACCGCTGCCAGCTGACGGGGCGTCCGCACGCTTACTACCGTAAGCTGAAACTGTCGCGGATCATGCTGCGTGAACTGGCCTCGTTCGGTCAGATCCCCGGCATGGTCAAGTCGAGCTGGTAAGGGGGACCGCGAATGTTTGTGAACGATCCTCTGGGTGACATGCTCACCCGTATCCGCAACGCCCAGCTTCGCGGCAAGTCGACGGTGGCAACGCCGGCGTCCAAGCTGCGCGCCTGGGTGCTCGATGTCCTGCTCGAGGAAGGCTACATCCGTGGCTATGACAAGAGCGAGACCGAGAACGGTCAGGGCGAACTGCTGATCAGCCTGAAGTATTTCGAGGGTGAGCCGGTGATCCGCGAAGTCAAGCGCGTGTCCAAGCCGGGCCGCCGCGTGTACATGGCGTCGAAAGATCTGCCGTCGGTGCGCAACGGTCTGGGCGTCTCGATCATCTCCACGCCGAAAGGCGTCATGTCCGATGCAGCTGCACGGTCCGCCAATGTTGGCGGCGAAGTGCTCTGCACCGTGTTCTAAGGAGGGCAAGATGTCTCGTATTGGTAAGAAACCGGTCGAGTTGCCCAAGGGCGTGACGGCGGCCATCAGCGGTCAGACGGTGGAAGTGAAGGGGCCGAAAGGGACCCGCAGCTTCACCGCGACCGACGATGTGACGCTGGCCCTGGCCGACGACGCCGTGACCGTAACGCCGCGCGGCACGTCCAAACGGGCGCGCCAGCAGTGGGGCATGGCCCGCAGCCAGGTCGAGAACCTGGTGACGGGCGTGACCACGGGCTTCAAGAAAGAGCTGGAAATCCAGGGTGTGGGTTACCGCGCCGCGATGGCCGGCAACGTCCTGAAACTCTCGCTTGGTTATTCGCACGAAGTGAACTTCGACGTGCCGCAGGGCGTCACCGTGACGGCCCCGAAGCAAACCGAAATCGTTGTGGAAGGCATTGATCAGCAGCAGGTTGGTCAGGTCGCCGCGAACATCCGCGACTGGAAACGCCCCGAGCCCTACAAAGGCAAAGGCATCCGGTACAAGGACGAGTTCGTCTTCCGCAAGGAAGGCAAGAAGAAGTAAGGGGCGCAAAATGGCTTTGAATAAACGAGAGCTGTTCCAGAAGCGTCGCTTGCGCGTGCGGAACAAGATTAAGGCGATGGCGAACGGGCGGGCACGTCTGTCCGTTCACCGGTCGTCCAAGAACATCAGCGTTCAGCTGATTGACGATGTGAACGGCGTGACGCTGGCATCTGCCTCCACCTTGGAGAAAGATCTTGGCTTCGTCGGCAAGAACAATGTCGAGGCGTCCACCGCCGTCGGCAAGCTGATTGCCGAGCGCGCCAAGAAGGCTGGGGTCGAAGAGTGCTATTTCGATCGTGGCGGCTTCCTCTTTCACGGTAAGATCAAGGCTTTGGCCGAGGCTGCCCGTGAAGGCGGCCTGAAGTTCTAAGGAGGCGATTATGGCAGAACGTGAGAACCGCCGGGACCGTCGCGAACGCGAGGAAACCCCGGAATTCGCCGATCGTCTCGTGGCGATCAACCGTGTGTCGAAAACCGTGAAAGGTGGTAAGCGCTTCGGCTTTGCCGCACTCGTGGTGGTCGGCGATCAGCGCGGTCGTGTCGGCTTCGGCAAGGGCAAGGCTAAAGAAGTGCCCGAGGCGATCCGCAAGGCGACCGAGCAGGCGAAACGCCAGATGATCCGCGTCGCCCTGCGCGACGGCCGGACGCTGCACCATGACACCAATGGCCGCCACGGTGCGGGCAAGGTCGTCATGCGCGCCGCGGTTCCGGGAACCGGAATCATCGCCGGGGGGCCGATGCGCGCTGTGTTCGAGATGCTGGGCGTCCAGGACGTCGTGGCGAAATCGCTCGGTTCGCAGAACCCCTACAACATGATCCGCGCGACGCTTGATGGGCTGAAGCAGGAATCCTCCCCCCGTATGGTCGCGAATCGCCGCGGCAAGAAGGTGGCGGACATCCTGAAGAAGCCTGAAGCCGAAGTCGTCGAAGCGTAAGGAGACGGGCATATGGCAACCATCGTCGTCAAGCAGGTGGCTTCGGCCGCCCGCCGTCCGGCCATCCAGACCGCCACGCTGAAGGGTCTTGGGCTGAACAAGATGAACCGGACCCGCGAACTGGAAGATACGCCTTCCGTGCGCGGCATGGTCAACAAGATCCCGCACCTCGTGAAGATCATCGAAGAGCGGAACTGAGAAAGCGCCCCCGGAAACGGGGGCGTTTTTCATTGGACGGCGCGGGGTTCCCCCGGCATCATCCGTTCGGCGCGGGTAGGACATTTCGCCCATGCCAAAGATCGGCATGGTGCTTGAACGCATCAGCACTGTCCGTTATACGCGCAAGGTGGCGTCCTGCGGGGGGCCCGGAATCATTTTTACGCCGTGTCTGCCCAATCCGTCGCTGGGGGCAGTTCCGGTAGAGGAGAAGCGACATGAAACTTCACGAACTTCGCGACAACGAAGGCGCAGCCCGCAAGAAAAAACGCGTGGCGCGCGGCCCGGGTTCGGGCAAAGGCAAGACCGCCGGGCGCGGGATCAAGGGTCAGAAATCCCGCTCTGGCGTGGCGCTGAACGGGTATGAGGGTGGCCAGATGCCGCTCTACCGTCGTCTGCCGAAGCGGGGCTTCTCCAAGCCGAACCGCAAGGAATACGCGGTCATCAATCTGGGCCTGATCCAGAAATTCGTCGATGCGGGCAAGATCGATGCCTCGGTCGCGCTGGACGAAGCGGCTCTGGTCGCGTCCGGTCTGACCTCGCATGGACGTGACGGGATCCGCATCCTGAACAAGGGCGACATCACCGCCAAGCTGAACCTGACGGTGTCGGGCGCGTCGAAGTCGGCGGTCGAGGCGGTGGAGAAAGCTGGCGGCACGCTGACGGTGAAAGCCGCGAAAGCGACTGCGGAGTAAGCGTTTCGCGCGGGCGGGTGTCCGCGCGGCGCCGATCGGTTTCCGCGCCGCCGAGCCTTTCTCGCTCCGGCGGCGCGTTTTTTTGAAAGAGAACGGGCATGGCATCAGCTGCAGAGCAAATGGCGTCGAACCTGAGCTGGGGGGCTTTGGGTAAGGCCACCGAGCTGCGCCGACGCATCTTCTTTACCATCGGGCTGCTGATCGTCTATCGCATCGGCACCTATATTCCGGTTCCGGGCATCGACGGGACGTCGCTGCGCCAGTTCATGGACGGCGCCGCGGCCGGCCTCGGGGGCATCCTGTCGATGTTCACGGGTGGCGCGCTCAGCCGGATGGGCATCTTTGCCCTCGGGATCATGCCCTACATCTCTGCCTCGATCATCGTGCAGCTTCTGGCCGCGATGGTTCCCCATCTTGAGCAGCTCAAGAAAGAAGGGGAGCAGGGGCGCAAGAAGATCAACCAGTACACGCGCTATTTCACGGTCGTGCTGGCGACATTCCAAGCTTACGGCATCGCGAAAAGCCTTGAGGCAGGCGGTCTTGTCACCAACCCCGGCCTGTTCTTCCAGGCGGCCTGCGTCATCACGCTGGTGGGCGGCACGATGTTCCTTATGTGGCTGGGCGAGCAGATCACCGCGCGCGGCGTCGGCAACGGCATCTCGCTGATCATCTTCGTCGGCATTCTGGCCGAACTGCCGCTGCATCTTGGTCAGTTCCTCAGCCAAGGACGCTCCGGGGCCGTCTCTCCTGCCGTGATTATCGGCGTGGGGGTGATGATCATGGCGCTGATCGCCTTCGTCGTCTTCATGGAACGGGCGCTGCGCAAGATCCACATTCAGTATCCGCGCCGTCAGGTGGGGATGAAGGTGTATGATGGCGGGTCGAGCCACCTGCCGGTCAAGGTCAACCCGTCGGGCGTCATTCCGGCAATCTTCGCCTCGTCGTTGCTTCTGCTGCCGACGACGGCGGCAACCTTTACCGGGGGGCAGACGGGGCCGGTGATGTCGACGATCCTGGCCTATTTCGGGCCGGGGCAGCCGCTTTACCTGCTGTTCTTCACGGCGATGATCGTGTTCTTCGCATATTTCTACACCGCGAACGTCGCGTTCAAGACCGAGGATGTGGCCGAGAACCTGAAGAACCAGAACGGCTTCATCCCGGGGATCCGACCGGGCAAGCGGACGCAGGATTATCTCGACTATGTCGTGAACCGTGTTCTGGTTCTGGGGTCGGCCTATCTCGCGTTTGTCTGTCTGTTGCCCGAAGTGATCCGGCATCAACTTTCGATCCCGTTCTACTTCGGCGGAACGTCGGTTTTGATCGTCGTGTCGGTGACCATGGACACTATTCAGCAGGTTCAATCGCATCTTCTGGCCCACCAATATGAAGGCCTGATCGAAAAGTCGCAGCTTCGCGGGCGGAAACGTCCGGGCAAGCGGACCCCCGTCCGGCGCTAAGGAAGGCATATGACAAACGTAATCTTGCTGGGCCCGCCCGGAGCGGGGAAGGGAACACAGGCCAAGCGTCTTGTGGACGAGCGGGGGATGACCCAGCTGTCCACCGGCGACATGCTGCGCGCAGCGCGCAGCAGCGGGTCCGAGATGGGTCTGAAGGTCGCGGCGGTGATGGATGCGGGCGGTCTGGTCACGGATGAAATCGTCATCGGGCTGATCCGCGAGAAGCTCGAGAGCGGCGAGTCGAACGGCTACATCTTCGACGGTTTCCCGCGCACGCTCGGCCAGGCGGATGCCCTTGGGGCGTTGCTGGACCAGATCGGCCAGAAGCTCGACGCCGTGATTTCCATGCAGGTCGACGACAGCGCCTTGGTGCGCCGCGTCACCGGGCGGTATACCTGCGCGAATTGCGGCGCGGTTTATCACGACGAAACCCACCCGACCAAGGTGGACGGGGTCTGCGATTCCTGCGGATCGACCAATCTTGTGCGTCGCGCCGACGACAACGAGGAATCGCTGCGTCATCGTTTGATGGAGTATTACAAGAAGACCTCGCCCCTGATCGGTTACTACTATGCCAAGGGCGATCTGTCCTCGGTCGATGCACTGGCCAAGGTCGAAGACGTGGCGGGCGCAATCAAGGACATTCTTGACCGCTAGGTGCTTGACGGCATCGGATAATTCCAATACTTCACGGCGTCCCGCGGGAATCGCCGTGGGTCGTTTCGCCCATACGGGGTGAGGATCGTTCCCGTCACCGGGGCGATGTTGTGAAAAAAGGTTCCGGGGTTACGGAACCGCAACCAGAGAAGGAGACGCGTGTGGCACGTATTGCTGGCGTCAACATTCCGACGGGAAAACGGGTTCCCATCGCCCTGACCTATATCCACGGGATCGGGTCGCATGTGGCCGATCAGATTTGCGAATCGGTGAACATCGACCGCACCCGCCGCGTGAACGAACTGTCCGACGCCGAAGTTCTGGCGATCCGCGAATACATCGACGCCAACATCACCGTTGAAGGCGATCTGCGCCGCGAAGTGTCGATGAACGTGAAGCGTCTGATGGACCTCGGCTGCTATCGCGGTCTGCGCCATCGTCGCAACCTGCCGGTTCGCGGTCAGCGCACCCACACCAACGCTCGCACGCGCAAAGGCCCCGCGAAGGCCATTGCCGGCAAGAAGAAATAAGGGGGCGTGACAGATGGCTCGTGATAAGACCCGTATGAAGCGCAAAGAGCGCAAGAACATCGCCGCCGGCGTTGCTCATGTGAACTCGTCCTTCAACAACACCAAGATCCTGATCTCCGACGTGCAGGGCAACGCGATCTCGTGGTCGTCGGCCGGCACGATGGGCTTCAAGGGATCGCGGAAATCGACCCCCTACGCCGCGCAGATGGCCGCTGAAGACGCGGCCAAGAAGGCGCAGGAGCATGGCCTGAAGACGATCGAGGTCGAAGTTCAGGGCCCCGGTTCGGGCCGTGAATCGGCGCTGCGCGCGCTGGCCGCCGTCGGTCTGAACATCACGTCGATCCGCGACGTCACGCCGATGGCCCATAACGGCTGCCGTCCGCCGAAGCGCCGTCGCGTCTGACGCATTGAAAACAGGGATCGGGCCACGTGACCAACGTGGCCCGGTTTCGTCATTTCTGATCCTCGGGCGTTTCCCGCTTCTGGACATGGGCAGGAAACAGGTATGGAGGCGACACGCATGATCCACAAGAACTGGCAAGAACTGATCAAACCGACCCAGCTTCAGGTGAAGCCGGGCGCGGATGCCGCGCGTGTGGCGACCGTCGTCGCCGAACCGCTGGAGCGTGGCTTCGGCCTGACGCTCGGCAACGCACTCCGCCGCGTTCTGCTGTCGTCGCTGCAAGGTGGCGCGATCACCTCGGTGCAGATCGACAACGTCCTGCACGAGTTTTCCTCCGTCGCGGGCGTTCGCGAGGATGTGACGGACATCGTTCTGAACCTGAAGGGCGTCGCCCTGAAGATGGAAGTCGAAGGTCCGAAGCGTCTGGCGATTAACGCCAAAGGCCCGGGCGTCGTCACCGCGGGTGACATTGCCGAAACCAACGGGATCGAGGTTCTGAACAAGGATCACGTCATCTGCCACCTGGACGATGGCGCCGACGTGGCGATGGAACTGACGGTCAACACCGGCAAGGGCTATGTCGCGGCGGACAAGAACCGCCCCGAAGATGCGCCCATCGGCCTGATTCCGATCGACGCGATCTATTCGCCGGTCAAGAAGGTCAGCTACGACGTTCAGCCCACCCGTGAGGGCCAGGTTCTGGACTATGACAAACTGACCATGCGGATCGAGACCGACGGCTCGCTGACGCCGGAAGATGCCGTGGCCTATGCGTCGCGCATTCTGCAGGACCAGCTGTCGATCTTCGTCAATTTCGACGAGCCGGAAGCGGCCACGCGGTCGGATGCGGAAGATGGGCTGGAGTTCAACCCGCTGCTGCTGAAGAAGGTGGACGAGCTGGAACTGTCGGTCCGTTCGGCCAACTGCCTGAAGAACGACAACATCGTCTATATCGGCGACCTGATCCAGAAGACCGAAGCCGAGATGCTGCGCACCCCGAACTTCGGCCGCAAATCCTTGAACGAGATCAAGGAAGTGCTGTCGGGCATGGGTCTGCACCTTGGCATGGATGTCGAGGAATGGCCGCCCGAGAATATCGAAGATCTGGCCAAGCGTTTCGAAGACCAGTTCTGAGACAAAGGGGGGCGCGAGCCCCCCAAAATGCCCCGATTGCGGGGGAAAACACGGGCAGTTCCGCCCCAAGGTGAGCCGGAAACGACCGGCCTGACAAAGCAAAATAGGAGAGACCCATGCGTCACGCACGTGGATACCGCCGTCTGAACCGCACGCACGAACACCGCAAGGCGATGTTCGCCAACATGTCCGGCGCCCTGATCGAGCACGAGCAGATCAAGACGACCCTGCCCAAGGCGAAAGAGCTTCGCCCGATCGTGGAAAAGCTGATCACGCTGGCCAAACGCGGCGATCTGCACGCCCGCCGTCAGGCCCAGGCGGCGCTGAAGGAAGACAAGCACCTGGCGCGTCTGTTCGACATCCTCGGCCCGCGCTACAAAGAGCGTCAGGGCGGGTATATCCGCATCCTGAAGGCCGGCTTCCGCTATGGCGACATGGCCCCGATGGCGATCATCGAATTCGTGGATCGCGATACCTCGGCCAAAGGCGCGGCGGATCGCGCCCGTTTGGAGGCCTTTCAGGCCGAATAAGTTTTAGACACTTCGTTGTCTTAAAAGCCCGCTTTCGAGCGGGCTTTTTATTGCAATCGATCAACATTGCCTCCTTTATAGGGTCCACTCTTGGAACAGCCAATTATTGGCGGAAGGTCGGGCCGGTTTGATACGTGATTGGCAGTATGATGCGGTTATGGGTGCCGCCAGCCCGATTACCGAGGAGTTGGATCGACTTTCGCACCTGCCGAATCGGGGTTATGCCTTCGCCCTGCACATCCGCACGGGGCGTCCCACGGTCCTGATCTCGACCTTCAGCGATGCCTGGATGCGCTATTACGATGCGATGGGGTTCTTCCTGCGCGACCCCTGCATCGGCTGGGCCTGCACGGCGAACGGCGCCCAGAGGTGGAGCGATCCGCGCGTGATCGATCCCCACGGCGTCCTGCGCGAGGCGGCGACCTTCGGTATGCCCTATGGCGCCATGGCGGCGCAGGGGGATACGGCATCGCTCAGCGTTGGGGCCATCAGCCGGGTGGAGGGTGAATTCACGGATGATGAGCTGGCGGAGTTCTACAGCATCCTGCGGGCGATCCATCTGCGCATGGCCCCGTTGGAGCGGTTGACCCCGGCGCAGGTGCAGGCGCTGCGGATCATCTCCACCGGCACCCGCTATGCCGCCGCGGCGGAGCAACTGGGCATTTCGGAAAGCGCGCTCAAGGCGCGGCTGCACACGGCCCGGGCGCGGCTGATGGCGCGCACCACGCCCGATGCCATCCGGCGGGCCAAGGATTATGGTCTGATCTGATCTTTCCGCCGCGGGGGGGCGGCTTATCTGATCGGGATGCCCGATCTGTTCGACACCCTGCCCGACGACCTTCCTGCACCCAAGGGCCACCGCCCCCTGGCCGATCGGCTGCGCCCACGCGCCTTGTCCGAGGTGATCGGGCAGGAGCGGATCCTGTCGCCCGATGGCCCCTTGGGCGCGATGCTGGCGGCGCACAGCCTGTCCTCCATCATCCTTTGGGGGCCGCCCGGCGTCGGCAAGACCACCATCGCCCGCCTGCTGGCGCATGAAACGGACCTGGCCTTTGTGCAGATCAGCGCGATCTTCACCGGCGTTCCCGATCTGCGCAAGGTGTTCGAGCAGGCGAAGGTGCGCCGCCGGAACGGGCAGGGGACGCTGCTGTTCGTAGATGAGATCCACCGTTTCAACAAGGCGCAGCAGGACAGCTTCCTGCCGCATATGGAGGATGGGACGATCCTTCTGGTCGGGGCCACGACGGAAAACCCCTCGTTCGAATTGAATGCCGCCGTCCTGTCGCGCGCGCAGGTGATCGTGCTGGAACGGCTGGCGCTGAAGGATCTGGAGCGTCTGGCGCAGCGGGCAGAGCAGGAATTGGGCCGCGCCCTGCCGCTTGACGGCGAAGCGCGCGAATCCCTGCTGGAGATGGCGGACGGCGATGGGCGGGCGCTGTTGAACCTGATCGAGCAGGTGGCCGCCTGGACGACCGACCGCGTGATGGACCGCGCCGCGCTGTCCGAACGTCTGATGCGCCGCGCCGCCAAATACGACAAGTCGGGCGAGGAGCATTACAACCTCATCTCTGCCCTGCACAAATCGGTGCGGGGGTCGGACCCCGATGCCGCGCTGTATTGGTTCGCGCGGATGCTGGAGGGGGGGGAGGATCCGCGGTTCCTTGCCCGTCGCATCACCCGCATGTCGGTGGAGGATATCGGCCTTGCCGATCCGCAGGCCCAGGGCATCTGTCTTGAGGCGTGGCAGACCTATGAACGGCTGGGCAGCCCCGAGGGGGAACTGGCCCTGGCCGAGGCTTTGGTCTACCTCGCGCTCGCCCCCAAATCGAATGCGATCTACACCGCTTACAAGGCCGCGCGGGCGGCGGCGAAACAGACCGGGTCCGAACCGCCGCCCCTGCACATCCGCAACGCGCCGACGCGGATGATGAAGGACATGGGGTATGGCGCGGACTATGCCTATGATCACGATGCCGAGGACGGCTTTTCCGGCCAGAACTATTTCCCCGACGGCATGAAGCGCCCCGTCTGGTATGCCCCGCCCGAACGGGGGTATGAGCGCGAGTTGAAAAAACGGATCGAATATTTCGCGAAATTGCGCGACAAACGCAACCAGGGTTGACATTTCGCCCCCTGCACCGGAGACAGCGCGCATGTTTCTGACATTGATACAGGTCGGTTTGGGGGGCGCGATCGGGGCCTGCCTGCGCTTCGGGGTGAACGTCACCGCCGGCCGCGTCGTGGGGCCGTGGGCGACCATGGGGATCAACATCGCGGGATCGGCCGCGATGGGCGTGCTGGTGGTGGTGCTGGCCCTGAAGGGCGGGCAACGCGTCGCCCCGTTCCTGCTGACGGGGATGCTGGGGGGCTTCACCACCTTCTCCGCCTTCTCCCTCGATGCGCTGACCATGTGGGAGCGGGGGGATACCGCGCTCGCCACCCTCTACGTGACCCTGTCGGTCACCCTATCGCTTCTGGCCGTTCTGGCCGGGGCCGCCGCGGCACGGGAGTTCCTGGCATGAGCGTTCGCAACGAAACCGTTACCGAAGCCGAGGGCGAACAGCGCCTCGACAAGTGGTTCCGCCGCCGCTTTCCGCACGTGACCCAAGGGGCGGTGGAAAAGATGTGCCGCACGGGCCAGATCCGTGTCGATGGCGGACGGGCCAAGGCCTCGGACCGCGTGGCCCCCGGCATGTCGGTGCGCGTGCCGCCGCTGCCCGATGCCAACGCGGCCCCCCGCGACCTGCCGCAGCGCATCACCGCCGCCGACGCCAAGATGATCCAGGATGCGGTGATCTTCCGCGACGAACATCTGATCGTTTTGAACAAGCCCGCGGGCCTGCCCAGTCAGGGCGGGTCGGGGCAGGGCACCCGCCATGTCGATGGCTTGGCCGAGGCGTTGAAGTTCGGCTACAAGGACAAGCCCAAGCTGGTGCACCGTCTGGACAAGGACACGTCGGGCATCCTGATGCTGGCCCGCACCGACCGCGTGGCCCGCGCCCTGTCCGAATCGCTGCGCCACCGCAACGCGCGCAAGATCTACTGGGCGCTGGTGGCGGGTGTGCCGAACCCGAAAAAGGGCTCGATCAAATACGGCCTGATGAAAGCGGGCGGGCGTGAGGAGAAGATGGTCTGCGTCCATCCCGCCAAGATGTCCGATTTCCCCGACGCCAAACGCGCGCATACGGATTACTTCGTGCTGTGGTTCCTCGGCTCGCGCATGTCGTGGATGGCGCTGGAGCCGGTGACGGGCCGCACCCACCAATTGCGCGCCCATATGGCCGAGATGGGGCATCCGATCCTGGGCGACGGCAAATATGGCGGCAGCGCGCAGGAAAACATGGGCGACGGCTGGGGCGGTCAGGCGGGGGGCGAGGTCAGCCGCAAGCTGAACCTGCACGCGCGCCAGATCACCATCCAGCATCCGATCCTGAAAACCGACATGACCTTCGTGGCGCCCTTGCCGGACCATATGGCGAAAGCGTTCCGCACGCTGGACATGAAGGAAACCGACGTCCCCGCCGATCCGTTCGAGGTCTGAGATGAATTGGGCCCCCAAGCGCTTCTGGACCGCCGCCACGGTGCAGCCCGATGCGGGCGGTTTCACCGTTCATCTGGACGGGCGCCCCGTGCGCACCCCCGCCAAGACGCCGCTGATCGTGCCGACGGAAGCCTTGGCCGCGCGCATCGCCGCCGAGTGGGACCGGCAGGAGGGGCTTGTGCGGCCCGACACCATGCCCGCCACCCGCAGCGCGAATTCCGCGCTGGACAAGGTGGCCCCCCACCGCGCGGCGGTGATCGCCGAGATCGCGAATTACGGCGCCAGCGATCTTCTGTGCTACCGTGCCGAAGGGCCCATGGATCTGGTGACGCGCCAACAGGCCTGGGACACGCTTCTGGACTGGGCGGCGGGGCGATTCGGATCGCGCCTGATCGTGACCATCGGGATCCTGCCGGTGGCCCAGCCCGCCGACATCCTGTCCCGCCTGACGGCTGAGGTGGCGGCGAAGAACGATTTCGAGCTAGCCGCCCTGCACGATCTGGTGGCGATCTCCGGCTCCCTGATTCTCGGCCTTGCGGTGGCCGAGGGGCACATCACCCCCGCCCATGCCTTTTCCCTGTCGCGCATCGACGAGGCCTATCAGGCCGATATCTGGGGCGTGGACGAGGAGGCGGCACGAACCGATGCCGTGCGTCAAGAGGCGTTTCTGGAAGCGGCTGCAATTTTTCTATTGTGTCGGTGACAATCTCGCCCGATAGAGAATATATGCTCAGGGGCGGATCGGACATGGAACTCGGGACAAAGTTGCACAGGCGGCGCCATGCACCGGGTTGACGTGGGAAAACCTTCGGTCTGAGGATGAACGTGCGGGAGAACTCTGCATGACACCTTCACGGCCGATCCCGTCTTTGGCGCAGAACATCAGGAAGAGGTAAAAATGAAGAAGACCGTTTTCATGGGCACCCTTACGGCGGTGGGCCTTGTGGCTGGGCTGGCATCCGCCGCCACGCTGGATGACGTCAAGGCCCGCGGGGAGCTGGTGTGCGGTGTGAACCCCGGCCTGACGGGTTTCGCGGCACCTGATTCGACGGGCAACTGGGGCGGCTTCGACGTGGCGCTGTGCCGCGCGGTCGCGGCGGCCGTCGTGGGCGATGGCACCAAGGTGCGCTTCGTGCCCACCACCAGCGAGACGCGGTTCACCGCACTGGCCTCGGGCGAGATCGACCTGCTGGTCCGCAACTCCACCTGGACCTTCTCGCGCGATACCGATCTTGCGCTCGATTTCGCGGGCGTGAACTACTATGACGGCCAAGGCTTCATGGTGAACAAGAACTTGGGCGTCACCTCCGCCAAAGAGTTGGACGGCGCGACGATCTGCATCCAGACCGGCACCACGACCGAGCTGAACCTGGCCGATTACTTCGCCCAGAACAACATGACCTACACCCCCGTCGCGATCCAGACGAACGCGGAAGGGGAGCAGCAGTATCAGGCCGGTGCCTGCGATGCCTACACCACCGACGCGTCCGGTCTGGCCGCGACCCGCGCCGCCTTCGCGACCCCGGGCGATCACATCATCCTGCCCGAGATCATCTCCAAGGAGCCGCTCGGGCCGGCAACGCGTCAGGGCGACAGCCAGTGGACCGACATCGTCCGCTGGACGCTGAACGCGCTCATCGCGGCGGAAGAATACGGCGTTACCTCGGCCAACATGGAAGAGCTGGCGTCGAATTCGCAGAACCCCGAAGTGAAGCGCCTGCTGGGCACCGAGGGCAACCTGGGCGAGATGATCGGCCTGGACAATGACTGGGCCAAGCGGGCGATCGCCGCTGGCGGCAACTACGGCGAAATCTTCGCGGCCACCTTGGGCGAATCGACCCCGATCGGTCTGGCTCGCGGCCTGAACGCCCAGTGGACCCAGGGCGGTCTGCTCTACTCCCCGCCCTTCCGCTAAGGGCGTCGGGCGCGGCGGGTTCCGTCGCGCCCCCATCATCACCGACCGGCCAACGCGCGCAGACGCCGCCTTTCGGGATACAGACGACATTCCATGACAGGGGGTGCACATGGCAGATGCCGTGGAAAGGCCGAAGGCTTCCTTCCGCCCAAGCATGCTGATTTACGATACCCGGTATCGTTCGCTGACGATTCAGATCGTCGTATTCGCCCTGTTTCTGGCCGGGGCGGCCTGGTTGGTCGACAACACGGTGCGCAACCTCGCGGTGCTGGGCAAGACCTTCGATTTCGGGTTTCTGGGCCAGCGCGCGGGCTATGACATCGCGCAACGCCTGATCCCCTATTCGCAAAACAGCACCCATGCCCGCGCCTTGCTGGTGGGGCTGCTGAACACGCTGCTGATTGCCGTTCTGGGATGCCTTGCGGCGACCATCATCGGCGTCATTGTCGGGGTTCTGCGCCTGTCCTCCAACTGGATCGTGGCGCGGCTGATGGCGGTGTATGTGGAGATTTTCCGCAACGTGCCGCTGCTGCTGTGGATCCTGCTGATCTATACCGTCTTTACCGAAGCGTCCCCCGCGCCGAACGCCTTCCGCCCCGACCCCACGACGGGCGAGGCGGACCGCTCGATGCTGCTCGGGCTGTTCGCCGTCACCAACCGCTACACCGCCATTCCGGGGATGAGCGTGGAGCATGGTCTTGGCGCACTCGATCTGGGGCTGTTCACGCTGAACCTGACCTTCGCCGCCATCGTGGGGGTGCTGATCCTCAGCTTCGTCGCCCGCGCGTTGGTGCTGCGCCACGCGGCCGCCGTGCAGGAGGCGACGGGCCGTCGCCCGCGCACCTGGTGGAAATCGGCGCTGATCCTGATCCTTCCGGTGGCCATCGTGCTGTTCGCCTTGGGCTTTCATCTGAACGTGCCGGAACTGCGCGGCTTCAACTTCGTCGAGGGGGTGAACGTCTCCAACTCGTTCATGGCGCTGTGGCTGGCCTTGTCGCTCTATACCGGGGCGTTCATCGCGGAAATCGTGCGCGCGGGCATTCTGGCCGTGTCGCGGGGCCAAAGCGAGGCCGCGTTCGCCCTTGGCCTGCGCCCCCGCCGCACCATGAGCCTTGTGATCCTGCCGCAGGCGCTGCGGGTGATCATTCCGCCGCTGATCTCGCAATTTCTGAACCTGACCAAGAACTCCTCGCTGGCGATTGCCGTGGGGTATCTTGATCTGCGCGGCACGCTGGGCGGCATCACCCTGAACCAGACGGGGCGCGAGTTGGAATGCGTTCTGCTGATGATGCTGATCTATCTGATGATCAGCCTGATCATTTCGGGGGGGATGAACGTCTACAACTCCCGCGTCAAACTGAAGGAGCGGTGAGATGAGCGACACCCACGCACAAACCACGCCCTTCGTGCGCGAAACGATGGTGCCGCAGGCGCCGCCCCCCGCCGGGCAAACGGGCGCGGTGCGCTGGCTGCGCCAGAACCTGTTCTCCACCTGGCTGAACACGATCCTGACCATCGCCGGCCTTGTCGCGATCTTTTTCCTGCTGCGCGGGCTGGTGCCGTGGCTGGCGCATTCCGTCTGGAACGCGAACAGTCTGTCGGAATGCCGTCAGATCATCGCCGACCGCTGGGGCCCCGATGCCACGGGGGCCTGCTGGGCGGTGGTGCGGGATCGGTGGACGCAGTGGCTGTTCGGCTTCTACCCGCGTGAGCTTTACTGGCGCCCGGTGCTGGCCTTGGCGCTGATGTTCGTGGCGGCGGCACCTGTGCTGTTCCCGGCCCTGCCGCGCCGGCTGCTTGTGCTGTCCCTGCTCTATCCCTTCGTGGGGTTTTGGCTGCTGTGGGGCGGATCGATCTGGACGCCGGTCGGCGGTCTGGTCGGGTTCGTCATCTGGTATGGCGTCTGGACGGCGCTGGCCTCGCGGGCGCCGTTCATCGGGGTCGTGCTGGGGTTCCTGCTGGCGGTGTTCTGGTGGCTGTTCCTGGGCCATGACGTGATGCGCCTGATTTCGGACACGGTGCCCTATGGCATCCAGAGCGTCCGGTCCGACCGCTTCGGCGGGTTCGTCCTGTCGTTGACGATCGGCGTGGCCGCGATCGCCATGTCGCTGCCGATGGGCATCGCACTGGCGCTGGGGCGGCAATCGGACATGTTCCTGATCAAGACGCTCTGCGTGGGCTTCATCGAGTTCATCCGGGGCGTGCCGCTGATCACGCTGCTGTTCACGGCGTCGCTTCTGCTGAACTATTTCCTGCCGCCGGGGACCAGTTTCGACATCATCCTGCGGGTCATCATCATGGTGACGCTGTTCGCCGCCGCCTATATCGCCGAGGTGATCCGCGGCGGCCTCGCGGCCCTGCCGCGCGGCCAGTATGAGGCGGGGGACGCACTTGGCCTGAACTATTTCCAAGCGCAGCGCCTGATCATCCTGCCGCAGGCGCTGAAGATCTCCATCCCGGGCATCGTCTCCACCTTCATCGGCCTGTTCAAGGACACGACGCTGGTGATCTTCGTGGGCCTTCTGGACCCGCTGAAGGGCATCACCGACGCGGTGCGCGCCTCGTTCGACTGGAAGGGCATCTATTGGGAGCCCTACATCTTCGTCGGCAGCATCTTCTTCCTCTTCTGTTTCGGAATGTCGCGTTATTCCATGTATCTGGAACGCCGTCTGAAACGCGATCATCGTTAAGGAGCCCGTCATGGAAACCATCGAACGCGCCATCGACCAACGCAATATGCAGGTCAGCGACGAGGTCGCGATCCAGATCCGCGGGATGAACAAGTGGTATGGCCAGTTCCACGTCCTGCGCCACATCAACCTGACCGTCCATCGGGGCGAGCGGATCGTGATCTGCGGCCCCTCCGGGTCGGGCAAATCGACGCTGATCCGCTGCATCAATCGGCTGGAGGAGCATCAGTCGGGTCAGATCGTCGTGGATGGGACCGAGCTGACCTCGGACCTGAAGAACATCGACACCGTCCGGTCCGAGGTCGGGATGGTATTCCAGCACTTCAACCTGTTCCCGCACCTGACCATTCTGGAAAACTGCACGCTGGCCCCGATCTGGGTCCGCAAGATCCCCAAGGCCGAGGCCGAAAAGACGGCGATGCACTTTCTGGAAAAGGTGAAGATCCCCGATCAGGCCCACAAATATCCGGGCCAGCTTTCGGGCGGGCAGCAGCAGCGCGTGGCCATCGCCCGGTCGCTGTGCATGAAGCCGCGGATCATGCTGTTCGACGAACCGACCTCCGCCCTCGACCCCGAGATGATCAAGGAGGTGCTGGACACCATGATCGCCCTGGCGGAAGAGGGGATGACGATGCTGTGCGTGACGCACGAAATGGGCTTTGCCCAGGCCGTCGCCAACCGTGTGGTCTTCATGGATCAGGGGCAGATCGTGGAGCAGAACACCCCGCGCGAGTTCTTCAACAACCCGCAATCCCAACGCTCGAAAGAGTTCCTGAGCCAGATCCTCGGTCACTGACCAAGGCCGAAAGGGGGGGCGGAAACGCCCCCCGGCGTCAGCCCAGATCGCGGGGCGTGGTGAACGCCACCGTGCGCCCCGCGCCGAACCGAACCGCCGCCCAATCCGCGTCGAACTCGGCCACCAGCGTCGCGGCGGTGGGATAACGGGCAAACCCCGAATGCTCCGGCGCGCGCGCCACGATCAGGCGGGCAAATTCGGCGATGCCCGGATTATGCCCGATCATTGCAACGACCTGTCCCGTGGCCCCTTGAAGAACGCGCAACATCGTCTCAGGCGCCGCATGATAGAGGGCGGGGACAAGGCGCGGCGTGGGGGCGCCGGGCAGGGTGGTGGAGATCAGGTCCCACGTCTGCCGGGTGCGCGTGGCGTCCGAGCACAGCACCTCCTCCGGCAGGACGCCCTGAGCCGCCAGCCACGCCCCGATCTGCGGGGCCGCACGCTCCCCCCGCTCGGCCAGGGGGCGCTGGTGATCGGTCATCAACGGATCGTCCCAGCCCGATTTCGCGTGCCGGATCAGGATGAGGCGCGGCATCAGCGGATGCGCGGCTTCACGCGCGGCTCGGTCGAGCGGATCATGGACCCCGCGCCGTGATCGGTGAAGAGTTCCAGCAGACAGGCGTTGGGCACCCGCCCGTCCAGAATGACCACGGCCCGCACGCCTTCGTCGATGGCCGAAAGGGCGGTTTCGGTCTTGGGGATCATGCCGCCCGCGATGGTGCCATCAGCGATCATCGCGCGCACATCGTCGGGGGTCAGTTGGGTCACCACCTCGCCCGCCTTGTTCTTCACGCCCGACACGTCGGTCAGCAGCAGCAGGCGATCGGCCTGAAGCGCGCCGGCGATGGCCCCCGCCGCCGTATCGCCGTTGACGTTGAACGTTTCGTTATCCTCCATCCCCGTGGCGACAGGGGCCACCACCGGAATGATCCCGGCCTTGTAGAGATCGCGCAGCACCTGCACATTCATCTCCACCGGCTTGCCCACGAAGCCGAGTTCGGGATCGTCGGCCACCGCGACCATCAGGTCGTCATCCTTGCCGGAGATGCCGACCGCGCGTCCGCCCTGATCGTTGATCGCCTGCACGATGCGCTTGTTCACAAGACCCGACAGCACCATTTCGACCACGTCCACGGTGGCCTTGTCCGTCACCCGCTTGCCGCGCACGAATTCGGAGGTGATGCCCAGCTTGCCCAGAAGATCGTTGATCATCGGCCCGCCGCCATGCACGACCACGGGGTTCACCCCCACCTGCCGCATCAGCACCACGTCGCGGGCGAATTCGGCCATCGCGTCGTCGTCGCCCATGGCGTTGCCGCCGAATTTCACGACGACGACCGCCCCGGCATAGCGTTGGAGATAGGGAAGCGCCTCGGACAGGGTCTTGGCGGTGGCGATCGAGTCACGCATCATGGCAAGCTGTTTCTTCATCTGGGGTCCCTCGGTTGCCCAAAGGACTAGCGGCTTTGACGGGGGGTGCCAAGGGTCACGGCAGTTTCGGCGGAATGACGATGTCGTCGGTGACGGGCACCGTCTGACGTTCGATCATCCGGTGGACCTGCGGACGATCCGGGCCCTTGTGCAAGCTCAGCAGGCGGTCATAGGAGGCGACATCGGCCTGCGTGCGGCGGGTGTTGTGGCGGATGTAATCGACCCAGGTCGGCACGTGATACGTTTCCACCCAGATGTCGGGGTTTTCCAGATCACGCAGCAAGGACCATTGGCGCGCGCCGTCGCGGATGCGCACCAGCCGCCTTTCGGCCATGGTCTTCAGGAAGGCGGTCGTGTTTTCGGGCGGGATGACCCAATCGATCATGATCATGATCGGGCCGGATTGCGGTTTCAGGTCCAGCCGCAGGGCCGGGGCGCTGAAGCGGTTCGCAGGGTCCAGATTGCGGTCCGAGAACATGGGCATGGGCCGGACGCGCCCTAGGGCGGCCCCCGCCAGCATCAGCGCCGCCGCCGCCAGAAGCGTGGCCTGAACCGACACCGTGTCCGACATCACCCCCCACAGCCAACTGCCAAGCGCCATCCCTCCGAAGGTCGCCATCTGATAGATCGAGAGCGTCCGCCCCACGACCCAACGCGGGGTCGCCAACTGGACCGAGGCGTTGAACAGCGACAGGGCCGTCACCCACGCCATCCCGCACAGCAAAAGACCGATCAGCGCGATGGGCAGGTTGCCGGCAAAGGCCACGATCACCAGCCCCAGGGCGGTCAACACGAAGGCGGCGGCGACCAGTGTCTCGATATGGAACCGCTGCCGCAACTGCACGGCGAAAAGGGCGCTGCCGATGGCCCCCAGCCCGAACGCGCCCAGAAGGATGCCGAAGATCTGCGCCTCGGCCCGCAGCACGTCGCGGGTGATGACCGGCAAGAGCGCCAGAACCGTCACCGCGCCAAGACCGAACAGGAACCCCCGCATCATCACCCGCGACAGATCGGGCGAAAGGGCGACATAACGCAGGCCCGCCGCGATGGCATGGGCCATGCGTTCGCGCGGCAGGTCGCGCGGTTCCTGCGGGCTTTTCCATCGGGCAAGGGCATAGATCACGGCGATATAGCTGACCGCGTTCAACCCGAACGCCGCCGCCGGCCCCAGCGCCGCCACGATCGCCCCCCCGATCGCGGGCCCGATGGAGCGCATGAGATTGAAGCTCATGGAATTGAGGGTGATGGCGGCGGGAAGATCCTCACGCGGGACCAGATCGCGCATCGACGCCTGCCAGGACGGCTGATGCATCGCGTTGCCGCAGCCCAGAAGGAAGGTGAAGGCCAGAAGCAGCCACGGCGTCAGCATCCCCGAAAACGCGACAACCGCCAGCGCGGCGGACACGATCAGAAGAAAGCTTTGCGCGATCAGCATCACCGTCCGGCGGGGAAAACTGTCGGCCAGCGCGCCCGCCGCCACCGCCAGGATCATCACCGGCAACGAGGTGGAGGCCTGCACCAGGGCCACCATGTCATGCGACGGGGTGAGGAGCGCCATCTGCCACCCCGCGCCGACGTTCTGGATCAGCGTGCCAAGGTTTGCGACCAGCGTGGCCGTCCAGATCATGCGGAAGGCGGGGTGCTTCAGCGGCAAGAACGGCGATTCGTTTCGGGCGGGCGCAGGGGACGCGCCCGAGGGGGGCGCGGGGGTGTCGGCTGGCATTCGCGGGTTCTCCTCGGGCGATAATGCTAGCAGCCGCGCGGGGTTAGTCCAGCGTCGCGATGATCGCCCGAAGGGTTTCCACGCCGTCGCCTTTTTCCGAACTGGTCACGACCAGCTCCGGATAGGCGGCCGGATGCCGCCGAAGCGCGCCCCGCACCTGGTCCAGTGTCGCCTCGCGGTCCGTACGGCTGACCTTGTCGGCCTTGGTCAGCACGGTTTGGAACGTCACGGCGGACCGGTCCAGAAGGGTCATGATCTCCTCATCGACCTTTTTCACGCCGTGGCGCGTATCGATCAGCACGAAGGCACGGCGCAGCGTGGAGCGCCCCGCCAGATAGGATTTGAGCAGCGCCTGCCATTTCTGGACGATCGCCACCGGCGCCTCGGCATAGCCATAGCCCGGAAGGTCCACGAGGTATTTCTCCGCCCCCAGGGCGAAATAGTTGATCTCTTGCGTGCGGCCCGGCGTGTTGGAGGCGCGGGCCAGCGATTTTCGGCCCGTCAGCGCGTTGATCAGGCTGGATTTGCCCACGTTGGAACGACCGGCAAAGCACACTTCCACACGGTCGGGCGGGGGCAGGCCCGGCATGGCGACCACGCCCTTCACGAAATCGACGGGGCCTGCGAACAGCAGGCGACCGGCTTCGCGGGCATCATCCTCAGGCTCGGGGGTCAGGGGAAAGGGGATCATCGGGCAGCCTCCAGCGTCGCAAGGTCGGCCCCGCGAATGGCGTTCAGGTTTCGGGTCAGTTTGTCCAGCGGCCAGTCCCACCAGGCAAGGTCCAGCAGGCGGGCGATGGTGGCCTCGTCAAAGCGGCGCCGCACCTCGCGCGCGGGGTTTCCGGCCACCACGGCATAGGGGGCGACATCGCGCGTCACCACCGATTTCGCGGCGATGATCGCGCCCGCGCCGATGGTCACGCCGGGCAGGATCCACGCCTCCGACCCGATCCAGACATCGGGGCCGATGGTGGTGTCGCCGCGGTTCTCCGCCGCCCATGTCGCGGGGTCGAACTCCGCGTCCCAGCCATGGCCGAAGATGTTGAAGGGAAAGGTCGAAAACCCCGTCATGGCATGGTTCGCGCCGTTCATGACGATGCGGACGCCCGTGGCGAAGGCGCAGAACGGACCGATCCGCAGGTGGTCACCCACGAAATCGAAGTGATGCAGCACATTCCGATCAAAGAACCGCTCCGGCTGGTCGGGGTCGTCGTAATAGGTGTAGGGCCCGACCGTCACATTCGCCCGCCCTTCGGCCAGCGGTTGCAGGAACACGATCCGGCCCTGCCCCTTCATCGGATGCAAGGTCTGGGGGGAGGGGCCGGTCATACCCGCACCTCGTCGCCCGCGCGGATCGTGCCGCCCGCGACCACGGTGGCATAGACGCCGAAATCGCGGTGACCATAGGCCTCATGCAGGGCGGCCAGGGTATCGGCGTCGATCACGCCGGTGTCGGGGTCGGCCATCGTGGCGCGGCAGCGGGTGATCGGTTCCTCCACCCGCAGGCGGGTCGTGCCGATGGTGATCTCGCGCCCCACCAGATCGCGTTCGGCCAAAGGCGGCAGGCCGTCCAGCCACAGGTTCCCCCGCCAGCGATGCCGCGACAGGTCTTGCCCCATCCGCGCCGACAGATCGCCAAGGGTCGAGGTGGAGAGGAGGGAGATCGAGGGGAATGGGCTGTCCGTCATGCCCCGCCCCGCGGTCACGATCCGATCCGAAGCCGCGCGATCCGGCGGCATCAGCGGCCGCACCCAATCGAGAAAGCGCGGCAGATCGGCGGCGTCATCGGGACGAAAGGTCAGGTCGGGACGGTCGGGATGGCGCAGGGTCAGGGTGCGGGTCGTCTCCTCCAGCGCGGAGGTGATCGCCATCAGCGCCGGCACCTTCGCCCCGCGCGAGAAATTGGCGCAGCGGTTCCACCCCTCCACCAGACGGGCCGCCTCATGCGCCACCGCCCAATGCCGATCAAAGGGCAGGCAGGCCCCCGTCGAAAGCAGAACGGACGCGAGTTCCTCGCGTCCGTGTGCCTTGATCGGGTGCCGGTATATGGCGGCCAGCCGGATCATTTGGTGCTTTTGCCCTTTTTCGCAGGCATGGTCTTTTCCGGCGCGGCCACGGGTTTCGGCTTTTTGCGGAAGCTTGCCCGGATGTTGTCGAACAGGTCCGGTCGTTTCCCATGGCTCGCCATGATGATGTATTGCTGGGTGAAGGTGATCAGGTTGTTCGTGATCCAGTAGAGCACGAGACCGCTGGCGAAGCTGCCCAGCATGAACATGAACACCCACGGCATCCAGGCGAAGATCATCTGTTGCGTCGGATCGGTGGGCGCGGGGTTCAGCTTTTGCTGCAACCACATCGAGATGCCCAAAAGGATCGGCAGCACCCCGATGAAGATCAGCGCCAGGATCGAACCATGCTCCGGCGCGGCCCAGGGCAGCAGGCCGAACAGGTTGAACAGCGACGACGGATCGGGCGCGGACAGATCCTGCAGCCAGCCGAAAAACGGGGCGTGGCGCAGTTCGATCGTGACCAGAATCACCTTGTAAAGCGAGAAGAAGATCGGAATCTGCAGCAGGATCGGCAGACAGCCCGCCGCCGGATTGACCTTCTTCTCGCGATAGAGGGTCATGATCTCTTTCTGGAGCTTCTGCCGATCGTCGCCCGCACGTTCCTTCAGGGCCTCCATCTCAGGCTGGAGTTCCTTCATCCGCGCCATGGAGACATAGGATTTGTAAGCCAGCGGCAGCACCAAAGCCTTCAGGATGAAGGTCAGCGCGATGATTGCCAGGCCCATGTTGCCGATATGCGCGTTCAGCCAGTGCAGGACGGCGAAGATCGGTTTCGTCAGGAAGAAGAACCAGCCCCAGTCGATGCTGTCGATGAAGCCCGCCACGCCTTCGTCGTTCTGGTAATGGCGGATGGTGGCCCATTCCTTGGCGCCCGCGAACACGCGCGACGACGTCTCGATCGTGGCGCCGGGGGCGACGGTCATCAGCGGCTGGCGCGTTTCGGTGGTGTAGATGTCCGACTGCGGCAGGTATTTCTCCACCGCCGTGAAGGGCGTCTCCTCCTGCGGGATCAGCGTCGTCATCCAGTAATGGTCGGTGAAGCCGATCCAGCCGTCGGTCGTCGCCTCACGGGTGGCCACGAGGCCGCTTTCGCGCGGGGCGGCGGGCAGGTCGCGCACCGCCTTGTATTTCGTCTCGATCAACTCGCCATCGACGCGGCCCACGACGCCTTCGTGCAGGACGAAGAAGCCCTGAAGATCGACCGGCAGGCCGTGGCGCGCGATCATGCCGTAAGGGGCCAGGCGCTGTTCGGCGTCGCCCGTGTTCTGGACCTGATCGGTGACGGTGAACATGTATTGTTCGTCCACTGCGATGGTGCGGGTGAACAACAGGCCCGCCGGGCTTTGCCATTGCAGCGTGACCGGCGTGTCGGCGGTCAGCGTGCCCGCGCCCTGCACCTGCCATTGCGTGTCCGGTCCCGGCACGTCGGGATAATCCAGACCCCCGCCCGGCACCCAGCCCTGCAGCGCGTAATAGGCGCGATCTTCCCCAACCGGGGTCAGCAGGCGGACATTGGGCGAATCCTCGGCCAGCGTGACGCGATAGGATTTCAGCAGCAGATCGTCCAGTCGCGCCCCGATGGTGGAGATGGAGCCCGACAGTTCCGGCGTGTCGATGGTGATGCGCGGGGCCTCGGCCGCCACGGGGGCCACCTCGCCGCCCGCCGGATCGCCCTGCTGGGTCATCGGCTGATCGGCGGTCGTGCTCACCTGATCGGGCTGGTCGGGGTTGTTCGCCTGCTGCTCCGGCGGGAACAGCCAGAACCATCCCAGCATCACAAGGAGGCTGAGAACGATGGCGAGGACGAGGTTCTTCGGGTTTTCCATGAAGCAGCCGGCACCTTTTTCAGGGGTCGTAGGTCAGCGGTGGTTCAACGACAGGGGGGCGCAAAGGTCAAGCCTTTTCGCCCCCGCGTCACGGGTCCGCACGCAGACGTGGGGCGTCGTTCGGGGGTGTGGCCGCGCCCGCCATCAGCCCCGCGAAATCGAACAGGGACGGGTCCAGAAGGTGCGAGGGCCGCGCGTTCATCAGGCTGCGGAACATCACCTGACGGCGGCCGGGGGACCGCGCCTCCCACCCGTCCAGAAGCTGTTTGACCTGCTGGCGCTGCAACCCGTCCTGCGATCCGCACAAGTCGCAGGGGATGATGGGATAGTTCATCGCGGTGGCGAAGGCCTCGCAATCGGCCTCGGCCACGAAGGCCAGCGGGCGGTGGACGAACAGGTCGCCTTCTTCGTTCAAAAGGCGCGGCGGCATCGTCGCCAGCCGTCCGCCGTGGAACAGGTTCATGAAGAACGTCTCAAGAATGTCGTCGCGGTGATGGCCCAGAACCACGGCCGAACATCCCTCTTCGCGCGCGATGCGATAAAGGTTGCCGCGGCGCAGGCGCGAACACAGCGCGCACATCGTCCGGCCCTGCGGCACCTTGTCCATCACGATCGAATAGGTGTCCTGATACTCGATCCGGTGCGGCACGCCCATTTTCGACAGGAATTCCGGCAGGACGGTGGCGGGGAAGTTCGGCTGCCCCTGATCCAGATTGCAGGCAAGGATATCGACCGGCAGCAGCCCGCGCCATTGCAGTTCGGTCAGGACGGCCAGAAGGGTATAGCTGTCCTTGCCCCCCGACAGGCAGACCAGCCAGCGGTCGCCCTTGCGGATCATGCCATAGGTGTCCATCGCCTCCCGCACCTCGCGCACAAGACGCTTGCGCAGCTTGCGGAACTCGGTCGTCTTGGGCGCGCCGTGGAACAGGGGGTGGATGTCGTCGGCATCATCGAGCATCGTCGGGCTTCCTTTCCGGCACGGGGTCGTATCCCGATCCGCCAAATGGGTGGCATCGGGCCAACCGCCGCAGGGTTAGCCAGATGCCGATCAACGCGCCACGCTTTTCCAGCGCCTCAAGCGCATAGGCCGAACAGGTGGGCTGGAAGCGGCAGCCATGCCCGACCCAGGGCGACCAGAGCAGGCGATACGCCCGCACCGGCAGCGCGACAAGGCGGGCAAGGGGGGTCATTTGTGGATCTGGCGCAGCGCCAGCCGCAGATCGTTCGTCAGGGCGGCGAAGTCGCGCGTCGCGGTGGTGTTCGGACGGCCCACGAGAACGTAATCCCATCCCGCATGGCCCGCATCCGTCAGCACCAGCCGCGCAATCTCGCGCAGGCGCCGTTTGGCGCGGTTGCGCGCAACCGCGTTGCCCAACTTCTTGGAGCAGGTGAATCCGACCCGCAAAGGCGCATCATCGCCCCGCGCCCGCGCCTGCAGAAGAAACCCCTGCGCGCCTTGCCGCCGCGCCTGTGCGGCGCGCAGAAAATCGGCTCGTTTGGTCAGAACCTGCATGGCCATTCCCTACGCATGACAAAGCCGCCGGATGTCCGGCGGCCGCGTCAGATCACGTCCCGAAAACGTCGGCCCGAAGGATCAGGCCGAGAGTTTCTTGCGGCCCTTGGCGCGACGGGCGTTTAGGACAAGACGGCCGCCCTTGGTGGCCATGCGTGCACGAAAGCCGTGGCGGCGGGCGCGAACCAGGTTCGACGGTTGAAAAGTGCGCTTCATTGTAAAGCTCCATCACGCTGACAGGTCCGGCCGATGCCGAACGTCGAATAATCTCAAGCCACGCCCTATAGAAGCAGGCTTTCGCCAAGTCAACCGCCCGATCCCCGGATTTGCCGTAAACCCTTTGCGATGGCGGCGTGGCCGATTATGTATCTTGCAGGCAAAGTGCAAGGTGGGCGTGTGTTCAAGGGATGGTCGGGGTTTTTGAACTCGCTTTCGGGCCGGTTCCTCATGCTGACGGTCGTGTTCGTCCTCTTGGCCGAGGTCATGATTCTCGTCCCCTCCATCGCCCGCTTCCGCGAGGATTATCTGCAGTTGCGGCTGGAAAAGGCGCAGCTGGCCTCGCTGGCCCTGTTGACGACGGAAAACTCCATCTCCCCCCAGTTGGAGGCGGAATTGCTGTCAAATGCCGGCGTCTACAACGTCGTTCTGCGGCGGGACGCGGTGCGGCAACTGGTGCTGTCTTCGCCCATTCCCGCGCCGATCGACCGCACCTATGATCTGCGCAGCGTCAGCCACGCCGCCTTGATCCGCGATGCGGTGGAGGAATTTTTCGACCCCCGCGCCCATGTCATCCGCGTCATCGGCTTTCCCGTCGAACAGGGGGGCGACCTGATCGAGGTGGCGATGTCCACCGGACCCCTGCGCGCGGCGATGATCGATTACAGCCTGCGAATCCTCGCGATTTCGGCGGCGATCACCATCCTGACGGCGGCGATTCTGTTCATCGCCGTGCAAAAGCTGATGGTCGTGCCGATTCGCCGCGTGGTGGCGCATATGGCCGTCTATGCCGAAGCGCCCGAGGATGCGCGCCGCATGATCGCCCCCAAATCCGGCGTGCTGGAGATTCGCGAGGCCGAGGAGGCGCTGAAATCCATGCAGACGCAGCTGACCGGCAACCTGCGGCAGAAGGAACGTCTGGCCCAGTTGGGCGGGGCGGTGGCCAAGATCAGCCACGATCTGCGCAACATCCTGACCTCGGCCCAGCTGTTCGCGGACCGCATCGGCGACAGCGTCGATCCCATCGTCGCACGGTCGGCCCCCAAGCTGGTCAATTCGATCACCCGCGCGGTGTCCTTGTGCGAAACCACCCTGGCCTTCGGCAAGGCCGAGGAGCCGCCCCCCTCGCTGACCCGATTCTCGCTCCGCCTGCTGGTGGAGGAGGTGCTGGAGGCCGAACTGCCCGAGGATGGCCCGATCGCCCCCGTCCTGGACATTCCCGCCAGCATGATGGTGCGTGCCGACCGCGAGCAGGTCTATCGCGTGCTGTCGAACCTGATCCGCAACGCGCGTCAGGCGATCGAGGCGACGGGCGAGGCGGGCAATATCGAAATGGCCGGGGGGGAGGCGGATGCCGAATGGTGGATCCGCGTGGGGGACAACGGCCCCGGCCTGCCGCCCAAGGCGCGCGAGCATCTGTTCACCGCCTTTCAGGGCGGGACGCGCAAGGGCGGGTCGGGTCTGGGCCTTGCCATCGCCGCCGAACTGGTGCGCGGGCATGGCGGGCGGCTGGAGCTGCTTCACACGGGCGAAACGGGGACCGAGTTCCTGATCCGTCTGCCCAAGTCCGACACCCTGACCGACATCTGATGTCGCTTTCTTCGGGTTCGCCGCGATTTTCCCCTTGCGGCCCCCGCGCCCTGCCGTTACATCGCCCCCCAGTGGACCCGTAGCTCAGCTGGATAGAGCATCAGACTACGAATCTGAGGGTCGGGCGTTCGAATCGCTCCGGGTTCACCATCAAATCCCCTGTAAAACTTAGCGTCTGATCGTCTATCACCCTGATGGGTCATTCGTCGGTTGCTTCGAGTTGTCTCAGGTCGGTTGCTTCGACGTTCTGGCGCGAAGCTCAATGACCTTTCGGATCGTGCTGGACCGCTCGCGAACGTAGCGTTCCGTCGTCTTGAAATCGGCGTGGTTGGCCTGATGTTGAAGTTCCATCGGAGTCGCGCCAAGGGACCGTGCGTGGTTGATAGCACCGGCGCGCGTGTCGCGCATTTGCACCTCGTCTGGGACGCCCGCCGCCTTCGCGAATCGCCGCCATAGGGCCGCCCAGTAACGCTTTTCGAATGGCTTGCCGTCCGCCATCTTGATCACCGGACCGATACGCTGGTCCTGCGGGATTGCGGCAAGGCGAACGCGGATCTCCGGCACGACGGGAAACTCCAACACCTCGACCAGGGAGGCTTCGGTCTTGCTGGGGGTCTTGCGGATGACCGATAGGTCCTTGTCCACCATGTCCCAAGTCAAGCCGTCTGCCCACCGGCGGTCCGCACCGGAGCCGAGCCATTGGCCGCGCACATCGACCGCGCGTAGGGTCAGCCACCACTGGAGCAGGATGCCCAGGGCGAAGGCTGATTGCCCCGCCTCGTCTGCCTTGGTGATGATAGCAGCGACCTGATCGCCCGAGGGGCTAACGGTTCTGGCCTTCGGTGCCTTGATCCGCATTTCGCCAAGAATGGCCTGCACCTCGCGTGCGTGGCGATCCTTGATGATGACCCCGTAGCTGGTGACGATCCGCAGCATCGTGAACATGCGCTTGATGTAGGCGACGGAGCGGCCCTTGTCGGTCATGGCCTTCTGCCAGCGCTTCATCGCGATGTGGTCCGTCTCTGCAATCAGCGTCTTCCCGATCGCTTCCTCCCACCGGACCAAGCTGAACAGATAGTCCGCACGTGTGTTTTCCTTCACCTCGCGGAACGGGGAGAACTCGTCGCTCTTGTATCGGCCGATCAGCCATTGCCAGGTGCCGGGTTCGACCAGCGCCTCGGAAGCGTTGAACCAGCGCAGCATTTCGCGTGTCAGGTCGCGCGACGTCTGGGCGCGGGCGGCGTCTTGGCCGTCATCGGCTTCGCCTGGGAGGCGGATGGGATTCTTGCTGTATCCGGCGGTCACATAGCGGGCCGGGGGGCGCCAGTAAAACCAGCGCTTTACCCGTCGCATGCAGGGGGCGTAGAGCGGATCGCTCCCGTCCCACAGCGCGGCCTTGAAAGGGTCAGAATGCACCGAGGTCTTCCTTCGATTGATCGCCCGCGGGAATGCGGGCTTCGACATGATCCGCGATCCGGCGGCGCCGGCCAAGCCACGCCTCCACGTCGGCCTTCATGGTGAGCCCGACGAGGCCGTCCTTCTTCGGAAAGCCGTCGCGTTCGAGTTCTGGCCGGTGCTTCTTGAACCAGTCCAGAGATTTGCCGAGCGTGATGGCGACCCAGCGGTCCGAGCCATAGGCGGCCTGTTCGTGAAAGGTGTGGTCGTGGACGCTCATGTTCTCCTCCATGGATTAACCCAATCGCCCGCAAGCATGTCAGCGACGGTGGAAAGGAAATCGGTGTCAGGCCCGTTCGCGGCTTCCCACGCTGCCTTATCTTGGTGAATCGCCTCTGGACCGATCCGATGATGACGGACGCACAGCGGAATCGTCTCGAAGTCGCTGCGCTTTCGGCTTCCGTATCGGTGGCTGTAGCAGTGGTGTACCTCGACCGGCGATGCGCCACAGATCACGCAGGGCAATTGCTTCACGGCCTCGATGTGCCGTCTTGCCGCCGCCGTGCCGCGCTCGGGCTTTGGGCGCTTGAGCCCGAGGGGCGGGCGGCCCGCAAGATTGCCAGGGTGAACGGTCATGCCACCCTCGCTTCATCCGACCACCGCACGCCGTTTTCGGATCCCCACGCGAGGATGAATTCGATCAGGTCGCTCATCTGGCCCTTCGACAGGTTGGACGTGCGAAAGCCCACGGGGAACGGCTGGCCGTCCAGCCCCATTTGAAATTGCGTGGCATGGCCGCAGGCGTGCATGAAAAGCGCCTTCCAGACCTCCGACGTGTGGCAGCGGCCTTGCGGTTTCGCGCGGCTGACGTCGGACAGGAGCGCCCACATGAGGGCGTTCTGGTCGTTCGTGCGCGTTGCGGCGCGGACCGTCACCACCGCGTCCTGCGGCGCGAGGCTGATCAGGTGCCGGGCGAAGTCCCGTTGACTGGCGCCGCGCAGAATGACGGTCTGACCGCTCATTACAGCCTCCGATCGATCTGGAAGGGGATTTCGTCGTCATAGACCTGCGATGCTCCGCCGGTGCTCGCCCCGGCTGCCGTTCCACCGCTCGAAGCTTGGCCGCGATCACCGTTCGGCTGACCCGGACCGGCCGCATCATCAGCTGCATAATGCATCACGCCGCGGTGGATCAGTTCGGCACCCTCCGGCGTCTCAGCGATCTGCGCTTTCAGGCGCTTGGACAGCTTGTCGAAAATGCCCTGGTCGAAATTGTCGAGATCGAAGAAGATCGTATCGCCTTCTGCCTTTGGCCAGGCCTCCTGCTTGCCCGGAAACCGCATGATCGAGGTCATGTTGGAATAGGTGCGACCGTTGTTGCCGGTCTCGTGCATGATTTGCGCATAGCAGGGGACGCCAACCAAACGACTGATCCGAAAGCCGTTGCCGTTCTGGCCGCGAAAATCCTCGGGCTTGAACGGAGTGCCGCGCCAATTCTCAAGAAATTTGCGCAGGTTCGCCTTTTCGTGGAAGGACCAGGTGAAGCGCTCGCTGTGGATCGCCGGAACATCCTTGCCGTCGATCTCGGTGCGGACGCCCGGGATTTCCCACGAGATCAGGATTTTCCGGTTGTGCTTGACCTCGCCCTGATACTCGCTTTTGTGCGTGCCCATGTCAATCACGCGGCAGCAGATCATCTCGTGCTGTCCTTCGGGCGTGGGCTTGAAATTTCCGCCGGTGCTTTCTTCAATATAATCAACCATTGCTCTGTTTTCTCTGTGCTGTGCTTATTCGGTCAGGGTGGTTTCACGGGCGGCCAGCGCAGCGTCGAAGGCCGACAGGCGCTGGCGCAGGAGGCGCATTTCAATCAGGGACTGCTCGTCGAAGGGATAGCCCCGCCGCAGATCCTCGGTCAGACGTTCGACGCCGCCGAGGACCATTATCGCGAACACGTCGCGTGATCGGCTGGTGTCCTGAACGCGGGGCAGGCCGCCCATTATCTCGCCTCGTGTTCAGCCGATGCCTTCGCCATTCCCTCGCGGATGAGGCGAAAGACGCGGTAGGGGATCGGCTCCAGCAGTGGATCGGCCGCGCGAATGTCGGCCTCGATGCTGTCGAAGATGTGCTGCTGCATGGCGATGGGCGTCGGGTGGATATGACCGGTCCGGTCGCGCTCGGACGTGCGAAGGATGACCTCGTGCTTCATTGCGGCTGCTCCATGTGCGGCGGGATCAGGCCCACGGCCTGCATCGCGGTTGCGGGAGAAAGGCAAATCCATGCTGCCCAAGCGATCACCAGCAGGATCGCGGTGATGCAGATGGCGTTGCTGAGGGCGGTGAGGGCGGGGGCGGCCATGATTGGCTCCGGCGATTGAGGGAAAAGGCCCGGCCACAGATGGTTCTGGTGTGGCCGAGGAGGTGCGCCGCATGGGGGTGGTCCGGGACAGTGAAGAACCGACACCCCAGAGGCTGCGGCGGGGAAATCAGTAGACGGTGCCGAAACGGCGAACGCCGAAGCCGTCGGGGCCGTTCGTGATGCAGATGCCGGGAGTGTCACACTCGTCGAACGCGTCGCGCAGTTCGGTCGTGGCATCCTCGCAGCGGCCCGACACCGTGTTGATGCGGGTGCAGCGAATGGCGCTCATGGTGTCGTCGTTCCCGGCGGCGCCCGCGATCGCCCGCATGGCGTCGTGCAAGGTCAGCGGAACGGGTCCGTCAAGCGGGGCCCAGTCGTGGGTGTAGACGGTGCCCTTGTAGGTGCTGGTGCCCGACGTCTCTACCAGAAAGCGGTCGTATGTCGCGAGCGGCAGGGCGGTGGCGGTGCTGATGGAAGCGTGGTGCATCGGGTCATCTCCATGTCCACCGGCTCATGTGTCGCGGTGGGTGTGGGATGAGGATGGCATGGACAAATGTCCACGTCAATACCTGACGAGGACAATAGTCCACTTTGTCGCGGACAGCTCCGAATCGCTGTGTTATCCTGCGCCTGCCAGCGTGGTGCTGGGGGAGATAGATATGGCTTGCGAATCCTCGCCCACCGACCCGATGCTCATCCGGCTATTGGAAGGCAGCGGTACGGTGCAACGCGATCTGGATTTCATGCGGCAGATACTGGCGGATATGGAGGCGTCACAAGAATGGCTGCACCCGATCGGCCATGATGACAATCCGCCTGGCGGGCGGGAGAAGCACGACTATCACGTGCTGCTGCTTGCCGACGAAGGGTTCCTTCAGCGCATGCAACCCGGCATCTTCCGCATGACAGCGAAAGGTCACGACTTTCTGGACAACACGCGCGACAGCGGGATTTGGCGGGCATCCAAAGCCGCCCTGTCAGGCTTCGGCAGCCACAGCGTCACCATGTTGATGAACGTGGCCGAAGGCTATGTTCGGCAGAAGCTGATTGAGAACGGGGTGCCGCTGGGGCAGGGCTGGCCGAGGTGAAAATGCTTAGCGCATGGCAGGGCGGCCATTGATTGCATCCGGCCCGGCGGGCATAACCACCGCATGAAAGTCACCCACGATCCCGACGCCCGCACCTTTACCATCACCGGCAAGGCATGGTGGGATACATATCCGATCGAGGATCTGGGGAAGTGGCTGGCGTTCTATCGCATGCTACGCGACGAACACCCGAAGGCCCAAGGCGCATATGACGCGACTATCGCGGGGCTGGAGGGGTTGGCGAAAGAATTGGGCCTTCTGGCATGAAAAAGCCCGCCGGTGAAGGCGGGATATAAAGTTAGAGATAAAAAATATAAAATCGATATCTATCTATTCTCTCGGCCGCACCTCTTGATCTCCCTTTCCAGTGAAAGAACCGACTGGCCTATAGCAGATAGTAATCTAGGTTCTGCTTCTCTGTCCGGCTCACCAAAGGTTCCCCCAGTAGCATAACTCATTAGATCGGAAATCTTTTGCGCTAATGAAACCGAAACTTTTGGATGAGACTCGAAGCGCTGGGCGATTAGATGACTGACGTGGTGCAATCGCATGGTGATACGAGCAGCATAAATTGTGTCGTGTTTTCCAAGGTCTGCCGCTGACGAATTCCAATAGCTGAACGCTTCTTCCAAGACAATGTCTAGATGCTCGCAGGCTTCATCTACCATTGCTTGGTTATTTGCACGAAAACGTATGCCCCGAGCAAACCATCCCTCAATAAAATTTTTGAGAAATGGTCCAGAAGCAGCGCCCAGCAGAGCGCTCAAGAATTCCCGCCAGGGAATATTATTAAAATCTTGTAAGGTCAGCGATCTCCAGCCTCATCGATATATCGCCAAGCAGTTGCTATATATGGTGCATACGTGGGAGACAGACTTTCTAGCTTAAGATGGCGCTTTATGTCATTAATTGACAAGCCGCCCCGCACAAGTCCTCCAAATGCTTCTTCTACGAACGATGAAGGATAACCTGCAACACCATCGAATGTGACAACTATATCTTCACCGGCTCGAAGGGCTGGAAGTAAAAATACCTCTCGGAATTCTTCTCCACTGCCTGGTCCATGCTTCCTGTAACGGCCGCCGGGAAATCTAGTAAAGTCTTTGGCGATGCTTATCGTTTTCATTGCTTTTTCAATCTCTAGCAAACGAAGCATAAGGTAGATTCCATTCAATCAACGTTCCGCCAGTATGAGAAGGCAAGTAAAACTTGCGACACTCCGTTTCCGTAAGCTCGACATCGCCTTTACCGCTAAGAACGCGCATGTAACCTCCTCTTGCGCTTCTTACAACATCCCTCATCTGATCAAGACCTTTACCGCGTTCATCTAGCCCTGTCCTTGTCCGACCTATTTCAAAGGCAGCCTCTATGTCCTGCGCGTCAGACTTGGACGGTGATGAGCCTAGCTTGACAATCATCTCACTGATCCTCCGACGCCAGCCCTCCTCGCGGTCAAGGGTGGCAGCGATCCCCACCCCTTGATCATACACGAAGAACCTTAAGCTTTTGCTGACAGGATCATAGCAACTGGTTGCCCACCAGCGGCTTCCTGCCGTTGGGTATGTCGACACAGTGTTTCCATCACGCATATCCCCACTGCGTGCCGCCGTGTCCACATAAGCATGCTCGATGCTATTTATTACCGCTTCAGTAAGCCCTTCGAATAAATACATCTTTGCTTCCAGGGCGGTGCCAAGCGCAAGCAGGTCATTTTGCAAAGCGTCCATTGTCTCCGGCTGGCCTTTTACGCCGGACGCAAGGTTAAGAAGAACCAATTCATCCGCAAGGGTCGACTGCGTTGCAGGTACAGGGGACATGCCAAGCAGCTCGTATGTCCCTAGGGATCGCAGCACTCGCCGTACTCTTGGTTTCCATCGGTTACTCAGGCGCGCACGGATCTGAGTACCATAAAGTAACGACCATCTCTGTAACTCAGCCGAAAGGACGATGGCTGACGTAATTGAAAGGTCATCTATAGGCGAAAGATCAACAAATACCCTCGGCCATACCCATCTCCCGTGACGCTTTACCTTTCTTCTGTTCACGAAAGCTTCTCGCATTCGATGAAAAAATTGCAGTGTTGCAGCGGTGTTGTGCCTAAAGCTCAGCTTCGACGGGGGAATTACGGTAGTTTCGGTATGCCGCTCACCAATTCCAGGTATGCGTCGCGACTTTTTTTGATAACCTGCTTTTTGCCATCGGCTAATCGTAAGCAGCCTGCTCCTAGATATCCGCTTCATTCTTACATGACCTATATCTCAGAACACGCTAGCTTTGCCGACAACTGCCTGTTCTCATTCTCAACCGTGGTGATTTCTACCGGGCACCCCGAGACCTCGCGGATCGCCCGCAGGTTGCCTACGTAGACCTCGGCCTCCGTCGCCTCCCCGCCGAACAACGTCCGGTTCATCTGCGCTGTGTAGGTGTCGCCCGATCGGCGCACGGTGTGCTCGCGTCCGTCGATCGTGACGACCTGGCTGCCGGGCATGTAGGCGGCTGGGGTGCAGGCCGTCAGGGCTGCGCAGGCGAGGGCGGCAAAGGCGATGCGGTTGGCGGCAGTGCGGGTCAACACTGCCGGCCAATCCGGTGTTGACCGCTGCGCGACCATCCGCTTATCCTGTGAACGGAAAGGGAACGGGTGGTGGGTGTGACGGAGGAAAATGTTAAGGGGTTTGTCGAGGTGCTGCGTTCGATCACTGCGTTTCCCCCGGGGGCCGAGAGGGCTGGCCTCGTGCAGCGGCTCGCAACAACTCCCGCTCTCCTTCGGTCAATTCCTGCCACAGACGCGCGGCTTCGGATCGATCGGCCGAACTGTTATCCTGAAGCATCTCGTCCAGAGTAAAGCCAAAGGCATGAGCAACCTTCACGGCATCATCTACATTGGTCGACGCTTTCAATCCGGCGCGCGACCGTTGCATGAACTTTGTAATCTGGTCCTTAGACACTCCAGCGCGTTCCGCGAGGTGCGGAATAGACCACCCGGTGGCCTTCAGAGCTTCATCTAGGGCATCGAAAAACCGTCTAGTCATTGGTCGATATGACCATTTGAGCAGCGAATTCGCCACTGGACAATAGTCCGTTGACATCATGTGGACAAAAGTCTACATTGAGGTTATGGATCGCCAAATCATCATCACCGAAATCGAAGACTTCGCAGCGGCTTGTGGCTTGTCCCCCGCGACTGTCACGGAGAGAGCGGTAGGCAACAGCCGCCTCTACGCTCGCCTGAAGCATGGCGGAGATTGCACGACGCGCATCGTTGTCCGCCTCCGTGATTACATGGCGAAAAACCAGCCGTGCGCCCTCAAAGAACAGGGGGCCGCATGACCACGGCCCCCGTCCCATCCTCTGCTGCTGTCGTTGTTGCGGTCTCACAAGCGCAACATAGGAACGGAGCCACAGGTATGTCCTCCCCAAAGTTTTCCGGGCGCCGCGAGGTGCTGAGCTATCGCCAAACGTTCGCAGCCGTCTGGCAGCGGTTCATCATCCAGAACTTCGAAAGCCCGGCCCACGCCGCGCATGTGTTCCAGGTTGATCCCACTACCGCCGAAAACTGGTTCGAAGGGCGCAATGCTCCGCAGGGCTGGGTGGTCGGCAAGGCCATCGCCAACCCACTGACGCGCGAATCCGCCCTGTGCCTCCTGACAGGAGCGTCGGCATGATCTTTTTCAAGGCGCTACGTGAAAACCAGCGGCAACTTCAGCTCCGCGTCGAGTTCCTTGAAGGGGACGTGCAGCGTCTCATGGCAGAGGTAAAGACGCTCACTCGGCAGGAGGGGAAATCAGACCATTTCTGCACATTCTGCGGAAAAGGTAATCGCGAGGTTCAAAAGCTGATCGCGGGTCCGAAAGTGCTACGAGGCGATCAATCGGTGATGATCTGCGAAGAGTGTATCGCCCTGTGCACCGACATCATCGCGGAAAATGGAGGTGCCGCATGAGGGCGATTCTGCATTCCATCGCCCGCGCAGAATACTGGTGCGCCGCACATCTTGGCACCTTTGGGGAATGGTGGGCCGCTCGCGCGGCCCGTCGTCTCGGAAAGTTTTCCCCAGATCGTTCGGGAAGGTTCTGATGACGATGTCCCCGTGGTCCCCAGACGAAATGGCCGAGAAGCTGGCAATCATCGCCACGCTGACCCGGCACGAGCTGGACGGATATCAGGACGCCGCCCGGACGCGGGGGTATTTCCCCGGCGAGGCGCGGGCCTTGGCCGAACGGAGGGCGAAGCTGTGAACGTCGTCCGCCAATCCGAGCAGGAAATACACATCGGCATCGTCGCCTTTCTTCGGGCTGTTCTGCCCGCGAATGCCATCATCATGCACGCGCGCAATGAGGGCAATCGCGGCGGGCGCAGGGGCGTGATCGACGGCGCACGGGGCAAAGCCATGGGGGTGCAGCCGGGCTGGCCCGATCTGCTGATCTACACCGGGGGCCGGGGCTTCGCGATCGAGGTCAAGCGGTCCGGCGAAAAGATGACCCTGATTCAAGAGGCCGTGGCCGCACAGCTGTCGTGCCATGGCATCCCCCATTCTGTTTGCCGCAGCATCGAGGACGTCCGCGCGGCGCTCTCTGCTTGGGGCGTCACCACGAAAGAGAGAACGGCATGAGCGTCGAGATTTCCCGCATCCGCCTGGACGGCGGCACCCAATCCCGCGCCGCGATCAATGATGCGGTCGTGGCCGACTATGCCGAGGCGATGGCAAACCCGGACACGGTGTTCCCCCCGGTCGTCGTCTATTTCGACGGCAAGGATTACTGGCTGGCGGACGGGTTTCACCGGGTGGCCGCATGGTCGCAGATTGGGCGCACCGATATCCCCGCCGAGGTGCGCCAAGGCGACCGCCGCCGCGCGATCCTGCATTCCGTAGCGGCGAACGCCGTGCATGGCCTACGCCGGTCCAACGACGACAAGCGCCGCGCGGTGATGACGCTGCTGGAGGATACGGAGTGGTCCAAGTGGAGCGCTCGTGACATCGCCAAGCAATGCGGAGTGAGCCATGACTTCGCCGCACGCCTCAAACGTGAAATGTCATCGGATGACAGTGAGCCGCGAACCTACACCACGAAGCACGGCATACAGGCGACCATGCAGACCGCCAACATCGGCGCCGGATCAAAACCCGATCAACACCGGCTTATCGCCCCGACGAAGCCGGAAGGCGCCGCATCTGCGGGGGAGCCGCAAGACGTGCCTGCGCCCGCCGTGCCGTTGGCACCTCCGCCGCCACCTGCCGATCAAGAACCCGTTGACCCGGAAACGGCCAAGGTCCGCCGCGAACTGGCGAAGCTGACCCCCGACGCCGTTGTGGATGAGGTGATCGGGCTGCGGGCCACGCTGGCGGAAGTCCGCGCCAAGGCCGCCAAGCAGAAGGTCGAACTGGACGCGGCCAAAGCGCAGCTGGCCGACCATCGCGCCGACGACAAGGACGAGGTCATCACCCGCCTGACCGCCTCGCTGAAGAATGCCGAGAACGCCAAATGGCGCGAGGCAGAAAAGGCCGCCGCCGCCCTGCGTCAGGTCCACGCCCTGCAGAAGCGCGTGGCCGAACTGGAGAACATGGGGATCGCCCTGAACTGATGTCCATCCTGTCCCGCATACGCGCCCATGGCGGCGAGGTCATCCGCGACGAATGGCGGTTCCGGCTGCGCGCCGGCCGCTTGTCGCCGGAAGCGATCGTATGGCTGCGCGGGCATTGGCGGGAGGTGTGCCGCGAGGTCTGGCCCGCGTTTGACCTGTGGGACGAACGCGCCGCCATCCTGCAGTTCGATGCTGGTCTGACGCGCGCCGACGCCGAGGCCGAGGCATATGCGAGGATCACCGTATGCTAAATTTCACCGCCCCCGACGACATTTGCCTGCGGGATTATCAGGAATCCGCAGTGGAGGTCCTGCGCGATGGCATCCGGCGCGGGGTGCGTCGGCAGATCCTGTGCGCGGGCACCGGGGCGGGAAAGACGGTCATCGCCGCCCATCTGCTGAAGCAGGCACATGAGAAGGGCTCCTATGCCCTGTTCCTGGTGGACCGGGTCGCGCTGGTCAAGCAGACGAGCGACACCTTCGCGCGCTATGGTATTCCCCATGGCGTGGTGCAGGGCATAAACGACCGCTGGTCGCCCCGCGAAAACGTGCAGGTGTGCTCGATCCAGACGCTGGCCCGCCGCATTCTGCCGCGCGATCCGGCGCTGATCGTCTATGACGAAGCCCATTGCCTTTACAAATCCACGCTGGATTACATGGCCCAGCACCCCGACGCAGTGAAGGTGGGATTGACGGCGACGCCGTTCACCCCCGGCATGGGGCAGCACTGGGACGGCATGGTGAATGTCCGATCCACTCGCAAGCTGATCGAGGACGGCCACCTGATCGAGCCGACGATCTTCGTGGCGAAAAGCCCCGATGATGCCGACCTGGGCCTGAACAAGTTCGGGGAGTTTTCGGACGACAGCGCCGCCTCGGCAGGCATCCGCATCGTCGGGGACGTCGTGTCCGAATGGATCGCCAAGACGCATCAGCATTTCGGGGGCCCGGCCAAGACCATCGTGTTTTCCCCGACCGTCGAACACGGGCGTGAGCTGTGCGCAGCCTTCGCCGCTGCGGGCTACAATTTCCAGCAGATCAGCTATCTGGACCGCAGCGACGAGGAGCGGGCCGCGAAGATCGAGGAGTTCCGCCGCCCCGACACGATGATCCACGGCCTTGTGTCCTGCGGCGTGCTGACCAAGGGCTTCGACGTGCCGGACACGCTGATCGGCGTTTCCTGCAAGCCCTATCGCAAAAGCTTGTCCAGCCACATGCAGGAGATCGGGCGCGTCATGCGGTCCGCCTCGGGCAAAGACAAGGCGCTGTGGCTGGATCACAGCGGCAACGTCGAGCGGTTCGCGATCGACATGTTCGACGTCTGGGAACACGGGGCAGGGGAGTTGTCCAATGCCGAGAAGCGCGACACCACGCCCCGCAAGCGCGACGAGCAAGTCCGCGAGAAGGTCGTTTGCCCGGAATGCTCCGGCGCGCTGCGCGGCACCACCTGCATGTGCTGCGGGTGGGAGAAGCCCGCGCGGTCCAGCATCGTAGCCGTTGATGGGGCGCTGCACCAATTCGACACGCAGAGCATTACCCTCAAGGCACGCGACGGGTTGCGGGCGGCCTGCCTGTCGGATCCCCGAACGGTCTGGGATGCTGCGCTGGCGTTCTGCTTCGAGCGCAGCCGCAAGGGTGACGATCACGCCATCCGCTGGGCGAAGAGCGTTTTTCGCAGCATCTATCCAAACGACTGGCCTGCGGGAAGCTGGGGCGTATCGCCGCCCGCGTTGGTGGACCAAGGGGCCTATGCCCTCATTGATCGGGAAACGAAGCGGTTCCGCAATGCCAGCAAGCGGAGGGCCGCATGATGCTGGACGATGCCATGCGCGAGGCCTGCCAAGCCATTGGGATCGACGTGCCGAGGGCGCCCGCGCCCGGCCGGTGGGTCAAGTCCGCCGTTGTGGGCAAGGGGCGGCAGAACACATCGGGCCGCGTCCTGATTTTCGACGACCGCCAGGGCGGCATCGCGCACAACTGGGCCACCGGGCAGCAGCAGCGGTTCAGCGTGCGCGGTCCCGGTGCCGCACCGACGCCCATCCGACGCGATCCGGCCAAGGAGCAGCGGGATCAGGCGGATCAGCGCGCGATCGAGGCGACATGCCAGCGTATTGTGCGCGCCGCCCGCCCTCAGCCGCATCCCTATCTGAACGCGAAGGGGTTCCCGGATGAGGAGGGGTTGGTCTGCGAGGATCTGCACCGTCATCTTCCTGCGGGTCGTCTGGGCGAGGTGCTGGCCAAAGCCATGCCGGAAGGGCCTGGGCCGTTCCTGATTGTGCCGGGCCGGATCGGGGATCGCATCACAACGGTGCAGTTCATCGCCCCCGATGGAGCGAAGAAGAATATCCTGCGCGGCATCATGGGCGGAGCTTCGCACCGGATCGCCACAGGGCGCGAAACGTGGGTATGCGAGGGCATCGCCACCGCGCTGACCATCCGCGCCGCCCTGCGCTTCATGGGGCGTTCCGCGACCGTGTTGGCCGCCTTTTCCGCATCCAATGTCGCGAAGGTCGCAGCGGGCATTCCCGGTTCGATCATCGCCGCGGACAACGACAAGCCTGTCGAGCAGTTCGGCGGGCTTGGCACGGGCGAATTCTATGCCCGTCGCAGCGGCTTGCGGTGGTCCATGCCGCCCGCCGCCGGGGATTTCAACGACATGATGCAGCAGGACGGCTTGCGCGCCGTGGCCGTGCATTTGCGGGGTGTCAGCATGGGTTAAGACGTATCCGAAGTGAGCCATTGGGTGCATGGTTCACGGGTTCGATCCCTGCGAGGCAATCAGGGGGGATCGCGGTGAAAGATCGGGTTGGTAACCGATTGGCACAGCCGGAAATGACCATCATAGCCGCATCGCTTCCTAATCATCAGGCCCTACCCCGGAACATGACGGGATGGGAAACCCCGGCAGGGGAGGCGGCACGCCCATTACCCGCACAGGATGCCCCCACAAAGGGAGCAGCCGCCCGCGTGTCGCCGTCAAAGCGCGCGGGAAGGTGCCGCCAGGTCCCCTTTGGGGAGTGAAGCGAAGGCCATGGATCGACAGCCTGACCCCGATCCCGCGCAGGAACAGCGCAGCCTCTTTGACGGTGTGTGATGCCTGTCCCTCGTCCGACACGCAGAACCGCGCTTCGCCCCGACGACGGGCGAAGTGTGCCTTTGCCGAACCCTGAACCGATCCGCAGCATCACGAGAGAAGTAAGAACGGATGAACGAGGAAACACAGACCCCGAAGAAACGCGCGACGCGGGCGGAACGCTTCAAACGACGGGCGGAAGCCGCAGAGAGGCTGGACGAAATTGCCCACCATGTGGCCGAGATCAGAAGGAACGACGAAATGGGATCGCACTACACATTCTGGTCGCATCTTGGCGAGCGCGGGGAATGGTGGCCGGGGTCGCAGCACTGGACCGCGCCGGATCGCATCGACATGTTCGGCAGTTTCGATGAGTTCGTGACCTGGCTGTCCAAGGAGGGCGGCGCATGAGCATCACAGCCGCCGAGGCTGCGGCCTGCCGCCGTCTTTGGGCATCCGTCCTGCTGGCGGCCTTGGACGACTTCAATCGAGACCACAGCCGGGCCAGTCGCCCGGATCTCGTTTTGGCGCGCGCACGGCGGTATTTCGTCAGCCGAGACGGACGCCAAGTCGCTTCCATGGCCGGGGTCGATGTGGATGCGGATCACGTTCTTGATGTGATTGCTCTGCCGCGAGATGCCTTCCGTCGGCGGCTGTATCTGCGGCCGGATCGTCTCGGGGTCACGGGGGAAGACACATGACCCCCGCCGACACCGTCCAGATGCCCCGTCGTCGCTTTCAAGCCTTGGCCGAAGAGGTGGCCGAGGCCTATGGCATCAGCCCCGCCGAATTGCTGGGAGAGGACCGGAGCCGCCACCTGTCCCACCCCCGTCAGCATCTCTACGCCTTGGCGCAGGAGCGGTTGGGCTGGTCCACCACTCGCATAGGGGCCGCCGTGGGGCGAGACCACAGCACCGTTCACTATGGCATCCGGCGGGCCCGGGAGCGCATCGCGCGGGGTGACGCATGACCGAGCGATACGGCAACCGGCGCGTCGTCACGATGTATGCCGAGATCAACGAATTGCGGCGCGCCATCCGCGCCCACGACAGCGAAGCCACCGAGGCCGCATGGGACAAGGTCGAAGCGCATATCGACTACGCCTACGGCCACCCGACACCGAGCAGGGAAGAACCATGAAACATGACCGCTATGCCGCCCAGATCGCCGCCGCCACCAAGGCCCCGGCGCGCACGGGTCAGATCAGCAAGGATCAGGCCAAGAAGGCGCGGCAGCGCGAGCGCAAACATGCCAAACGCGACGCGTCCGCCGCCGTAACCGCCGATATCTGGCAAGATCGGGAGGGCAAGGCCCGCCCAACGGACGAGCGGCGCGCGCGGGGCGCATGGGTATTGCGTGATGGAGAGGAGGCCGGTGTGACGGTGGCGGTGGATGAACACGCGCACGTGCTTGATCAGATGCTGGCCAAGAAGCTGATCACCGCAGACCAGTGCCTGGCGGGGCACGACTTCGCGGCGCTGATGGAGCGCACCCGCATGGTGTCGGCGGGTCGTTCCTGCCTCGATTTCACGCCGGTCGGGTATGAGGGGGACAACGATCCGACGCACGGCGAGTTGCGCGACGCGTCAGAGCGCAAGGTGCTTTATGCCCAGATGGGATCGTGGGTCTGGAGCGAGATGCGGATGGTCTGCCATCAGGGCTTCTGGCCGGACCGGCTGGACCGGCTGCGCGAGGGGCTGGACATGGCGGCGAAATATTGGGCGGGGAAAAGATAGGCCTTGTCGGGCGTTTCGAAATGGGCTATTTCAGTGGGTGACGACGTATGTCTTGAGCGCGGGCCGAAAGGTGCCGCGCTTTTTGCATTCCGCCGTCTGTCCAATCCGCCCCACCCGATACGGGCAGGGCGGACGGCTCCATCACCGGCGCTTCAAGAGCACGATCAGTGTGGCCAGCCACGCAGCGAGCGACGCGGTCTGCAGAATGAGGGACGTGATTTCAAACGTGGTCATGCTTTCCTCCAAGGGGGCAGGCCATGGCATATTGCAGAGCAGGCCAAGGCGATGTGAAGCGGCGCACCGTTGCGCTTGTATCGGGTGATCGTATCGTTGCTGACGCCCAACTGGCGGGCTGCCTCGCGCCCTGAGATGTCGCGCAGGTTGAGCCAAGCCAAGAAGTCGTCGGCGCTCATTGCCTCAGGCATCTGTTTCTCCTATGTTGAGGGAGGTGGAGCGGGCCTTTCGACCCGCCCCTTTCTTCACTTCCTCCGGCTGGCGACTATCAGAGCGGCAATTCCGATAGCCAGCTGGAGGGCCTGAAGAACCAAGGAAGTGGTTTCGTATTCCATCCTTGATCTCCTCTCCGATCATCTTGCCCTGACCGTTTGGGCTGGTTGGCCTCGCGCCTTCCATGTCCTTAATATAGGACGACCGATGCAGTCAGGCAAGAGAAAACGTCATTAAATAATGACAAATGTGGTGTGTTTTATCCCTATATTAGGATAAACGCCGTCACGTCAATCGTATGAGGGCCCGTGGCCTCGGCCCCATGCATCCCAGCCGGGCGGTCAATTCGGGTAAAGCAGCATGATCCGTCCCAGCGGCGCAACCGACGCCCGATACAAGACAGCGCGATGGCAGCGCCTCCGGGAGCGCATCATCGCCCGCGATAGTGCCGAATGCCAGATGTGCGGATGCCTGACCACCTCGGGCCGCTCGGGCCCCTCCGCCGCAGAGGTGGATCACAAGGTGCCCCACCGTGGGGATGACGACCTGTTCTGGGACGCCACAAACCTCCAGTGCCTGTGCAAGCGGTGTCACGGGTCGGTCAAGGCGAGGCAGGAGCGCGGCAGTAGGATGCAGCGGTCGGACGGCTGGTGAACCGGGGGGATCGGACCGATTTTTTGCCTTTCGGCCCCGATTTTCCGCCGATTTTCATTGACATGCAAAAATGTCACATTTTTAGGGCCCCTCGATAAAAAAGAGGGGGGGTAGGTCCGCCAGACCCGCGCCCCAGGTCCGATTTCACTGAGAACGCTTGCGAAAGAGGGGTGTCCCCGTGACGTACCGGATGCCCACGTACAGCCGCGTGTTCGAGGCCCATGGCCAAGCGGAGGAAATGGCTGCCTTCGCGGCGGTCCTGTGGAAGGAACGCATGGCCGATCTGAAGGCTCGCAAGCTGGTCACATCGGGCCGCGTGCGGATCGTGGACCGCTATGTCCGCGCGCTGACCGAATACGAGTTCCTCTATCCGCAGGCCATGGCCGAGGGGCCGACGCTGCAGGCGGAAAGCGGCGGGCAGTTCGCCAACATGCGGTGGCATGCGGTCGGAAAGCTGAACGAGCAGATCATGAAGTTCGAGGCCGCGCTGGCGATCCCGGCGAAGCATGACGAGGGCGACGCCCCGGCGCCGCCCCGACCGAAGTCCAAGGCGAGTAGGTATCTTGACTGATCGGACGACGGAATGGGCGCGCAAGGTGGTGGCGGGCAAGATCATCGTTGGGGAGTTGGTGCGGCTCGCGGCGGAACGGCATCTGCGCGACCTGAAGGACGGCAAGAAGCGCGGGCTATCGTGGGACGTCGCCGCGGCGGAGCGGGCGATAGATTTTTTCCCCTCGGTCCTCAGCATCACGGAGGGCGCGAAGGTCGGCGAGCCGTTCAATCTGCTGCCCTGGCACCTGTTCGTGGTCGGATCGATCTATGGCTGGAAGGACGCAAACGGGCTGCGCCGGTTTCGGTTCGTGTGGATGGAAACGGGCAAAGGGCAGGCGAAGTCGCCGCTGATGGCAGGCTTGGGCCTTTACGAGATCATCGGGCGGAAGAAGCGGCGGGCGGAGGTCTATTGCATCGGCGAGGATCGGAAGACGGCGAACGTGATGTTCCGGGATGCCGTGGCCATGTGCCGCGCCCCGATCCCGGACGAGGGTGAAGATACGCTTGAGACGACGCAACGGGTGATGATCCGGGGCACGGGGGACAACGCCTGGCGGATCGAGCATCCGTCCAGCGGATCGAAGTTCGAGCCGGTCGCCAACAGCGATGCGATCTCCGGGCCGAAGCCGGTTCTCGTTCTCGGGGACGAGATCCACGAGATGAAATCGAACAAGGCCATTTCGGTCTGGCGCGCGGCCATCGCCAAGATGTCCGGCGATCCCATGATGGTTCTGGGCACGAACACGCCGTCGGTCGATCAGCAGGTGGGGACGGAATACAGCGAGTATTTCCAGCGCGTCCTGCGCGGGGAGAACACCGATGACAGCGCGTTCGCGTTCATCGCGCGGACGGACAAGGGCGATGACCCGTTCCACGATGAAAGCTGCTGGGTGAAATCGCTTCCCGCGCTCGGGATCACCTATCCGATCGACAACGTCCGCAAGGAGGTCCAGACCTCGCGCAACATGATCAGCACGGCGCTGACGACGAAGCGGCTCTACTTCGGCATTCCAGTCGGGACGGCGGGGTTCTGGATCGCGGAGGATGCCTGGGAGGGGACGCAGGGCGAGATCGACGAGGCCGAGATGGTCGGTCGCAGGCTGCACCTGTCTCTCGACCTGTCGGAGAAGAACGACCTGACGGCTCTGTCCGGGTGCTGGGAGGGAGAGCGCCTGGCGGTCAAGACGTGGTATTTCACGACCGAGGAGCGTCTGGACGAGCGCAGTACGGCGGATCAGATCCCGTATCGGGAAATCGAAGCGACCGGTCAGCTGACCATCACCAAGAGCGCGACGATCGACTATTCCTATGTGGTCCAGCGGGTGCAGAAGCTGTGCGCGGATCACGACGTCGAGCAGCTGGTGGTGGACAGCACCTTCATCCAGAACTTCATGCGCGCCGCCGAGGAGGCGGGGTTCGCGTGCTGGATGTATGACGGTGACGAGCGGTCCTCCGGTGTGGGCCTCAAGATCGTGCGCCATGCCCAAGGCGGCAAGGTGGTGTTCGAGGAGAAGATGCTCTGCATGCCGCTCTCGATGCGGCATCTGGAGGACAAGATCCTGAAGGGTGAACTCGTCATTGATCGGAACCGGCTGACGACGATCTGCGCATCTAATGCCGTGGTGCAGTCTGACGCGTTCAAGAACAAGTACTTCCACAAGAACCGTTCACGCGGGCGGATCGACGGGATGGTGACGATCGCCATGGCGGTCGGATCGGCGGCGAGCCAGATGGACGCGCGGTCGCGGTCCTATCTCGAGGATGAGGATTTGATCGTCTTATGAACTGGTTTCAGCGCATTTTCGGCCCCTCCGAGGTAAAAGGCTACCATTCGGCGAACAAGGGGGATCTCGTCTTCTTTCAGGGAATCGGCGACTTCGGCTCGCGCGAGTTCACCAGTGTCGCGGCAGCGCTGCGGGCCGGATACACGATCGCGAGTGGCATGGGTCTCTTGCCGCTCACGGCGGAGGGGCGGGGCGGCGATGATTTGGCCGCGCTGCTGAACGATGAGCCGAATGACCTTCTCACCGGGGTCGAGTTCAAGGAATTGCTGACCCTTCACGCCGTATTCAGTGGCACTGGGCGGGCGTTCATCCGCCGCAATGCCTTGGGGAAGGTACAGGAGCTTCTGCCCCTGCATCCGGGCTGGTGCGGGCAGTGGACCTATCACAACGGGCAGTATGTCCTGCCGGTGACGATCGAAGATGCCGGCGTCCGGGGAGATTTCACGCGCGACGACATTCTGGAGATAACCTCCCCGCGCTGGAACATGCTCGGCGGCTTGGACGTGACGAACGCCTGCCGCCATGTCTTGGGGCTGTCGCGAAAGCTGCAGCAGAAGCAGGCCCAGTACGCCGACACGAATGCGCCTTACGGGGTCATGTTCGTGAAGGAGGGGGAGAGCAAGGGCGCCGTCGCGCGGCTGAAGGAAAGCTGGTCGAAGCAGTTCGGCCGCAGCGGCATCGCGGTTGTGGACATGGACGGAAAGTTCCAGCAGCTGGCGCAGTCTTCCACGGATCAGCAGCTGAACGAGGCCTTGAAGTTTCAGGTCGAGGAGATCGCCCGGATCTATGGCGTTCATCCTTACTTCCTGATGCAGACAGCAGGATCGGGGGCGCAGGGCGCAGTGGCCGATGCCATGTTGTTCCATCAGGCCCAGACCATGGCGCCGTGGATCACGCGGTGGGAGGCGGCGCTGAAACGGTCGTTGTTCCGCAACACGCAATCGGTGCCGAACTTCGACGAGAACGCACTGATGCGGACGACGCCGCAGGTGCGCGCGGAAATCTACGCTCGGGCGCTGGGCGGGGGCGGAAACGCACCCTGGATGACGCCCGACGAGGTCCGCGAGGGCCAGTCGCCGTTCAATCTGCCCGCCAAGGGCGACGCGTTCTGGACAACCGGCAACACAGGAGGGGGCGAATGAAGCTCCAATACAAGTTCGCCCCGCTGGAAGCCGATGTGGATCAGCGCGGCAAGGTGACGGGTTACGCGTCCAAGTTCGGCATTCGCGACCATGGCGGCGATATCGTGGTCAAGGGGGCCTTCGCTGGGCTGACCAAGAAGCCGAAGATGTTGTTCCAGCATGACGCATCGCAGGTGGTCGGGGTTTGGGACGTGGTCCATGAGGACGCTGACGGCCTGCACGTCGAAGGCCGCATCAACCTTGGGTCCACCCTCGGCAAGGATGTGCACTCAAACCTCGAATTCGGCGCCATCGACGGCATGTCGATCGGCTATCGCGCCAAGGACGCCGTGAAGACGGCGCAGGGGCGCGAATTGCGCGCCGTTGATCTGTGGGAGGTGTCGTTCGTGACCTTCCCCATGATGCCGGATGCGCTGGTGCAGTCGGTCAAGAGCATCGACGGGGGCAATCCCGTCCTGCTGAAACGATTTGTCGAGGATATCCTGCGTGAGGCGGATTTCTCGGCTGACGAGTCCAAGGCGGCGGCGGCTGCGGTGGCTCGGGTCCGCGCGGAACGTGAGGTGAGCGCAGGGCAAGACGAAGGCCTCAGCCTTGAGACCATTCGGAACGCGCTTCTCGGCCTGAAATAAGGCCGATCACCCCATCAAAGGAGACAGCAATGGCTGATCTGAATGAAGTCCGCGAAATGTTTCGCGGTGAGCTGAAGACCATGCTCGAAGACCGGGACCAGAAGTCCACGGATCTCGGCGAGCAGATCGAGCACCTGAAGACGAAATCGGCAAAAGATGCCGCCGACATCATGGGTCGGATCGATGGCACGTCCGCCGATATCGAAAAGCTGACGGCTGCGATCGACGCTCATGAGAAGAAGATGGCGGCCTTCGGCCCCGGCGCCCCGGGCAAGACGCTGGGCCAGCAGTTCGTGGAAAGCGACGAGTGGAAGTCGAAGGCGACCACTCAGCAGCCGACCACGGTCATGCTGGAGATGAAGGACATCCTGAACAGCGGCCAGATCGCCAACGGCGTCTCGCGGTCGGTTCTGGTGCCCGAGCAGCAGTCCGGGCTGGTCAATCCGCCGACGCTGGACCTGCGCATCCGCAGCCTGATCCCGGCGGGCGCCACGGCGAGCAACTCCATCCGCTCCATCGTGGAGAAGGGGTTCACCAACAATGCCGCAGTTGTCGCCGAGGGCGGTCTGAAGCCGAAATCGGAACTGACCTTCGGTGAGGAGATCGTGCCGGTTGAGAAGATCGCGCACCGGTTCCGGGTGTCGATGGAGGTGCTGGACGACGCGCCGATGATGCGGTCCTACATCGACGGTCGGGGCCGTTATGGCCTGCTGCTGAAGGAGGAGGATTACCTTCTGAACGGCAGCGCGGCGGCCGACGGCCTGCTGGACGTGGCCAAACCCTATGCTGCGGACTCGATCACCGACTACACCCCGGCCACGCTGGTCGACGATATCCGGGTGGCAAAGCTGCAGGTCCGCAAGGCGCTCTATCCGGCCTCGGGCGTGGTGCTGAATCCCGAAGACTGGGCTGCGATCGAACTGCTGAAATCGACCGAAGGCTCCTATCTGTTCTCGTCGGTGACCAGCGGCGCGACGCCCACGCTGTGGGGCATGCCGGTCGTGCAGTCGGACAGCATGCCCGCCGGCACGTTCCTTGTTGGGGCATTCTCGCTGGGCGCGCAAATCTGGGACCGCATGGGCATGACCGTCCGCGCCTCCACCGAGGACGGCGACAACTTCTCGGAGAACATGGTGACGATCCTGTTCGAGAAGCGCCTGGCTCTGGAGGTGAACCGGCCCGAGGCTTTCGTTCACAAGACGGCAGCTTGATCCAACGGGGCGGCTTACGGGCCGCCCCATCCCAACAGATGAGGGTGCTATGCCGAATTTCCTGACCCTTGGGGAGTTGAAGGGGCGTCTGCACATCACCTTCGACGATGATGATGGCGAACTTGCCGGGTATCTGGCGGCGGCCGAGAGCTATCTGGGCGATCCGCAAAACGGGATCCTGCACCGCCCCGTCGTCGCGCAGGAGTTCACCGAGACCTTCGCGGGCTTTGCGGAGGTGCAACTGGCCTTTCCTGACGAGGTGTCGGGCGTGTCGGTCACCTATGCCGATGCCGAGGGGGTAGAGCAAACGCTGCCGGAAGGATTCGCGCTGGCCGATGGGCGATTGATGCCCGCGCCGGGGGCGACATGGCCGCGCGCCAGGCGCGTGACCGTGACCTACACCGCCGGGTGGAAGCCGGGGCAGGTGCCGCGCGCGATCTGCGAGGCGGGGTATTTCATCGCCCGGTCATTCTACGAACAGGGCGACAAGATCGACCCGGAACGGTTCCGGTCGGTCGTCGCGATCAAGGTCGCAGGCTTCAGGAGGGCCACGCTATGAAGACGGTCGAGTTCACGCGGAAGCACGTCTATGGCGGGCTGGTGTTTCAGAAGGGCGACAAGCTGGAATGTCCGGATGATCGGGCCGCCGCGCTTGTGAAGGCCGGGGCCGCGCGGGTGCCCAAGGCGGCGAAGGACGAATGAACTTCTACCGCGCAACCTTCCTGGAGCCGGTGGAAGATCGAGACGCAGACGGCCAGATCATCCAGCGGTATGACGAGCGATTCCACGATCGGGTGAGCCTGCGGTTTCTGCGCGGGGGCGAAAACGTCATGGAGGCGCGGATGCAGAGCCGCAACCCCGTCATCATCGGGATGCGCGACAGCGCCCGCGCGCGGCGGGTGACCAGCGAGTGGCGGGTTCGGATTGACGGGCGGCTTTATGACGTCCGCGAGGAGCCGCGCCCGACCGAGGATCGGCGCAATCTGGAAATGCTGGCCGAGGCGGGGATGGTTCGATGATCGATGTGCGGGAACTGCGGCGCGTCGTCATGGATCGCTTGATAGATCAGGTTCCTGCGCTTGTGGGCCGCGTCTATGACAAGGCGGTGGAGGGCACAGCCTATCCCTACGCCAGCCTCGGCCCCAGTTATGGCACAGCGGCCAGCGTGGAGTGCATCCGGGCCCGGAACGTGACGCTTCAGATCGACATCTGGGACGACACGAACAAGGGAGTGGTGGAGGACATCGTCAGCGCGGTGGATATGGCGCTGGATGGGTGGCGTGCCCCGGATCGGCTGACGTCCGGGCCGGTGCGCGTGTCACTGATCCGTGTGATGGACGACGCCACGGCGGTTCATGGCGTCGTGCAGATCGAGGCAGGGGTGGAGGGTTAGCTGACATGCCGGGAATGTGCGCATGGTCGGCTAACCACGGACTTATTTCTCAAGGCAAAGGTAAAGATCTTCCGCGAGATACTCACCTACCATGCGGCTGGACGCGTGTTCGGCGCGCTTCTTACCGCCCGACGTGCAAACACGGGTTGCTTCGGCTTTCGTCTTGGCCATCGCCTCTGCCGCAGTATCGGAGGTCATTGTCGAACGCTAAATTTTGACGCTCGACCCGTTGAAATCGCTTACGATCGGGGTGACAGGGCCACACGCCGTAAGTGTCAAAGCAATAGCAGCCCCACCAAGAAGAATACGCATAAGAAGTCCTTAGGTTGATTCCGTGGGTCACAATCACATGCGCGTGATTTTTAGGGCAAGCGATATATCGCCTAAGGTTGTATTTTATGGCCAAACTGTCGCCCCGCATTACCGCAAAACTCAAGCGTATTCCGTCCATTGCCGTCGATGCCGCAAAGGATGCGATGGAGGAGGGTGCGCAGATGATCGTGGATCACATGCGCCAGTTGGCGCCCAAAGGGCGCACCGGGAAGCTGGCACAATCCATTGGCTGGACTTGGGGGGACCTGCCCCCCGGCACGTTCATGATCGACGAAGTCCGCAGCGGCGGGAATAAGGGTGACCAGTATGCCACGCTCCGGATCAAAATCTATGCCGGGTCGAAAGACGCCTTTTATGCGCGTTTTGTTGAGTTCGGCACCGCGCCCGGTACCAAAGGCGACAGGGTCTCGGGGCGTGAAAACGACGTGAACCAGAGCGCGGCGGGTCGGAAGGTCTACCGGACCCACCCCGGCACACCGGCCCAGCCGTTCTTCTATCCGGGCTGGAAGGCCAAGAAGGCCGAGTTCCGCAAGCTGATCCGACAGCGGGTCCGCGCGGCCATTAAGAAGGAGTTTGCCCGTGGCTAAGGCCCAATTCCACCGATTGTTCAATGCGACGGACGTCAAGCGGGGCGTCTCGATGCGGATTGAACCGCATGAGGCGTTCCGCACCTATCCGGCTTGGGTCATCGACAAGGCCGAGGCGGCGGGGGCCGCCACGCGATACGTGCCCCCCACCAAAGAAACCACCGATCAACCTGGAGACTGACACATGGCACTGCCTCAACTTCAACGCCGCGGCGATATGATCGTCATGGTGGATTTTGCCGGGTCCGGCACCTTCGCCAACTTCTGCGGCGCCACCGGTATCAGCCTGTCGCTGGAAAACGCGCTGGCCGAAACCACGACCGGCGACTGCGAGGACTGGTCCAAGCCGGTCCAAACCCTTGTCGCCTATGGCGCGCAGAACGTCACCATGACGATCAACGCGCAGATGGCGAAGTCCAACCGGGGTAAGCTGCTGTCCTGGGCCAAGGACCAGTTAGAGGTGCCGGTTCGCGTTCACATCGTGGATGGCGGGCGATGTCGAATACATCGATGGTGTCGGCCTGCTGACCACGCTGGGCATCGGAGGGATCGGCAATACCGAAAACGCCGTCATCACGCAGACGCTGAACATCCGGTTCAAGGATGGCGTCGAGTTCACGGATGCCACCTGATGGTGCCGGTCGTTCTTACTTGGCCGGGCGGTGAACACGCGTTTCGCCTCGGCATCGCCGAACTGGAGACGATCCAGCAGAAAACCGATTGCGGGCCGGAGCATGTGCTTTTGGCCCTCAATTCCGGCGCATGGACAGTCACACATCTGGTGGAGATCATCCGCTGCGGACTGATCGGCGGGGGCATGAACCACGTTGAAGCGCTGAAGCTGACCCGGAAGGCGTTCGATCTGCATCCGATCATTACGTTCAAGGTGCCGTGTCAGGAAATCCTGTCGGTCGCGTTGTTCGGTCCGCCGGAGGATCCCGTGGGGGAGCCTTCGCCGGTGGAGCCGACACCGGGGACCTGAAAAACGGCAAGCTGCGCTTCAGCACCTATTACGGGCTGGGCGCGGCGATGGGGTTCACGCCTGTGCAGGTGGGCGTGATGAGCCTGTGGGAGTTCATGGCCTGCCTTGACGGGTATGGCCGGGCAAATGGCTGGCAGGCCAATCCCGGCGGCAGAGGCATGAGCGTCGAGCGCATGCGGGAATTGGGTATCGAGGGGATCTGACACATGGCGCAAGAGCCCGATCTTGTCATTTCGGCGGGCTTTTCGGATGCCCAGTTGGTGCGAGAAGCCGACCGCATCGTCGCGATGTATCGCAAGAAGGGTCAGGAGGCGCAGAAGGCGTTTCAGGATTCGCAGGGACGCGTGACGAACACCGCCGCCGCCCGCGCCCATGTTCGCGAACTGGATCGGTTGTCCAAGGCCTACGACCCGGTCTATCGCGCCTCGCGTCAGTATGAGGCGGAGGTGCGCCGGTTGGATCGGGCGCTGGAACTGGGCGTCCTGACCCAACAGCAATACACCGCACAGGTGGAGCGGGCTGCGTCCGAGATGCGGGACGCCAGTGCCGCCACGCGTCAGGTCGCGGGGTCGAGCTCCTCGCTCTATTCCGCGTTCCGCCGCGGCGATGACGGCGCGCGTGGGTTGGCGGGCAGCGCGGCGGGCGTGGGGCGCAACATGGGCGCCATGCGTGCCCAAATCCAAAACGCATCCTTCCAGATCGGGGATTTCGCCGTGCAGGTCGGGTCGGGGCAATCGGCTATGGTTGCCTTGGGCCAACAGTTGCCGCAGTTCCTCGGGGCCTTCGGGGTGGTCGGTGCGGTGCTGGGGACCGTGGCCGCGATCGCCATTCCCGTCAGCGCTGCTCTGTTTCGCGTCGGGCGCGACAGCGAAGACGCCGCCAAACAGTCGGAGGCCTTCGATAAGGCTTTGGGCGACGTGCGATCGGCAATGGGCGAATTTGCCGACGCGATCGACACGCGGGCTGTGGGATCTGTTGACGACATGATCGAGCGGTTCGGTCGGGCGGATGAGGCTGTGAAGCAGCTGATGGACCGGCTGCGCGATGCGGCGCGTGAGGACGCGTTCAAAGGTTTTGGCCTATCGATCGACGAGGCGGTCAAAACGCTAGATGGGGCGCAAGAGCGGGTCGCTCAAATATTCGGCCGCCTAGCTGCGCTGCGGGACGAGCAGGCAGGAGTTAAAGAGCGGCTCGACGCGTTGGGAAACCCGCTCGCGGACCGTGGCGTATCTCGTGCGGCTGCCGAGCAATATAGGCTTCAGTTTCAGTTGCGAGAGACGCAAGCTGAGTTTGAGCGCCTGAACGCTGAAGTTGCCGAGTTCGGAATCAGCCCCGCCCAAATCGAGACGTTCAACGCAGCATGGCGGATCCTTGACGAGATGCTGGCAGCAGAGAATTTCACCGGCGCGGCGGACCAACTGGCAGTGATCCAAGGCATCCTGCGGGCCACTGGCAGCAAGGAAGCTGTCGATGTCGCCAACAGCCTTGACGAGGTGGGCACGCAGCTGCGTGAAGGCGCGAAGGAGGCGGGCGAGGTCGCGCGGCGCGCAGAGGACATCAGCCTTGCGGCGGCGGGCATCAGCTTCGACGGGGCAGTGCAGGGGGCGCAGACGCTGGCCGACGTGTTGGCGGCCGCAGCCCGGAACATGGCGTCGATGGAAAGCAGCCAAGCGCAGCAGCTGGCCCGCGCTCAAATCCGGGGGCAGTATGTCGGTGACCCGGTCGGAGAAGCGGGCGCATTGGCCCGGTTGGAATATCGGGATGAAAACCTTCCGAGGGGCACCAAGACCACGCCCCAGCAACGGCGTGATTTTCGTGAACGGCTCGATGCATACGTGGAGGGAGCGAAGGAAATCGCCCGAGAGGAGCAAAAGACGCTTGCAGCAGAACGCGCGGCGGCCGAGGCGGCACGGGGCGGGCGAGGTGGCGGTGGCGGGGGTGGCGGTTCTGCCGCCCAACGAACGCCGACCGACATCTTTGCCAACACGGATACCAATCTGACGGGGCTGGAACGCCAGATCGACCTGATCGGCAAGTCCTCGACCGAGGTGGCCCGCCTGCAAGCGCAGTGGGCGATCATGGACGAGGCCAAGCGCGCTGGCATCCCCCTGAATGACGAGATGAACGCCAAGATCAGCGCACAAGCTGACGAGGTGGCGCGGCTGACGGGCGAACTGGAGCGCGGGCAGTTGGCGCAGCAGCAGTTCGACAACGCGATCGACAGCATCGCCGGATCACTCAGCAGCCTGATCACCAGCGGTCAGAGCGTTCGGGAGAGCCTCGGGAACATCTTCCGGGGCATTGCGAACGACATCGTGAAAAGCGGCATCCAGTCGGCCTTGTCACGCGCGCTGACGGCCCCAGCCGCCGGTGGGGGCGGTGGGTTCGGCGGACTGCTGACCAAGGTGTTCGGGGGCTTCCGAGCGGATGGCGGGCCCGTGTCGCCCGGCAAGGCCTATGTGGTCGGGGAGCGGGGCCCCGAGGTGATCGTGCCCCGGGCGATGGGATCGGTCATCCCGAACCACAAGCTGGGGGGAGGATCTTCCGGCAGCACGATCATGATCGACATGACGGGCGCCACGGGAAATGCCGAGGTGCAGAACATGGTTCGGGCAGGGGTGACCGAGGGGCTGCGCGCCTATGACAGCGCCATGCCCAACCGGGTGCAGACGATCAATCGCAATCCGAGGTTTCGCTGATGGCCGTTCCGTTTCCTATGGATGCCGAGTTCTTTGCCGGCCTGCCGGTGATGTCGGCTTCATTCGATCTGGGCGAGGCCATGCAGTTCAGCGGTCGTACGGCGGGCGGTGCTGTCATGACAGCGGGCCTTGGTGCGAGGTTATGGACGGGATCGGTTTCGCTCTCTCCCATGCTGCCCGCCGCCGCAGAAGCTATCCGCGCGAAGTTGAGCGTTTTGCGAGAGCCGGGTCGCAGCCTCTTTGTGCGTCCATGCCCTGCCTCGCATCGTGCTGCAAGGATGGGCCTGACGGGGGTGACCATATCGGCTTTGGCCGCGAACGGTCGCGAACTTCGCTTGGCTGGCCTGCCCAGTGGGTTCGTCCTGCGGGCAGGTAGCCCCCTGTCGTTCCAGTACGGCACCAATCCGGCCCGCTATGCCTTTCACCGCGTCGTTTCGGATGTGGTGATCGGGTCCGGGGCATCGCCGATGATCGAGGTCACGCCCGCAATAAGGCCAGGGGCCGCAGTTGGCGCAACGGTTCAGGTGTCGAAGCCGTTCTTCAAGGCGATCATCCTGCCGGGAAGCGTATCGGCGGGTTCCGCCGCCCGACCTTATGTCTCCGGCATCTCGTTCGATATCCAGCAGACTCTGAGGTAACCATGCGCGATCTTGCCCCTGCCATTCTCGCCGCTCGCGCCGCGCGGGCTGGCATCATATCGCGCCACCTGATCTGGATTGAAGCGAGGGACCGGGAGACGGGGGCAGCCTCCCCGATCGGGTTTTGGACAGGCGACGACCATCAGGACTTCACCATCGGGAACGCTGTCCGCACCTATTACGGGGCGGGCACGGTCGGGGGCCTGCCGCAATTCGTGGAAGAGACCGGGGTTCAGGTCCGCAGCCACAACATCACCTTCTCGGGCATCGCGCCCGAGGTGGAGATTGCCCTGCGCGGCTATGACGTGCGTTTGGTTCCGTGTCAGATTCACCGGGCGGAATTCGACACCCTCACCGGGGCGCTGTTGGCGCCACCGCGCCCCGTGATCGACGGGGAGGTGTCGGGGGTGACGATCACCACACCCGCCCAGGGCGGTGAGGCCACAGCGACGCTGTCGGTGCTGTCCAACGCCGTGATGCTGACCCGCCCCCTGCCGCGCAAGCGGTCGGACGAAAGCCTGCGGGCGCGGCGGCCGCAGGACGCATTCCTGCAATACGCCCGTATCAGCGGCGCCAAAGGCGACCTCTGGGGGGCCAAGACGGTCTGACACCCCATGATCATGCTTCACCGCTACCTCGCCGCATCAGCGCGCGAGCCTTTTGCCTATGGCCAGCATGACTGCGCCACATTCGCCGCCCGTTGGGTCGAGATACGGACCGGGCGGGATATCTCGGACGGGCTGATCGGCCGCTATACCACGATGCGCGACGGGCTGCGGATCATGCGCGGCTTGGGGCTGGTCGATCATGTCGCCTTCTTCGCCCGCGCATTGCCCCGCCGCGATGGTTTGCCGCGTGTGGGCGATCTGGTTGCGGTGGCCGGGCTGGACGGGCCTGCGATGGGCATCTGGGGCGGCGAGGCCGCACATCATCTGGGCGAGACGGGGCTGGTGGCCCTGCCGCTGTCACAAGTCACGGACGTTTTCGAGGTATCCGCATGAGCAAGGTCGGCAAGGTTCTCGGCGGTCTCGCCCTCGGCGCGGGCCTCGTCTGGGCAACGGGCGGTCTGGCCGCCGGCGGGTGGGCCGCCTCCGCCTTGGGCGGCACGGTCGCGCGCCAGCTTCTGACCTCGGTCGCGCTGACGGCCCTGTCCACGGCGCTTGCATCGACCCCGGCTGCGGGAACGACGACGGGTGGCGTGCGATCGAGCGATACGGGTCGTGGCGACATCAATCCTGACAGCTTCGTGCTGGGCCGCTATGCCGTCGCCGGATCGCATGTCTGCCCGCCCTACGCCCATTCCCTGTCGGGCTACGACCGGCCGAACATCATCCTCAACTACGTCATTCACCTTGGTGGGCGCCCGGGGCAGCGACTGGCGGGGCTGATGATCGATGGTGCCACGGTGGAGATCACCGATACCGTGCATACCGACTATGGCCGGGAGGTCAGCATCGGCGGCGCGCGCGGACATGCCTGGGTGCAGTATTACGACGGGACGCAGACCGCTGCCGATCCCATGCTGCGCAGCCGCTACGCCAATCACCGTGATCGCCCGTGGGGTGCGGACATGGTCGGCACCGGCATCTGCTATGCCGTCATGACCTTCGCATGGTGGGAGGGGTTCCAAGGGTTTCCGTCCTGCCAATTCATCTTGGATGGGGCGCCGCTTTATGACCCGCGTCGCGACAGCAGCGTGGGCGGTAACGGTGCGCAGCGGTGGGGCAATCCCGCGACGTGGGCCGGGACAGAGAACCCCGCCGTGCAGATCTACAATCTGCTGCGCGGCATCCGCCTGCCGGGCGGTGCGGTCTATGGGGGTCGGGCAACGGCGGCGCAACTGCCGCTGGCCAACTGGATGGCGGCCATGGACGCCTGCGATGCGCCGGTGGCGCTGGAGGGAGGTGGGTCCGAACCGGCATGGCGTACCTCGTATGAGGCTCTGCTGTCGGATGAGCCCGCGGCGGTGATCGAGGAACTGGCGAAGGCGGCGTCCATCCAGTTGACGGAAAGCGGTGGCGTCTGGCGCGCACGTGTCGGCGGCCCGGGTCTGCCCGTGGGGCATCTGACCGATGACGACATTCTCGCGACCGAGGAGCAGACGTTCGACATGTTCCCCGCGCTCGATGCGACCCATAACGGCGTGTCGGTGTCGTTCCCGGATCCTGCGTCGAACTGGCAGGCGGCGGAGGCTCCGCTCTACCTCCGCTCGGATTTCGTTGCAGACGATGGCGGCAAGGAGCTTGTGGCGGATCTGACTGTTTCGGCAGCGCCCTATGCCGATCAGGTGCAGCGTTTGGGGCGGGCCTATGTCGAGGAGGAGCGTCGGTTCCGCCGGCACGTCCTAACTTTGCCCCCGGATTATGGCGCGGTCGAACCGCTGGACTCGATCACCTGGTCGAGCGAGCGCAACGGCTATGACGCCAAGGTGTTCGAAGTCTCGGCCGCCACCACGGATCCGGTGACACAACTGGTCAGCGTCACGCTGCGCGAGCGCGATCCCGAAGATTACAACTGGCAACCGGGCTTCACCTTGCCCTACACCCCGCAGCCTGCCGTGCCGTTTCAGCCGCCGCAGATTGATCTTGCCGCCGGGTTTACGGTGGCGGGTGTGGTCCTGACCGACGATGCGGGCAACGCGCGCCGTCCGGCCCTGCGCCTGTCTTGGGATACCTTCGATCTGGATCCGCTGTCGGCGGTTCTGTGGCAGGTGCGCCGCGCGGGCGAAACCGTGTCGCTGCGCGGCACCGTGGGCGATGTGGCGGCGGGCGAGGTGATCGCCGCCGATGGGATCGTGCCGGGCCAAGTTTACGAGGCGCGAATCCGCCCCGACCTGCGCGGCTATGACGCCCGTTGGACCAGGTGGCTGTCGGTGACTGCCCCGGATGTCAAGCTGCAGCCCGACGATATCGGCCAGCAGGTCTGGGACAACTTCACCGACATCGCCACGAAGGTGGGCATTGAGACGGTCACCGCGTTCCCGGCCAATCCGACGCCCGACAAGATCGTGCTGAAGATGCCGGAGGCGGTGCTTTATCGCTGGGACGGCAACGCGTGGGTCACCACGATCTTTGCCGGTGTGCCGAACGGGGCGATCGACGCCACCAAGATCGCCCAGGGGCTGGCGCTGATCCAGAACGTGGAGGGCGACACCCTTCCCACGATCCGCACCGCCACCACGATCACCTTCAAGGGGCGGCTCTATTCGTGGGACGGCACCCGCTACAGCGCCGATGTTCCGGCGGTGAACGTCACCGGCCAGCTGACCAATGACCAGATCGCCGCCGTCGCGGCGGCGAAGCTGACGGGCCAGATCGGATCGGTGCAGATTGCCGATCGCGCGGTGTCGACGGCCAAGATCGCGGATGGCGCGATTGCGGCTGGCAAGCTCGCCTCGGGCGCGGTCACGGATGACAAGATCGCGGATGCCGCTCTGTCGCTGTCGAAGTTCGCGGACGGGCTGCGTCCGATCGAGCGGGTCACCTCCTTGCCGGGGGCGCCCCACGTCCTCGGGCGGGTGGTGTCGCTGACCACGGAGGGCGGCAAGCTCTACCGCAACACCGGCAGCGGCTGGACGGCCAGCGTTCCGGCGGCGGACGTGTCGGGGCAGCTTGGCAATGATCAGATCGCGGCCATCGCGGCGGCAAAGCTGACCGGGCAGATCACCGGCACCCAGATCACCGACCGGGCAATCAGCACAGGCAAGATGGCGGCGGGTTCGGTCAGCACGGCCATTCTTGCCGCCGGATCGGTGGTGGCCGACACGCTGGCCGCGTTTGCGGTCACGGCGGGCAAACTGGCGGCGGCCAGCGTCACGGCACTGGCCTTGGCGGCGAACTCGGTCACGGCGGGGGCAATTGCCGCCAATGCGATCGAGGCGGGGCATATCCAGGCCGGGGCGATCAGCACCGATGCCTTGGCGGCGAATGCCGTCACGGCCTCCAAGTTGGTGATCACCGACTTCACCAATCTGGTGACCAACGGCATCTTCGCCGGGGGATCGTCGGACGGGTGGAACCTTGCCAGCGGGGTATCGGTCCTGCCCTCCCCCTCCAACGTGCCGTCAGAGTTCGCTCTGCGGATCGACACGATGGACGGGGGGCTGAACACCTGGACAAAGCGGATCCCGGTCGCGCCGGGGGACGAGGTGTTCGGCTCGCTTCGGGCACGGGCGAGCGGCAGCAGCGATCGGCTGATGACCGTGCGCATGCGGCTGGTCTTCGAGGATGGGAGCGGCAACCAGCTGGCGGCCAATCACCTCTTCACCCAGACCACGCAATCCACCACGCCGGTGGTCTTCTCCGGCAGCGTGGTGGCCCCGCCGGGGGCTGCAGCGTTCTATGTGACGGTGCAGCGGATCTCCGACGATCAGCAACGATACTACGGCTATCTCGACAGCGTCACCGTGCGGTGGAAGACCCAAGGCGAACTGATCGTGGATGGGGCGATCACCGCCGCCAAGCTCATGGCCAATGCCGTCACGGCAGCGGCCATCGCGGCGGGCACCATCACCTCGGCGGAGATTGCCAGCGGGGCCATCACCACGGCCAAGCTGGACGCGCTGGCGGTCACCACGGCCAAGATCGCCGCCTCGGCCGTCACGGCCAGTCAGATCGCGGCCAACGCCATCACGGCGCGCGAGATCCAATCGGCCTCGATCAGCACGACGCTTCTGGCGGCGGGCGCGGTGGTGGCCGACAAGATCGCCACCGACGCGGTGACCACGCGGGCCTTGGCCGCCAACAGTGTGAGCGCGAATGCCCTTGCGGCAAACTCGGTCACGGCGAGTGCCATCGCCGCCAACGCGATCACGGCGGCCAAGATCGCCGCCGGGGCCGTGGGGGCGGAACAGATCGCGGCCAAGGCCATCGCCACGTCGAAGCTGGCCGTCTCCAATCTGGAGAACCTGTTCGACGGGGCCGATGCGATGGCCACAAGCCCCTTCCTTCCCACTTCAGGGGCGAATGGCGGGCGCGGTGACTGGTCCAGCGCGTCGGGCCAAACCGGCTATCGGGGCCAATCGGCGCTGATGATCGCCGGGGCATGGTCCGGGGTGGCTTATGAGATGCCCTCGTTCCCGGTCACGCCGGGGGCGGAGTATTTCATCCGGTTCTACGGTGTGCGCGATGCGTCGTGGAACGGGCAATCGGCCAACTCGAAGCTGCGCATCGGGGATCAGAACGGGTCATTCCTCGCGTCCATCTCCTACGCTGCCGGGGATCTGCCGCATTTCACCTCGTCCAATTGGGCGGAGCGGAGCGCGGTGTTCCGGGTGCCGGACGGGGTGAATGCGCTGAACATCACCCTTGGCAACGACGCCACAGCGGGCACAGCCTATCTTGCCGGGTTCGAAATGCGTCTGCGCAACAGCGGCGAGTTGATCGTGGATGGGGCGATCACGGCGGCCAAGATCATGGCGGGGTCCATCACCGCCAACGCGATCGCGGCCTCGGCCATCCTCGCCAGCCATCTGGCGGCTGGGTCGGTGACGGCGAATGCCCTGGCGGCAAACTCGGTCACCGCGCGGGCCATCGCCGCGAAGTCGATCACGGCGGACGCCATGGCGGCACGGTCGGTCACCTTCGAAAATGGGGCTATCGATCGTCTTGCCGTCCGGACGTTCAACATCGGCGACAATCAGGTCACCGTGCCGGTCGGCATGTCCGGGCCGGTTGTCGAGCAAACGGGGCCGAATACCTATGCTCAGCTGGCGCGGGTGGTGATCCCACTCTCGCAAGCTGCGCCGATCCTAATTTGGTGGTCCATCCGGCATGGATATTACGATGGAGGCTTTGGACGCTATGGCATCCGTTTGGAGGTCAACGGGCAGATCGTCACGGAGAAGTCGGACAACAACCTGCCCGCAGACTGGCCGTCTGGTCAGTTCATGGTGCAGGGCACGACCGGCAACAATGTGGTCCGGCTGCTGTGGCGGGGGTGGGACGCTGCCCGCATCACCGCCGAAGGTCAGCTTGCAGCGATCGGGGCCATGAAATGAGCCGGTATCTTCTGTTTGACGACGTAGGCCACTGCCTCGGGGCCATCGACACCGACAGCGACCTGATCCTCTCGGCCAACATCCCGGAGGGAGGCGCGGCCATCGCGAGCAGCGCATCCCCATCGGACGTGTATCTCAAGGGGGGGAAGGTCAGAAACCTTCCCCCGCGCCCCGGCCCGTGGGCGGTGTTCGACATCGCCCACGACCGATGGACGGACCCCCGCACGGCCTCGGACGTCACCGCCGAAGAGGACGCGCAGACCCGTGCGGAGGCGGCAGCGTATCTAGCCGACACCGACTGGATGGTCATCCGCGCGGCGGAGGGCGGCAAACCGGTCCCAGACGACATCACCGCCCGCCGCGCTGCGGCGCGCGCGGCGCTGTCGTCCTGACATCGCGAGGGGGCGGAATGGTCCGCCCCCCGCATCACCACGAAAGGACAGCCCATGGGCTACAAGGTGCATCTGAAAACTGGCCGCGTCATCACCCTCGCGGAGGCCGTGCGCGAGGAACGCGACGGCTCGGGCGTTCGCTTCTACAACGCCGAAGGCGTGGGCTGCGGATCGTTCGGCGATGGCGTGGTCGATTACGCCTATCCCGATGACAGCGCGGTCGAAGAGCCGGCCACCACCACGGAGGAGAAGGCATGAGCGTGCAGGGCATCGTCGCGCAGAACCGCGAACTGAAATGGCACAAGGAGCAGCTGGAGCACCGCTGCCTGACCTTGGGCATCACGCTGGACGAGATGGCAGAAAAGCTGGCCCTCGCGAACGCCCGGATTAAAGAACTGGGCGGCGAGCCGATTGCCGACACCCCGCCCGATCCTGCACCCGCCGCCTGATCCCGCAGCGCCCGCCCCTCGGCGGGTTCTTTCATATCTGGAGCCTTTCCCATGACCCTGACCCTTTCGACCGCCCGCCGCAATACGGGGGTGGATGCGATGCTGGCCGACCTCTCCGGGGGCCGTCTGGTGATCCGCACGGCAGGCAAAGCCGTGCTGGCCACCGTGCCCCTTGCCACGCCCGCCTATGCCCCCGCCGTGGACGGGACCGCCGCGCTACGGCCCGTGGGCGAGGTGACCGCGACCGCTGCCGGGGTGGCGGCGGAGGCCGTCCTGATCACCGCCAGGGGCGAGGAGGCGATCAGCGGCGATGTGACTCTTTCCGATGAGGCCGGGTTCATCAAGATCACCGCCTCCTCGCTGTCGATTGCCGTGAACCAGGTGTTCCGGGTCGATGCCCTGCCGCTGACCCTGCCCGCAGGTGCCTGATGGCGACCCTGGGTGTGATCCGGCGCGGGGTGGTGGTGAACGCCATCGTGGCCGATGACGCCACGCCCGACCGCGCCGATTGGGTGGCCCTGCCGGACGGGGTGTGGATCGGCTGGCTGTTCGACGGGGTGAGCTTCACCGATCCCAATCCGCCCCCACCGGAGGATGACGATGTTTGACGAGAGCACGGGCGTCTGGAGCACGGTGCGGATCGACGGCGTGGCCTATCGCCTCGGGATCTTGACCGCCTCCGCCACGCTGGTGAAGACGGCGGCGGGGGCGTTCGACGCGGTGCTGATCGGCGCGGGCGGGACCGGGGGCGATGCCACGGAGGGCGGTGGCGGCGGGGCGGGCTATGTGCTGCAGCTCGCGGGCCGGACCCTTCCAGCGGGGAGCTATCCGATCACCATCGGCGCCGCGCCCACGGCGGCGATGCAGAAGGGCGGCGACACCTCGGCCTTTGGACTGCTGGCCCCCGGCGGCGGCCTTGGGACGCGCGGCGGGGCTGAGAACTCCATCGGCGGTGATGGGGGGAATGGTGGCGGCGCGGGGGCATCGGGCACGAACGGGCAATCCACCGTCTATCCCGGCGGCAAGGGCAATCCCGGTTTTGACGGCGGCCGCCGTGCGATCGGCGGCACCGGCACACGCGGCGGCGGTGGCGGGGGCGGCAATGGTGGGCCGGGGGGCGATGCGTCGCCGGGCAATCCCGGCACCGGCGGGCCGCCCATCGTTTTGACCTTCACCGGCGTTTCCGTGGCTTATGCCCCCGGCGGCAGCGGCGGGCGGAGTGGAGCGGCCCCGGTGCGCCCCGAAGGCGTCGGCACATGGGGCACCGGCGGGGCCACGAACGGCGCGTGGGCCGCGCAGCCGGGGGCGGTGATGGTGCGCTATGCGCTGCCCGTCACTCCGATCACCGGCGGCGGGACGCTGCCCGCGATGACAGCGGCGGGGCGGGCGACGGTCATCTCGCCCGTGGCGGGCGGAGGCGATCTGCCCGCGCTGACCGGTGGCGGAACGCTGGTCCCGATCGCGGCCATCACCGGCGGCGCGGATCTGCCCGCCCTGACCGGCGGGGGCAGCCTCACGCCACTCTATTTGGCGCGGGGCCGCATCGCCACCGCCGAACACAGCCGCAGCTGGACCCGTGATCCGGGGCGGCGCTTCACCTGACATCGAGGATTCTCATGGCCGACACATTCACCATCAAGCAGGGCGACACCTCGCCCGCGCTGGCCCGTGTGCTGGAGACGGCGCAGGGGCCGATCCCGCTGGAGGTCGGGGACAGGGTGACGTTCTCGATGCGCCGCCCTTATGGCGGGCCGGTGGTGGTGGACCGCCAGCCCTGCCAGATCACGCCGGAGGGGGTGGTGGTCTATTACTGGGCCGATACCGACACCGCCCTGCCGGGGCTGCATGAGGCGGAGTTCCAAATCACCCGCGCGGATGGCGCGATCGAGACCGTGCCGAATGGCGGGTATCTGGTGATCAACGTGGTGGGGGCGGTGGCGTGAACCTCGACCTGATCATCGAGAGGTTCGGGCTGGTCGGGCTGGTGCTGGTTGGGATGGCCGGCGCGCTGCTGATCCTGTGGCGACGATTGACGGAGGTGCAGGATGCGCGGATTGCCGACCAGGAGCGCAACGCCGAACGGCTGGCGAAGCTCTCGACCGAATCCACCACCGCGATGCGCGACGTGGGGGGAGACCTCACCACCTTGGCCGAGGTCATCAAGGATCGTCGCAATGGGTAGGCTGATGGATATCCTGACCGGCCGCCGCGCGGCCGAACGGCGCGCGGTCCGCGATCGGCTGGAGCTGCAGGCCGACATCGCCGTGGCCGTCGTGCAGGCCGAGGCGGATGAGCTGCGCCGCAAACGGGACGCCCTGCAAGGCGTCCTGGACGAATTTACCGAACGCAGGAGGGGGCGGAACGATGCCTGAACTGGTGAAAGACTTGGCCCTGATGGCCGACACGCTGGTGACGGCGGTGCTGGTGCTGCTGCACCTGCTTATCCTGCGGGGGTTCCTGCCGCTGTTCCTGCGCCCGGACGGCACGGCGGTGTGGCATCTGGCGGCCAGCTATGTCTGGCTTTCCAGCGCAATTGGGGCGCGGGCGATCTATTGGGCCTATGCGCCCGAGGTGGTGCGGGCGTTTCTTGGGCGGGGGATCATGAACGTGCTGTTCGGCGCCGCGCTGATCTATGGCGCGTATCTGGTGCTCAAGCTTCTGTGGCTGATTATCCCCGACATCGATCGGGGAAAGTATTCGATCCTGACCGCGCCGTGGTATCCCGCGTCCGGCGAATGGAGGATCAGCGTGTTGCTGAACCTACTGCGCCGGACGCGGGGTGGGTGACGTACCAAGTTCATACAATGTGAACAACAAGCAAAATGTGCTTAACAAAGCGTTAAATAGGCATATATGTGCTTACAACATTTGGCGGAACTTGGCTGCTTCCTAGGCTTTGTATATGGGCACCAGATGAGTGAGGTAACTATATTGCGGATTTACGAGTTGGAGTGCGAGATAATAGCACTCAGAAAGGCCTCGGTCCTAGCCCTTTTGCATTGTATAAATGACATGCAATCAGCCTCAATATCATCATCCGATATCCACAAGATGCTAGATAATATTTGTACTAGTGACGATATGGAGCTAGCCCGTATCGGGCGTTGTGCATCAGCAGCTTTCAAAAATGCCTTACCGTTAAAATAGAGCATGTTTTTGAAATTGCAGTTTCAAGTTAATTGAATACAAAAATTCAAAAACATCTTAGTTCAGTCTAACAGTATTCAAACTATTAAGCCGCTGAGTCATTTAACGTTTTATGTAACATGTTTGCAGAATTTATATCTGATTTTGATACGTCTCGGAGGGGCGGACGCGTCGCAGAACCCAAATCACATGGTAAAAAGTCAACTATAGCGAGGAGTGCTCTTCCAACGTCAGTTTGACCATTTGCGTAGGCACAACTACTCAAGCTTATAAGTAGGTCGGATGTAATTTTCATGTGATAACCCTATGACACATCCCGCCTACTAGTTCATTGTTACCAAAAAGTTAACACATGCCCCGCCTCGTGCGGGGTTTTTTTTATATCTGGAGACCACCATGATCCCATTCGGGTTCAAGGGTCGCGCGCTGGCGCTGGCCGCGATTGATATTGCCCGCATCGGACGGCGCATCGGTGTGGGCGAGGACGAGATCCGCGCCGTGATCGAGGTGGAGACCTCGGGCGGCGGGTTCGACCGCCAAGGCCGCCCCAAGATGCTGTTCGAGCCGCATGTATTCTGGCGTGAGCTCGGTGCCGGTCAGAAGCGCACGGCGGCGGAGGGGCAGGGGCTGGCCTATCCCAAATGGGGGATGCGGCCGTATCCAGCGAACAGCTATCCCCGCCTCGAACTCGCGATGAAGATTGACGCCCGCGCGGCGCTGCGTTCGGCGTCGTGGGGTCTGGGGCAGATCATGGGGTTCAACCACAAGGCGGCGGGCTATGCCAATGCCGGCGATATGGTGGCGGCGTTCTGTGATGCGGAAGCCCTGCATCTGGAAGCGATGGTCGCATTCATAGCCTCCGAAGGTCTGGACGATGACCTGCGCCGTCACGATTGGTCTGGCTTCGCCCGCGGCTACAACGGGGCGGGCTATGCGCAGCATGGTTATCACACTCGCCTCGCGGCCGCCTTCAAACGCTGGCAGGCCATCCCGGACGTGCTGGCCCCGGACCTGCCCAAGATCGGCCTCGGGGCACGGGGCCCGGCGGTGAAGACCGCGCAGCAGCGCCTGCTGGCGGCAGGACACGATCCCCGCGGCGTCGACGGCTGGTTCGGCGCGAACACCCGCGCGGCGGCCGTCGCCTTTCAATCTGCCCATGGCCTCGTGCCGGACGGTATCATCGGGCCCAAGACTTGGGCCATTCTCAACACGGAGATTGTCGCATGAAACTTGCAACGCAACTGTCGGCCCTGCCGACGAACAAGCTGCTGACCGGGTCCGCCATCGGTCCGATCGCCACCGCCGCATGGGCGGAGGTGATGGCCACGGCCGCGCCCGCGCTGGCGGGGCCGGGCATGTCCGCGCTGATCGGCTTCGTCGCCGCAATCGCGGTGGGGTATTTCGTGCCGGACCGGGTGAACGCGGGGCGGTGACGTTGACGAGAACGCTCGTTGAAACCGGCAACACGATGTCGGTGACGTGTCATCGAGTATTTGGGTGTATTAACTTCGTTATCGGGATCTTCTGGCTGCACCGTCGGAGATAAGTTGCTTGTTAAGGTCGCCTCGTCCGCAAACAAGTCGAACCTCATCGGGGCGCCCCCATGCCGCCGCAGTCATGACATACACTTTACGCCAATGCAGAAGCGCTATGAGGTGCTGCTGGCACGTGTGTCCATCCGCTGGCCAGTCAACCCCCCATAAGCGGTACGAATGACCATCGATCGATAAGTCACCGTTCGGCATGACGAGTATGGGACCGTTAGCAAAAAATGCATGTTCGTCCCATCGCGAGAGGTTTTTCGAACGTTTCCAAAGCGATGCGAGTATCCAGACAATGACTTTAGCAATCATGATTTCCAATCCGTGTGTGACACATCTGCAAAATTGAAGAAAGCAGGATACTACTAACGGACTGTTAACCAACTCCATGGCAAGTCGCGGTGAGACATCCATGCGAGACATTTATGATCACCAGCGACCTATTTGGCGGCCACCTGCTGTACAACAAAGATATGGCTGACGTAGGGGGGCCATATGACCGCTATTTGGACATGATCCCTACGTCATCGCTACGCTATCCTGGCGGTGCAGTGACGGAAGATCTCAGTCCCTATGATGGAAGCTGGGACGCGATATTTCATGAAGATGAATCCTCAGAGAATATACTTTCTGTTGAGGAGGCTTTTGAATTTACTAACGATCATAATGCAAAAATAGATTTTGTCCTGCCAACGGCCAATTTCCTTACTGTCGGTGAATTTGGCAGTCGAGAGCCACACGAGTACGCAATCGACCAAATGATGGACCGAGTTTCCGAAATGTTATTGGGTGCATACGGTAAGGTTGATATTGCCACTTTTGAGATCGGAAATGAATATTGGGGCGGGGGTACAACCATGACTGCCCAAGAATATGGCAAAATCGCCAATTATATGTCAAAAAAACTCGATAAAACAATCGAGGAATACAAAGCAACTCTTGAAAATCCGGAAGATTTCACAGAGCCAAATATTGCAGTTCAGAATGGCGCCTGGTGGAAAACCTATACGAACGAAACCCAGGATATTCTTGATGAACTTGACGCTGAAGCGCGCGCAGCAATCGATTCTGTCGTATCACATCACTACCCAAAGACGTTTGATCAAGCATTAGATCATGACCTATTCTATAAGCATATTGACATTTTTAAGGGTGCTGAAGGTCTCGAGCACGTTTCCGTACACCTTTCAGAATGGAACATGAGCAGCTACACGGATGAGCCAGGAATGCCACAAATGGCCGGGCTCTTGGCGACATTCGATCAGATGGTGGAGAACGACGTCACGTCGGCCAACATCTGGGGGGGGCAATACAAACACCTTGTGACACGCCTTTCGGGAAAATCCGATAACCATGACGAAGGTGTAAGTCCCCAAGATATAGATGTCTGGTTGACTCCGGCAGGGGAAGCTTACCGGCTACTTGCCAACAACGTGATAGGAACAGAACGAACCGATCTGAAAATCGACGACGTTCTCGAGTCAGGCTCTGAGGACGTAGCAATGTTCTCGTATGGAAACAGTGACAAAACCGTAATTTACCTCTCTTCGAGATCGGACGAGTCCAGTACCGTTGACTTGGACTTGGCGAAGCTGACCGGCGGTATCGAAGGTGTTCATATCTACACCACAACTCTTGGCGGGAAGGACATACCAGGGACTTTTGTGGACGAATCCGATCCGCATACGCCGCGATCTCGGGTTGAACTTGAGCATACGAATGCCGAAGAACTAAATGCTACCGCCGGCGAACTCGTTCTGCCTCCGCATGGTCTTATTCAAATTGTCGTTTCTCAGCCTGGTGTGGGCGTCCGGATGGAGGGCCAAGACAGCGTAATCGACCCGAATACGGACCTCGGGGATATGATGATGGGGGGATGGGGAAATGACACCATCTATGGACATTTAGGTGATGATACAATCCACGGCGGACTTGGCAACGACCTTATCTACGGTGGGGACGGTGATGATCTGATACTCGCCGGGGATGGTGTTGATGTCATCCATGCGGGAGCCGGAAACGACACGCTAGTGGGTGGGGTAGGGTCGAATGTTTTTATATCGAATGCGGGAGATTCTTATATAAAAACGGGGCCAGATGGCGACCTGATAATCCTGTCTGGAGATACAAATTCTGTCATCGAAAGTAACGGTGACGACTTCTTTTCTATCCAAACGACCGGCGACGTCACGATTACCGGCTTCGATGCTGCTGGCGATTACCTAAAAATAGGTAGGTCAGATGAAGACATCCGTTCGGCAATATCAGGGCTGAAAAAGGATGATGAAACGAATGATCTAGTTATAGAAACTGGGAAATTTGGTGTCATTCGCCTGAGTGATGCTGCGGAGCACTACGATGCCGTTCACGAAAATCTCACTTCACAGCTAGGAGATGAGGGTGAAGTTCCTGCGGGCGATAAAGATGAAGATCAAATATCTGACTTGTCACCACCGAAGGGCTCAATTGAAGGCAAAGAGGAATTAGCAAAACTACTTTCCGAATATATTGGCGATCTGACTGTAGAACAAGCTGAGGCCGTTGCGAAGGCTACGCAAGATAGCGACGGCGTATCCAGTCTATTTGAAGGCATGAACCACGAGTTCCTAGACCAGTATTTCTCCAGCGACGCCGCCGGTGGTATCAAGAACGTTCTCTATCCACATGTGAACGCCCCTAGACCCGGAAATCCAGGCGAATTGCCGGGAGATCCTCAGGTTCCTCGCCCCGACGATCCGGACGACAACCATCCCTCGCCTGTGCCTAACGATCCGGATACGCTACCCGAAGATCTACCAGACGATGGTAGCGCAGACCCATCTCCGCCCATACCCGAGCCAAATCCTCCTCCGGAAGGTAATGAGCCCGATATTCCACCCGCCGATGATGATCAGCCGGACGAAGATGATTCTGAAGAGAGCGATCCTGGGGAAGACGGCGATGGATACCCCCCACCCGACGATGATTACCCTCCGCCATCCCCAGATCATAGCAGTAGCGATGGTGGTGGCATTATTTGCTTTGTAGCTACCGCCAGTTATGGAGATAGGCGGCATCCGAAAGTAACGGAACTGAGGGAATTTCGAGATCGAGTTCTATTGACCCATCCCTTAGGCAGAGTCTTCGTTCGTGGCTACTGGATTGCAGGCCCTGTCGCAGCGAAATACGTAACCCCCGACAACATATTCGGCAACATTGTCAAGAAAATTGTACCGAGTATTCTAGATCACGCACGAGCGTCAAGACATGACTAATATAAACGATCTTCACTTTCTTACTCTCTCCGAGCCAGGCAAAGAGAAGCTTATTGAGTATATCATCGATAATTCTATCCAAGCAAAATTATATGATATGCGCTGGCTTAGCAATTCTCTGATCAAAGCAGTCGATGATGCTATCATTTTCGCTGCAATTAAATCGAATGACGCAGCGAACAAAAACGCTAGACCGCCGTTGCGATTGGTTCATTCAACGTGACAATTCGCGATTGGTAACCCAATACCGAGGTCACGCGCTGATCGCCGACCTAAGCCCTCGGTAAAGGCGCTGTGCGCGATCAGGGCGCAGCGCTTGTGGGAGCCCGCGATTTGCGGCCGGTTCGCGCACATCGTCTGTCTCTTCGGCCAACTCCTCCGCAAACAGCCATTCGCACAGGGCGCGCGTGGCCCACGGGGGTATGGGATAGTCGTCTAAGCTGTGATGCGGCTCCACCCGCCGCTGCATGACGACGGTGTTGGTGTTCTGGGTCATGCGCGTGGCCCTACTTCCTGAACGGGCGTAACGCGGCCCGGATGAGCATCGCCGCCTTCTTCGCCCATCCGCGGACAATGGGGCTTTCTTCCGCTGATCGGCGTCGATGACGATCGTCGACCTTGATCATCTTCATCATGGCGGCATGAATGACATGCTCGATCTCATCCAGCCCAGCCAATTCGGGGCGGAGCGGCAGCCCCATCGCCTCCAAGACATTCTGCCGATAGACGCGCTTGATGGTGGCGACGATTAGCGGATCGCCCCCGGTTGGGTTGTCTATGTAAAGGGCCATCTCGTCTTGGCTCAGGGCCATTTCACCACCGATTACGAAGTGCGGCAGGGGGCGGTCGTCGCAATAAGGGCAGGTCATGCCGCCATCTCCTCGATCATGGGCGACCACTGTTCCGCGCAGGCTGCGGCGAGGCCGGGAAAGGTTGCGCTGCGCTGCTTCCAGCGATCGGGGCCGGGGCTGGCGCGGTGGATCTTCGACCAGGCGGCGTGGCGGGCGGGATCCTCGTCTTTGCGGGGCGGGGTCAGGCGATTCGTCGCCGTCAGCTGAGGCAGGCCGCGCAGGTAGAGGCCGGTGGCCTTAAACGCCTCATCCCCGAACCACCATGGCTGGACGATCTGCGGCTTGGGCAGGTCGGACGGCTTCCGCTCCTTGGCGTGGCGGTGCATCACAGGGTTCTCGATCATCACGCGCGGGATGGGGGCGTTCCAGCACTCCGCAAACAGGGCCGCGCCCTCGGCCAGCTCCGCCCACATTTCGGCTAAGGTCCGACCACGCGGCGGGGCAGTCAGCCAGCGCACACCGCTGTTGCAAAGCCGGGTGCAGGGCGGGTGCATCACGGCCAGCATGTCCCAGCCGTCGCGTAGCACATCGCGCACGTCTCCGACGATATGGCGATTGCTGCGATCGTCGGCGGGTAGCAGGTCGCAAGACCAGACGTCATGCCCACGGGCGGCAAAGGCCCGGCGCATCACGCCCGAGGTCTCGCAGCCAATCAGGATCCGCATGGGGGTCATATCAGCACCCCCTGCGATGCTGCGCCCATGGGCGCAAAATTCATCCAGAGCACCTCGACACGGGCAGCAGCTCCATCGGCCAGCGCCTTGCGCTCGATCCTGTGCCAGCCGGTCAGCGCGTCGTCATACATGGGATGGGGGTAGCCCGAGAGAACCACCTTCCCCGTCAGGCTGCGAAGCACCTCCAGCATCTGGCTGTGATCCGCGTCTGTCATTTCATGCGCGTAGTCTGCGGCCGCATCAGTGCGGGTCGCGAAGACATAGGGCGGATCGACATAATGGAGCGTGTCCGGCCCATCATGGGCGGTCATGACGTCGCAGGCGCTGCGGTGTGAGATCACCACGCCTTGCAATCGCTCGATCATGGCGTTCATCGCGTCGGGGTAGTTCATCCAGTCCCGCGCCGGTGTCGTGCCAGACCGGCTGCTGTTCTGCCGAAAGCCGGATCTCCGATGCACCGCATTGGACCCGAACCCCATAAAGGATCGAACGACAGTCCTGCGGGCGCGTTCAAGGTCATCATCGGCGGGATTATACGCCTCGATGAATTCCACCTCGGCAAAGGGGGTGATGCGAAGGCTGTCGCGCAGATTTTGCGCCTGAGGGCCGCGCAGAACGCGAAACAGGTTTACCACCTCATCATCAAGGTCATTGTAGACCTCGGCATGGGATCGTGGCTTGCGCATCAGCACCGATGCGGCCCCGCCGAACGGTGCGACATAGACGCGATGCCGGGGGAAGTGGCTGATGATCCATGGGGCAAGCATCCACTTGCCCCCATGCCAGCGTAGGATGGGGCGGGTTGGGGCATTCATGGATACATCGCTCCCGGCCCCTCGGGGCACCATGTCTGATGGGTGTGGCCCTCGGGCGGGTTGCAGGCGCAGGCGGGCGCGGCGGGGCCGATCGAGCCGAACAACTCGACCAGCGCCTGGCGCCGCAGATCTGCGAACTGCGGCCAGCCATCCAGCGCGTCGGCAATGCGGGCCAGCAGCACGTCGCGGGGATGGGCGAAGCCCACGGGGGTCATGGGCAGCAGCGGTTGCGGCACCTCGCCCCCGCGCCGTGCGCGTTCCGCAGCCTCGCGATAGGCCCACGCGACATTCAGGTTCGCGGTGTCGGGGGTGCGGGCCTCGCTGCGCAGGTGGGTGCCGTCCGACAGCCAGTATTGCGTGACGTGGCGGTCACCCAGGGGGCCGGTCTGCTGGCGTTCGATGTGGGGGATGGGAGGGGTCATGCCTTTTCCCCGTTTGCTTCGAGATATGCGGAAAACGTGGAGGCGGTGGCATCGAAAACGCCTTCGCATTCCGGGCAATGCTTGAATGCGCCAGACGCGCAAACGCGACCTGTCTCATGGTCGAGATGCTTGTGCTCTATCTCAATGTCACTTCCGCACATGCCGCATGTGGCGATCACGGATCCTACGCGGACATCGGTGATCGGCTCGATGTGGAGATCGGTCATCACGCCCCTCCCTTGTGACTGGCTATGGCCGCGCGGATGGTCGCCAGCAGGTCCGCCACGCCCACCTGCGTCTCATCGCCCTCAAAGCCGCTGATGAACCGCTCTGCGGCCACCAGCGCCCCCACGTCCTCGGGTGGGGTGGTGTGGTCGGCGCGAATGTATTCTTGCCTCCACCAGCATTCGTCGTGGTAATCCCAAACGACAGCGGGCTTATTTTCGTGCCCCCCCCTCAATCCAAATCCGCTCGGCATCCCTTCCACCCGTTCGCGGCTGGTCGCCTCGGCGGGACGGCTGGCAAGGACATCCAAAGCGGCAGGTGGTGACATCGCGAGGATGGCATCCTCAATTTCTTTTTCGTCGCGATCCTCGACCCATCCGTGACGAATGCAGTTCAACGTGGAGGTTCGTCCAATCTTCCACGCCTCCACCAGCGCCGCGTTGTCCGTGGGCGCAGCGGTGGGGGTGGGGTGGGTGGTCGCCCTCAGCGCCCTTTGGAATAGATCGGCATAGTGTCGTGCGTCTCCGCGCGAGAACGTAGGGCTTTTTTCTCCGACAGAATGAAGCGCCCACATCTCCGCTGCCATAGCAAGATCGGCGTGAAGCGTGTCATCCGCCACAGCCTCCCCCGCTGTCTCCTGCGGGGCGGGTGGGGTGTCCAGAAGGGCGAACTTCTCAAAATGGTCGAGCATCTGCCGCCGAGCGATGTCCGTGGCCGTCTGGGATTGGTAGTGCGGACGGAGCCGTGCTACCTCGGCAAGCAGACCCGTGTGTGTCGTGTCTCTGGGCGAGGTGGCGCGGGCCGCGAGCGCGCGTGTCGTTTCCAGTATCGCCACCACCTCCGTATCCCGCAGAGAACCGTAGCCGTTCATCATGCGGATCAGCGGGAACAGAGCTTTTTCGACACCTTTCGGCGTCAGGTCTGGGGTGGCCGGGGCAGGGGGATCGGGTTGCTTTTGGGTCATGTCTCTATCCGTTTCGAACGGGTTGCCCCAGCCCGGTATTGGGCTGGAGCGCGAGACAACCGACGATGATATCAACGAAGAAAATTCAGACTACGAATCTGAGGGTCGGGCGTTCGAATCGCTCCGGGTTCACCATTACCCTTCATGACGTTGACGACCGTGCCTCGGGGGCTTTGCCCCGCGCCTTGGCATGAAAAAAGGGCCCGAAGGCCCCCACATCACTCCGTCACTTTTTTCACGAATTGGGATTTCAACCCGATCTGCCCGATTCCCGGCACCTTGCAGTCGATGTCGTGGTCGCCCTCCACCAGCCGGATGCCGCGCACCTTGGTGCCGACCTTGATCGTGGTGGAGGACCCCTTCAGCTTCAGATCCTTGATCACCGTGACCGTGTCGCCATCGGCCAGTGGGTTGCCGACCGCATCGCGGATGTCCGCCACGGCAAGAACCTCGGACGACCAGGCATGGCCGCATTCGGGACAGTTGAACAGGGCATCCGTCTGATAGGTATAGGCGGAGCGGCATTCGGGGCAGGGGGGCAAGGTATCCATCATGCGCGCGTCTATACCGTGGTGCCCCGCCCACGGCCACTGTATGCCGTGGGGATCGGCGGGAAAGGGCGGATCATGACGGCACAGGGGCGGACACCGGCGGGACCGTTCTCCGACGCGGAGCGGGCGGCCATCTATCGCGCGATCCGCGAACGGCGCGATGTGCGGGGTCCGTTTCGTCCCGAGGCCATTGCCGACGATGTTCTGATGCGGCTTCTGGGGGCGGCCCATGCCGCGCCGTCGGTCGGCCTGTCCCAGCCGTGGGATTTCCTCATCCTTCGCGATCCGGCCCTGCGCAAGGAGGTCCGGGCCGCGTTCGATCTGGCCAATGCCGAGGCGGCGGCGATGTTCGACGGGGAACGACGCGCGCTTTATTCCGACCTGAAATTGCAGGGCATTCTGGAGGCGCCGATCAACCTGTGCATCACCTGCGACCGCCGCCGGGGCGGCCCGGTGGTGCTGGGCCGGACCCACGACCCGGCGACCGATCTTTATTCGACGGTCTGCGCGGTGCAGAATCTGTGGCTGGCCGCGCGGGCGGAAGGGATCGGGGTGGGCTGGGTCAGCATCTTCCGGCAGGACGATCTGCGCCGCATCCTGCATCTGCCGGATCATGTCGTGCCGGTGGCCTATCTGTGCCTGGGCCATGTGGACGAACTTCATGACGGCCCGGAACTGGAGGCGCGGGGCTGGGGTCGCGCGGCCCCCCTGGCGCCCCATATCCGCACCGACCGCTGGTCGGATTAATTCACGCGGGTCAGAAGCTCTTCCACCTGAGGGCCGACAACCGCCACCAACCGCTGCACGCCTTCGGCATTGGGGTGGATGCCGTCATCCTGCATCAGGCGGCGGTCGAGCTGATTGCCCGACACCAGCGGCCCCAGATAATCATCGGCCAGAATCGCGCCGTGCTTTGCCGCCAGATCGGTCGCGATCGCGTTGAAGGCCGTCTGGAAATCCGGCCCGTAATTGCCCGGCGCGCGCAGCCCGATCAACAGGACGGGAAGCCCGCGCTCATCCGCTTTCGTCAGGATGGCGTCCAGATTGGCCCGTGTCTGCGCGGGGTCGAGGCCCCGCAGCATGTCGTTGCCGCCAAGGTTCACGATCAGCGCCTCCGCGTCCGGTTGCAGCGCCCAGTCCACGCGGCTCAGCCCGCCTGCGGTGGTGTCACCCGACACGCCCGCGTTGACGATCGTCGCGTCATGCCCGCGGTCCCGCAGCCATGCTTGAAGAACCGGCACGAACCCTTCGCCGTCGGGCAGGCCATAGCCTTGGGTCAGGCTGTCGCCCAAGGCCACCACTGTCTGCGCGGGGGCCATGACCGGCGTCAGGGCCAGACAAAATGCCGCAAGGGCATGGCGAAGCCGCGTCGAGTGATTACAACGGAAAGGGCGGAACAGGGAAATGGTCATGAATACGGTCCTTCAGGTGGAACAGGCGGCCTTGCGGCTGAACGGCAGTGCGGGTCCGGTCGAGATCCTGCGCGGCATCGATCTTGACGTGCACCGGGGGGAGACGTTGGGCCTTGTCGGGCCGTCGGGGTCGGGGAAATCCTCGCTTCTGATGCTGTTGGGCGGGCTGGAGCGGCCCACGGGCGGAACGGTGCGGGCGCTGGGCCAGGATCTGTCCGCCATGGACGAAGACGCGCTGTCCCGCTTCCGCCGGGGGAATATGGGGGTGGTGTTTCAGTCTTTCCACCTGATCCCCACGATGACCGCGCAGGAAAACGTGGCGCTGGCGCTGGAACTGGCAGGGCAGGAGGACGGAATGGCCCGCGCTGCCGAAGAATTGAACGCCGTGGGTCTGGGCCACCGGCTGGACCACTATCCCCGCCAGATGTCGGGGGGCGAGCAGCAGCGCGTGGCGCTGGCCCGCGCCTGGGCACCGCGCCCGGCGATCCTTCTGGCGGATGAGCCGACGGGCAACCTCGACAGTTCGACCGGCGCGCAGATCATGGATCTGCTGTTCGGCCTGCGCGATCATGGGGCGACGCTGGTTCTGGTGACCCATGCGCCCGAACTGGCCGAACGCTGCGACCGCGTGGTCCACATGGCCGACGGGCGTCTGGCCGCATGACCGGCACCGTTCCTATGGCGCTGCGGATCGCGCGGCGTGAAATGCGCGGCGGCCTGCGCGGTTTTCGCATCTTTCTTCTGTGCCTGATCCTTGGCGTCGCGGCCATCGCCGCCGTCGGCACCGTGCGGTCGGCGATCGAGAACGGCATTGCGGCGCAGGGCGCGCAGATCCTCGGCGGCAATGCCGAGATGAGCTTCACCTACCGCGAGGCCGACGCGACCGAGATGGACTTCATGGAGGCGCGGTCCGACCGCGTGTCCACCACGATCGAGATGCGGTCGATGGCCGGGATCGGCGACAGCCGCGTGCTGACGCAGTTGCGCGGGGTGGACGGGCTTTATCCGATGTTCGGCGCGGTCACGCTCGACCCCGCGATGCCCATCGGGCAGGCCTTCGCGGGCGACGATCTTCCCGGCGCGGTGATGGACCCGACGCTGGCCGCCCGTCTGGGCGCGACGGTGGGGGACGAGGTCACCCTGGCCGGGCGCCCCTTCCGCCTGATGGCCCTTTTGCGGGCGGAACCGGATGCGTCTTTCGGGGGCCTGTCCTGGGCGCCGCGCACGCTGGTCGGGCTGGATGCGCTGCGCGCGGCGGGGTTTCTGGCCCCCGGCACGGTGTTCGATGCCGACTACCGTCTGGACCTGCCCGACGGCACCGATCTTGAGGCGCTGAAGGCCGAGGCCCTGCGCCAGTTCTCCGACACCGGTATGCGCTGGCGGGATGAGCGTCGGCCCTCCTCCTCCACCGAACGGTTCGTGGACCAGATGGCGGCATTCCTGACGCTGATGGGGCTGGCGGGTCTGGCCGTGGGGGGCGTCGGCATTCAGGCGGCCACGGCGGCCTGGGTCGCGCGGCGGGTGCCGACGCTGGCGACCTTGCGGGTTCTGGGGGCCACGGGCCGCACGATCCTTCTGGCCTCGGCGTTGCAGGTGGGGGTGCTGGCGGGCGTGGGCGTTCTGGGCGGTCTGGCGCTGGGCGCGGCCCTGCCGATGCTGATGGGCGGTTGGCTGGCGGCCAGCCTGCCGTTTCCGGTGCAGGTCGGCCTCTATCCCGGTCCGCTGTTGCAGGCCGCCGTCTATGGCGTGCTGGTTGCGGCGCTGTTCACCTTGTGGCCCTTGGCGCGGGTGGCCGATCTGCGCGCGGCCTCGCTCTATCGTGGCGGGACGGAGGGGCGGCCCCCCCTCCGCTATGCCGTGGCGCTGGTCGTTCTGGCGGCGGCGCTGATCGGCGCGGCGGCGGTCTTCACCGGCGACTGGAAGCTGACCCTTGGAATGGCAGGCGGCATCGCGGGAACGATGGTCGTGCTGCTGCTGGCCGTGCGCGGGGTTCAGGCGTTGGCGCATCGGGCGGCGCGGCGGGTGCGGCGTCCGTCTTTCCGCGTGGCGCTCGCCTCGGTGGGGGAGGGGGCGGGCCTGCGCAACACCGTGCTGTCGCTGGGCCTTGGGCTTGGTGTTCTGGCGGCGGTGGGGCAGATCGACCTGAACCTGCGTCAGGCCATCGACCGCGACCTGCCCACGCGCGCGCCCTCGCATTTCTTCGTGGATGTGCAGCCCGATCAGGTGGACGCGTTTCTGGCCCGGCTGGAGGCCGCGCCCAAGGTGACGGAGGTGGCCCATGCCCCCATGCTGCGCGGTGTCCTGACCCGCATCAACGGCCGCCCTGCGCGCGAGGTGGGGGGCGATCACTGGGTCCTGCGCGGCGATCGCGGCCTGACCTATGCCGACACCCCGGCCGAGGAGGTGATTGCCGGCGACTGGTGGGCCGCCGATTATACCGGACCGCCGCAGGTCAGCTTCGGCGCGACCGAGGCGGCGGAAATCGGCATCGGCCTTGGCGACACGCTGACGATCAACGTCCTTGGCCGCGATATCGAGGCGACCATCACCTCGCTGCGCGAACTGGATTTCAGCGATGCGGGTCTGGGTTTCGTCATGGTGCTGAACCCGGCGGCGCTGGCCGGTGCGCCGCATACGAATGTGGTCACCATCCATTCGCAGGGCGACATCATCCCCCTGCTGAACGAACTGGGGCGGGAGTTTCCGAACGTCACCTCCATTTCCGTGGGCGACGCCATCGCGCGGGTGATGGAGATCATGGGGGCGGTGGCCACCGCGACGCGGGCGGCGGCGGCGATCACGCTGGCCGCCGGTCTGGCCGTGCTGATCGGGGCGGCGGCGGCGGCGCAACGCGCGCGCCTGCACGAGGCGGCGGTGCTGAAGGTGCTGGGCGCGACGCGGGCCTGGATCCTTGCGAACTTTGCCCTGCGCGCGGCGCTGATGGGTCTGGTCGCGGGGGGCGTGGCCGCGCTTGCGGGGGCGGTTGCCGCCTGGGCGGTGATGCGCTTCGTGCTGGAATCGACCTTCGTCTTTGCGCCATGGTCCGCCCTGATGATCATCGGCGGCGGGGTGGCGGCCACGCTGCTGGCCTCGGCCCTGTTCGCATGGCGGCCCCTCTCGGCCCGTCCGGCACGAATCCTGCGCGAGGGGTGATCAAACCCCTCGCAAAATCGTGCGGCCGCGTCATATTGACGTGACATAACGAACGAAGGGGGCACCCATGCTCAAGGAATTCCAGAAATTCATCGCGCGGGGGAATGTCCTCGATCTGGCGGTGGGGATCATCATCGGGGCGGCGTTCACCGCGATCGTCAGCTCCATCGTTCAGGACCTGATCAATCCGGTCATCGGCCTGATCATCGGCGGGATCGACTTCACCAACCTCTATTGGGTGATGTCGGGCACGGTTCCCGAAGGGGCGAGCCTGTCGCAGGCGCGCGATTCGGGGGCGGCGATCTTCGCCTATGGCAGCTTCATCATGGCGGTCATCAACTTCATGATCATCGCCTTCGTGGTGTTCATGCTGGTCAAGGTGGTCAACAACGTGAAGGACCACGTGCACCGCAAGGAAGAGGCCGCCCCCGCCGCGCCCAAAGGCCCGACGCAGGAGGAGCTTCTGATCCAGATCCGCGATCTTCTGGCGCAAAAGCCCACCGTTTGAACGACTTGCGCATGGCGGTGCGCGGCGTATGATCGGGGCCGGATCCAGAAGGGTCCGGACATGACCGGTTTTTCCATGAAACTCGACGCGATCGACCGCCGCATCCTTGCGGCCCTGCAACGTCAGGGCCGCATCACGAACGCCGAACTGGCCGAACAGGCCAACCTTTCGGCCTCTGCCTGCCACCGCCGCGTGCAGCGGCTGGAGGAGGAGGGGTTCATCGCCGGCTATGTCGCCCTTCTGGACGCGCGCAAGATGGATCGGCCCACGACGGTCTTCGTGGAAATCACCCTGTCGGGCCAGGCGGATGAGGTTCTGGCCGCGTTCGAGGCGGCGGTGCAGCGCATTCCCGATGTGCTGGAATGCCATCTGATGGCGGGATCGGCGGATTACCTTTTGAAGGTCGTGGCCCTGGACACCGAGGATTTCGCCCGCATCCACCGCCAGCATCTGGCGCGTCTTCCGGGCGTGGCGCAGATGCATTCGTCCTTTGCGCTGAAGACCGTGTTCCGCACGACGGCCATTCCCGTCTGACGGGCCCCGGATAACGAAAAACCCCCGAGCGGTGCCGGGGGTTCAACGACGGGCCTTGCGGCCCCAGCTTGACGAAACGTCTTAGAGGTTGCCCTCACGCTGCGCTTTCTTACGAGCGAGCTTCCGAGCCCGACGAACGGCTTCGGCTTGCTCGCGCGCTTTTTTCACGGACGGTTTCTCGAAATGTTGCTTGAGCTTCATTTCACGGAAAACGCCTTCGCGCTGAAGTTTCTTCTTCAGGGCCCGGAGGGCCTGTTCGACGTTGTTGTCGCGAACGCTGACCTGCATGTGGTGTCACCACCTTCCTAAGTTAAGATTTGCACAAAATTGGTGCAGGCGGGCGCGACATATCAGACTATATTCCCGCTGTCCACTCTCTGGCACGGAAGGCAAACGATATGGATGCACGACAGATCCGGGATGCGGTGATCGATGCGGCCCTTGGGCATGTGGCGTTCGATGGCTGGACGGAAACCACGTTGCGCGCGGCCATCGCCGATGCGGGGGTGGACCCCGTGTCCGCCCGCGCCCAGTTTCCGCGTGGGGCGGTCGATCTTGCCTTGGCCTATCATGCGCGGGGCGATGCAGCGATGGTGGACTATGCCAAGGGACTTCCGGCCGATCTGGGCATTTCGGGCCGCGTGGCCGCCATCATCCGCAGGCGGCTTGAACTGGCCGACCGGGAGGCGGTGCGCCGGGCGTCCACCCTGTTCGCCCTGCCGCACCACGCGGGCGACGGCGCGCGCGCGCTGTGGGGCACGTCGGATGCCATCTGGCGCGCCTTGGGCGACACGTCCGAGGATGTGAACTGGTATACCAAGCGCGCGACCCTGTCGGGCGTCTATGCCGCGACCGTCCTGTTCTGGTTGGGTGATGACAGCGGCGACCACCATGCGACCTGGGATTTCCTGAACCGTCGCATCGCGGATGTCATGAAGATCGAAGGGGTGAAGGCCCGCGCCCGCAAGAACCCGTTGGTGCGCGCGGCGATGCTGCCCTTTTCGGTCATCCGCGCGCCCGGGCGCGCCGACGACATGCCGGGCCGGATGTCCTGATGGACGGCGCGCCGGAGCTGATGCGCGCCATCGTCGCCAGCGGACCCGGCGGGCCGGAGGTGATGGGCATCGACTATGTCCCCACCCCCGTCCCCGGATATGGCGAGGTTCTGATCCGCATCGCCTTCACCGGCGTGAATCGCCCCGACGCGCTGCAACGTGCGGGGGCCTATCCGCCGCCCGCAGGGGCCTCGGCACTGATGGGGCTGGAATGTTCGGGCCACATCGCGGCCGTCGGGCGCGGGGTGACGGCCTGGGCGGTGGGCGACGCGGTCTGCGCGCTGCTGCCGGGCGGCGGATATGCCACCCACGCCGTCACCTGCGCGACCCAGGTCCTGCCCATCCCCGAAGGTCTGTCCATGGCCGAGGCGGCGTGTCTGCCCGAGACCTGCTTTACCGTCTGGTCCAACGTCGTCATGCGCGGGGGCTTAAGCGCGGGGCAGCGGTTTCTGGTCCACGGCGGATCGTCGGGCATCGGCACCACCGCGATCCAGATCGCCACGGGCTTGGGCGCGCGGGTCTTCGCCACCGCCGGGACGGATGCGAAATGCGCCGCCTGCGCCGATCTGGGGGCCGAGGCCATCAATTACCGCAATGATGATTTCGTCGCGATCCTGCGCGCCGTGGGGGGTGCGGACGTGATCCTCGACATGGTGGGGGGCAGCTATATCCCGCGCAACATCCGCGCCCTGGCCGATGACGGGCATCTGGTGCAGATCGCCTTTCTGGAGGCGGCCAAGGCGGAGGTGAACTTTGCCGAGATCATGATGCGCCGCCTGACCGTCACGGGATCGACACTGCGCCCCCAGACGCATCTGCAAAAGGCGCGGATCGCGCAGGAGGTGCGCGCCCATGTCTGGCCGATGATCGCGGCGGGGCATCTGCGCCCGGTGATGGACCGGATCTTTGCCATGGATGATGCCGCGGACGCCCACCGCCGGATGGAGGCGTCGGACCATATCGGCAAGATGGCCCTGCGGATGCCGGAGGAGTGAGGGGCCGCATTTCACCCTTTTCCCCGTCGGCGCTTTGGCTTATACAGCGCCTCAATTCCCGAAAACGAACCATCGCGGGCCTGCCCGCAGCCGTGTTCCCGGCACGGGAAAGATGTGTAGATCCCCGGCGCGGGACAGATGTGTAAGGAGAGGCCCATGACAAAGCCGCTGATGGCAAAGGCAACCGCGGTCTGGCTGGTGGACAACACCACGCTGTCCTTCAAACAGATCGCCGATTTCTGCGGCATGCACGAACTTGAGGTGCAGGGCATTGCCGATGGCGACGTGGCCACGGGCGTCAAGGGGTTCGACCCGGTCGCGAACAACCAGCTGGACGCGGGCGAGATCGAGAAGGGCCAGAAGGACAGCTTCTACAAACTGAAGCTGAAGTTCAACTCGGCCGCGCAGGGCGAGGACAAGCGCCGCGGCCCCCGCTATACCCCGCTGTCCAAACGGCAGGACCGCCCGAACGCGATCCTGTGGCTGGTGAAGTTCCACCCCGAACTGACCGACGGCCAGATCTCCAAGCTGGTGGGCACCACGAAACCGACCATCCTGTCGATTCGCGAACGCACGCATTGGAACATCCAGTCGATGACGCCGATCGACCCGGTGGCGCTGGGCCTGTGCCGTCAGACCGAACTGGACGCCGCCGTGCAGCAGGCCGCCCGCAAGAAGCTGGCCGAGGGCGGCGTGATGACGGATGACGAACGGCGCAAGCTGGTGTCCACCGCCCAATCGCTGGAGATGGACGACACCGCCCGCGATGCCGAACCCGAAAGCGGCCTGTTCCGCGATTCGCGGGACGAAGAGGAGGAGACCGACAAGGACTTCTCGAACGCCGACAGCTTCTTCAACCTGCCCGACACCCGGGACGAAGACGACGAGGACGAGCGTCGCTGACAAGAACGCCCGGAGGACACTCCGGGCGTTTTGCGTTTCAGCTGACGCAGACGACGCCGGTCCCGCGCATCGAACAATATCCGCCGGGGTTTTTCGCCAGATACTGCTGATGCTCCGGCTCGGCGTAATAGAAGGTCGGGGCGGGCAGGATCTCGGTCGTGATCGGGCGGTGCCCTGCGCGGGACAGTTCCACCTCATACGCCGCCTTCGACGCCTCGGCCTTTTGCGCCTGTTCGGGGGTGTAGGTATAGATGCCCGACCGATAGGTGGAGCCGACATCGTTGCCCTGCCGCATCCCTTGCGTCGGATCGTGCTGTTCCCAAAACGCTTTCAGCAGATCGTCATAGGAAATGACCGCAGGGTCGTAGATCACCCGCACCACCTCGTTATGGCCGGTTTTCTGGGTGCAGGTTTCGGGATAGGTCGGGTTGGGCGTATAGCCGCCGGCATAGCCGACCATGGTCAGCCAGACACCGGGCATCTGCCAGAACAGACGCTCCACCCCCCAGAAACAGCCCATGCCGAACATCGCCTCCTCCATCCCCTCGGGCACGGGGGATTTCAGCGGGATGCCGGAAATGAAATGCGCGTCGGATGTGGGGATCGGGTCGGGCCGTCCGGGAAGGGCGTCCTCGGGGCGGACCATCGTGGTGGGTTTGGAAAAGAACATGGGGGAACCTCCGGTTGGCCCCTGATATAGGGGGTCGCCACCGTCCGCGTAAGGGTCAGAGAAAGCTTTGCGGGTCGATGTCGATCGCCACCCGCATGTTGGGCGGCGGCTTCAGTTGCGCGACCCATTCGGCCAGGGCTGCCTGCAACGGCGCGCTGCGTTCGGCCTTGATCAGCAGGCGCACACGGTGGCGGCCCCGGACGCGGGCGATGGGGGCGGGGGCGGGGCCCCAGACCTGCGCTCCGATGGCGCGCAGCGGTCCGTCGCGCCGCGCCAGTTCGCCCGCGAAATCGAACACCCGCGCGACATCGGGATGCGACAGGATGATCCCTGCCATGCGCCCGTAAGGGGGGGTGCCCGCCATGCGCCGCTCGGTCGCTTCGGCCCGCCAGAAATCCTCCTCGTGGCCGGTCAGGATCGCGCGGATCACCGGGTGTTCGGGCTGATGGGTCTGCAAAAGGGCCACGCCCGCCCGTTCCGCCCGCCCCGCCCGGCCCGCCACCTGCCGCATCAGTTGGAACGTGCGTTCGGCGGCGCGCAGGTCCGAGCCTTGCAGCCCCAGATCGGCGTCGATCACGCCCACCAACGTCAGCAGGGGGAAGTTGTGCCCCTTGGCCACGATCTGCGTGCCGATGATGATGTCGGCCCCGCCGTCGGAGATGGTCTGGATCGCCTCCTTCAAGGCCCGCGCGCTGCCGAACAGGTCCGACGACAGAACGGCCACGCGGGCGCCCGGAAAGCGCTCGGCCACCTCCTCGGCCATACGTTCCACACCTGGCCCGACGGCGGCCATCTTACCTTCGACCGAACAGGCGGGGCAGGCCTCCGGCACGGGTTTGGACGCGCCGCACTGGTGGCAGACAAGGCGCTTCAGGAACCGATGCTCCACCATCCGCGCATCGCAGTCGTCACAGCCGATCTGATGGCCGCAGGCGCGGCAGATGGTGACGGGGGCATAGCCGCGCCGGTTCAGGAACAACAGCGCCTGCTCGCGCGCCGCCACCCGCGCCTCCACCTGCGTGGCCAGCGTTTCCGAAATCCAGCGGTTGGGGGGCAGCTTTTCCGCCCGCATGTCGATGGCCCGCATCTCGGGCAGGTCGGACACGCCGAAGCGCGAGGTGAGGTCCAGCCGCGCGTATTTGCCGGTATCGGCGTTCACCCACGTCTCCAGCGCGGGCGTGGCCGAGGCGAGCACCACCTGCGCGCCGCAGATCGACGCCCGCATCACCGCCATGTCGCGCGCGTTGTAATAGACGCCTTCTTCCTGCTTGTAGGAGGTGTCGTGCTCCTCATCCACCACGATCAGGCCCAGATCGCGGAAGGGCAGGAACAGCGCCGACCGCGCCCCCACCACCAGCTGCGCGCCGCCGTCCGAGATCATGCGCCACAGGCGGCGGCGTTCGGTGCTGGTGACGCCCGAATGCCACTCGGCGGGGCGCGCGCCGAACCGCGCCTCCACCCGTTCCAGAAAGCCCGCGGTCAGGGCGATTTCCGGCAGCAGGACCAGCGCCTGCCGATCGTGGCGCAGGGCCTCGGCCACCGCCTCCAGATAGACCTCGGTCTTGCCGGACCCCGTAACGCCCTTCAAAAGCGTCGTGCCATAGCGGCCCGAGGCCACCGCCGCCCGCAGCGCCTCCGACGCCGCCGCCTGATCGCCCGACAGGTCCTTGCCCGCGCGCGACGGGTCCAGCCGGGGATAGGGCTGGTCGCGGGGGGCGTCTTCTTCCGCCAGCACGCCGGCCTTGACCAGACCCTTGATGACAGCGGACGACACCCCCGCCTCCGCCGCCAGTTCGGTCGAGGTGACGGCCGCGCCCCCGAACACATCGAGCGCGTCCATCACCCGCAGGCGGGCGTCGGTTTCGCGCGCAGGCTCCCGCCCCGTGGCGCGCAGCACCCGGCGCAGCGCGGGGCCCGCGCCCAGATCGGGCGCGCGGGTGGCCAGCCGCAGCATCAGGGGCAGGGGGGTCAGGGTGTAATCGGCCATGCGGGTCAGAAAGGTCCGCATCTCGTCCCGCAGGGGGGTCGCCTCCAACACGCGGGACACGGGCCGGATGCGCGCGGGATCAAAGCCCCCCGCACCCGCACCCCAGACGCAGCCCAGAACGCGGCGGGGGCCCAAAGGCACCTCCACCAGATCGCCCAGCCCGCATCCGCCCTCGGGCGCCTTGTAATCCAGCGGACGGCCCAGCGGCTCGGTGGTCAGCACGCCCACCAGATCGCCTTCGTCAAACCGTTCCGACACTGCGGCACCTTTCGTCTGATCCCCGCTTGCGCTATCACGGGGCGGAGATCGGGGCAAACCCCGTTGGATTTTCCGGAGGACTGCATGAAATTCTTCGTCGATACCGCCGATGTGGCGGCCATTTCCGAACTGAACGACCTGAACCTTGTGGACGGGGTGACCACGAACCCGTCGCTGATCCTGAAATCGGGCCGCGACATTCTGGAAGTGACCAAGGAAATCTGCGGCATCGTGACCGGCCCCGTCTCGGCCGAGGTGGTGGCGCTGAAGGCCGAGGACATGATCGCCGAAGGCCGCAAGCTGGCCGAGATCGCGCCCAATATCGCCGTGAAGGTTCCGCTGACGCATGACGGGCTGAAAACCTGCAAGGTGCTGTCGGATGACGGGTTCATGGTCAACGTGACCCTGTGCTTCTCCGCCAATCAGGCGCTGCTGGCGGCAAAGGCGGGGGCCACGTTCATCAGCCCCTTCATCGGGCGTCTGGACGACATGAACCTCGATGGGCTGGAGCTGATCCAGGACATCCGCACCATCTATGACAATTTCGCGTTCAAGACGCAGATTTTGGCCGCATCGGTCCGCAACGCCAATCACGTGTCGCAATGCGCGCTGATCGGGGCCGACGTCATCACCGCGCCGCCCGCCGTCATCAAGGGTCTGGCCAGCCACCCGCTGACCGACAAGGGGCTGGAGCAGTTCATGGCCGACTGGGCCAAGACCGGCCAGAAGATCGTCTGATCCCATGCCCACCTACACCGCCCTGACCACCCTTCCGGGGGAAGACGCCGCCGAAGCCTTGGCCGAAGCCATCGAACGGATGGAGCCGGAGCCTTCGGGCGTCGGCGTGTTCGAGATCGAGGACGGGTCGGGGCTGTGGGAGGTGGGGGCCTACTTCCTCGACCGACCGGACGAGGTGACGCTGGAACTGCTGCGCACGGCCTTCGGCGCGGCCCCCTTCGTCATTTCCGAAGTGCCGGAGGTGGATTGGGTCGCCCATGTCCGCCGCGAACTGGCCCCCGTGTCGGCGGGCCGGTTCCACGTGTTCGGCAGCCATGACGCGGACAAGGTGCCCGAGGGCGTCGTGCCCTTGCAGATCGAGGCGACGGTGGCCTTCGGCACCGGCCATCACGGCACGACGCTGGGCTGCCTCAAGGCGTTGGACCGGCTGCTGACCGAAGGCGCGCGGTTTGCCAATGTCGCCGATATCGGCTGCGGCACCGCCGTCCTGGCGCTGGCGGCGGCCAAGGAACTGCCGGACGCGCGAATCGCCGCGTCGGACATTGACAGCGTGGCGGTGGACGTGGCCCGCGCCAATGTGGCGATCAACGGGCTGGAGGATCGGGTGTTCTGCTGCGAGGCGGCGGGATTTGCCAATCCCGACCTCATGTCCCGCGCGCCGTTCGACCTCATCTTCGCCAACATCCTGAAGGGCCCGCTGATCGAGCTTGCCCCCGACATCGCGGCCAACACGGCGGCGGGCGGCACAGTGATCCTGTCGGGACTTCTGGTCGTGCAGGCCGATGCGATCCTTGACGCCTATGTCGCGCAGGGCTTTGCCCTGCATCACCGCGAAGATCTGGGCGAATGGGCGGCGCTGACCTTGCGCAAGGGCTGAAAAAGGCAAAGGCCGCCACGGTTTCCCGTGCGGCCTGTCCTGTTCATCAAAGACGGTGACGTCTCAGATGTTGGCGATGTCGGCGCGGGTCAGCCCGATATCGTCCAGCTCGCGATCCGAAAGGCGGTTCAGGGCGCGGCGGGTGACGCGTGCGTCGTTCCAGTCACGCAGGGATTGGAAGATGCCCGTGAAGCGCGGTGCGGAAATGGCGCCGAGCTGTGCCGAGGGGCTCGTCTCGATGGCGGCCATGGTGTGTTCCTCTTCTTAAACAGCGGATAAATGCAGCACCCTTGCTGCATGACGGGTAAATAAGCGGGCACAACGCGCATGACAATTTGCGCTTTCGCAAGTCCGCGATGCGCTGACCGCATGGCTTGGGTCATCAGGACGTTACGATCTTGCGTCTGGCTGGCCGCTTCCGCTAGGGTCCCGTTCATGCTTCGTGCTGCGGGGCGGCAGGACGGAGGAACACTATGCGGGTTTTGGGAATCGATCCCGGTTTGCGCAACATGGGCTGGGGCATCATCGAGACCGAGGGCGCGCGCATTCGCCATGTGGCGAACGGCACCTGCAAATCGGCGACGGGCGAGCTGGCCTCGCGCCTGTGCGACCTGCACCGGCAGTTGACGGCGGTGGTCGAACGCTATGCCCCCGATGCGGCGGCGGTGGAACATACCTTCGTCAACAAGGACGCGGCCGGCACGCTGAAGTTGGGGCAGGCGCGCGGCATCGCCCTTCTGGTGCCCGCGCAGGCGGGGCTGGACGTGGGGGAATACGCCCCGAACGCGGTGAAGAAGACCGTGGTCGGTGTCGGCCATGCGGCCAAAAGCCAGATCGACCACATGGTGCGCATCCACCTTCCGGGGGTGGAGATCGCGGGGCCGGATGCCGCCGACGCACTGGCCATCGCCATCTGCCACGCGCATCATCTGCAAAGCTCGGGCCGGTTGCAGGCGGCTTTGGCGAAGGCCGCATCATGATCGGGCGGATCGCGGGACGGCTGGACTATCGCGGCACCGACCATGTGCTGATCGACGTGCGGGGCGTGGGCTACATCATCCACGTCTCAGACCGCACGCTGGCCTCTATGCCGGGGGTGGGGGAGGGGGTCGCGCTTTATACCGACCTTCTGGTGCGCGAGGATCTGTTGCAGCTTTACGGCTTTCCCACGCTGCTGGAAAAGGAATGGCATCGCCTTCTGATGACAGTGCAGGGCGTGGGCGCGCGGGCATCGATGGCGATCCTGGGCGCGCTGGGGCCCGAGGGGGTGTCGCGCGCCATCGCGTTGGGCGATGCGCGCTCGGTTCAGGCGGCCCCCGGCGTCGGTCCCAAGATCGCGCAGCGCGTGGTGATGGAGCTGAAGGCCAAGGCGCCCTCGGTCATGGCGATGGGGGCGGTGCCCTCCGACGCCCCGGTGATCGAGGAGGAGGCCAGCCCCACCCCCGCGCCCAAACGCCGCAGCCCGCCCGCCGTCCCGTCACGCGCGGCGCATACGGCGGACGCCCTGTCGGCCTTGGCAAATCTGGGCTATGGCCCTGCGGACGCGGCGGCGGCGGTGGCGCAATCTGCGGACGAATCCCCCGACGCGGATGCCGCCACCCTTATCCGCCTGTCCCTGCGCCGTCTTGCCCCCAAGGGTTGATCGCCCCATATCCCGCTGAAATCGCCGGAGGGTTCGATGGGCTACGCAAAGACCGCCATTCTGATGGCCGTGATGACGGCGCTGTTTCTGGGCCTTGGCGCGCTTCTGGGCGGTCGGGGCGGGATGATGATCGCGCTGTTGATTGCCGTGGCGATGAACCTGTTCTCCTACTGGAACTCGGACAAGGCCGTGCTGAGGATGCACAACGCGCGGCAGGTGGATGCGACGACGGCCCCCGATTTCTATGCCATGGTGCAGGGGCTGGCGGGCAACGCCGGTCTGCCGATGCCCAAGGTGTTCATCATCGACACCGACCAGCCCAACGCCTTCGCCACGGGCCGCAATCCTGAAAACGCCGCCGTGGCGGCGACGACCGGCCTTCTGAACCGGATGAGCCGAGAGGAAATCGCCGCCGTCATGGCGCATGAACTGGCCCATGTGCAAAACCGCGACACGCTGATCATGACGATCACCGCGACCTTTGCCGGGGCCATCTCCATGCTGGCGAACTTTGCGATGTTCTTCGGCAGCCGCGACCGGCCCGGCGGGTTCATCGGCACGCTGGCCCTGATGATTCTGGCGCCCCTGGCGGCGGGTCTGGTGCAGATGGCAATCTCGCGCAGTCGCGAATACGAGGCGGACCGGATCGGGGCGGAGATCTGCGGCAACCCCATGTGGCTGGCAAGCGCGCTTCAGAAGATCGAGGCCTTCGCCCAGAAGATCGACAATCCGGCGGCCGAGCGCAATCCCGCCACCGCGCACATGTTCATCATCAACCCGCTGCACATGTTCACGCATGACAAGCTGTTCTCCACCCATCCCAGCACGGCCAACCGCATCGCGGCGCTGCGGCAGATGGCGGGGGGGATGGCCGCACCGACGGTCGCACCCACGCCGCCGAAAACGCCGCGCCGGGGGCCGTGGGGCTGATCCCCCCTTGCGGGCGGGGCGTCGTTCCGCGATTGTTCCGGCATGAACCAGCCTGACCCCACCCTGCGCCCCGACCGTCTGCCCGAAGATCAGGACCGCGCCCTGCGCCCGCAGGGCTTGGGCGAATTCGTCGGTCAGGCCGAGGCGCGCGCCAACCTGCGCGTGTTCATCGAATCGGCCAAGATGCGGGCCGAGGCAATGGACCACACGCTGTTCCACGGCCCCCCCGGTCTGGGCAAGACGACGCTGGCGCAGATCATGGCGCGCGAACTGGGCGTCGGCTTTCGCATGACCTCCGGCCCCGTTCTGGCGAAACCGGGTGATCTGGCGGCCATCCTGACCAATCTCGAACCCCGCGACGTGCTGTTCATCGACGAGATTCACCGCCTGTCGCCCGTGGTGGAGGAGGTGCTCTATCCCGCGATGGAGGATTTCGCACTGGATCTGGTGATCGGTGAGGGGCCGGCCGCGCGGACGGTGCGGATCGATCTGCAACCCTTCACGCTTGTGGGGGCGACAACGCGGCTGGGGCTGCTGACGACCCCGCTCCGCGACCGATTCGGCATTCCGACGCGGCTTCAATTCTATACCGTCGATGAACTCGATCTGATCGTCGCCCGGGGCGCGCGCCTTCTGGGCGTCGATTCGGACCCCGAAGGCACGCGGGAGATCGCCCGCCGCGCCCGGGGTACGCCGCGCATCGCCGGGCGTCTTCTGCGCCGCGTCGTGGATTTCGCGCTGGTGGAGGGCAACGGCCGCCTCACGCGTGAGATTGCGGATACTGCCCTGTCGCGTCTTGGCGTGGACGATCTGGGTCTGGACGGCGCCGACCGCCGCTACATCCTTCTGCTGGCCGAGAATTACGGCGGCGGCCCCGTGGGCGTCGAAACCATCGCCGCCGCCCTGTCCGAGGCGCGGGATGCGGTGGAGGAGGTGATCGAGCCCTATCTTCTGCAGCAGGGTCTGATCCAGCGGACCCCCCGCGGGCGGATGCTGGCGCGCAAGGCGTGGCAGCATATCGGCATCGCGCCCCCGCGCGCCCCCGACCAGCCGGACATGTTCGCATGACGCCCGCCCAGATCGAATCGCTGTTCACCGGCCCGCAGGGGTTCCGCTTTGCGCGCTGGGGTCGGCCCATCGTCCCCGTGGTCTTCGGCGTGGACGCCGCGACCCTGCCGCTGGTCAAGGGCGCGATCGAGGCGGTGGTCGCCACCGCCGGTCACAAGATGGCCGACCACGATCCCGAACTGGGCGCGAACACGATGCTGTTCTTCTTTTCCGACTGGGATGAGGTGGCGGCGGTTCCAAATCTGGATCATCTGATCCCCGACCTTGCCGCCTTTGCCGCCGCGCGCAAGGCGGAGGGGGCCGAGACCGCGCGCCTGTTCCGCTTCGACGGGCAGGGGGCGATCCGGCTCGCGCTCCTGTTCGTGCACATGGGCGGCACCTTGCGCCACGCGGATGCGGGGGCGCTGATGCTGGATCAGGCGAGCCGCCTCATGCTGACCTTTGCGGGGGAGCCCGATCTGCCCGACCCCGCCCCCCTGCTGCGCGCGGCCTACGACCCCGTCCTGCCCGCCCGCGCCGAGGATCCGTCCCACGCCTTCCGTCTGGCGGCGCGGCTGTGAGCCATGTGTTCCACACCCGCGTCTGGTATGAGGATACCGACCTTGGCGGCATCGTCTATCACGCGAATTACCTGAAGTTCATCGAACGCGCGCGCAGCGAATGGGTCGAAGGCCTGGGCATCGACCAGAACGCGATGCGCGACGACGGCACCGTCTTTGCCGTTGCGCGGATCGAGGCGGACTTCCTCCGCCCCGCCCGTCTGGGCGACCGGCTGGAGGTGCACACGACCCCCGCCGCCATCACCACGGCCCGCGCGGTTCTGGACCAGCGGGTTCTGCGCGGGGCCGACACGCTGTTCATCGCCCGCGTCACGCTGGCCGCGCTGGGCCCCGCGGGGCGTCCGGTGCGCCTTCCCGCCGCCCTGCGGGGGCGATGACGCGTTCGTGTTGGCAATCCCTTTGCAAAGCGGATAGATTGGCCGCTAAGAGGCCATAACGGCCCTATACGGACGAGCAGGACGAATGGACACTGAAACCCTTGCCGCGGCGCAGGAGATCGATTTCTCCATGCTCGCGCTTTTCGCACGCGCCACGCTGACGGTGAAGCTTGTGATGATCCTGCTGATCATCATGTCCTTCTGGTCGTGGGCCATCATCATCCAGAAGCACATCGCCTATAAGGCCGCCCGCCGCGAGGCGTCGCTGTTCGATCGCGCCTTCTGGTCGGGCGAACCGCTGGACGAACTGTTCGAAAAGACCGGCAGCCAGCCCGACGGCCCCTCGGAAAAGGTGTTTGCCGCCGGGATGATGGAGTGGCGGCGCAGCCACCGGCAGGATGGCAAGCTGATCGCGGGCGCGCAGGCGCGGATCGACCGGGCGATGGACGTGGCCATCGTCAAGGAATCCGAACGGCTGAAATCCGGCCTGATGTTCCTTGCGACCACCGGGGCCACCGCGCCGTTCATCGGCCTGTTCGGCACCGTCTGGGGCATCATGCACGCCTTCCAGCAGATTGCCGTCACGCAGAACACCAACCTCGCCACCGTCGCGCCGGGCATTGCCGAGGCGCTTCTGGCGACGGGCATCGGCCTGATCGCGGCCATTCCCGCCGTGATTTTCTACAACAAGCTGAACGCCGACAGCGACCGCGTCCTGTCGGGTTATGAGGCGTTCGCCGACGAATTCTCGACCATCCTTTCGCGCCAGTTGGACGCCTGAGCGATGGCCGGGGGTGTCATGGGAAGCGCGGGCGGGGGTGGGCGTCGCGGACGCCGGCGTCGGCGCGGTGGCGGCACGATGTCCGAGATCAACATCACGCCCTTCGTGGACGTGATGCTGGTGCTCTTGATCATCTTCATGGTGGCCGCGCCGCTTCTGACGGTGGGCGTGCCCGTGCAGCTGCCCAACACCGCCGCCACCGCCCTGCCGACCGAGCAGGAGGAGCCGCTGGCGATCACCGTCACGGCGGACAACCGGCTGATGATCCAGACCTCGGACGTGGCCGAGAACGAGCTGATTCCGCGCCTGACCGCGATCGCGGCGGAGCGCGACAACCGCAAGATATTCCTGCGCGCCGACGGGGCCGTGCCCTATGAACGCGTCGCGCAGATCATGGGCGCGCTGAACGCGGCGGGCTTCAACAGCATCGGCCTTGTGACCGACAGCGACGGACCGACCTTTGGCGCCGGAAACTGACCATAACCCCTATGTGAGAACCGGGCTGATCCTGTCGGGCGCAGGACATGCCGTGTTCATCTTTCTGGTGCTGTTCGGCGATCTGTTCAGCAGCGCGCCCCCGCCCGAACCGGCGGTGGCCGACGTGTCGATCATGTCCGAGGCCGAGTTCAGCGAGATGATGTCGCAAAGCACCGCGCCCGAGGCGCAGGAGCCGGAACCCGCGCCCGCCCCCCCGGCGACGCCGCCCCGCACGCGGCCCCAACCGCAGCCCGCGCCCGAACCGGAAACGGCCCCCGAGCCGACCCCCGAACCCACGCCCGAGCCTGCGCCTGCGCCGGAACCCGCCCCCGAGCCCGAGCCGGCCCCGCCCGCCGCGCCGGAGGTGGCGCCCGCGCCCGTGCCCGAAAGCACGCCGCAGCCCGTCCTTCCGCCCGCCCCGGTGGAACAGCCGGTGCTGTCGCCGGACGCCAGCACGCGCCCGCGTCAGGCCCCCCGTGTGGCCCCCACGCCGTCCGAAGCGCCGCCCCCGCAGGCGGAGGTGGCTGAAACGCCCACCCCCGCCGTGACCGAGGAACCGGCCGAGCAGGCCGCCGAGGAACCGCCCCGTCCCGAACAGGCCCCGCCCGAGGCGGCGACCGAAACCGTGCCGGAACCCACCCCGCAGGCCAACATGGCCCCGGCGGGCAGCCCGCGCCCGCGCGACCGTCCGGCCCGTCCCGCCGCGCCCACGCAGGCGGACACCGCCACGCCCCCCGCCGCCAGTGCGCCCGCACAAACCGCAGAGCGCCCCGCCACCCCGCCCGCCACCCCGCCCGCCGAGGCGGCGCGCCCCTCAACGCCCGCCCCGTCGCAAAGCAGTTCGGTGGACGAGGCGCTGGCCGAGGCCTTGGGCGGCGGTGCCGACACCCCTGCACCAAGCGCGCCCTCCGGCCCGCCCATGACCTCGGGTGAGAAGGATTCGATGCGCGTCGCGGTGCAGCAGTGCTGGAACGTCGGATCGCTGTCCTCGGACGCGATGCAGACGGAGGTGGTCGTGGCCTTCACCGTGGGGCAGGACCGCAAGCCCGTGACCGGTTCGATCCGCATGGTCGGATCCTCCGGCGGGTCCAGCGCGGGGGCCAATCAGGCATTCGAGGCCGCGCGCCGCGCCATCATCCGCTGCGGATCATCCGGCTTCCCCCTGCCGCCCGAAAAATACGACCAGTGGCGCGAGATCGAGATGGTCTTCAACCCCACCAACATGCGGATGAGGTGACTTGCCATGTTCGCCCCCTATAATGACCGGAAACGCCAGAGGATGAGCATGCTGAGAACCCTCGCAACCGCGCTGACCGTCGCGCTGTCCATCACGGGCGGGATCGCCCACGCCCAACAGGGCCCCCTGCGGATCGAGATCACCGAAGGCGTGATCGAGCCGCTGCCCTTTGCCGTGCCCGCCTTCAGCGGCGGGAGCCAGGTGGCCAATGACATCACCCGTCTGGTCGCCGCCGATCTGGCGGGGACGGGACTGTTCCGCGAAATTCCCGCCTCCGCCCATATCAGCTCGGCCGGGTTCGATGCGCCCGTCGCCTATAACGACTGGAAGGCGATCAACGCGCAGGCGCTGATCACCGGCGCGGTCACGCAGGAAGGCAACCGCATCACGGTGAAGTTCCGCCTGTTCGACGTGTTCGCGGGCCAACCCCTGGGCGACGGGCTGCAATTCACCGGCACGACCGATACGTGGCGGCGCATGGCCCACAAAGTGGCCGACGCGGTTTACAGCCGCATCACCGGCGAAGGTCCGTATTTCGACAGCCGCGTCGTCTATGTCCAGGAAAGCGGGCCGAAGGACGCGCGCCAGAAACGTCTGGCCGTCATGGATTACGACGGCGCGAACGTGCAGTATCTGACCGACGCCTCGGCGCTGGTTCTGGCCCCGCGCTTTTCGCCGCAGGGCAACCAGATCCTGTTCACCTCCTATGCCTCGGGGTTTCCGCGCATCTACCTGATGAACGCGGCGAATCTGCAGACCCGTGCGCTGGATCAGCAACCGGGCACCATGACCTTCGCGCCCCGCTTTTCGCCCGATGGGCGCACGGTGGTGTTCAGCCTGGAGCAGGGGGGCAACTCCGACATCTATACGCTGGACACGCAAAGCGGCCAGCGGCGGCAGCTGACGAATTCGCCCGCGATCGAAACCGCGCCCAGCTTCTCGCCCGATGGCCGTCAGATCGTGTTCGAAAGCGACCGGTCGGGCAATTCGCAAATCTATGTGATGTCCGCCACCGGGGGGGAGGCCACGCGCATCTCCGGCGGGCCGGGGCGTTACAACACGCCCGTCTGGTCCCCGCGCGGCGACATGATCGCCTTCACCAAGCAGCAGGACGGGCGGTTCCATATCGGCGTCATGCGCACGGACGGGTCCGAGGAACGCCTTCTGACCTCGTCCTTCCTGGATGAGGGCCCGACCTGGGCGCCCAACGGCCGCGTGCTGATGTTCACCCGCGAAAGCGCAGGCGCCGACGGATCGGCCCAGCTCTATTCCGTGGACATTTCGGGCCGCAACCTGAAGCAGGTTCCGACACAGGGGGCCGCATCTGACCCGTCCTGGTCGCCCCTGCTGCCGTGATCCCAACCTCCGCCCTGTTTGCCGGGCGGGGAAAACCTGTTACCTTCCGCGAAAGCGTGAACGAGAGGACGTGTCGATGAGCTTCCTACCCAAGGCCATGATGCTGGTCGCGGTGCTTGGCCTTGCGGCCTGCAACAATCCCAACCGCTTTGGCGCTGGCGGCGCCGGCGCCGGATACGGCGCGGACGGGGCCTATGGCCAGAACGGCGGCTTCGGCGCGGGCGGCGTGGGCACCTCGGGTCTGGGCGACCCGAACGATCCGAACTCGGTCGCGTATTTCCAGCAGCGTCTGGGCGACCGGATCCTGTTCGATTACGACCAGTCGACGCTGAACGATGAAGGCCGTCGCGTTCTGACGGGGCAGGCGCAATGGCTGACCAGCCATCCGCAATACGCCGTCATCGTCGAAGGTCATGCCGATGAAAAAGGCACGCGGGAATACAACCTGGCCCTTGGCGCGCGGCGCGCATCCTCGGCGCAGGACTTCCTGATCTCGCAGGGCGTGCAACCCAGCCGCATCCGCACCGTGTCTTATGGCAAGGAACGCCCGGCCGAGACCTGTTCGGCCGAAAGCTGCTATGCCGCCAACCGCCGCGCGGTGACGGTGCTGCAATCGGGCGCGGGGTCCTGATGCGGTTCGCGCTGGTCCTGACGCTGGCGCTGCTTCCGGCTTCTGCCTTCGCGCAGGACCGGGCGCAGTCGCTGGCCGACATCCGGGCGGAGCTGTCGCAGCTCAACGCCCAGTTCAACAGCCTGAAGCAGGAACTGGTGTCCACGGGTGCCATCTCCTCGGGTGCTGCGGGCGGCTCGGCCCTGCAACGGCTGGACGCGATCGAATCCTCGATCCAGCGCCTGACCGGCCGGACCGAAGAGGTGGAGCTGCGCCTGAACCGCGTCATCGCCGACGGCACCAACCGCGTCGGCGATCTGGAATTCCGCGTGACGGAGCTTGAGGGCGGCGATCTTGGCGCCCTTCCCCCCACGGCCCCGCTGGGCGGGACGGACACGGCCGCCGCGCCGGCCCCATCCCCGGCCCCCGCGTCCCCGGCCCCCGCTTCCCCCACAACGCAGCTTGCCGTTCAAGAGCAGGCGGACTTCGACCGGGCGCGGGAGGTGCTCGGTCAAGGTGACTTTCGCGCCGCCGCGGACCAGCTTGAGGCCTTCGCCCAGACCTACACGGGCGGCCCCCTGACCTATGAGGCGCTTTATCTGCGCGGCGACGCGCTGAGCCGTCTTGGGGAAAACGGGGACGCGGCGCGCGCCTATCTCGACGCCTATTCCGGGGACCCGGACGGGCCGCGGGCGGGCGACGCGCTGCTGGGTTTGGGCCAGCGTCTTGGCGATCTGGGGCAGACGCAACAGGCCTGCGTCACGCTGGCCGAAGTCGGCAACAGCTTTGCCGGGACGGACGCGGCCACCCGCGCGCAATCCGCCGCACAGGCGCTTCGCTGCAACTGATGACGACGCGCCGCCTGTTTCAAGGCCCGGACCCGGCCCCGCCGGTTCTGGGCCTTGCCATTTCCGGCGGCGGGGATTCGGTCGCGATGCTGGTTCTGGCGGTGGATGCGGGGCTGACCTGCCGCGCCGCCACGGTGAACCACCACCTGCGCCCCGAGGCGGCGGCCGAGGCTGAAACCGTCGCCCGCCTGTGCGCCCGCCTGTCCGTGCCGCACGACATTCTGCATTGGCACTGGGACGGACATGGCAACCTGTCCGACGCGGCGCGGCGCGGGCGGCGCGCGGTTCTGGCCGACTGGGCAGGCCGCGCGGGCGTGGGCACCGTCGCCCTTGGCCATACGCGCGACGATGTGGCGGAGACGTTCCTGATGCGGCTGGCGCGTGGCGCGGGTCTGGACGGGCTGGCCGCGATGCGCGCCGACTGGACCGAAGGCGGCATCCGCTGGTGCCGCCCCCTGCTGGGGGCCGGGCGGGCGGAGCTGCGGGACATTCTGCGCGCCCGTGATCTTGGTTGGGCCGAGGATCCCTCGAACACCGATCCCCGGTATGACCGCGCGCGCGCGCGGGCCGCGCTGGACGCGCTGCCATTGGGCCTGACGGCGGACCGGCTGGCCGATGTGGCCGGACACCTGGCAGAGGCGCGCCGGGCGCTAGAGGCGGCGGTGACCGAGGCGGCGCGGCATCGTCTGCAGGTGCAGGGGGGCGATGTGCTGCTGCGCCCGGACGGGGCCGACCCGGAGATTCTGCGTCGCCTGGTGCTGCGGGCGATGGATTGGGTCGCGGGCCCCGCCTATCCACCACGCGGGGCGGCGCTGCGGCGTGCGATGGCGCGGCTGGCGGCGGGGCAGCCAACCGCGCTCCGCGGCTGCGGCATGGTGGCGCAGGACGGGCACTGGCGGGTGTTCCGCGAGGCCTCGGCGCTGCGAGGCCTTTGTGCGCCGGTGGGGGCGGTGTGGGACCGCTGGCATGTGACGGGGGGCTCAGCCGGCGAAAGCGTCCGGGCGCTGGGGCCCGACGGCCTGCGCCAGTGCCCCGACTGGCGCAAGATGGAGATGCCCCGCCGCAGCCTTCTGGCCGCCCCGTCCGTCTGGCAAAACGACCGCCTGGTCGCCGCCCCGCTGGCCGGAATCGCCTCCGCCCATGTCTTTCGCCATGATCCCGCGCCGGAGGCGTTGACGATGTCGCACGGCGCGTCTGCTTTATCGCATTGAACCCCCCGCCCGAATGACTATCTTGTCGCCCAAATGCCTTATGGGCCAGACGGGTTTGGGAGACGGTTTTGGGGAACGCACGCAATTTGGCTTTCTGGGTGGTCCTGTTCGTGCTGGTCCTCGCGCTGTTCAACCTGTTCAGCGGCGGCGGATCCTCGGGCACGTCCCGCACGATCTCCTTCTCGGACTTCATCGAACGGGTGGACAACGATCAGGTGTCCTCGGTCACGCTGGATGGGGAGCGTATCCAGTTCCGCGGCAGCGACGGGCAGCAATATGTGGCCATCCGCCCGCAGGGGGAAAACGTCACCGACCGTCTGCTGGCCAAGCAGATCGAGGTGCGGGCCGAACCGCAGGAGCAGTCGGGCTTCCTGTCGCTCATCTCGCTTTGGCTGCCGTTCATCGTGCTGATCGGGATCTGGATCTTCTTCATGAATCGGATGCAGGGCGGCGGAAAGGGCGGGGCCATGGGCTTTGGCAAATCCCGCGCCAAGCTGCTGACGGAAAAGCATGGCCGCGTGACCTTCGACGATGTCGCCGGCATCGACGAGGCGAAGGAAGAACTGGAAGAGATCGTCGAGTTCCTGCGCAACCCGCAGAAATTCAGCCGTCTGGGCGGCAAGATCCCCAAGGGTGCGCTGCTGGTCGGCCCCCCCGGCACGGGTAAGACGCTTCTGGCCCGCGCGATTGCGGGAGAGGCGGGTGTGCCGTTCTTCACCATTTCCGGGTCGGACTTCGTTGAGATGTTCGTGGGTGTCGGTGCGTCCCGTGTGCGCGACATGTTCGAACAGGCCAAGAAGAACGCCCCCTGCATCGTCTTCATCGACGAGATCGACGCCGTGGGCCGCGCGCGCGGCGTGGGCATCGGCGGCGGCAACGACGAGCGGGAGCAAACCCTCAACCAGCTGCTGGTGGAGATGGACGGCTTCGAGGCGAACGAGGGCGTGATCATTGTCGCGGCCACCAACCGCAAGGACGTGCTGGACCCCGCGCTGCTGCGTCCGGGCCGCTTTGACCGCCAGATCACCGTGCCGAACCCCGACATCAAGGGGCGCGAGAAGATCCTGAACGTCCACGCGCGCAAGGTGCCGCTGGGTCCGAACGTCGATCTGCGTCTGATCGCGCGCGGCACGCCCGGTTTCTCGGGGGCGGACCTGATGAACCTTGTGAACGAGGCAGCGCTGATGGCCGCGCGCGTCGGTCGCCGGTTCGTCACGATGGACGATTTCGAGAATGCCAAGGACAAGGTGATGATGGGGGCGGAGCGTCGGTCGATGGTCCTTAGCCCCGATCAGAAGGAAAAGGTCGCCTATCACGAGGCGGGACATGCCATCGTCGGCATGGCGCTGCCCAAATGCGATCCGGTCTACAAGGCGACGATCATTCCGCGCGGCGGCGCCCTTGGGATGGTGGTCAGCCTGCCGGAAATCGACCGGCTGCAGATCTTCAAGGATGAAAGCAAGCAGAAGCTGGCGATGACCATGGCCGGCAAGGCGGCCGAGATCATCAAATATGGCGAGGAGGGCGTCTCCTCCGGTCCGGCGGGCGATATCCAGCAGGCCAGCGCGCTGGCGCGCGCGATGGTCATGCGCTGGGGCATGTCGGACGAGGTCGGCAACATCGACTATGCCGAGGCGCATCAGGGCTATCAGGGGCAGACGGGCGGCTTCTCGGTCTCGGCCGAGACCAAGAACCGGATCGAGGCCGAGGTGAAGCGCCTGATCGACGAAGGCTACACCACCGCCGTGCGCATCCTGACCGAACAGAGCGAAGGGTTCGAGCGTCTGGCGAAAGGCTTGCTGGAATACGAGACGCTGACCGGCAACCAGATCCGCAAGGTCGTCGCCGGAGAGCCGATCGACGAGGATGACGAGGACGACAAGCCCTCCAGCGGGTCGATCACCGCCATCCCGAAAACCCGCCCGCGCCCGCCAAGCGACGGGATGCCGGAACCCTCGGCCTGATGACATGGAGCCCCGAAACCTATGCCCGGTTTCGGGGCTTTCGTTTGCGCCCCGCATTGGATCTTCTGGCACAGGTGGGGGAGGTGCCGGAGGGCGATGTGATCGACCTCGGCTGCGGCAGCGGCGCGGTGGCTGGGGCACTGGCGACGTTGGCCCGGCCCCTGATCGGTGTGGACATGTCAGCCGAGATGCTGGCGCAGGCGCCGGGTTATGACCGGCTGGTGCAGGCCGATATCGCCTCGTGGCAGCCGGAGACTCCGCCTGCGCTGATCTTTTCCAACGCCGCCTTGCACTGGCTGGGCGATCACGCGACGCTGATGCCCCGCCTCGCAGCCATGCTGCCCCGAACGGGGGTGCTGGCCGTCCAGATGCCGGGACAAGACGCGGCCCCCTCGCATCGTCTGATCGCGGACACGGCGCAGGCGCTGTGGCCCAACCGCTTTCCCCCTCCGCCGATCAAGGTGCAGCCCGCCGAATGGTATGCCGACCTGCTGATGCCCTTCGGTTCCGTGACGGCGTGGGAGACGCGGTATGTCCAGCATCTGGAGCCGGTCGCGTCCGGTCATCCCGTCCGGCACTTTACCGAAGGGGCGGCGATGGTGCCGTGGCTTGCGGTCCTGACGACGGACGAGCGGGGGCAGCTGATCGCAGCCTATGACACCGCTTTGGCCACGCCTTATTCCCTGCGACCGGATGGATCGGTCCTGTTTCCCTTCCGACGGGTGTTCTTTGTCCTGCGCCGCGATTGACCCTTTTCGGCCCTCGGGTCTATGAGGGGGCATCAGTGACAAGGGGTGTGGCATGACGGCAGTGGTGATCGACGGCAAGGCGTTCGCGGCAAAAGTCCGCGGGCAGGTGGGGATCGAGGTGGCCCGGTTGAAGGCCGCGGGCATCACCCCCGGTCTGGCGGTCGTGCTGGTGGGGGAGGACCCTGCGTCCAACGTCTATGTCACCTCCAAGGGCAAGATGACGCGCGAGGTGGGCATGGCCAGCTTCGAGCATCGCCTGGATGCCGCCACCCCCGAGGCCGACCTTCTGGCCCTGATCGCCAAGCTGAACGCCGATCCGGCGGTGCACGGGATTCTGGTGCAGCTTCCGTTGCCCGATCACATGGACGCGGCCAAGGTCATCAACGCGCTGGACCCGGCCAAGGACGTGGACGGCTTTCACATCCTGAACGTCGGTCTGCTGGGGACGGGGCAGAAGGCGATGGTGCCCTGCACGCCGCTGGGATGCCTGATGATGCTGCGCGACCACCATGGCAGCTTGTCCGGCTTGAACGCCGTGGTGCTGGGCCGATCGAACATCGTGGGCAAGCCGATGGCGCAACTGCTGCTGAATGACAGCTGCACCGTCACCATCGCCCATTCCCGCACCAAGGACTTGGCCGAGGTGTGCCGCCGCGCCGATATCCTGATCGCCGCCGTCGGGCGGCCCGAGATGGTGCCGGGCGACTGGATCAAGCCGGGGGCGACCGTCATCGACGTGGGCATCAACCGCGTCGAACGCGACGGCAAGATGCGGCTGGTGGGCGATGTGGATTACGCCAGCGCCAGCGCCGTGGCAGGGGCCATCACGCCGGTGCCGGGCGGGGTGGGGCCGATGACCATCGCCTGCCTGCTGGCCAACACCGTCACCGCCTGCTGCCGCGCGAACGGGCTGGAGGAGCCGGAGGGGCTGACGCCCTGAACGGCACGGCCAGCGCGCGCGTTCCGGTCAGGATCGCGCAGGCCCCGTCGCCCATCAGCGCCTCCAGCACCGGATCGTCGCACCAAAGACCGCCGGTATAGGTGCCATAGGCCGGCAGGATCACCTGCCGCGCATCCGTCAGGAAGCAGGGGCGCGCCTGCCCGGCCAGTCGGGCCTTGGGGTGGTAATGGCCGCTGATCTCCACCCCGTCGCCGGTCGCGATGTGCCGGAAGGTCAGGGGTCCGCGCGTGGTTTCCGCCATATAGGTGCCGCCGACGGCCATCGGCACGGGATCGTGGTTGCCCGCAACCCAGACCCAGTCGCGCCCCGCCATCAGGCGGGCCAGCCATAGGCGCTCCGCCTCCTCCAGCATGGCATAGGCATCGTCGAAACTGTCGCCGACGCAGATCACAGACCGTGCGGCGGTGGCGGCGATGTCGGCGTCCAGACGGCTCAGCGTATCGCGCACCTCGTAAGGGGGCAGAAGCGCGCCGCCGCGTCGGGCCAGACGTTCGGACTTGCCGAAATGCAGGTCCGCGACGATCAGCATCCCTTCGGCGGGCCAGAACAGCGCGCCCGAGGGCAGGGCGCGCAGCGTTTCCCCCGCAAGGCGAAAGCTGTGATCAGCCGTTGAAGAGGAAGTGCAGGACGTCGCCATCCTTGACCTCGTAGGTCTTGCCTTCGACGCGGAACTTGCCCGCCTCCTTGGCCCCCGCTTCGCCCTTGCCCGCGACGTAATCGTCGTAGGCGATGGTTTCGGCGCGGATGAAGCCCTTTTCGAAATCGCCATGGATCACGCCCGCCGCCTGCGGGGCCAGCATTCCGCCATGGATCGTCCAGGCCCGCGCTTCTTTCGGGCCGACGGTGAAATAGGTTTGAAGGCCCAGAAGGGCATAGCCCGCGCGGATCAGCCGGTCCAACCCTGCTTCGTCCAAGCCCATCTCGCCCAGGAACATCTCGGCCTCCTCGGCGTCGAGTTGGCTGATCTCCTCTTCGATGCGGGCGGAGATGACGACCGCGCCCGCGCCCTGCGCCGCGGCCATTTCGGCCACGCGGGCGGACTGGCTGTTGCCCTCCGCCGCCGCCTGCTCCTCAACGTTGCAGACATAGAGGATGGGCTTGGCGGTCAGAAGTTGCAGCATCCGCCACTGCTTCTGATCGTCCGCGGACACCTCGATGGTGCGGGCGGGCTTGCCGTCGTTCAGCGCGGCCTGTGCCTGCCGCAGAAGGCGGTCCTGATCGGCGGCCTCCTTGTCGCCGCCCTTCAGCTTGCGGGCGAGGTTGGCCAGACGCCGTTCGATCGATTCCATATCGGCCAGCATCAGTTCCGTCTCGATCGTTTCGGCATCGGCCACGGGGTCGATCCGGCCTTCAACATGGGTGATGTCCCCATCTTCGAAACAGCGCAGGACATGGGCGATGGCATCGCATTCGCGGATGTTGGCCAGGAACTGGTTGCCCAGGCCCTCACCCTTGGAGGCGCCGCGCACAAGGCCCGCGATGTCCACGAAGGTCATCCGCGCGGGAATGATCTGTTTCGATCCGGCAATCCCCGCCAGCGTGTCCAGACGCGCATCCGGCACCGCCACGTCGCCCACGTTGGGTTCGATGGTGCAGAACGGGAAGTTGGCCGCCTGCGCCGCCGCCGTGCGGGTCAGCGCGTTGAACAGGGTCGATTTGCCCACATTCGGCAAGCCGACGATCCCCATGCGAAAGCCCATCATCATCCCCTTTTTCCGCGACCCGCCCCAGATAAGGCGCGGGCGCGCCACACGCAAGCCAGTTGCGCGCGGCCCCGCTTTTCCCTACCACCTGTCGCAACGCAGGAGATGACGCCATGACCCGTATCGACGCCAAGTTCGCCGCCCTGAAAGCCGAAGGCAAGAAGGCGTTCGTCGCCTATGTCATGGCGGGCGACCCGGATGCGGACACGACGTTCCAGGTGATGCGGGGGATGCCCGCCGCCGGGGTGGACGTGATCGAACTGGGGATGCCCTTTACCGACCCGATGGCCGACGGATCGACCATCCAGCTGGCCGGGCAACGGGCGCTGGAAGGCGGGCAGACGCTGGACAAGACGCTGGAGATCGCGCGCCGTTTCCGCGAGGGCGACGACACGACGCCGATCGTTCTGATGGGCTATTACAACCCGATCTATTCCCGCGGGGTGAACCTGTTCCTGACGCAGGCGAAGGCCGCGGGGATCGACGGGCTGATCGTTGTGGACCTGCCGCCCGAGGAGGATGACGAACTGTGCCTGCCCGCCCAGGCGGCGGGGTTGAACTTCATCCGGCTGGCCACGCCCACGACCGACGCGGCGCGCCTGCCGCGCGTGCTGCAGAACACTTCGGGCTTCGTCTATTACGTGTCGATCAACGGGATCACCGGGGCGGCCGCGCCCCAGCCGTCCGACGTCGCGCCGGAAGTGGCGCGGATCAAGGCCTCCACCGACCTGCCGGTGATCGTGGGCTTCGGCATCACCACGGGGGCGGCCGCCGAAGGGATCGCCGCCATCGCCGACGGGTGCGTCGTGGGGTCGGCCATCGTCAAGCTGATCGGCGAGGGGCGTCCGGTGGCGGACGTTCTGGCCCATGTGGCGGACCTGGCCGCCGGAGCGCATCGCGCCTGAGGGTCAGCGGCGCAAGAGGCGGAACAGGCCCGAGGCCCCCCACCCGGCCAGAACCGCCATCGCCAGCGCCAGAAGGCCATAGACCAATGACTGCTCGCGCGAGAGGTTGTAGAGAAACCGCTCCAACCCCGCCTTGCGCACGCCGATCTGGCGTTCCAGCATGTCCACCACCTGACCGTCGCGGGTCAGGAAGATGCGCACCCGGTAATCGCCCTCGGTCAGGTCGGCGGGCAGGGCCACGTCGGTGCGAAACAGCGTCGCTTCATCGAAGGCCACCGCGCCTTCGTTGATGCGAAAGCGGCCCTGCGCCTCGCGGATGCGAACCAGCGCGTCCAGAAAGGTCTGCGGATCGTCGGTTTCCGAACTCATCCCCACCGACCGGATCGCCTGACGGATGGTGATGCGGTGGCGCAGGTCGTCGGTCTGGCTCAGGATCTCGTCCAGGGGGCCGGTGGTTGCCACGGCATAGAAGCTGGGCGCGCTGTCCACCCGCACGGCATCCGCGTTCACCCAGATGCCGAAACTGCGATCCTTGCGCCGGACCATCACGGGGGTATGGGGTCCCTCCACCGCCACGATCACCTCAAGCGGGGGACCTTCGGGCGGGGGGGCATCGCGCTGCACCGCGCCATAGACCAGGATTTCGGTGCCGATATAATTCGTCGTGATGGTGACGGAATATTGCGACAGGCCCAGAACGATCCTCTCCTGCGCCGCGGCGGGCAGGGCGAGGGCCAGAAGAAGAAGCGCGGCGCGGATCATTCCGTCACCGTCAGGTTGAACCGCTCCGGCGGGGTCAGCACCAGATCGAGCCCGACCTTCAGGCTGACGGCCAGAACCAGAAGGGCCAGCAGAATGCGCAATTGTTCGGCCCGCAGCTTCACCCCCACCTGCGCGCCGATCTGCGCCCCGATCACCCCGCCGATGATCAGCAGAAGCGCCAGCATGATGTCCACCGTGCCGCTGGTCATCGCGTGCAGAAGCGTGGTGAAGGCCGAAACGAGGATGATCTGAAAAAGCGAGGTGCCCACCACGACCTTGGTCGGCATTCCCAGAAGATAGATCATCGCGGGCACCATGATGAACCCGCCGCCCACGCCCATGATGGCCGACATGAAGCCCACGCCCGCCCCGATCGCCAGGGGCGGCAGGACGGAGATGTAGAGGCCCGAGGCGCGGAACTTCATCTTCCACGGCAGGCGATGCACCCAGGTGTGGGTGTGCGCGCGCCGGATGGGGGCGGCGGGGTTCTTCGCCCGGCGCAACGCGCCCAGGCTTTCGCGGAACATCAGCGCGCCGATCACGCCCAAAAACAGGACATAGGACAGCTGCACGATCAGATCGACCTGCCCCCGCGCCGCAAGCCGGGCGAAGATCCAGATGCCCAGGGCCGAGCCGACCAAGCCCCCCGCCTGCAGGACCAGCCCCATGCGGAAATCCACGGCCTTGCGCTTCAACTGCGCCAGCACACCCGAGATGGAGGAGGCGACGACCTGATTGGCCCCGGTCGCCACCGCCACGGCGGGCGGAATGCCGATGAAGAACAAAAGCGGCGTGATCAGGAAGCCGCCGCCCACCCCGAACATGCCCGACATGAACCCCACGATGCCGCCCAGTCCCAGAAGAAGGAAGGCGTTGATCGAAACCTCGGCAATGGGGAGGTAGATTTGCATGGGGCGGCCGGTTTTGGGCGTGTGTCAAGCCATCGGATCAAACGCGGGGGGTGTCAAGGCATGGTCACAGGGTTCGGAGCCATTCGCGCAGCGTCGCCTCGATCTTGACCGCGCCAAGGGGGGCCACGGCCTTGGTCTGCTCATGGCTCAGCGCCTCGTCCGACAGGCCTGCGCCCATGTTGGTTATGGTGGAGATGGCCGCGACCCGCAGCCCGAGGAACCGGGCGAGGATCACTTCCGGCACGGTGGACATGCCGACGGCGTCCGCGCCGCAGATCTTGGCCATGCGGATCTCGGCCGGGGTCTCGAAGCTGGGGCCGGAGAACCAGCCATAGACGCCTTCCTTCAGGGTGACGCCCGCGCGGGTGGCGGCGTCGGTCAGGGCGGCGCGGATGGCGGGATCATGCGCGTCGTCCATCGGCACGAAGCGCGCCTCGGAATGTTCGCCCACCAGCGGGTTCGCGCTGCAAAAGGCGATGTGGTCGGACAGCAGCATCAGTTCCCCCGGCGGAATGTCCTCGCGCAGGGAGCCGGCGGCGTTGGTCAGGATGAGGGTGTCCGCGCCAAGGGCCTTCAGCACCTCCAGCGGGCGGCGCATGACGGCGGCGTCGCCATCCTCGTAGAAATGCGCCCGTCCGGCGAAGACGGCGACGCGCACCCCCTCCAGATCGCCGATGACCAGCTTCGGCGAATGGCCCGACACGCCCGCATGGGGAAAGCCGCCCAGATCGGCATAGGGGATCGTCACGCCATCGACCGCATCGGCCAGATGCGACAGGCCGGAGCCGAGGACGAGGCCGACCCGCACGGGCGCATGGCCCGCCTTGTTGCGGATATAGGCGGCGAGGGTTTCGGCAGTCATCTTATCGTTCCTTGATATAGGGTTCGCCGCCGGCTCGCGGGGGGATCGCCTTGCCGACGAAGCCCGCAAGAACCAGCACGGTCAGGACATAGGGCAGGGCTTCCAGCGCGGGGACGGGGATGTTGGTGCGGGTGATGCCCGCCACCACGTCGGGGCGCAACGCCAGCGCCTGAAAGAAGCCGAACAGCAACGTGGCCCAAAGCGCGCCCCACGGCCGCCATTTGGCGAAGATCAGCGCGGCCAGCGCGATATAGCCGCGGCCCGCCGTCATCTCACGCCCAAAGCCTGCCTGCAGCGCGGTCGCCATATAGGCCCCTGCCATCCCGCACAAAAGGCCCGTGATCAGCACGGCGGCATAGCGGGTGCCGATGACCGACACGCCCGCCGTGTCCACCGCCGCCGGGTTCTCCCCCACGGCACGCAGGCGCAGGCCGAAGCGGGTGCGAAACAGCAGCCACCACGTCACCGGCACCGCCAGCAGCGCCATATAGACGAGGATGGAATGCCCCGAGATCACCTCGGCATAGAAACGCCCGAAAATGGGCACGCCGCGCAGGGTGTCGGCGAAGGGCAGGGTGATCTCGTTGAACCGCGCGGCCCCCGACAGGGCGGGCGTCCGGCCCCCCTGGCTGAACGCCGCCTGCGCCACCAGCACCGTGATGCCCGAGGCGAGGAAGTTCAACGCCACGCCCGAGATCAGCTGGTTGCCGCGAAAGGTGATCGACGCGATTCCGTGCAGCACCGCCCAGACGACCGACGCGCCGATCCCCGCCGCAAGCCCCGCCCAGGCCGACCCCGTCAGAAACGCCACCGCGCCCGAGGACATGGCCGCGACCAGCATCTTCCCCTCAAGCCCGATGTCGAACACGCCCGCGCGTTCGGACCACAGCCCCGCAAGGCAGGCCAGAAGAAGCGGCGTCGCCAGACGCAGCGTGGAATCGAGGAGTTGCAGCAGCGTTCCGTAATCCATCACGCCACCGCCTTTCCGGTCGCGACCTTGCGCGGGCGGAAGAACACGCCCAGCATCGACCGCACCATATAGCCCAAGGCACCGGTGAACAGGATCACCAGACCCTGCACCACCACCCGCAGGTCGATGGGGATCTGGGTCCACAACCCGATCTCGGCCCCGCCCTGATAGAGAAAGCCGAACAGCAGGGCTGCCAGAACCACGCCCAGCGGATGGCTGCGCCCCATCAGCGCGACGGCGATGCCGATGAACCCCGCCCCTTCGGAGGAGTTCTGAAGAAGCCGCCCGCTTTCGCCCATCACGTTGTTGATCGACATCATCCCCGCCAGCGCGCCAGACAGCGCCATGGCGATCATGATCGTCCGCACGGGGCGGATGCCGGCATAGCGGGCGGCGGGTTCGGATTTGCCGAAGGCGCGGATCTCATACCCCAAGGGTGTCCGCCACAGCAGGGCCCAGACCCCCACGCAGGCGATCAGCGCCACGAACAGCGAGATGTTGACCGGCACGGGCGAGGTGAAGATCAGGCTCAGCCCCGGAATGTCCGACAGCGCGGGGATGCCTGTCGCGAACCGCGCGGTGGCAGGTTCCGCCTGTCCCGGCGGGCGCAGGATGTCGACCAGGATCCAGACGATCAGGGCATAGGCGATGTAGTTGAACATGATCGTCGTGATGACGATGTGGCTGCCGCGTTTCGCCTGAAGCCAGCCCGGAATAGCCCCCCAGATCGCGCCGAAGGCGGCGGAGGCGAGGATGGCCGCGGTGAAGGCGATGGTCCAATGCGGCCACGGCACGAACAAAAGCACCATGGCGATGCCAAGGCCGCCCAGCTGCGCCTGCCCTTCACCGCCGATATTGAACAGGCCCGCATGAAAGGCGATGGTGACCGCCAGCCCCGTGAAGATGAAGCTGGTGGCGTAATAGAGCGTATAGCCCCAACCATAGGCCGAGCCGAGCGCGCCCGTGACCATGGTCGTCAGCGCCTCCCACGGGCTTTGCCCGATGGCGAGGATGACCAGCGTGGCGCAGATCGCCGCCAGCAGAACGGAGACGAGCGGCACAAGGAGGATGTCCGCCCAACGTGGTATCGGCTGCATCACCCCTCCACCCCGGCCATCATCAGGCCCAGTTCGCGTTCATTGGTTGCCTTCGGGTCGCGTTCGCCCATGATCCGCCCGTCGCACATGACGGCGATGCGGTCGGACAGGGCCATGATCTCATCCAGCTCCACCGACACCAGAAGGATGGCCGCGCCCCGATCGCGCAGGGCGACGATCTGCTTGTGGATGAACTCGATCGCGCCGATATCGACGCCCCGTGTGGGCTGGCCGATCAGAAGAAGGTCGGGCCCCCGTTCGATTTCCCGCGCAAGGATGATCTTCTGCTGGTTGCCCCCGGAGAAATGTTTGATCGCAAGGTTCGGCAGCGGGGGGCGCACGTCGAACCGGTCCATCTTGGCGGCCGTGTCGGCGCGCAGGGCGGCATGGTCGCTGAACGCCCCGCGCCGGAAGGCCGGATCGCGGTGATAGCCGAAGGCGATGTTTTCCCACGCCGCGAAATCCATGACCGCGCCCAGATGCTGACGATCCTCGGGGACATGGCCGATGCCCATGCGGCGGCGGTCCTGCCCGTCCTCGCGCCCCGAAAGGTCGAGGTCCGTGCCCTTCAGGCTGACATGCCCCGTGCCGCCCCGGATGCCGCCCAGAACCTCCAGCAGTTCCGACTGGCCGTTGCCGGCCACCCCGGCGATGCCCAAGACCTCCCCCCGCCGCAGGGTGAGGGAGACGCCCTTCAGACGCTCCACCCCGCCCTCGGTCGCGCGCAGGTCGTCCACCACCAGAACGGGCGTGCCCACCGTGGCTGGCGCCTTTTCCACCCGCAGCAGCACCTTGCGTCCGACCATGCGTTCGGCCAGATCGGCGGGCGAGGTGTCGCGGGTCGCGACCGTGCCCACCATCTCGCCCCGCCGCATGACGGAGACCGCGTCGGTAATCTCCATCACCTCGCGCAGCTTGTGGGTGATCAGGATGACCGTCTTGCCCTGGTCCTTCAGCCCGCGCAGGATGCGGAACAGATGGTCCGCCTCGGCGGGCGTCAGAACGCCGGTGGGTTCGTCCAGGATCAGGATGCGCGCGTCGCGGTAAAGGGCCTTCAGGATCTCCACCCGCTGCTGGTATCCGACGGACAGATCCTCGATCCGCGCATCGGGATCGACGTCCAGCCCGTATTCGCGCGAAAGATCCTCCAACACCTTGCGCGCCTTGCGCAGCGACGGGCGCAGAAGCCAGCCGTCCTCCGCCCCGAGCACGATGTTTTCCAGAACGGTGAAGTTCTGCACCAGCTTGAAATGCTGGAACACCATGCCGATGCCCGCGCGGATTGCGGCCTGGCTGTCGGGGATCTGCACCTCGCGCCCGTCGATCAGGATCTGCCCCGAATCGGCGCGGTAAAAGCCATAGAGGATCGACATCAGCGTCGATTTCCCGGCCCCGTTTTCGCCGATGATGCCGTGGATCGTGCCCGGCCCTGCGCGGAACGAGATGTCGCGATTGGCCTGCACCGCACCGAACGCCTTGGCGATCCCCCGCAATTCGATTGCGGGGGGCGCATGATCCACGGGCGGGGTCATCAGAAGCCGGCGACCGGGCAGGTGTCGTCGGCCATGTAGTCGTGGACGTCGATCTCGCCGTTGATGATCCGGGTCGTGGCTTCGGCCACGGCGGCCTCCATCTCGGGCGTGATCAGGGCGGCGTTGCTGTCGTCCACCGGGACGGCCACGCCTTCATCGGCCAGCCCCAGAACCACGGTGCCGGGTTCCACGGCATCGCCGGCGGTGAAGGCGTCGAACACCGCATTGTCCACCCGCTTGACCATCGAGGTCAGGACCTGACCGGGGTGGAGCATGTTCTGGTTGCTGTCCACGCCGATGGACAGGATCCCTTCATCCGCCGCCGTTTGCAGGATGCCGATGCCGGTGCCCCCTGCCGCGGCAAAGATCACGTCCGCCCCTTGGGCAATCTGGGCGCGGGTCAGTTCGCCGCCGCGCACCGGGTCGTTCCAGGCGGCGGGGGTGCTGCCGGTCCAGCTGACCAGAACCTTCGCATCCGGCTTGGTGGCCATGACGCCCTGGGCATAGCCGCAGCCGAATTTGCGGATCAGCGGAATGTCCATGCCGCCGATGAAGCCGACCGTCCCGGATTCGGACGCCATCGCCCCCATGATGCCCGCCAGATACGAGCCCTGCTCCTCGGAGAAGACGACTGAGCGGATGTTGGGCCCATCGACCACCGCGTCGATGATGACGAACTTGGTGTCGGGGTAATCGGGGGCGACCTGCGTCAGAACGTCGGAAAAGGCGAAGCCGGTCATCACGATCGGGTTCGATCCGGCCTGGGCAAGACGGCGCAGGGCCTGTTCGCGCTGGGCTTCGGACTGCATTTCCAGTTCGCGATAGGTGCCGCCGGTCTCCTCGGCCCAGCGGACGGCGCCGATGTTCGCCGCCTCGTTGAACGATTTGTCGAACTTGCCGCCCAGATCGAAGATCAGCGCCGGATCGGCGAAGGCTGTGCCGGACGAAAGGGTCAGCGCGGTGGCGGCCAGAAGGGCTTTGACGGTCATGATGGGTATCTCCCTGAGGGTGGCCGCGATGATCCGGCCTTGCCCCCGTTTTCCCCCGAAGGGCCGCCCTTCGTCAACCGCCTACGGTCAGGTTCCGCCGCATCATCCGCGCGTCGATCGCGCCGTAATAGCGCGGGCGGGTGCCGACGGGGACAAAGCCGTGGCGAAGATACAGGCGGATTGCGGGGGCGTTGTCGGCGGCGACCTCAAGGAACGCGGTGTCGGCGTCGGTGGCGGCGCGGGCCAGAAAGGCCGCGACCAGCCGCCCGCCGATGCCCCGACCCCGCGCGTCGGGGGCGGTGGCAAGGGTCAGCAGCTCCGCCTCGCCCGCGATGGACCGCCCGATCAGGAACCCCGCGCCGTCGCGCAGCAGAAACCCGCCGGGGGACAGGGCCGCGCCCCGCAGCGCATTGGCCGACCAGGGGGCGGGGGCGGTGAAGGAGGCCGCGTGGATGCGCGCCAGATCATCCCACATCGAGGATACGCGGCGGCGGGTCCGACGGCGGCGCGGCATCGGCCCCGCGCAGATAGAACGGGGCGGGACGGGGGCCTGCCCCCTGCATCCGGGCCTGCCGTGCGATCGCCTCGGCCAGCGGATGGAGCGGGGGGAGACGGGGGCCGTCGGGGATGGTGTCGGTCAGGCGGGCGGGCGTGTCGGGGCCATAGGTGCGGACATAGAACTCGCCCCGCCGCGCATCCTCGGCCACCACCAGCGGGCGGGGCAGGCCGAAGGCCCGCGCGTCCAGCGTGGTGACGCCGATGGCGGGAATGCCAAGCCCCAGCGCCAGACCGCGCGCGGCAGAGACGGCGATGCGGACGCCGGTGAAATTGCCGGGGCCGGTGCCGACCGCCAGCGCGTCCAGATCGCGCCATGTCAGGGCGGCGTCGGCCAGAACCTCCTCCAGCAGGGGGATCAGGCGTTCGGCTTGACCCTTTGCCATCGGTTCCTCGCGCTGGGCCAGAACCGTTTCGCCCGACAGCAAAGCGGCCGCGCAATGCGCGGCCGATGTGTCGAACGCAAGGATCGTGGCGTCAGGCCGCAACCGGACGCACCTCCAGCACCTCGGGGATGTAATGGCGCAGAAGGTTCTCGATCCCCATCTTCAGCGTCAGGGTCGAGGACGGGCAGCCCGCGCAGGCCCCCTGCATGTGCAGATACACGATGCCGCGATCGAACCCGTGGAAGGTGATATCGCCACCATCCTGCGCCACGGCGGGGCGGACGCGGGTATCCAGAAGTTCCTTGATCTGTTCGACGATGTCGCCATCTTCGCCCGTGTGTTCGGCATGGCCGCCGGCGGCGGTCGGGCGTTCGCCGTCCATCACCGGCATCCCGGACTGGTAATGGTCCATGATCGCGCCCAGAACGGCGGGCTTCACATGCATCCAGTCCTGCGTCTCGGCCTTGGTCACGGTGATGAAATCATGGCCGAAGAACACGCCCGTCACACCATCGACCGCGAAGATGCGGCGGGCGAGGGGAGAGGCGTCCGTCGCCTCGGCATTCGGGAAATCGGCGGTCCCCACCTCCAGCACGGCCAGGCCGGGCAGGAACTTCAACGTCGCGGGGTTCGGGGTCGGTTCGGTCTGGATGAACATGGGGTGCCTCCGGGGGTTACCCCCGATATGCGTGCGAAGGTCCCGCCTGTCAAGTTTTGGAATCGTTCTAATGTCAGGTGATGGCTTCCAGCCGTTCCTTCGACATGTCGCCCGGCACGATGGTCACGGGGATGGGCAGGGTGCCGGAATTGCGCGTCATATGCGTGACCAGCGGACCGGGACCGCCCTTTTCCACGCTGGCCCCAAGGACGAGGATGCCGATCTCGGGGTCTTCCTCCACCAGCTTCAGGATCTCGGCCCCGGCGTCGCCTTCGCGCACGATCAGGGTGGGGTGGACGCCCTGCCGGTCGCGCATCCATTTGGCGAAGACCTCGTAATGCGCCTCGATCCGTTCGCGCGCCTCGGCCCGCATCAGATCGGCCACGCCCATGAAATGTTGAAGTTCGTCCTGCGAGATGACGGACAGGATCACCACCCCCGCCCCGGTGTGCGAGGCGCGGAACGCGGCATAGCGCATCGCGTTCAGACATTCGCGGCTGTCGTCCAGCACCACCAGAAACTTGCGCATGTGGTTCTCCCTTTGCGGGCATGATGGGCGAAAACGGCCGCGGGGGGAAGGGGGCGCCTTCGGGCCGTCTGGGGGACGGGATGACCCGAAGGCGCGGGGCCGGGTGCGGCCACGGGGACAGGGTGGCGTGATTCGGTGACGGGTGTGTGACGATCAGCGGGCCAGCGCGCGCAGGCGGCGCAGGGCTATCGTCTGCCCCATCTGCGCCGCCAGACCCGCCAGCGACAGGATCAGCCCAAGGATTCCCGCCAGCAGGCCCGCCCCCGTGCGCGAGAGACGGACCGTCGCGCGCAGGAAGCGGGATTTGCTCAGGATCTCCATGCGGCCCACGGTGCGGGGGCCCAGCGCCTCGGCCGCGTTGGCGATGCGGCGGGCGTCGGTCGCATCATCGACATGGCGCAGCAGGTGCAGGGTCTGGACCGGGGGCAGCGCCCCTTCGATCCGCCCCACCGCGCGGGCGGTGTCGGCCACGGGGGCCAGCACGGCGGGGCGCAGCGCGCGCGTCAGGTCCGCCTGCGTCCGGACGGCGGGCAGGGTGGCCCAGTCCACGCCCTCGCGCGCGGCGCGGGTCAGGGTGGCGGTCAGGCGGGGGGACAAGAGGCGCATGCCGCGTGCGGTCTTGACCAGCCCCGCCCCCGCCTTCAGCCCCACCGTCGTCCCGCCCGAGGCGATGACGAACACCGTCGCCCCCAGCCCCACCGCCGCCAGCGCGATGTTCAGATCATCCACCTCGCGTCCGGCGGCATAGTTCATCCCCTCCCGCGCAAGTTCGGTGATGTCGCCAAGCCCCGTCAGCAGCATCGGCGCCTGACAGGCGAGTTCGGCGGACAGGCGGCATTCGCGGATGTTCCAAGCGCAGGCGGCGCAGGTGGCCATGCGGGCGGTCAGGCTGAAATCCATGTCCCGCGCGGCGGTGATGGGGGCGGGGTCCATGGGCAGGCCGCGTTCGCCCGCCACATCCACCACCGCGTCGATGGCAACCCAGTTGCGCGGATCTTCGGCCAGAAGGTCGGCCAGGCGGGCGTTCACGCGATCGGCCGTCGCCTCGCGCGCCATGGCGCGGTCCATCGCGGCGCTGATTTCGGCGGCCCCGCGATCCACGAAGGGCGTCAGGGCGGGGGTGTGGGCGATCACCCACACCGTCCAGCCCGTGAACGCCAACGAGGCCAGCGCAAACAGCGTCAGACACCCCCGCGCCAGCCGCCGGATCACATCACACCTGACGCGAGCGGATCATGCCCATGATGTCATAGACCTGCGCCACGATGGGGCGGGCGATGGCGTCGGCGCGTTCGGCCCCGCGACCGAGGATGGCGTCGATCTCGTCCGGTTCGGCCATCAGGCGGTTCATTTCCGCCGTGATCGGGCCAAGCTTGGCCACGGCCAGATCCGCCAGCGCCGGTTTGAACGTCCCGAACTGGGCGCCCGCGAACTCCTCCATCACCTTGGCCAAGGGCAGGTCGGCCAGTGCGGCATAGATGTTCACGAGGTTCTTCGCATCGGGCCGGCCCTCCAGCCCCTCCACCGTGTCGGGCAGGGGTTCGGCATCGGTCTTGGCCTTGCGGATCTTCTTGGCGATGGTGTCGGCATCGTCGGTCAGGTTGATCCGGCTGGCGTCGGAGGGATCGGATTTCGACATCTTCTTCGTGCCGTCGCGCAGGGACATGACCCGTGTGGCGGGCCCTTCGATCAGCGGTTCGGGAATGGGGAAGAAGTCCGTCTTGTAGTCGTGGTTGAACTTGGCCGCGATGTCGCGGGCCAGTTCGATATGCTGCTTCTGATCCTCGCCCACCGGGACATGGGTGGTGCGGAAGGACAGGATGTCGGCGGCCATCAGCGCGGGGTAGGCCAGAAGACCCAGCGAGGCGTTTTCGGCATTCGCGCCCGATTTGTCCTTGAACTGTGTCATGCGATACATCCAGCCGATGCGCGCCACGCAGGACAAAAGCCAGCCCAACTCGGCATGGGCGGTCACCTGGCTTTGGTTATACAGGATCGAACGCTTCGGATCGACGCCCGACGCGATATAGGAGGCCGCGATCTCGCGCGTTTGCTGGCGCAGGCGCGCGGGGTCCTGCCAGACGGTGACGGCGTGCAGATCGACCACGCAATACAGCGTCTCGATCCCCTCATCCTGTTTTTGCGCAAAACGCTTCAGCGCGCCAAGGTAGTTGCCAAGCGTCAGACTTCCCGAGGGTTGGATGCCCGAAAAGATGCGCGTGGGAAAAGCCTGAGGCGTTTGGACCGGCTCGGCCATGTGGGTTCTCCGTCTGGTATGTATCCGGCTTTGGGCTTATCGCTTGGGACCGAGATAAGGCAAGGAAAAGCGATGCAGCACGAAAATCCGGTGAACCCGTTGCCCATGGTTGTGTGGCTGCTGGCGCTGCCGATGGTGGCGCTGGAACTGGTGTTCGCCTTGGGCCAGATCGGGCTGATCGGCGATCCGGCCGCGATCGGCTGGCGGGTTCAGGCGATGGAGCGGTTCGCCTTCTTTCCCCAGATCCTGCAGGCCATGTGGGAGGCGGGCGACTGGCCGTTGGTCCAACTGATGCGGATGATCACCTATGTCTTCGTGCAAGGGTCGGTCACGCAGGCGGTGTTCGTGGTGGCGATCCTGCTGGCGCTGGGCAAGATGGTGGGGGAGGTGTTCCATCCGGCGGCGGTCTTGGCGGTGTTCGTCCTGTCCGCCGTGGTGGGGGCGATCGTCTATACCTGTGTGCCGGGGGTGCGGGTGCCGTTGATCGGCGGGTTTCCCGCCGTCTATGGCCTGATCGGGGCGTTCACCTTCCTGCTGTGGGTGAAGCTGGCGGGATCGGGGGCGCAATACCGGGCATTCTCGCTGATCGGGTTGTTGCTGGCGGTGCAGTTGCTGTTCGCCGCGCTGTTCGGAACGGGGTTCTCCTGGGTGGCGGACCTTGCGGGGTTCGTCACCGGCTTTGCGCTGTCCTTCGTGGTCAGCCCCGGCGGGCCGCAGCGGATGCTGGCCCGCATCCGTCAGCGCTGACGGCGCAGCTGGGCCTTCATGTCCGCCGGGCGGAAGGCCCCCAGCAGGAAGGCCGTGCCGAAATAGGTCACGATCCCGAGCGCGACCAGTGCGGCCAGCGCGCCATAGCGCAGCCCCTCCGTCGCCAGCGGGCCCGCAAGCGCCATCGACGCCGCCCACAGCGCCCCCCCCATGATGACCGAGGCCAGCGCGATGCGCGGCAGGCGGGCGCGCAGGCGGGCATCGGGGCGCACCGCATCCCCCATGCCTCGCGCGCCCCACCACAGCTGCGCGAACATCACCCAGCCCGAGACGGTGGTGGCCAGCGCCGCCGCAAGGAACCCGATGACCGGCATCATGCCCACGGCGAAGATCACGTTCACCACCATCGACCACAGCGCATAGCGGAACGGGCTGCGCGTATCCTCGCGCGCGTAATAAAGGGGCTGGAACAGTTTGTGCAGCACGAAGGCGGGCAGACCCAGACCATAGGCCGCCAGCACCAGCGCGGTGTTCCGTGCGTCCGTCGGGCTGAACGCGCCACGTTCATAGAGCACGCTGGTCAAGGGCAGGGCGATCACCACCAGCGCCACGGCGGCGGGAAGGGTCAAAAGGGCCGCAAACTCCATCCCGCGGTTGAAGCTGGCGCGACCGCCCTCATGATCGCCCGCGCGCAGACGGCGCGACAGTTCGGGCAGCAGCACCGTGCCGATGGCGATGCCCACCACACCCAGAGGCAGTTGATAAAGACGGTCGGCATAGGACAGCCAGCCGACCGCGCCTTCGGTGAAGCTGGCGACCTGACGCCCCACCAGAAGGTTGATCTGCACGACGCCCCCCGCCAGAACGGCGGGCCCGGCGATGACCAGCAGGCGCTTGAGTTCCGGCGTCAGCCGGGGGCGTCCGGGCAGGAACGTGTATCCTGCGCGCCGCGCCGCCCACCAGGTGAAGGCGAATTGCGCGATCCCCGTGACCGGCACCGTCCAGGCCAGCGTCAGCCCCATGTCCCAGCCCAACCGGGCGGCCAGCAGCATGGCAAGGATGAAGATGACGTTCATCATCACCGGCACCAGCGTGGCTTCGGTGAAGCGCCCGTGGGTGTTCAGCACCCCCGACATCAGCGCCACCAGCGAGATGAACAGGATATAGACGAAGCCGATCCGCCCATACTGCACCGCCAACCCGAAGCGTTCGTCGCCCACAAAGCCCGACGCCATCAGCCAGACAAGGCCGGGCATCGCCAGCGTGCCGATCAGCGTGACGGCGATCAGGACGGACCCCAGCGCGTTGAAGGCATCGGAGGCGAAGCGCTTCGGCTCCTCCCCCGCCTCGACCTTTTTCGCGAACATCGGCACGAAGGCCATGTTGAACGCGCCTTCGGCAAAGAACCGGCGGAACATGTTGGGCAGCGAGAAGGCGACAAGAAAGGCCTCGGCCACCGGCCCTGCGCCCAGATAGGCGGCCATCATGATGTCGCGCACGAACCCCACAAGGCGCGACCCGAAGGTCCACCCGCCCACGGTCAGAAAGCCGCGCGTCAGCTTTCGGCTCACCGTCCGGCCCTCGCCGCGCCATCGGCGATGGCCTTGCGCAATTTGGCCTCAAGACTGTCCCGGCGGGCGCGGGTGTGCAGTTTCAGTCCGAACATGTCTTTCACATAAAACGTATCGACGACCTGCGCCCCATAGGTCGCGATCTGCGCCGACGCAATATAGACGTTGTCGGCGGCCAGCGTGCGCGTCAGGTCATACAGAAGGCCGGGCCGGTCGCGGGTGTCCACCTCGATGATGGTGTAGATGTCGGAGCCGTCATTGTCGAAGACGATATGGGTGGGAAAGCGGAAGGCGCTGTCGCGTTTCTTGACCTTGTCGCGGTCGGCGAACGCCTCGCGCGCGACGACCTCGCCTTTCAGGATGCGGTCGATCAGCTGGCGCAGGCGGGGCAGGCGGGCAAGGTCGTAGGGCGCGCCGTCGGCGTCGTGGATCCAGAAGACCGCGGTGGCATAGCCGTCCTTGGTGGTATAGGTGCGCGCATCGACGATGTTGGCCCCGGCCAGCGCCAAGGCCCCCGCAAGGCGCGAGAAGATGCCCGGATGATCGGCCAGCGCGAAACAGGCGCGGGTGGCGGCGCGGTCCGGCTCCACGTCCAGATCGATGCGGATCTCGTCATCGCCAAGGCCGTCCAGAAGGCGGGCGAAGACCACCTGCGCCTCGGTCGGCAGGCCCTGCCAGTAGGGGGGGTAGTGGCGGGCCATTTCGGCCCGCAACCCGCGGGGGGACCAGTCGGCCAAGGCGGCGCGCAGGGCGCGGCGGGCCTCGCCCTCGCGGTGCTGGCGGTTCAGGGTTTCAAGCCCCCCTTCCAGCGCCGCCTCGGTATCGCGGTAAAGCTGGCGCAGAAGCTGCGCCTTCCAGTTGTTCCAAGTGCCCGGACCCACGCCGATGATGTCGCAGGTGGTCAGGACGGTCAGCAGGTCCAGCCGTTTGCGCGACCGCACCGCCTTGGCGAAATCGGCCACGGTGCGGGGATCGGAGATGTCGCGTTTCTGCGCCACGTCCGACATAAGAAGGTGATAGCGGACCAGCCATTCGATCGTGTCGCATTCCTCGGGCGTCAGGCCGAAGCGGCGGGTGACGCGGCGGGCGATCTGCGCCCCCAGGATCGAATGATCCTCGGGTCGGCCCTTGCCGATGTCGTGCAGCAGCAGGGCGATATACATCAGGCGGCGGAAGGTGCCGTCGCGCATCACCTCGGGCGCCACGGGAACGTCGTCCGCCATCTCCCCTTGCTCGATCCGCGCGAAGGTGGAGATGCACTGGATCGTGTGTTCGTCCACGGTATAGTGGTGATAGACGTTGAACTGCATCATCGCGACGATGCGCCCGAATTCGGGTATGAACGCCCCCAGCACCCCCAATTCGTTCATCGACCGCAGGATGCGTTCGGGGTTGCCGTGTTTCAGCATCAGGTCAAGAAAGATGCGGTTCGCCTCGCGGTCCTGCGCCATGTCGTCGTCGATCAAGGGCAGGTTCGCCGCGATCAGGCGCTGGGTGTCGGGATGCATCATCGTGCCGGTGCGCTGCACCTCCTCGAAGATGCGCAGGATGTTCAGCTTGTCGCTCAGGAACGTCGAGGGATCGCGGGGTTCGATGCGGCCGTGGTTCAGGCGGTAATCGCGTTTCAGCACCTTGCGGCGGCGCAAAAGGCCCATCAGCCGCGCCTCGCCCTTGGCATGGCGGGCCTCCAGCTCGGCCAGAAAGACGCTGGTCAATTCGCCCACGCGGGTGGCCTGGCGGAAATATTCCTGCATGAACCGTTCGACGCCGCGACGGCCGGGGCGATCCTCGAACCCCATGCGGGCGGCCACCTCCACCTGCATGTCGAAGGTCAGCTTGTCCACCGCGCGGCCGGCGGCGTAATGCAGGTGGGACCGGACGGTCCACAGGAAATCCTCGGCCGCGCGGAACAGGTTGTATTCGTCGCGGGTGAACAGATCGGCGGCGACCAGCCCTTCGGCTTTCGGCACGCGGTGCAGGTATTTGCCGATCCAATAGAGGGTCTGAAGATCGCGCAGGCCGCCCTTGCCCTCTTTCACGTTGGGTTCCAGCACATAGCGCTGGCCCCCCTGGCGTTGGTGGCGTTCGGCGCGTTCGGCCAGTTTCGCCTCGATGAACTCCGGCCCCGATTTGCGGAACAGGTCCGTCCACAGGCGTTCGGGCAGGGTGGCGGCCAGCGCCGCATCGCCGGTGATGAACCGCTGTTCCAGCAGGGCGGTGCGGATGGTGATGTCCGACCGCGCCATCGTCAGGCATTCGGACACGGACCGCGTGGCGTGGCCGACCTTCAGCTTCAAATCCCACAGGATATACAGCGTCGCCTCCACCACCGCGCGGTCGGCGTCGGTGGCGCGCGGCTGGGTCAGGAACAAGAGGTCCACATCGGAGAAGGGGGCCATCTCCTCGCGGCCATACCCGCCGACGGCGATGACGGCCAGATGGGCGTCGCCCGATTGCCCGGCCACGGCGAAGGCGGTGGTCACCAACCGATCCACCAGCGCCGATTGCCCGTTGATCAGGGCGCGGGCGTCATGAGGGTGGGCGGCGAAGGCCGCGCGCAGTTCGGCCTCGCCCTCGCGCCGAAGATCGGACAGCACGCGGATCGCCGCATCGCGCCATTGGCGCGGGTCGGCGTCGGGGGGCAGACCCTCCGCGATCCGGGAGCGGAGCGCGGAGGTGTCGGGCGGTTCAGAAACCGAAGCCGCGAGAGAAGCTGCGGGGGGCTGGGTCAATGACGCGCACCTGATTGTTGGAGATCTGCGCGATGGCCAGCGCGCGTTCGTTGGTGCCGTTCGTCAGAAGGCGGAACGCGCCGCCCGTGCCCGTAAAGCCCGAGGCCTGCGTCAGGTTCGCCTGCGTGATCGGACGCCCCGATTTCGCCAGCGCGCCGATGGCCGCGATCCCGTCATAGGCGAGGCCGGAAATCGGATGCGGCGCGCCGCCATAGGTCTGGCTGTAGCGGGCGGTGTATTGCTGCCACGGGCCCGGATCGGGCTGGGCGAACCAGCCGCCCTGCACGCCCGGCAGGCTGATCGTCTGGGTCGGGATGTCCCAGCGGGTCAGGCCCATGAACTGCACCATGTCCTGCCCCAGACCCGCATCGCGCAGGCTTTGGCTGATCATCGGCAGGGCGCCCGCGCTGTCGGCGGTCAGGAAGACGGAATTGGCCCCCGCCTCCTGGGTGCGGGTGGCGATGCCGGGGACGGCGTTGCGGATGCCGTTCTGCGAGAAGTCGTAGCCTTCCTCGCCCACCACGGTCGCGCCGGCCTGCCGTGCCCCGCTGGCGATGGCGGTGCGTCCCGCCTCGCCCGCGGCGGTGCGGTCATAGACGGTCATCACCCGCCCGGCATTGTTGCCTGCGGCGTATCCCGCCAGACGGCGGGCCGTGTTTTCGAACGTCTGGCCAAGGACATAGACATTGCCGCCCGCGACCGAGGTGTTGTTGGAGAAGGCCAGCACGTTGATCCCCTGCGGGGCCACGGCATTGCCGACCGCGTTTGCCTCGGCGGCGAAGACGGGGCCGAGGATGACCTGCGCCCCCTCCTGCACCGCAAGGCGGGCCTGCTGCGCGGCCACGCTGGCCTGACCGGAGGTGCGATAGACCTTGAGGTCGATCGTGTTCGCCCCCAAATCGCGGATGGCAAGACGGGCCGCGTTCTCCAGTCCGCGGGCCAGATCGTCATCGTTGCTGCGGCCGGATCCGGCCGGCACCAGCAGCGCGACCTGAACGGCCTGTCCGCGCGATGCGGCGGGTCCTTGGTTTGCAGTGGTCACGGGTTCGCAGGCGGCGAGCGCCAGGGCGGACAGCGCGATGGCGGCGTGGCCCAACGACTTGCGGGCGCGGGTGAAAATGGACAACATTCCCTCGGTTCCTCTATCCCGTGGCGGGTAATCCTGCGAAAGCCTAGGGCGGATGCGGGGCGAAGGCAACTTATCGAAGGGACAAAGGATGGCGACGCTGGCCCATGGGCTTTATTTCGTGGCGACGCCGATCGGGGCGGCGCGCGACATCACCCTGCGCGCGCTGGACATCCTGCGCGAGGCCGACGTTCTGGCGGCGGAGGATACGCGCACCCTGCGGCACCTGATGGAGATCCACGGCGTGGCGCTGAACGGGCGGCCGCTCGTCGCCTATCACGACCACAATGGCGGGCAGGCGACCCCCCGCCTGATCCGCGCGCTGGAGGAGGGCAAGACCGTCGCCTATGCCTCCGAGGCGGGAACGCCGCTGGTCTCCGATCCGGGGTTCGAACTGGGGCGGGAGGCGATCGCGGCGGGGCTGCCGGTGCTGACCGCGCCCGGCCCCTCGGCAGTGATCGCCGCGCTGACCGTGGCGGGGCTGCCGTCGGACCGGTTCATGTTCGCGGGCTTCCTGCCGGCCACCCGTTCGGCGCGGCAGAGGGTGCTGCGCGAACTGGCGGGGGTGCCCGCGACGCTGATCTTCTACGAATCGCCGCGGCGGCTTGCGGCGTCCCTTGCGGACATGGCCGACGTTCTGGGCCCCCGCGATGCCGCCGTCTGCCGCGAGCTGACCAAACGGTTCGAGGAGGTGGTGCGCGATCCGCTGCCCGATCTGGCCGCGACCTTTGCCGACCGCGACGTGAAGGGGGAGATCGTGGTGCTGGTGGATCGCGGCACGCCCGAAGTCGCGACCGAGGCCGACGTGGAAACCGCCCTGCGCGCCGCGTTGGAAACCGCGTCGGTCAAGGATGCGGCGGCGCAGGTGGCCGCGCGGCTGGGCCTTCCCAAGCGCGACGTCTATCAGATGGCGCTGAAGCTGTGAGCGCCACGAACCACCACGCGGGGCTCGCGGCGGAGGAGATCGTGGTGCGCCATTACGGCCTGCCCGTCGCCGCGCGGCGCTGGCGGGGGCCGGGGGGAGAGATCGACCTGATCCTGCGCGACGGCGCGCAGGTGATCTTCGTGGAGGTGAAGGCCGGACGCCGCGCCGCCCATGCCCTGCGGCCCGCGCAAGTCGCCCGCATCCGCGCCTCGGCCCTGGCTTTTCTGGGAAACGAGCCTTTGGGCCAGCGCACGGAATGCCGGTTCGACGTGGCGCTGGTGACCGATGGACGGGTGGAGGTCATTGCCAACCTGATGTGACCGCGCCACATATGGGCGCACATAGAAGGAGAGCCGCATGAAGGTCGCATTCCAGATGGACCCGATGGGGGACGTCAACATCGATGGGGACAGCACCTTCCGCATCGCGCTTGAGGCGCAGGCGCGGGGGCACACGCTGTTCCACTATCACCCGCAGCATCTGGCCTTCGACGAAGGGCGCATCACCGCGCGCGGCCAGTGGATGGAGCTGCGTCGCGAAAAGGGCAACCACGTCACGTTCTCGGACACCGAGGTGGTGGATCTGTCCACGATGGATGTGGTCTGGCTGCGGCAGGATCCGCCGTTCGACATGGGCTACATCACCTCCACCCACCTGCTCGACATGCTGCCCGACAGCGTGCAGGTGGTGAACGACCCGTTCTGGGTGCGGAACTATCCCGAAAAGCTTCTGGTGCTGACCTTTCCGCATCTGACGCCGCCGACGATGATCGCCCGCGATCTGGCGACGATCCGCGAGTTCAAGGCGCGACACGGCGACATCATCCTGAAGCCGCTCTATGGCAATGGCGGCGCGGGGGTGTTCCGGCTGGACGGCAACGATCGCAACCTGTCCTCGCTGCACGAGTTGTTCACGGGCATGAGCCGGGAGCCGCTGATCGTGCAGAAATTCCTGCCCGCCGTGTCCAAGGGCGACAAGCGTGTGATCCTGGTGAATGGCGAGCCGATCGGGGCGATCAACCGTGTCCCGCAGGAAGGCGAGACGCGGTCCAACATGCATGTGGGCGGACGGCCCGAAAAAGTGGCCCTGACCGATCGGGATCGCGAGATCTGCGCGGCGATCGGCCCGCTGTTGCGGGAAAAGGGGCAGGTCTTCGTCGGCATCGACGTGATCGGTGACTGGCTGACCGAAATCAACGTGACCTCGCCCACCGGGTTGCAGGAACTGGAGCGGTTCGATGGCACGAACGGCGCGGCCCTGATCTGGGAGGCGATCGAGGCCAAGGCCTGAGGCCCGCCTTCAAGGCCCGCCGGACATTCCGGCGGGCTTTTTCATGCCCGGCGACGGGTCACTTCGTCAGGATCAGTTTCCCCGCCCGGGTGATCCGCAGGCTGTAGATCTGCCCGTTCAGCACGATTCGCGCCTGATTGCCGCCATCGGTCAGGCGGGTGGCGTCATGCACCGGAAGCGTGGTGTCGATCAGGTGGGACAGGTCGGTCATCGCGTTCATGATGGGCGCTCCATACGATCAATGAGGGCGGTCAGGCCGTTGGACGGGGCCAGCCCGGACAGGGCTTGGCGCAGGATTTCGGGCAGGTCCGCATCGGAACCGGGGGTGGGCGTCGGCGAAGGCTGAGACATGGGTCACCTTTGGGATTCGCATCGTCTGTCCCGATAAACTGAGCGATTTACTCAGGTCTGTAAATACTGATTTTTTTACTCGGGAATAAAAGGCGGCTTTTCGCCGCGTTGGTGATCCGGCCCATGCACCCCATATGTCGATCCACAACGTATGGAGGATCGCATGAAGGACGCAAAATCCCTGCTCGACGGGTTGGTTCGGGGTCTGGGCGGCGGCGCGTCGGGAGGCTTGGGCGGTGTGCCGGGCGGCCTGGGGCAGATGGCCGAACAGGCCAAGGGGCTGTGGGACCAGCAGGGCGGCATGACCAAGATGGCGGCGGGCGGCGGTCTGGTCGCGCTGCTTCTGGGGGGGCGCGGCACGAAGAAGATCGCCGGCACCGCGTTGAAGGTCGGCGGCGCGGCGGTGGTCGGGGCCTTGGCCATGCGCGCGTGGCAGGACTGGCAGGCCGGCAAGCAGGCCGAGATCGCGAAGGCCCCCACGCCCGCGGCGCTTCCCTCGCCCGAGGGGACGGTGTTCCTGCCGTCGGACGCGGCGGCGGCGGACGATCTGTCCACCCGTCTGGTGCAGGCGATGGTGGCGGCGGCCAAGGCCGACGGCCACATCACCGATGACGAACGCGCCCGCATCACCGAACAGCTGGGCAATATCGGGCTGGACGCCGAGGGCGAGAAGATGATCGCCGACGAACTGAACACCCCCCTGGATGTGGGCCACATCGCAGGCCTTGCCCGCACACCCGAGGAGGGGGCCGAGATCTATGCCGCCTCGCTTCTGGTGGTGGACCCGGACGCGCCGGCAGAGAAAGGATATCTGGCCATGCTGGCCGCGCGGCTGAAGCTGGATCCCGAACTGGTGAAGCATCTTCACGCGCGGGTGGCCGAACTGGCCTGACATTGCGCCCGCCGCGCCGTCGTGATTGGACTGTGACATCAGGTCACAGGAGTCGGCGATGCGGGTGTTTCTGAACGGGTTCGGGCGAATCGGGCGTTCGGTTCTGCGGGCGTGGATGAAGGGCGGCTGGCCGCAGCTTCAGATCGTGGGCATCAACGATATCGCCACGCCCGAGATGTGCGCCTATCTGTTCCAGTATGACAGCGTGTTCGGGCCATGGTCCGGCACGGTCGCGCTGGAGGGGGGGGCGCTGGTGGTGGACGGCCGCCCCCTTGCGTTGCACCGGACCGCCGATCTGTCCTCGCTGGATCTGTCGGGCGTCGACGTGGTCTTGGAATGCACGGGGCGGGCGGACAGCCCCGAGGTCGCCACGCGCGGTCTGCGGGCGGGAGCACGGCGGGTGCTGATCTCCGGCCCCTCCGCCGCCGCCGATGTGACGCTGGTTCTGGGCGCGAACGAGGATGCGTTGCGGGACGAGCATCGGATCATTTCCAACGCCTCCTGCACGACCAATGCGCTGGCCCCCCTGATGCGGCTGCTGGATGTGGAATGGGGCATCGTGACGGGCACGATGACCACGATCCACTGCTATACCGGCAGCCAGCCCACGGTGGATGCCCCGGCGGCGGATTACGCCCGGTCGCGGGCGGCGGCGCTGTCGATGGTGCCCACGACCACCTCGGCCCAGCGGCTTCTGGACATGGTGCTGCCGCATCTGGCGGGGCGGGTGCTGGGATCGGCGGTGCGGGTGCCGGTGGCGTCGGTGTCGGCGGTGGATCTGGCGGTGATGACCGACCGTCCCGCCAAGGCGGAGGCGGTGAACGCGGCGTTCCGGGCGGCGGGGGGCGTCATCGGCGCGGTGGATGGCCCGCTGGTCAGCACGGACCTTCGCGCGCGGCCCGAAAGCGTGATCATGGCCTGCCCCGAAACCCGCGTGACCACGGGCGGAATGCTGCGGGTCTTCGGCTGGTATGACAACGAATGGGGCTTTTCCAACCGGATGCTGGACATGGCGGCGCGGCTTTAGTCCCGCAGCCATCCTTCCGGCGACCGCCGGAACCGTTGCGATGCGATTTCGTCGAACACCGCATCCGCACCCGCCGAAATGGCGGTGACGGCAATTTCCGCCCGGCTGACATCCAGCACGTTGAAACTGTTTTCCTGGTTGCGCAGCCGATCGGACAGGCCCGTTCCCGCCTGCACGAACAAAAGGCCCGGCGCGGTGGTGAAGGGCCCGATATGCGTTGTGTGAATGTGCCCGCACAGCACCACATCCGCCCCGCAGTCCGACAGCGCCTTCAGCGCCTTGGCCGATCCGCGCATCAGCTTCTTGTCCGTCCCTTCCAGATGTTCCAGCGGGTGATGCACCACGACCACCCGCGCGCGGTCGCCCGCGTCGGCAAAGGCGCGGCACACCCGGGTGCGGGTCCGTTCGGAAAAGCGCCCCGACTGATGGGCGAAGCGGTTGACGGTGTTGACGCCGACGACGACCATGCGGTCATCTTCGTGCGTCGGTTCCAGATTGGCGTCGATATGGGTGCGATACCGGTGCCACGGCCACAGCATTCGCACGAACAGATTGTCCAGCGGCGTGTCGTGGTTGCCGGGCACCGCCAGCACCTTCGCCTCGATCCGGTCGATGAAGGCGCGGGCGGCCTGGAACTGCGACACCCGCGCGCGCTGGGTGAAATCGCCGGAAATCACGCACAGGTCGGGTTTCAGCGCGTTGGTCCGCTCCAGCAGCGGTTCCAGCAGCGCGGGGGAGGTCCGGCCGAAATGCAGGTCGGACAGATGGACGATACGCTTCATGCCGTGACCACGCGGTCGGCCTTGCGCGGGATGATGATCGACAGGGCGTCGGGTTCGATGGCAAATTCCAGCGGGGTCGGCATACGGGATTTCTCGCCGTCATAGGCGACCAGAAGCTTGCCGCCGTTCGTGTCGATGCTGATGGCGCGGGTGTGGATCAGGTCGATGTCGCGGCCCAGCTTCACCGTGCCCATGCACAGCCGCCACGTCGTCTTGATCAACGCCCATTTCCCCTCGGCATGGGAAATGAAAAGGACGAGGTCGTCGTTGCTGATCTCCTCCATCCCCGGCAGCCCGAAGCGTTCCAGCTGATAGGCGGAGCGGGCGACGAAGACCAGCGGCGTGCGGACCGTGCGCGTTCCCTCATCGGTGATCAGCGTCATGGTCCAGGGCTTGCGATAGCGCAGGAAGGTTTTCAGCACCGACCAGTGGGCGGCGATGCGCCAGCGGCCCCAGCGTTTATAGACCGTTTCGCGTTGTTTCAGGATCGCGGGATAAATGCCGATGCTGGCGTTGTTCAGAAACACCTGCCCGTTCACCGTGCCCACGGCGATGCGATGCGGATCCCCGTTCAGAATGGCGCGGGCGGCGGGTTCGGGCTCTTGCGGAAACTCCAACCCCCGGGCGAAATAGTTGAAGGTGCCAAGGGGCAGAACGCCCAGCGCGGCGTCCGACCCCTTCATGGCATTGGCCACGCCCATCACGGTTCCGTCGCCCCCCGCCGCCACGATGGTGGTGAACCCGTCGTCCAGCGCCTGCCGCACGGTGTCCGCCAGATCCTGACCCGGTTGCCAGCGGCGCAGGGTGGCGCCACCGAACACGGCCATGGCGGCGTCGATGGCTTCGGCGTCGCGGGTGTTGCGACCCGATCCGGGGTTGGCGATCACGCAGATCGAGGCGGGGTCGATGGGCATGGGGGTCCTCGCAAGGGTTACGAGGACGAACGCGGCCCGCGCCGTTCGGTTTCCTGTCTTATTCGTTCAGACACGCGGCCAGCGTGTCCGCCAGCCCGGTCATCAGGTCGGCATAAAGCTCCGGCCCTTCGGTCAGCGTTCCGCCCTCTGGGTCCAGCGCGCCGCCCAGACGCACACCGGCATCCGCCGCCATCTGTTCGGCCAGTTTGGGATCGTGCAGGCGTTCGGGGAAGATGCAGGTGGCGGGACCTGCCGCCGCCCGGATATCCCGCAACCGCGCGGCCGAGGGGGAGGAGGCGTCGCCTTCGGTGATCGCGCCCGCCACGGTCAGGTCATACCGGTCGGCCAGATAGCCATAGGCGTCGTGGAAGACGACGAAGGGTTTGCCCTGCACGGTGTCGAACGTCGCCTCCAGATCGGTGTCCAGTGCGGTGATCCGGTCGCGCGCCGCCTCGGCATTGGCACGATAGGTGTCGGCATTGTCGGGATCTGCCTCGGCCAGACGTGCGGCGATGGCATCAAGCCAGACGGCGGCGTTGTCGGGGTTCAGCCAGGCATGGGGGTCGAGGCCGTCATGGGAATGGCCGTGATCGTGATCGTGGTCGCCGTGGTCATGCCCCTCGTGGTCGTGATCGTGCCCCTCATGGTCATGGTCATGGTCATGGTCATGGTCATCGGCATAGGCGCGGGTGGTCAGCCCGTCCACATGCAGCAAGGCCAGATCGTCGCCCGTTTCCACATTGGTCAGGGTGGTGTTCAGCCACGGCGTCATCTCCGGCCCCACCCAGAAGATCACATCGGCCTGTTGCAGGCTACGGACTTGGCTGGGGCGCAGCTGGAAATGGTGCGGATCGGTGCCGGGGGGCAGAAGGACCGGCGGCGTTTCACCCAGCACCTGCGCCACCAGCGATTGCACGGGGGCGATATCGGTCACCACTTTCACATCGGCCAGCGCGGGGGTGGCAAGTGTCGCCAACAGCAACGATATTGTATAACGCATCATTCGACCTTTCCAGAATACGGGGCAGGTCTTATATGTGATACTATAACAGGTCAAGAGGACGCCATGCCGGACCCGCTTGCTTTCGCCCGCCACGACCACGCCCATTGCGCCCATGGGGCGATGGCCCATGCCGAGGATCTGGCCAAACGCGAGGGGCTGCGCCTGACACCCGTGCGCCGCCGCGTGCTGGAGATCCTGCTGGAGGATCACCGCGCGCTGGGGGCTTATGACGTGCTGCAACGGCTGGCGGCGGAGGGGTTCGGCAATCAGCCGCCCGTTGCCTATCGTGCGCTGGAATTCCTGGTGGAGCATGGGCTGGCCCACCGCATTCAGCGTCTGAACGCCTTTACCGCCTGCGCCCATCCGGGCGAAGCCCATGCCCCGGTCTTTCTGATCTGCCGCAGTTGCAACACGGTGGCGGAGGCGGCGGGCGATGCGATCCGCGCCGCGCTGGAACGCGGGGCGGGCGATCTGGGCTTCACGGTGGAGCGCAGCAACATCGAGGCGCTGGGCCTTTGCGCCCCCTGCCGGACGGCCGGGGCATGACGCTGATCGCCGCCGAACACCTGTGGGTGCGGCTGGGCAACCAGCCGGTGCTGGAAGATGTCAGCCTGTCCCTCGAGGCGGGAGAGATCGTGACCATCGTCGGCCCGAACGGGTCGGGGAAATCGACGCTGCTGCGCACCATCCTTGGCGCGGTGCGCCCCGACCGGGGGCGTGTGCGGCGGCAGGCGGGGCTTCGTGTCGGCTATGTCCCGCAGAAGCTGGCGCTGGACCCGACCCTGCCGATGCCGGTGGGGCGCTTCCTGTCCTTGCCCCGCCGCCATGTCGCGGCAAGGGTGACCGAGGCCCTGGCCCGCGTCGATCTGCCGGGGGTGGAGGCGCGCCCGCTGGCCGGTCTGTCGGGCGGGCAGATGCAGCGCGTCCTCCTGGCCCGCGCCCTGCTGGAGGAACCGCAGGCCATCCTGCTGGACGAACCGACCCAAGGTCTCGATCAGCCGGGCGAGGCCGCCTTCTATCGCCTGCTGGAGGAGGTGCGCCGCACCACGGGTGCCGCCGTCCTGATGGTCAGCCACGATCTGCATGTCGTCATGGCGGCGTCCGACCGCGTCATCTGCCTCAACCGACATGTGTGCTGCGAGGGGGCGCCCGCCATGGTGTCGAACGCGCCGGAATACCGCGCGCTGTTCGGGCTGGGGACCCAAGGGGCGCTGGCGCTTTATCGTCACGACCACGACCACACGCACGATCATTGCGACCATGAGGGGCACAGCCATGCTGGATGATTTCCTGATCCGCGCGGGGCTCGCCGGTGTGGGCGTGGCGGGGGCGACGGGGCCTTTGGGCGTCTTCGTCGTCTGGCGGCGCATGGCCTATTTCGGGGATGCGACGGCCCATGCGGCGATTCTGGGCGTGGCACTGGCGCTGGCGGTGGATCTGCCGATCGCGACGGGCACGCTCTTGGTGGCGGGGGCGATGGCGCTGACGGTGGCCGGGCTGACCGGGCGCGGCTGGGCGGCGGATACCGTGCTGGGCGTCGCGGCGCATGGCGCGCTGGCCGTGGGGCTGGTCGCGATCAGCTTCGTCCAAGGGGTGCGGCTGGACCTTCAAAGCTATCTTTTCGGCGACATCCTGGCGGTGTCGCGCGGGGATATCGCCTTTGTCTGGGGCGGGGCGCTGGTGGTGGCGGGGCTGATCGCGTGGCGGTGGAACCGGCTGCTTCTCTCCACCGTCAACACCGATCTGGCGCAGGCCGCGGGCATCCGGCCGGGGCGGGAGGCGTTGGTCCTGACGATCGCGTTGGCGCTGGTCGTGGCCCTGTCGCTGAAGATCGTGGGGGCGCTTTTGATTTCGGCCCTGCTGATCATTCCGGCGGCGGCGGCCCGCCCCTTGGCGCGGTCCCCCGAACAGATGGTGGCGGGGGCGACGGCCATCGGGGCGGTGTCGGCGCTGGGGGGCCTGTGGGCCTCGGCCCATTGGGACACGCCGGCGGGCCCGTCCATCGTCAGCGCGGCGGTGGCGATCTTTGCGCTGACGGTGGTGGCGGGGCGTCTTCGCCGTTAACGGATCCGGCGGGTGTTGAGCCAGCTGGCCCATTCCTGTTCGGATCCGCGGAAGGCGTTGATGTCCACCCGCCCCTCGATCCCCGGAATAAGGCCGGTGCCGGTGTATTGCCAGAAATGCCAGTCGCGGCCCGGATGCACCTCGGACGGGTGGCCCGCCGTGGCGCGCAGCCAGAATTCCGCCGGCACCAGCCACATCGCGTTGTCCCGGAAGAAGTCGACCGTGGAATAGACGACGGGCCGCTGGCCATAGTGATTCTGAAGGATGTTCAGGAAGACCCCGGCCTGGCGCCGCACCTCCTCGGGGTTCGGGCGGATGCGGCAGGTGCGCGAGGTGGGGGTCCATTCCATGTCCAGAACGGGCGGCAGGTCGCCCCGGTGGCGCGGATGGTTGGCGATGAACCACGCCGCCTGTTCCTCGGGCGTGCGGCAGAAGTAATAGTAGTGATAGGCGCTGACCGGCACGCCCGCCGCCCGCGCGGCGTTGCGGTGCGTGGTATAAAGCGGATCGACGTAATCCCCGCCTTCCGTGGCCTTCACGAAGGCGAAGCGCACGCCATAGGCGCTGGCCTGCTGCCAATCGATCGAGGTCTGATACCGCGCCACGTCGATCCCGTGCACCGGATAGGCCGAGGGCACGTTCCGCCCCGTCCATGTGTGGGGCACCGCATCGCCGAAGGTGTTGGGGATGCCGCGCACCGCTTCGGGTTCCCGCCCGCCACAGGCGGCAAGGAAGGTGACGAACAGCAGGCAGAGGATGTGGGTGGGGCGCATGGGGGTCCTGTTTCGAATCGTTGGCCCTTTGTGGCGGGAAATGCCGCGCGGGTCATCACTTTGACATGCGGCCCTTTCGCGCGGGGGCCCGGTGACGTAAATTGGCCGCATGTCACATCCCGTCCGCTTCCTGCATCTGCGCGTCCACACCGAACATTCCCTTCTGGAAGGGGCGGTGCCGGTCAAATCCCTGGTCAAACTGTGCGCGGCGGCGGATATGCCCGCCGTGGCGGTGACGGACACGAACAACATGTTCGCCGCGCTGGAATTTTCCGTCACGGCCAGCGGCGCGGGCGTGCAGCCCATCATCGGCTGTCAGGTGGCGCTGGATTACGACCCCGCCCGTCCGGGGGAAAAGCCGCGCCTGCCTGCGGGCCTTGTCCTGCTGGCGCAGGACGAGGCGGGGTATATGAACCTGATGAAGCTGTCCTCCTGCCTTTACCTCGACAAGGGGGGGCAGTTGCCGCAGGTCACGCTGGACCAGCTTGAGGCGCATGGCGCAGGGTTGATCTGCCTGACGGGCGGGCCGGACGGGCCGGTGGGGCGGCTTCTGGCGGGCGGGCAGCGGCCCAAGGCCGAAGCGCTGATGCAGCGGCTGGCCGCGATCTATGGCGACCGGCTTTACGTTGAACTTCAGCGCCATCCGGGCGAGGGGGGGCGCCTGCCCGAGGCCGAGGCCCTGTCCGAACGCGGTTTCATCGAGATGGCCTATGCCATGAACCTGCCGCTGGTCGCCACGAACGACGTCTATTTCCCCAAGGCCGAGATGTATGAGGCGCATGATGCCCTGATCTGCATCGGCGAGGGGGCCTATGTCGATCAGCAGCAGCCCCGCCGCCGCCTGACGCCGCAGCATTACTTCAAGTCCGAAGCCGAGATGTGCGCCCTGTTCGCCGATCTGCCCGAGGCGCTGGAGAACACGGTGGAGATCGCCCGCCGCTGCGCCTTCAAGGCGGTGAAGCGCAACCCGATCCTGCCCCGCTTTGCCGAGGACGAGGTGGAGGAGCTGCGCCGTCAGGCCCGCGAGGGGCTGGACCGGCGGCTGGCCGTCATCCCCCACGCGGCCCCGGTGGAAGATTACCGCAAGCGGCTGGATTTCGAACTGGGCATCATCGAGCGGATGGGCTTTCCCGGCTATTTCCTGATCGTGGCCGATTTCATCAAATGGGCCAAGGATCACGACATTCCGGTGGGGCCGGGTCGGGGGTCGGGGGCCGGCAGTCTCGTCGCCTATGCGCTGACGATCACCGATCTCGATCCGCTGCGCTATGCCCTTCTGTTCGAACGGTTCCTCAACCCCGAACGGGTGTCGATGCCGGATTTCGACATCGACTTCTGCATGGACCGGCGGGAGGAGGTGATCCGCTATGTCCAGGGGAAATACGGGCGCGAGAAGGTGGGCCAGATCATCACCTTCGGCGCGCTGTTGTCCAAGGCCGCCGTGCGCGACGTGGGGCGGGTCTTGCAGATGTCCTATGGTCAGGTGGACCGGCTGTCGAAGCTGATCCCGGTCGAAGGGGTGAAGCCCGTGTCGATCGCCAAGGCGCTGGCGGATGAGCCGCGCCTGCGCGAGGCCGCGCGGGAGGAGGTGGTGAAGCGCCTTCTGGATTACGGCCAGAAGATCGAGGGGCTGCTGCGCAACGCCTCCACCCACGCCGCGGGTGTGGTGATCGGGGATCGTCCGCTGGATGAACTGGTGCCGCTTTATCAGGACCCGCGCTCGGACATGCCCGCGACGCAGTTCAACATGAAATGGGTGGAGGCGGCGGGGCTGGTGAAGTTCGACTTCCTCGGCCTCAAGACGCTGACGGTGATCCAGAACGCCATCGACCTGATCCGGGAGGGCGGGCGCGACCTGCACACGGGCGCCGACGGGCGCGCGCTCTATGTGCCCGAACCGGGGACGGAGAACGACATCGGGCATATCCCGCTGGACGACAAGCCGACCTATGATCTTTATTCCTCGGCCAAGACGGTCGCGGTGTTCCAGGTGGAATCCAGCGGCATGATGGACGCGCTGCGCCGCATGAAGCCCACCTGCATCGAGGATATCGTGGCGCTGGTCGCCCTTTACCGGCCCGGCCCGATGGAGAACATCCCGACCTATTGCGAGGTGAAGAACGGCGTCCGCGATCTGGAATCCATCCACCCGACCATCGATTTCATCCTGGCCGAAACGCAGGGCATCATCGTCTATCAGGAACAGGTGATGCAGATCGCGCAGGTCATGGCGGGCTATTCGCTGGGCGGGGCCGACCTTCTGCGCCGCGCGATGGGCAAGAAGATCGCCGAGGAGATGGCCAAGGAGCGCCCCAAATTCATCAAGGGCGCGGCGGAAACCCACAACATCGACGCGAAGAAGGCGGGCGAGGTCTTCGACCTTCTGGAGAAGTTCGCCAATTACGGCTTCAACAAATCCCACGCCGCCGCCTATGCCGTCGTCAGCTATCAGACGGGCTGGCTGAAGGCGAACCATCCGGTGGAGTTCATGGCCGGCGTCATGAACTGCGATATCGACCTGACGGACAAGCTCGCGATCTACAAGCGCGAGGTGGACAAGCTGGGGATCGAGACGGTGCCGCCTTGCGTCAACCGCAGCCAGGCGACGTTCAGCGTGAAGGGCGGCAAGCTGGTTTACGGCCTTGGCGCGCTGAAGAACGTGGGCGTGGAGGCGATGCGGATGATCGTCGCCGGGCGCGGCGATGCGCCCTTCGTCAGCCTGTTCGACATGGCCCGCCGCGTGGACCTGAAACGCGTGGGCAAGCGCCCTATGGAGATGCTGGCGCGGGCGGGGGCATTCGATGTGCTGGACGGCAACCGTGCGCGGGTGTTCGACGGGCTGGAGGCGCTGGTCGCCTATTCCGCGATGGTGCACGACCAGCGCGGCTCGGCGCAGGTGTCGTTGTTCGGCGAAGGGGGGGACGACCTGCCCGAACCGCGCATCATCAACCGCGACGACTGGCTGCCGGTGGAGCGATTGACCGAGGAGCATCAGGCGATCGGCTTCTATCTGTCGGGCCATCCCCTGGACGATTACATGGCCCCCCTGCGCCGCCGGAACGTGATGACGCTGACCGAATTGACGGCAGCGGCAGAGCAGGGGCCGAAGGTGGCCAAGCTTGCGGGATCGGTGTCGTCGAAGCAGGAACGCAAATCCGCCAAGGGCAACCGTTTCGCCTTCGTGCAGCTGTCCGACCCGACGGGATTGTATGAGGTGACGGTGTTTTCCGACACGCTGGAACAGGCGCGCGACCTGCTGGAGCCGGGGAGCAACGTCGTCCTGACGGTGGAGGCGCAGTTGGAGGGCGACACGCTGAAACTGCTGGCCCGCGCGGCGCAGCCCATCGATTCGGTGGCGGCGGAAGGCGGCGGCGGCGGGGTCCGCATCCATCTGGAGAAGGCGGAGGCGGCGGCCTCGGTCGCGGCGCTGTTCGGCCGGGTGGCGGGGGGGCGGGCGCAGTCCAAGGTCCAGTTCTGCATTACCGACCCGCAGGGGCGCGAGGTGTGGGTGGAGCTGCCCCAGCCCTATGCCGTGACGCCGCAGGTGAAGGGGGCGATCAAGGCCATCCAAGGCGTCGTCATGGTGGAGGATTTCACGTGAAGTGACGGGCGAACATGCGCGCCAGCGTCACGCCCAGCACGATCCGCACGACGTGATGCACCGTCACGAACACCACGCTCAGCTGGATGGACAGGGCGATCAGGCTCATCTCGGCCACGCCGCCGGGGGCGAAGGCCAGAAAGATCGCCGCCACCGGCTGCCCCGTCGCGCCCGACAGCGCCAGCCCGAACAGGGCCGCGATGCCAAGGCCCATCGCGACGTTCAGCACCGTCACCTTCGCCGCCAGCCCGATATGCCCCATCGGCAGCCCCGCGAACCGCGCGCCCAGAAGGCTGCCCACCACCACCTGCGCCACGCTGACGGCCCAGGCGGGCGGAATGGCATCCGTCAGCCCCAGCGCGTGGACCAGCGCCGACATCAGAAGCGGGCCGGTCATGGGGGCGGCCGGAAACCGCAGGCGCAGCGCGATCCACAACCCCGACGCCGCCGCGGCAAACAGAATGCCCACGTCGATCAGGCCCAGCGTCCCGTGGCTTTCCATCCGCAGAACGGGGCTGACATGCGTTTCGGTCAGCAGGGAAAAGGCGATGGGCACGAACAGGATCGTCAGGATTAGGCGCAGGAATTGCAGCAGGATCAGAAGCTTGACATCCGCCCCCGCCTCCTCGCCCAACATGACGCATTCCATCAGGCCCCCCGGCACCGCCCCGTAATAGGCGGTGGGCCGGTCGATGCCGAACCGCGAATAGAAGAGGTATCCCAACCCGTGAACCAGCGGAATGTAAAGGACCAGCGCCAGCAGGCTGGGCCACCATTCCAGCATCTGGCTCGCCACTTCGGGGGTGAAATTGCCGCCGATCGCCAGACCGACGATGGGGATGATGAAGGTCCGCAGCGTTTGCGGCACCTGCATCCGGTGCCCGAAGGGACGCCAGCCGAAGGCCGCCACGCCCCCCACCGCCAGCAGCGATCCGATCAGCAGCGCGATGGGCAGGCCCAGCGCCACGCCGATGCCCCCGCCCACCCCGCCGATCACCAGCGTGAGGACTGTCGCGGGCCAATCGATCCGGGTCAGGAACTGCATCCCCCTATTCACCACCGGGGCGCGGGGTTGGCAAGGGCCCTCACCAATGCGGCGGGCGCTGATCGGCCAGGGGGATCGTGCCGCCCGCGCCGCCCTCCTGCGCCTCACGCTCGGCCTCGCGTTCCAGCAAAAGGCCCACGCGGCGGGTCAGGCGGTCGATCTCGCGCGCCTGGGCGGTCACGACATCCGACAAATCCTCGACCATGCGGGTCAGATGGGCGATCTGTTCTTCGATATGGTCCAATGTTCCTTGGCGCGGCTTGTCGCCCGCGCCCCCTTCCGTTAAGCGTCTTGCGCACAGAATAGCGAAGGGTCCGCGCATGGCCAAGGACAAGTCCCCCCGTCGCCCCAAGGCCGAACCGCCGAAGGGTTTCCGCGATTATTTCGGCGCGGACGTGACCGAACGCAAGGATATGCTCCACGCCATTGCCGAGGTGTATCACCGCTATGGCTTCGACCCGCTGGAAACCAGCGCGGTGGAGACGGTGGAGGCGCTGGGCAAGTTCCTTCCCGACGTGGACCGCCCGAACGAGGGCGTCTTCGGCTGGCAGGACGAGGATGAGCAGTGGCTGGCGCTGCGTTACGATCTGACCGCACCTCTGGCCCGCGTGGCGGCGCAGTTCCGCAACGATCTGCCCAGCCCCTACCGCCGTTATGCGATGGGGCCGGTCTGGCGCAACGAAAAGCCGGGGCCGGGGCGCTTTCGCCAATTCTATCAATGCGACGCCGACACGGTGGGCGCGCCTTCGGTCGCGGCGGATGCCGAGATCTGCGCCATGCTGTCGGACGCGCTGGAGGTCGTGGGAATCCCGCGCGGCGATTACATCGTGCGGGTCAACAACCGCAAGGTTCTGAACGGCGTGATGCAGGCGGCGGGCATCTTCGACCCCGCCGATCCCGCGCGGTTCGAGGGGGAACGGGGCATCGTGCTGCGCGCCATCGACAAGCTGGACCGGCTGGGCGAGGACGGGGTCCGCGCGCTTCTGGGCGCGGGGCGCAAGGACGCCTCGGGCGATTACACCAGCGGGGCCGGTCTGGCCGAGGAGCAGGCGGAGATCGTCATGGGCTTCATGGCGGCCAAGCGCGCCACGGGGGCGGCCACGGCGGCGCGGTTGCGCGAACTGGTCGGCACCTCGCCCATCGGGTTGGAAGGGGTGCAGGAGCTGGAGACGATCGCCGAGATCCTTGACCGGCAGGGCTATGCCTCGGACCGGATCGAGGTGGACCCCTCGGTCGTGCGGGGCCTGGGTTACTACACCGGGCCCGTGTTCGAGGCGGAGCTGACCTTCGAGATTCTGGACGAGAAGGGCCAAAAGCGCCAGTTCGGCAGCGTGTCCGGCGGCGGGCGCTATGACGATCTGGTCAAGCGCTTCACCGGGCAGGCGGTGCCGGCCACGGGCGTCTCCATCGGGGTGGATCGGCTTCTGGCGGCCCTGCGCGCCAAGGGGCGCATGGGCGAACAGGCGGCGGGTCCGGTCATCGTGACCGTCATGGACCGCGACCGGATGGGCGACTACATGGCGATGGCCGCCGATCTGCGCAACGCGGGCGTGCGGGCCGAGGTTTATCTGGGCAACCCCAAGAACTTCGGCAACCAGTTGAAATACGCCGACAAGCGCGCATCCCCCGTGGCGGTGATCCAGGGCGGGGATGAGGCGGGCAAGGGCACCGTCATCCTCAAGGACCTGATCCTTGGCGCGAAGATCGCCGAAGGGGCCAGCCTTGAGGAATGGAAGGCCCGCCCCGCGCAGGTGGAAATTCCGCGCGGCGATCTGGTGGCCGAAGTGCGGAAGATGCTGTCATGACCAAGGCCGAGGTGCGGGCCGAGGCGGAACGTCTGTTCGCGGCCTTTCTGTCGGCGGGGGCCGAGGCGGTGGAGGCGGACATCCTGCTGCCCGCCGACACCCTGCTGGACCTGTATGGCGAAGACATCCGCGCCCGCGCCTATGTCACCCAGGACCCCCTGCGGGGCGAGATGATGTTGCGCCCCGATTTCACCGTGCCGGTGGTGCAGGCGCATATGGCGCATGGGGCGGACCCCGCGCGTTATGCCTATATGGGCGAGGTGTTCCGCAAGCAGGATCACCTGCTGCCCCGCGCCTCGGAATACCTTCAGGTCGGGTTCGAGGTGTTCGACCGCACCGCACCCGAACAGGCGGATGCCGAAGTATTCGCGCTGCTTGCGAACCTTCTGTCCCCCCTGAACCTGCGCCCGGCCACGGGGGACATGGCGATCCTGCTGGCCGCGATCCGGGGGCTGGAGACGACGCCCACCCGCATCAGCGCGCTGCTGCGTCATGTCTGGCGGCCGAAGCGGTTCCGGCATCTTCTGGACCGTTATGCCGGGCGCATCGGCCCCCATCCGGCCCGTATCCGCCTGCTGAAGGCGCTGGAGGCGGGCAAGCTGCCCAAGGTCGGCCCGCATATCGGCCTGCGGTCCGCGCAGGAGATCGCGGCCCGCATCCACGCGCTGGCCGACGACGCCGACACCGCCCCCATTCCGGCCAAGCAGGTGGGATTGCTGGAGGATCTGATGACCCTGTCCGCGCCCGCGCCCGCGGCGTTGGAGCGGCTGCGCGATCTGGCGGTCGATCTGCCCCATATCACCGACGCGGTGGAGGTTCTGGCCGCTCGGCTGTCCGCGCTGCGGGCGCGGGGCATCGACACCGACCGCCTGCCGTTCGAAACGGGGCATGGCCGCGTGGCGCTGGAATATTACGATGGCTTCGTCTTCAGCTTCCACGCCGCCGATCCCGCGCTGCCGCCGGTGGCGAATGGCGGGCGTTATGACGCGCTGACCCGCGTGTTGGGGCAGGGGCGGTCCATTCCGGCCGTGGGGGGCGTGGTGCGCCCGCATCTTGTGGCCGGGCTGGGGGGTCTGTCATGCTGAAAGTGGGGGTGCCGTCCAAGGGGCGGCTGATGGAAAAAACCTTCGACTGGTTCGGGGCGCGCGGGGTCACCATGCGCCGCACGGGCAACGAACGGGAATATTCCGGCGCGGTGGATGGGGTGGACGGGGTGCAGCTCGTGCTTTTGTCCGCCGGAGAGATTCCGCGCGAACTGGCGGCGGGGCGTGTGCATCTGGGCGTCACGGGGTCGGACCTTGTGCGCGACAAGCTGGCCGATTGGGCGATGCAGGCGGTGCAGGTGGCCCCGTTGGGCTTCGGTCACGCGGACCTGATCCTCGCGGTGCCGACATCCTGGGTGGATGTGGACACGCTGGACGATCTGGACGCCGCCGCTTCCGCCTTTCGCCGCACCCACGGCTTCCGGCTGCGGATCGCCACGAAATACCACCGCCTCGTGCGCGATTTCCTGACCGAGAACGGGGTTGCGGATTATCAGCTGGTGGACAGCCAGGGGGCGACCGAGGGCACGGTGCGCAACCTGACGGCCGAGGCGATCGCCGACATCACCTCCACCGGCGAGACGCTGCGCGCGAACCACCTGAAGATCCTTGAGGATGCGGTCGTGCACAAATCGCAGGCGACGCTGTTCGCCGCGCGCAACGCCGATTGGGGCCTTGCGATGGACCCGATGCGGACGTTGATGGCGCGGCTGAACCTGCCCATGCCGGATTTGGGCCGTTAACGCAGCCCCATATCCGCCAGCGCGCGCGCGAGCGCGGGAGGCAACGGCTCTTCCCGCGCGCGGCCCTGCGGCAGGTCGGCGGGGGCGTCCTTTGGGTCCAGATAGCGCCAGCCCTGAAACGCGCGGCGCGGCTGCACTTGGGTCCGCACCACCTCCGGGTCGAGGATCAGGGCGCATCGCTCGATCCCGTCCTCGCCGCGCACGGCCTCCATCGCGGTGATACGCTGGCGGGCCAGAACCAGCCCCTTGAAGATCCAGTAGATCGATCCGCCCGCCAGCACCTCCGCCTCGCGCTTGGGCCACATGCGGGTGATATGGCGGGGGGCGCCCTGCCAATGGGTGGCCTGACGATGGATCAGATCCTCGACCTTTTCGGCCCCGACGCACAATTTCAGAAGATGCAGGCTCATGCCGTATCAGATAGGGCGGGACGGCGTCCGCGTCCATCCGCCGCAACACCGCCTTTGGACAAAGGCGCATGTTTCTTGCGGGGACGATTGTATTTCTCACGTTTCATTGATAATCCCGCTTGCCTGAACCGCCATTTGCGAAAATCATGCGGCGGCAGTCATGTTGCGTAAGGGCCGAATGAACGGCCCGCGCATATCGGGAGGTAACTGTATGAAATTCGCCCATCTTCTCGCCGCCTCGACGCTGGCCGTCATGGCCGCCGGCGGCGTGCACGCCAAGACGCTGGTCTATTGCTCGGAAGGCTCGCCCGAAGGGTTCGACGCCGCCGCGACCACCGCCGGCACCACGATGGACGCCGCCGCGGGCACCATCCTGAACGGTCTGGTGCAGTTCGAGCCGGGCACGACCAACGTCCAGCCCGCCCTGGCCGAAAGCTGGGAGGTCAACGAGGACGGCACGGAATACACGTTCAAGCTGCGTCCGGGCGTGAAATTCCATACGACCGACTATTTCACACCGACGCGTGACGTGACCGCCGACGACGTGATCTTCTCGTTCGACCGTCAGGGCAATGCCGACAGCCCGTGGATCAACTATCTGCCGGGCATCAGCTACGAGTATTACAACTCGATGGAAATGCCGGCCCTGGTGAAAGAGATACAGAAGGTCGACGACCTGACGGTGAAGTTCGTGCTGACCCGCGCCGAAGCGCCGTTCCTTGCGAACCTCGCGATGCCCTTCGCCTCGATCATCTCCAAGGAATATGCCGACCAGCTGGAAGCCGACGGCAACCTGTCGGCGCTGAACAGCCAGCCGATCGGCACCGGCCCCTACCAGTTCGTCGCCTATCAGCCGGATGCGGTCATCCGCTATCAGGCGAACCCCGATTACTGGAACGGCGCGCAGGCGATCGACGATCTGGTCTTCGCCATCACCCCCGATCCGGCGGTGCGCCGTCAGCGTCTGGAAGCCGGCGAATGCCATGTCATGCCCTATCCCGCTCCGGCGGATATCGAGGCGCTGAAGGGCAACGACACCCTTCAGGTGATGGAGCAGGCGGGCCTGAACGTCGCCTATCTGGCCTACAACACCACCATCGCGCCGTTCGACAATCCCGAAGTGCGTCGCGCGCTGAACATGGCGATGAACAAGGAAGCGCTGGTCGAGGCGGTGTTCCAGGGCACGGGCGTCGTGGCCAAGAACCCGATCCCGCCGACCATGTGGTCCTATAACGACGCGGTCGAGGACAACCCCTACGATCCCGAAGGCGCCAAGGAAATCCTGGCGGCCGAAGGCGTGGACGGCCTGACGATGGAAGTCTGGGCGATGCCGGTGCAGCGTCCCTACATGCCCAACGCGCGCCGCACGGCCGAACTGATCCAGGCCGACTTCGCCGAAGTGGGCGTGAACGTGAACATCGTCTCCTATGAATGGGGCGAGTATCTCAAGCGGTCCACCGATCCGACCCGCACGGGCGCGGTGATCCTGGGCTGGACCGGCGACAACGGCGATCCGGACAACTTCCTGGCCGTGCTTCTGGGCTGTGCTGCGACCGGCGACGGCGGTGCGAACCGCGCCCAATGGTGCAACGAGGATTTCGACAAGCTGATCCAGGATGCCAAGGTCACGACCGACGTGGCCGAGCGCACCCGCCTGTATGAAGAGGCGCAGGTCGTCTTCAAGGACCAGAACCCTTGGGCCACGCTGGCGCATTCCACCGTCTACATGCCGATGTCGGCCAAGGTTCAGGGCTATGTCATGAACCCGCTGGGCCGTCACAGCTTCGAAGGTGTCGACCTGGCCGAGTGATCGGTCTGCATGGCAATCGGCGCGCCGAAGGGTTTCCTTCGGCGCGCCCTTAACATTCCTGGGGTCCCATGATCCGATTCTTCTTCGGCAAACTGGCCTATCTGATCCCGACCTTCATCGGGATCACCGTGGTCGCCTTCGGTTTTGTCCGCCTGCTGCCGGGCGATCCGGTCCTGCTGATGGCGGGAGAGCGGGGGATCACCCCCGAACGCCACGCCCTGCTGTCGGCGCAACTTGGCTTCGACCGGCCGATCGTGATGCAGTATCTCGATTTCGTCGGCGGCCTGTTCCAGGGGGATTTCGGGACCTCGCTGGCCACCCGCCGCCCCGTTCTGGGCGAGTTTCTGACGCTGTTCCCCGCCACGGTGGAACTGGGGCTTTGCGCCATCCTTCTGGCCACGCTGATCGGGATCCCGCTGGGCGTGTTCGCCGCGATCAAGCGTGGCAGCGCGTTCGACCAGATTTCCATGGGGGCGGCGCTTGTGGGCTATTCCATGCCGATCTTCTGGTGGGGGCTGCTGCTGATCATCCTGTTTTCGGGCATCCTTGGCTGGACGCCGGTGTCGGGACGGATCGATCTTTTGTATTTCTTCCCCAATGGCACGGGCTTCATGCTGATCGACAGCCTGATGTCGGGGCAATCGGGCGCCTTCCGCTCGGCGCTGAGCCATCTGATCCTGCCGTCCATCGTGCTGGCGACGATCCCGATGGCCGTCATCGCGCGGCAGTCGCGGTCGGCCATGCTGGAGGTGCTGTCCGAGGATTACGTGCGCACCGCACGGGCCAAGGGCATGACGCCGTGGCGGGTCGTGGGCATTCACGCGCTGCGCAACGCGATGATCCCGGTCATCACCACGATCGGCCTGCAGATCGGCGTGCTGATGGCGGGCGCGATCCTGACCGAGACGATCTTTTCCTGGCCGGGCATCGGCAAGTGGATGATCGATTCCATTTCGCGGCGCGATTATCCGTCGGTGCAGGGGGGCCTCTTGCTGATCGCGGGGATCGTGATGATCGTGAACCTGGTGGTCGATCTGCTGTATGGCATCATCAATCCGCGCATCCGGCATTCGTGAGGCATCCATGACCGATACAACCCATACCTCTTCGGAACGCGGACGCCTGCTGCGCGAATTCTGGTTCTATTTCTCGGAAAACCGTGGCGCGGTGATCGGGCTGGTGGTGTTCGCGCTGCTGGTTCTGGTGGCGATTTTCGCCCCGCTGATCGCCCCGCACAATCCCATCCAGCAATACCGGCAGTTCCTTCTGGTCCCGCCCGCGTGGCAGGACGGGGGCACCGCGCAATTCCTTCTGGGCACCGACGCGGTGGGGCGGGACGTGCTGTCGCGCCTGATCTTCGGCGCGCGGCAATCGCTGGTCATCGGTCTGGTCGTCGTGGCCATCGCCGTCATCGGCGGGATCGTCCTTGGCCTGCTGGCGGGCTTTTTCGGCGGCTGGATCGACACGGTGATCATGCGGGTGATGGACGTGATCCTGGCGTTCCCCTCGCTTTTGCTGGCGCTGGTGATGGTGGCGATCCTGGGGCCGGGCCTGATCAACGCGATGATCGCCATCGCCATCGTGCTGCAACCGCATTTCGCCCGCCTGACCCGGGCGGCGGTGATGGCGGAAAAGAACAAGGAATACGTCATGGCGGCCCGCGTGTCGGGCGCGGGGCGGCTGCGGCTGATGGTCAAGACCATCCTTCCCAACTGCATGGCCCCGCTGATCGTGCAGGGAACGCTGTCGTTCTCGACCGCGATCCTTGACGCCGCGGCGCTTGGTTTTCTTGGCATGGGCGCGCAACCGCCGCTTCCCGAATGGGGCACCATGCTGGCCGAGGCGCGGGAGTTCATCCTGCGCGCCTGGTGGGTCGTGACCTTCCCCGGCCTTGCCATCCTGATCACGGTTCTGGCGATCAACCTCGTGGGCGACGGCCTGCGCGACGCGCTCGACCCGAAACTGAAGCGGAGCTGACATGGCCCTTCTGGAAATCCGTAACCTCAACGTCAGCTTTGCCACCTCCACCGGCGCGTTTCACGCGGTGAAGGGGCTGGATCTGACGGTGCATGAACGCGAAGTGCTGTCCATCGTCGGGGAATCCGGCTCGGGCAAATCGGTGTCGATGCTGGCGGCGATGGGGCTTCTGCCCAAGACCGCCACCGTCACCGCCGACGTGATGACCTTTGACGGGCGCGATCTCTTGTCCATGTCGGACAAGGACCGCCGCGCGATCATCGGGCGGGAGATCTCGATGATCTTTCAGGAGCCGATCGCCTCGCTCAACCCCTGTTTCACCGTGGGGTATCAGATCGAGGAGGTGCTGCGCGCCCATCTGGGTCTGGGCCGGGCCGAGCGGCGCGCCCGCGCGATCGAGCTGTTCACCGCCGTGGGCATCCCCGACCCGGAGGCCAAGCTGTCGGCCTATCCCCACCAGATGTCGGGCGGGCAGTGTCAGCGGGTGATGATCGCCATTGCCATCGCCTGCAAACCCAAGCTGCTGATCGCGGACGAGCCGACCACCGCGCTGGACGTGACGATCCAGAAGCAGATCCTCGATCTGCTGATGGCGTTGCAGGAGGAGACGGGGATGGGCATGATCATGATCACCCATGACATGGGCGTGGTGGCCGAAACCGCCGACCGCGTCATCGTCAAATACAAGGGCCGCAAGATGGAGGAGGCCGACGTGCTGACCCTGTTCGAGGCGCCCGCCCACCCCTATACCAAGGCGCTGCTGTCGGCCCTGCCGGAACATGCGACGGGCGACCGTCTGTCCACCGTGTCCGATTTCATCGACCCCGCCACCCTGCAGGAGGACGCGCGATGACGGTCGTTCTGGAAGCCCGCAACATCGTGCGGGATTACGCGACCTCGGGCGGGATGTTCCGCCCGGCGGGCACGGTGCGGGCGCTCAAGGGCATCTCGTTTTCCGTGGAGCAGGGCAAGACGCTGGCCATCGTCGGGGAATCGGGGTGCGGCAAGTCCACGCTCGCCCGGATCCTGACGCTGATCGACCCTGCGACCGAGGGGCAGCTTCTGATCGACGGGCAGGCGGTGGACATTCGCCACATGACCCCCGACCTGCGCCGCAAGGTGCAGATCGTGTTCCAGAACCCTTACGGCAGCCTGAACCCCCGCCAGAAGGTGGGCGACATGCTGATGGAACCGCTGATCCTGAACACCAAGGACAGCGCGGCCACGCGGCGGGACAAGGCGATGGCGATGCTGACTAAGGTCGGCCTGCTGCCCGAGCACTTCAACCGCTATCCGCACATGTTCTCGGGCGGGCAGCGGCAGCGGCTCGCGATCGCCCGCGCGCTGATGGTGAACCCGCGGCTTCTGGTTCTGGACGAACCCGTATCGGCGCTGGATCTGTCGGTGCAGGCGCAGGTGCTGAACCTGCTGGCGGACCTTCAGGACGAATTCGACCTGACCTATGTCTTCATCAGCCACGATCTGTCGGTCGTACGCTACATCGCGGACGAGGTGATGGTGATGTACAAGGGCGAGGTCGTGGAGCATGGAACCCGCGACGCGGTGTTCGATGCGCCGCAGCATGACTACACCCGCAAGCTGTTCACGGCGACGCCCGTTACCGATCTGGACGCGATCCGCGCCCGCATCGCTCGGCGCCGGACCGCAGGTATCGGCGTCGGGGTCTGACGTCCAGCCTCACGGCCGGGGCGGGTTGTGCCGACCCCGGCCGTGGGATAGGTCAGGGGTTCCAACCCTGCCGAGGACCCCATGCCCCACGCAAACCTGCGTGCGATGACGGTGTTCGGGACGCTGGCGGTGACATTGTTCTCGCTCGGCGCCTCGGTCCCGACACCGCTTTACCCCCTGTTCCAGGCCAGCTACGGGCTGGCCGCCTTCGACCTGACGCTGATCTTCGGCATCTATGTCGTCTTTCTTCTGGCCGCGCTGCTGTGTGGCGGGCGGCTGTCGGACCATCTGGGGCGCAAGCCGGTCATCGCGATGGCGCTGGTTCTGAACCTCTTGGCCATCGCGCAGTTCACCTTTGCCGACGGGCTGACGGCCCTGTTGATCGCGCGCGCGGTGCAGGGCGTGGCGATGGGGCTGGCACTGCCGACGCTGGGGGCCGCCATCGTGGACGGCGATCATGAGCGGGGGCCGGTCCTGAATTCCATCGCGCCGTTCATCGGCATGTCGGTGGGGGCGCTGGGATCGGGTGTGCTGGCCACTTATGCCCCCTGGCCGATGATCATGCCGTTTCTGGTGATGGGGGCCTGGACGCTGGTCCAACTGATCTCCCTTCCCAAAATGCCGGAGACGGTGCCGCCGAAACCGGGGGCGATCGCCTCGCTTATCCCGCGGCTGGGTTTGCCGGTCGCGGCACGGACGACGTTTTCGCTGGTGGTGCCGCCGGTTCTGGCCGGTTGGGCCTTGGGCGGGCTGTTCATGTCGCTGATGCCGTCGATCCTGCAATCGGCGGTGCGGGCGGACCCCAAGCTGATCTCGGGGGCCACGGTGTTCCTGCTGATGGGCGGGGCGCTGATCGCCGTGCTGTGGGGGCGCAAGCGGGATGCGGGGCGGATGCTGCGCTTTGGCTGCCTGACGCAGGTCATCGGGGTGCCGATGGTGATTCTGGGGGTGGAGACGGGGAACATCGCCATCCTGCTTTCGGGAACGGTCATTGCCGGACCGGGGCAGGGGCTGATGTTCTCCTCCGCGATGCGCCTGCTGTTGCCGCTGGCCCTGGGGCATGAACGGGCGGGGATGATCGCGCTGTTCCTGGCCCTCAGCTATGTCACGATGGCGGTGCCGGCGGTTCTGGCCGGGATGGCGGTGGGGACCTTCGGCCTGTTGCAGGTGGCGCTGGTTTACGGCGCGGCGATCGTGGCGGTGCAGGGCGTGTCGCTGGCCCGCCTGCTGCGCGACGCCCGCGCGCCCGCGCCCTGTTGACACCCCGGGCGCGGCCTGTATAAGCGCGCGATCATTTGGTGTTGGTGGACCCCGCAAGGGGAAACCTGTCGCCCGCCCGGACAGCATCCGGAACGGAAAGGACAACGCCCTTATTCAAAGGAGATCAGCGGTGACCAAACGCACCTCTGCCAAATACAAGATCGACCGCCGCATGGGCGAAAACATCTGGGGCCGTCCGAAGTCCCCGGTGAACAAGCGTGAATACGGCCCCGGCCAGCACGGCCAGCGCCGCAAGAACAAACTGTCGGACTTCGGCACGCAGCTGCGCGCGAAGCAGAAGCTCAAAGGCTATTACGGCGATCTGACGGAAAAGCAGTTCCGCCGCATCTTCGCCGAGGCCGAGCGTCTGAAGGGCGACACCTCCGAAATGCTGATCGGCCTGCTGGAGCGTCGTCTGGACGCCGTGGTCTATCGCGCGAAATTCGTCCCGACCGTCTTTGCCGCACGTCAGTTCGTGAACCACGGCCACGTGCTGGTCAACGGCAAGCGCGTGAACATCGGCTCCTACCGCCTGCGCGAAGGCGATGTGGTGGAGGTCAAGCAGTCCTCCAAGCAGCTCGCCATCGTTCTGGAAGCCGTGGCGCTGGCCGAACGTGACGTGCCCGATTATGTCGAGGTGGATCATTCGAAGATGACCGCGACGCTGACCCGCACGCCGGGCCTGTCGGACGTGCCCTATCCCGTCGTGATGGAGCCGAACCTGGTCGTCGAATTCTACGCGCAGAACTGATCCCTTCGGGGTGTTCTGCGAAAGGCCGCTGCGGGAAACCGTGGCGGCCTTTTTCGTTCCGGCCGGTGCGCGCGACGTTTCTTCTGGCATGGCCGGGCACGCGACGTTAGAACCCGAAGGGCCAGAGGACCCGAGGATCATGACGAACGCCATTGCCCCCCAACCCGGAATACTCGACATCGCTTTGTATGAGGGCGGGAAAAGCCATGTGGCGGGGGTGTCGAACATCCTGAAGCTGTCCTCGAACGAAAATCCCGCCGGCCCGTCGGAAAAGGCCAAGGAGGCGTTCGCCCGCTCGGCCCACACGCTCCACCGCTATCCCGGCACCGATCACGCAAGCCTGCGCCAGGCGATCGCCGACGTGCACGGGCTGGATGCCGCGCGGATCATCTGCGGCGTCGGTTCGGATGAGATCATCACCTTTCTCTGCCAGGCCTATGCGGGCCCGGGGGACGAGGTTCTGTTCACCGAACACGGGTTCCTGATGTATCGCATCTCGGCCCTGGCGGTCGGTGCCACGCCGGTGGAGGCGCCCGAGCGCGAGCGGATGACGGATGTGGACGCGATCCTTGCGGCCTGCACCGAACAGACCAAGCTGGTTTTCATCGCCAACCCGAACAACCCGACCGGCACGATGATTTCCGCGTCCGAAATGGCGCGGCTGGCGGCAAACATTCCGCCGCAGGCGATTCTGGTGATCGACGGGGCTTATGCCGAATATGTGCAAGGCTACGACGCCGGGGCCAATCTGTCGGAAGCACGGGAAAACGTGGTGATGACGCGCACCTTCTCCAAGATCTATGGTCTGGGTGGGCTGCGGATCGGCTGGGGTTACGGCCCCAAGGCGATCATCGACGTGCTGAATCGCATCCGCGGGCCGTTCAACCTGTCCACCACGCAGCAGGAGGTGGCGGAGGCCGCCGTGCGCGATCAGGACTGGGTGCAGCGGTGCCGGGCCGAAAACGCCCGCTGGCGCGTCTGGCTGGCCGAGGCGTTGGCCGAGATCGGGGTTCCTTCGGACACGTCGATGGCGAATTTCATCCTGGCCCGTTTCGCCGACGCGGCCGAGGCCGAGGCCTGTGACGAGTTTCTGCAAAGTCAGGGGCTGATCGTGCGGCGGGTCTCCAGCTATAAGCTGCCCCACTGCCTGCGGATCACCGTGGGGGATGAGGCGTCCTGCCGCCGGGTCGCCCATGCCGTCGCGCAGTTCAAGGGCCTGCGCTGATGATCTATGACCGCGTGGCGCTGATCGGGCTGGGGCTGATCGCGTCGTCCATGGGCCATGCGATCAAGGCGGCGGGGCTGGCGAACGCGGTCGGTTTCGACACGGACGCATCCGTGCGGCAGGTCGCGCGGGACGTGGGGTTCTGCACCGTGGTGGACAGCTTGGCCGAAGCGGTGGCCGGGGCCGATCTGGTCGTGCTGGCCGTGCCGGTGGGCGCGATGGGGGATGTGGCCGCCGCCATGGCCCCGCATCTGAAGCCGGGGGCGACGGTCACGGATGTGGGGTCGGTCAAGCAGGCGGTGATCGCCGCCGTGGCCCCGCATATCCCGACCGGCGTGCATTTCGTGCCGGGTCATCCGCTGGCCGGCACCGAATATTCCGGGCCCCGCGCCGGGTTCGCCACCCTGTTTCAGGATCGCTGGTGCCTGCTGATCGACGACGGCGCGGATGCTGACGCCCTGAGCCGCCTTCGGACCTTCTGGGAGGGGATGGGCGCGAATGTGGATGTGATGGACGCGGCGCATCATGATGTCGTCATGGCCGTCGTGTCGCACACGCCGCACCTCATCGCCTATACCATGGTGGGGGTGGCCGAGCATGTCCGCCGCGTGTCCGACAGCGAGATCGTGAAGTATTCCGCCTCGGGTTTTCGCGATTTCACGCGCATCGCCTCAAGCGATCCGACGATGTGGCGCGACATCTTCCTGACGAACAAGGACGCGGTTCTGGATATCCTGGGCCGCTTTTCCGAGGAGTTGTTCGCCCTGCAGCGTGCGATCCGCATCGGCGACGGGAATCATCTGCACGACTATTTCACCCGCACCCGCGCGATCCGGCGCGGCATCGTGGAGGCGCGGCAGGACACCGCCGCGCCGAACTTCGGCCGGGGCGGGGAGCGGGGGTGAGGGGCGCGTGGATCGCGGCGCTGGTGCTGGCAGCGACCCCGGTGGCCGCCGCGCCTGACGCCTCGATCCGGCCCGAACACCGCCCGGCCCATGCCGAGGGGGCGGAGGGTCCAGCCGCGACCTCGCCCCTCCCGCGCGCCCGACCGGTCCGGCCGGCCGCCGCGCCGGGCACAGTGCCCCAGCCCCCCGCACCGGGCCTGTTATGCGGCATTCCCGGCCTGAAGGGGGAACGCCGCGCGCCGATTGCCGCGCAGGTCAACGGCTGCGGCATCGCGAATCCCGTGCGGCTGACCGAGGTGTCGGGCGTGCGCCTGTCGGAGCCTGCGGATGTGGACTGCTCCATCGCCGTGGCCTTGGACACGTGGGTGCGGACGGTGCTGCAACCCGGCTTCGACAACCGGGTGCGGCAGTTGGACGTGGCGGGGGCCTATGTCTGCCGCGGGCGCAACCGCGTGGCGGGGGCCAAGATCAGCGAGCATGGGCGCGGGCGGGCCATCGACATCCGCAGTCTGGTGATGACCGATGGCAGCCGCGTGTCGGTGGCGCGGGACTGGAACCGGGGGGATGCGGGGCGGCGGATGGTGGAGGCCTATACGCGCGGTTGCGGCATCTTCGGCACCACGCTCGGTCCGGGCTCCGACGGGTATCACGAGGATCACATGCATTTCGATGTGCCCCTGACCCGACGAAGCCCGTATTGCCGTTAGCGTTCCGTCAGTTTCAACTCGATCCGCCGGTTCTGCGCCCGCGCCTCGGGTGAATCGCCCTCCGCCACGGGGCGGTATTGGGCGAACCCGGTCGGGGCCAGACGGTCGGCGGGAAAGCCCAGACTGTCCTGCATGTAGCGCACGACGGACAGGGCGCGGGCCTGGCTCAGCTCCCAGTTGTCACGGAACTGGCCGGTGCCGGACAGGGGGGTGTCGTCGGTATGGCCGTCCACGCGCAGGATCCAGTCGATATTGGACGGAATCTCCCCCGCGATGTCGCGCAGGGTGGTCGCCACCTCGGCGATCTGGCGGCGGCCCTCGTCGGACAGGTCCGCGGCGCCCACGTTGAACAGCACCTCGGACGAAAACACGAAGCGGTCGCCCACGATCCGCACGCCCTCGCGGTCGGCCAGAATGTCGCGCAGCTTGCCGAAGAATTCGGACCGATAACGTTCCAGCTGCTCCGCCTCGGAGGCGAGGCGGATACGTTCGGCCTCCTCGATCTCGGCGCGGCGGCGCTGTTCCTCGGCGGCGCGGGCCAGGGCGACGTTCAACTGGTTGCCCAGATCGTCGATCCGCGCCTCTTGCGTGTCGCCGGTGGCGGTCTGCAGGTTCAGCGCCTGTTGCAAGGCCCCCAACTGGGCGCGCAGGGCCGCGACCTGTTGGTTCAGCGCCGCCGTCTGGCGTTCGGCCTCGGTCGATTTCGTGCGTTCGGCGGCCAGCGCCGCTTCGGCCACGGCCACCAGATCGCCACGCGCGGCGGCCTGCGCGGCCTCGGTCTGGGCACCGGCCAGCAGGGTCAGCGTCTCCTCGGCCTGCTTGCGCTGCTCCTCAAGGTTCAGGCTCATCGCCGTCAGTTCGGCTTCGGAATTGCGCAGGCGTTCGCGCAGGGCTTCGGCCGCGGCGGCGTCCACCATGCGGGCGGCTTCGGCCTCCGACAGGGCGGTCTGGGCCGTGGCCTGATCGGTCCGCAATTCCGCCACCATCGCCTCGATCGCCTCGCGCCGGGCGGCGGCCAGACGGGCGGCTTCGGCCTGCGCGTCGATTTCGGACCGGGCCGAGGCGAGGGCGAGGTTCAGCGCCTCCTCCCGCCCGACCGCGTCGTCGCGCGCCTGCGCCGCCTGATCGCGCGCCACGATCAACGAGGCCACCTGATCCTCGAAACTGGCGACGCGGGCGGTGGCGTCGTCCAGCCGTCCGGTCAGCGTGGCGGCAAGTTCGGCCTGCCGGTCGCGTTCCGCCGTCGCCGCGTCCAGATTGCCCGCCAGATCCTGCGCCCGACGCTGCTCCATCCCCAGCCGTTCGGACAGGGTCGCGACCTCCGCGCTCAGGCTGTCGAGTTCGGAGCCTTGCGAGGTAATGGTGTCGCGCAGCACCGATTGCACGACCAGAAAGATCGTCAGCACGAACATCAGCACCAGCAAAAGCGCGGTCATCGCATCCACGAAACCGGGCCAGATCTGGCTTTCGCGGGGCCGCCCGCCGCGACGGGACAGGGCCATCAGATTTCCCCTTTCGCCGCCAGACGAAGCGTTTGCGTCAACTGCGCCAGATCGGCGCGCAGTTCATTGACGCTTTCCTGTCGCCCGGCCGCCATCTCCTCCAACACGCGCAGAAGATGGGTGTCGATGGACCGCAGGCGGGCGCGGTATTCGGCGTCGGCATGGGGGGCGTCCTTGGCGGCGGACACCTCCATCGCGTCGGCCATGCGCGACTGCCCTTCGGCAATGCGCGACAGGGCGGCGGTCTGGTGCTCGGACAGGCGGGCATGGGCCTGATCCTGCGCTTCCACCCGGCCCAGCAGACCGCCGATGGCCTGCGCCAATTCGCTCGTGCGGTCGTCGGAGGCGGCGCGGATCGCTTCGCCCTGCGCCACCAGTTCGCGCAATTCGTCCATCTGCACGCTCATCTGGTCCAGAACGCCGGCGACGCCCGCCTCCTCTCCATCGGCAAAGCCAAGACGGGTGATGGAGGACAGCCATTCCTCCAGCTCCTGATGAAAGCGCGTCTGGGAATGCGAAGCGAACAGCGCCAGAAGCCCCACGACCAGCGACCCCGCCAGTCCCAGAAGCGAGGAGGAGAAGGCCGTTCCCATCCCGTCCAGCTGGTTCTGCAGGCCCGTCATCAGCCGCGACATCACCTCCACCCCGCTGGAGGAGGCGCCGTCCTGCGGGGCCAGGTTGCGGATCGTTTCCACCAGCGCGGGGACAGTGGTCGCAAGGCCATAGAAGGTGCCCAAGAGGCCGAGGAAGATCAGCAGGCTGCCCAGATAATGCGACACCTCCCGCGATTCATCCAGACGTGCGCCGACCGAATCAAGGATCGTGCGGGAGGAGGAGGCCGAGATGCGGCTGTTTCCTGTGCGCATCCGCAGAAGGTTCGCCAGCGGCAGCAGCATCCCCGGAGGGCTGGCCTGCACCCCCTTGCGTTGCACGAACGCCTCGATCCACGTCACCGACTGCATCAGGCGCACGACGCTGGCGAAGGTCAGCACAACCCCGATCAGGAAGACCAGGGTGATGAAGCCGTTCAGCCAGATCTTGGCCACGAACAGCGGCCAGACATGCGGCCAGGCCAGCGCCACGCCGACGCCGACCATGACGATGACCAGCGCCATCACCACAAGCTGCCGCAGGGGTTGGGTGAACACGTTGGCGGGCCGCACGATCGGGCCGGGGCGGAGGGCGGTCAGGGGTTTTTCCACGGGAGGGCGGGCCTTTGGATCGGTCATTTGTGGCCACGATAGGGACAGCCGCGCCATCTGCCAACCGTGTTCAGGGCTGTTCGCGCACTCGATTGGCAAGTGTGCGAAGTTCGTCATCGGGCAGGCCCAGATCGTCCAGACAGCGCAGGGTGTTGAACAGGTAATCGCGGTTGGGTCCCCGCTGGCCGTGGGCGGCGGCGATCATGCGCGCCTGCGTGTCCATATCGTGAAGGCAATACTGCACATGATCCGGGTCGATGACATAGGTCAGGGCGGTCACCGCGGGATCGGCCAGGGGCAGGCGCATTTCGTGATAGGCGTCCGAAACCAGTTCGCGTTCGCGCAGCGCGAACAGGGCCGCCGCCTCGGTCCCCCGGGCCACCAGAAAAGCCACGCCGTGGCAGACGGCCCCCGCCGCCCGGTCCAGCGCCAGCACCAGGCCGGGGCGTTCCGGCGTGCCGCGATAATGCACGGAGGCCATGCAGAAGCTGCGCCGCCACCCCTCCAGCCGCGCGGGCACCTGCCGTTCCACCGCAAAGCACGGATCCCAGATCAGCGAGCCATAGCCGAACACCCAGAGCCGTTCCGTCATCCGCTGGTCCTTTGCGCGCCCCGCCGTTATGCCTTTGGCGTAGCGGGCGACAAAGGCGGGTTCAATGCGGTTTCTGAAATGGGTCATCATCCTGTGTGCGCTGTTCGCGCTGTATTGGGTGGGGGGGCATCACCTGTTTTCAAACGGGCTGCGCGACTGGCTGGCGGCGCAGGAACGGGCGGGGCGCATGGCGCAGGTGCAGGATCTGACGACAGGGGGCTTTCCAGCGGACTTCGCGGCGGACGGGAAGGGAGTGCTGATCTCCGATCCCGCGTCGGGCTGGGGCTGGATGGCCGAAGGGGCGCATGTCTCGGTGCCCGCCTGGTGGCCGTTCCGCGTGAATGCCCAAGTGACGGGGCGGCAGGTGATCGACACGCCGACGGGGCAGATCGACCTTCTGGCCGAAGGGATGGCGGGCCATGTCGGCCTGAACGCCACGCTGGCACCCGTGTCGGGGGAACTGACCTCCGGCCCGATCCATGCGGCAACGGCCCAGGGGACGTTGCGGGCGGATGACCTGCGCATCGGCAGCGACCGGACCGAGGGACGCACCCACCGCCTGACCGCCGATGCGAACGGCTTGGCCGTGGAGGCGGGCGACATCCGTCTTGGCGACGGCCGCCTGCACCTGATCGCCGACGTGACGCTGGCCGAGGTGGTGGAGGGTCTGGCCGATGCCGTCGCCGTGCCGGTGGATGCCCTGCGGATCGAGGCGGGGGAACTTCGGCTGGGCGACATGGCCGTGCAGATCTCGGGCGATCTGGTGTCGGACGGGCGGGGCTTTGCCGCCGGCGACCTGACGCTGCGGATGGAGAATTGGCCCGCGGCCCTGAAACTGGCCGTCGATACCGGGGTGCTGCCCGCCGGTCAGGCCCGCACGCTGGAAGGGGGCTTTCGCCTGATGGCCGGGGGCGGCGACGCGCTGAACGTGCCGCTGTCGCTGGATGGGGGGATGATCCGCCTGGGCCCGCTGCCCCTCGGACCTGCCCCCCGCTTTCGATAGGCGCACAGGTCCTGTGCCGTGATGATGGTTTGGGGATGGGGGGGTGCGTGCTAAGGCAGCCCTATCCCAACGCGGCCTGGCCGCCATCATTCAAGGACGACCATGGAAAACCTCTCCCGCTATCAGCCCGCAGCCCTGTCCCTTCTGCGCGTGGCCGCTGGCCTCCTGATCCTCAGCTATGGCACGATGAAGGTGCTGCATTTTCCGGTGGGGATGCAGCCGCCCGTGGGGTCGATGGGCTGGATTGCCGGGTGCATCGAACTGATCGGCGGGGCGCTTCTGACCATCGGGCTGTTCGCCCGCCCTGCCGCCTTCGTCCTGTCGGGCCTGATGGCCTGCGCCTATTTCATTGCCCATGCGCCGAACGGGTTTTTCCCCGCGCTGAACGGCGGGTCGCTGGCGATGATCCTGTGCTTCACGTTCCTGTATCTGTCCGTGGCCGGGCCGGGGCCGTATTCGGTGGATGCGAAACGCGCATGAAAAAAGGCCCCCGAGGGGGCCTTTTCCTTATTCGGCGGTCAGGAGGGGCGGGCGCTGGTTGGCGATCCGCCCTTTCTGTTCGTCGATCTGCAACTCGATCTTGTCGTCCTTGACGACGACCTTGACGATCCCGCCCTTGGTCAGCCGACCGAACAGCAATTCCTCGGCCAGGGGCTTCTTGATGTTTTCCTGAATGACGCGGCCCAGGGGGCGCGCGCCCATCCGGTCGTCATAGCCCTTTTCGCCTAGCCAGGCCGCCGCTTCGGGCGTCAGTTCGATGTGGACGTTGCGGTCCATCAACTGCGCCTCAAGCTGCAGGACGAACTTCTCCACCACCTGCAGGATGATCTCACGTCCCAGCGGCGCGAAGGAGATGATGGCGTCCAGACGATTGCGGAACTCGGGCGTGAAGGTCCGCTCGATGGCGGCGGTATCCTCGCCCTCGCGCCGGTCGCGACCGAAGCCGATGGCCGATTTCTGCAACTCCGCCGCACCGGCGTTGGAGGTCATGATCAGGATCACGTTGCGGAAATCCACCTGCCGGCCGTTGTGGTCGGTCAGCTTGCCGTGGTCCATCACCTGCAGCAGGATGTTGTAGACGTCCGGGTGCGCCTTCTCCATCTCGTCCAGCAGCAGGACGCAATGGGGATGCTGGTCCACGCCGTCCGTCAACATGCCGCCCTGATCGAAACCGACATAACCGGGAGGGGCCCCGATCAGACGGCTGACCGCGTGCTTCTCCATATACTCCGACATGTCGAAGCGCAGCAGTTCCACGCCAAGGGTGGAGGCCAGTTGCTTGGCCACTTCCGTTTTCCCGACGCCCGTCGGACCCGCGAACAGATAGTTGCCGATGGGCTTTTCCGGTTCGCGCAGGCCGGCCCGTGCCAGCTTGATGGCCGAGGCCAGCGCCTCGATCGCCTTGTCCTGACCGAAGACCATGCGCTTCAACGTCGGCTCCAGTTCACGCAGAACCTCGGCATCGTCCTTGGACACGTTCTTCGGCGGGATGCGGGCGATCTTGGCGACGACGGCCTCGATCTCCTTCACGCCGATGGTCTTGCGCCGCTTGCTGTCCGACAGCAGGTGCTGCGCCGCGCCCGCCTCGTCGATCACGTCGATGGCCGAATCCGGCAGCTTGCGGTCGTTGATATAGCGCGAGGCCAGTTCCACCGCCGTCTTGATCGCGTCGTTGGTGTAGCGGATGTCGTGGTGATCCTCGAAATGCGGTTTCAGGCCCGTCAGGATCTTGATCGAATCCGGAATGGAGGGTTCGTTCACGTCGATCTTCTGGAACCGGCGCGACAGGGCGCGGTCCTTTTCGAAATGCTGGCGGAACTCCTTGTAGGTGGTGGAGCCCATGGTCCGCAGCTTGCCGCCCGACAATGCCGGTTTCAGCAGGTTCGACGCATCCATCGCCCCGCCCGAGGTCGCCCCCGCACCGATGACGGTGTGAATTTCGTCGATGAACAGGATCGCGTTGGGGTGATCCTCCATCTCCTTGACGACGGCCTTGAGCCGCTCCTCGAAATCACCGCGGTAACGGGTTCCGGCCAGAAGCGCGCCCATGTCGAGGCTGTAGATCGTGGCCCGGGCCAGAATGTCCGGCGTCTGGCCGTTGATGATCTTCCACGCCAGGCCTTCGGCGATGGCGGTCTTGCCCACGCCGGGATCGCCCACCAGAAGCGGGTTGTTCTTGCGGCGGCGGCACAGGACCTGGATGCAGCGCTCCACCTCTGCCTCGCGACCGATCAGCGGGTCCACATCGCCCTTCTTCGCCTTCACGTTCAGATCGACGCAGTATTTCGACAGGGCCGACTCCTTGGCCTCCCCGGCTTCGCCCTTGGGCGTCTCATGGTGCGGCTCCTCGGCCCCCGACACGCCGCGATTCTCGCCATAGGCCGGGTCCTTCGCCACGCCATGCGCGATGAAGTTCACCGCGTCATAGCGGGTCATGTCCTGTTCCTGCAGGAAATAGGCCGCGTTCGATTCCCGTTCGGCAAAGATGGCGACAAGGACGTTCGCCCCCGTCACTTCGGTCCGCCCCGAGGATTGGACATGGATCGCCGCGCGCTGGATCACGCGCTGGAAGGCGGCGGTCGGCACGGCTTCGGACCCCTCGACCGACGTCACGAGGGTGGAGAGGTCGTCGTCGATGAACTCGACCAGCGTCTTGCGAAGCTCGTCCATGTCCACCGCGCAGGCCTTCATCACCCGCGCCGCGTCCGGTTCGTCCAGAAGGGCCAGAAGGAGGTGTTCAAGTGTGGCGAGTTCATGGCGGCGGGCGTTCGCCAGCGCCAATGCGCCGTGAATGGCTTGCTCAAGGGTGTTGGAAAAAGATGGCACGGTGTGGTGCTCCTGTCCTTGGGAGGCGCCCGGCGGGACCGTGCGACTCTGGCCTCTTGCCCTTAAAGATCGGTGATTTCCGCCGCGCTTCAAGTGGGAATGCAAAACCGTGCGACATTCGGACGGTTTTGCAGTGAAAAGTGATCGCCCGGCCCGGTCCGGGCATGAAATGCGGGCGGATCAGAAACTGTCCTTGCGGCGTCGCACTTCGGCGAACACCGCGGCATCGTCGTCATCGACCATGCCGAGCGCGGCCTTGACCACCGGAAGGTTCGCACGAAGGAACGGGTTGGTCGCCAGCTCCTCGGACAGGGTGGACGGGACGGTGGGGGTGTTGTCGTCCCGGGCCGCCTCGACCGCCGCGATACGCGAGATAAGCATCTCGTTCTCCGGTTCAAGGGTTAGGGCGAAGCGCAGGTTCGACAGGGTGTATTCGTGCCCCGAACAGATCCGCGTCTCGGGCGGCAGGGCCGACAGCTTGGTCAGGCTGTCCCACATCTGCTCGGGCGTCCCCTCGAACAGCCGCCCGCAGCCCCCCGCCATCAGGCTGTCGCCGGTGAAGGCCAGTTCCGGTTCGGGCAGGTGAAAGGCGATGTGGCCGACGGTGTGCCCCGGCACGTCGATGACGCGGACCGGCGTGCCCAGAAGGTCCAGCACGTCGCCCTCCGTCACCTCGATGTCGAGTTCGGGCAGGCGGGCCACGTCGGCCTTGGCGCCGACGACCTTCGCGCCGGTCGCCGCCCGCAGCTTGGCCACGCCGTCGATGTGATCGCCGTGGTGGTGGGTCAGCAGGATATGCGTCAGCGGCCATTCGCGCGACGCAAGGACCACGAGGATCGGATTCGCTTCCGGCACATCGACGGCGATCGTTTCGCGCGTGTCGGTGTTGTGGACCAGGAAGGCGTAGTTGTCCTTCAGGCAGGGAATGGTCATCAGTTCGAGGGGCATGGCGTTTCTTTCAGGGGGACCGTAACGTTGAACGAACGATACGGCATTTCCGATCCCTGTCTTTCTGCATTTGGTGTCCATGTATCTTGATGTTCTGGATCTTCGCAATTTCTACTATCGCACGCAGTTGGGGCGGGTGGCGCAGCGCGGCATCCGCGACCGGGTCATGGGTCTCTGGCCCGAGGCGAAGGGGCAGACCGTGGTGGGCTTCGGATTCGCGGTCCCGCTTCTGCGCCCCTATCTGGGGACGGCGCGGCGGGTGATCGGTCTGATGCCGGGCGCGCAGGGCGTGATGCCCTGGCCCGCGGGAATGGAAAACGTGTCGGTCCTGACCGAAGAGACGTCCTGGCCGATCGAAACGGGCATGGTGGACAAGCTGGTGCTGCTGCATGGGCTGGAGCCGTCGGACCATCAGGCCGACCTCTTGGAGGAGTGCTGGCGGGTGCTGGGGCCAGGGGGACGGGCGCTGTTCATCGTGCCGGCGCGGTCGGGGTTGTGGGCGCGCACCGAACGGACGCCCTTCGGATTCGGCCGCCCCTATTCCGCCAATCAACTTGAGGCGCAGTTGCGACGGCATTCCTTCGTGCCCGAAGGGGCGTATTCGGCCCTGTTCGCGCCGCCGTCGCACAAGCGGTTCTGGCTGCGCACGGCGGGCGTGTGGGAGCGCGCGGGGCGTCGTCTGGCCCCGTGGCTTGCGGGGGGCGTGGTGATGGTGGAGGTGTCCAAGCAGGTCTATGCCCCGCGCAAGCCGGGGCTGAAGGCCGCCGTGGCCCGCCCCTTGCGCGCACTGGAAGGTGTGGCCCAGCCACCCGCCCTGCCCAGCCCGCGCGGATAGGGACCGCGGGCCGGGATCTGTCGGGGGTGCGGCAAAAAGGCCGTGGGAAACCCGCCACAGGCTACGGCTTCACAGTTGCGGCATGTCGCAGGCTCTGATAAACGAACGCCGAATTGCGAATGTGCCGGATGGGCGCATTTGTGCGCATTGATGGCGGCCCACCTCTTGCCGCCGGACCAAGTCTTGAAAGGGTCGACGTGTCTGAACCAGCCTCGATTTCCTCTGGCATCGCGACACGCTACGCGACGGCCGTGTTCGAACTGGCGAAAGACGCCGCCGCCATCCCGTCGCTGGAATCCGATCTGGATGCGCTGGACGCCGCCCTGGAGGGCAGCGCCGATCTGCGCGACTTCATCGCCTCGCCCCTGCGGACGCGGGCCGAGCAGGAGGCGGGCATCACGGCGCTGGCGCGCAAGATGGGCCTGTCGGATCTGGTGACGAACACGCTGGCGGTGATGGCGCAGAAGCGGCGTCTGTTCACCCTGCCGCGCGTGATCCAGGCCCTGCGCGACCTGATCGCCGAGGATCGGGGCGAAGTGACGGCCGAGGTCACCTCGGCCACCGCCCTGACCCCGGATCAGGCCGCGAAACTGTCGGAAACGCTGAAGGCCAAGGCCGGACGTGAAGTGAAATTGAAAACCGCCGTCGACGAAGCGCTGATCGGCGGTCTCGTCGTCAAGCTCGGCTCGACCATGATCGACACGTCGGTCCGCTCGAAGCTCGCGGCTCTCCAGAATACCATGAAAGAGGTTGGATAATGGCAATCCAGGCTGCTGAGATCTCTGCGATCCTTAAAGAGCAGATCAAGAACTTCGGTCAGGATGCCGAAGTGGCCGAAGTCGGTCGCGTCCTGTCGGTCGGCGACGGGATTGCCCGCGTCTATGGCCTCGACAGCGTTCAGGCTGGCGAGATGGTCGAATTCCCCGGCGGCATCCGCGGGATGGCGCTGAACCTTGAAACCGACAATGTCGGCGTCGTGATCTTCGGCGACGACCGCGGCATCAAGGAAGGCGACACGGTCAAGCGCACGCAGTCCATCGTGGACGTGCCGGTGGGCGATGCCCTTCTGGGTCGCGTCGTGGACGGTCTGGGCAACCCGCTGGACGGCAAGGGTCCGATCGCCGCGACCGAGCGTCGCGTGGCCGACGTGAAGGCCCCGGGCATCATCCCGCGCAAGGGCGTGCACGAACCGATGGCGACCGGCATCAAGTCCGTGGACGCGATGATCCCGGTGGGCCGTGGCCAGCGCGAGCTGATCATCGGCGACCGTCAGACGGGCAAGACCGCGATCGCGCTCGACACGATCCTGAACCAGAAATCCTACAACGAGGCGGCCGGGTCGGACGAATCGAAGAAGCTCTATTGCGTCTATGTCGCGATCGGGCAGAAGCGGTCCACCGTGGCGCAGCTGGTGAAGAAGCTGGAAGAAACCGGCGCCATGGCCTATTCGATGGTCGTCGCCGCCACCGCCTCGGACCCCGCGCCGATGCAGTATCTGGCCCCCTATGCCGCGACCGCGATGGCGGAATACTTCCGCGACAACGGTCGTCACGCGCTGATCATCTATGATGACCTGTCCAAACAGGCCGTGTCCTATCGTCAGATGTCGCTGCTGCTGCGCCGTCCGCCGGGCCGCGAAGCCTATCCGGGCGACGTGTTCTACCTCCACTCCCGCCTGCTGGAGCGTTCGGCCAAGCTGAACAGCGATTTCGGTTCGGGCTCGCTGACGGCGCTGCCGATCATCGAAACGCAGGGCGGCGACGTGTCGGCCTTCATTCCGACCAACGTGATCTCCATCACCGACGGTCAGATCTTCCTTGAGACGGAGCTGTTCTATCAGGGCATCCGCCCGGCCGTGAACACCGGTCTGTCGGTGTCGCGCGTGGGCTCCTCGGCCCAGACGGACGCGATGAAGTCGGTCGCGGGCTCGGTGAAGCTGGAGCTGGCGCAGTATCGCGAAATGGCGGCCTTCGCGCAGTTCGGCTCGGATCTGGATGCGGCGACGCAACAGCTTCTGAACCGTGGCGCGCGCCTGACCGAGCTGATGAAGCAGCCGCAATACGCGCCGCTGACCAATGCCGAGATCGTCTGCGTCATCTTTGCAGGCATCAAGGGCTACCTCGACAAGATCGCCGTCAAGGACGTGGGTCGGTTCGAGGAAGGTCTGCTGCAGTATCTGCGCACCGACCGGAAGGATCTTCTGGACGACATCACCCAGAACGACCGCAAGGTGAAGGGCGAGCTGGAAGAGAAGATTCGCGCGGCCTTGGACGCTTTTGCCAAAGACTTCGCCTGAGGGCGGGGCAGGGAGATAACACATGCCCAGCCTTAAGGACCTTAAGAACCGGATCGGAAGCGTCAAGAACACGCGGAAGATCACGAAGGCGATGCAGATGGTCGCCGCCGCGAAGCTGCGCCGGGCGCAGGACGCGGCGGAGGCGGCGCGCCCCTATGCCGACCGGATGAACGACGTGATGGCGGGGCTGGCCGGCTCGGTCCAGGGTGACGGGGCCCCCCGTCTTCTGGGCGGGACGGGCAAGTCGCAGACGCATCTTCTGGTCGTGATGACGGCGGAACGCGGCCTGTGCGGGGCCTTCAACTCCTCCATCGTGCGCAAGGCGCGGGTGCAGATCCAGGAACTGCTGGCCGCGGGCAAGACCGTGAAGATCCTGACCGTGGGCCGCAAGGGCCGCGACCAGCTTCGTCGCGATTACGCCAACCTGTTCGTCGGCCATGTCGACCTGAGCGAGGCCAAGCGCATCGGTTACGTCAACGCCCAAGGGATCGCGCGCGACATCCTGTCCCGCTTCGACGAGGGCGAGTTCGACGTGGCGACGATCTTCTATGCCCGCTTTCAGTCGGTCATCAGCCAGGTGCCGACGGCGCAGCAGGTGATCCCGGCGGTGTTCGAGGCGTCCACGGCGGGGTCCGAGCGTCCGGCCTACGATTACGAACCGTCCGAGGAAGGCATTCTGGCCGACCTTCTGCCCCGTGGTGTGGCGACGCAGATCTTCACGGCGCTGCTTGAGAATGCCGCGTCCGAACAGGGCGCGCGGATGAGCGCGATGGACAATGCGACCCGCAACGCGGGCGACATGATCAACGACCTGACGATCGAGTACAACCGGACCCGCCAGGCCGCGATCACCAAAGAGCTTATCGAAATCATTTCGGGCGCCGAGGCGCTCTGATCCCCGAACGGAGAAACGACATGGCACAAGCAGCACAAGGCAAGGTGACCCAGGTCATCGGCGCCGTCGTGGACGTGCAGTTCGAAGGGCCGCTGCCCGCGATTCTGAACGCGCTGACGACGGACAACAACGGCAAGACGCTGGTTCTGGAAACGGCGCAGCATCTGGGCGAAAACACCGTTCGGGCCATCGCGATGGACGCGACCGAAGGTCTGGTGCGCGGCGCGGCCGTGACCGATACGGGCGCCCCGATCACGGTGCCGGTGGGCGACGCGACGCTGGGCCGCATCCTGAACGTCATCGGCGAACCGATCGACGAAGCGGGCCCCGTGGATGCCGGCGAATCCCGTGCGATCCACCAGCCCGCCCCGGAATTCGACCAGCAGGCGACGACCTCGGAAATCCTCGTCACCGGCATCAAGGTCATCGACCTTCTGGCCCCCTATGCCAAAGGCGGCAAGGTCGGTCTGTTCGGCGGCGCGGGCGTGGGCAAGACGGTTCTGATCATGGAATTGATCAACAACATCGCCAAGGTGCACTCGGGCTATTCCGTGTTTGCCGGGGTGGGGGAGCGGACCCGTGAGGGCAACGACCTTTACCACGAGATGATCGAATCGGGCGTCATCAAGCCCGACAATCTGGCGGAATCGAAGGTGGCGCTGGTGTACGGCCAGATGAACGAGCCTCCGGGCGCCCGCGCGCGCATCGCGCTGACCGGCCTCACGCTGGCCGAACAGTTCCGCGATTCGTCGGGCTCGGACGTTCTGTTCTTCGTGGACAACATCTTCCGCTTCACGCAGGCCGGGTCCGAAGTGTCGGCTCTGCTGGGTCGTATCCCGTCCGCCGTGGGGTATCAGCCGACGCTGGCGACCGACATGGGCGCGATGCAGGAACGCATCACCTCGACCAAGAACGGCTCGATCACCTCGATCCAGGCCGTCTATGTTCCGGCGGACGACCTTACCGACCCGGCACCCGCCACGACCTTCGCGCACCTTGACGCGCGGACGGTTCTGTCGCGTGCGATCTCGGAACTGGGCATCTATCCGGCGGTCGACCCGCTCGACAGCTCGTCGCGCCTGATGGACCCGCAGATCTTGGGCGAGGAGCATTACAAGGTGGCGCGTGACGTGCAGGGCATCCTGCAACGTTACAAGTCGCTGCAGGACATCATCGCCATCCTCGGCATGGACGAACTGTCCGAGGAGGACAAGCTGACCGTGGCCCGCGCCCGGAAGATCCAGCGCTTCCTGTCGCAGCCGTTCGACGTGGCAAAGGTCTTCACCGGCGCCGACGGCAAGCAGGTTCCGCTGGAAGACACCATCTCGTCCTTCAAGGCGGTTGTGGCCGGTGAATACGATCACCTGCCGGAAGCGGCCTTCTACATGGTCGGCGGGATCGAGGAAGTGAAAGCCAAGGCCGAGAAGCTCGCCAAGGCTGCGGCGTAAGGGGATACCATGGCCGATACCCTTCAATTCGATCTCGTCTCGCCCGAGCGGAGCCTGGCTTCGGTCGCCGCGACCGAGGTTCAGATCCCGGGGGCCGAAGGCGACATGACGGTGATGGCGGGGCATGCCCCCCTCATCACCAGCCTGCGCCCCGGCATCCTGAAGGCCATCGGTCCGCAGGGTCATCTGACCTATGCCGTGACCGGCGGCTTTGCCGAGGCGACCGGACCGTCCCTGTCGGTGTTGGCGGAAAACGCCATCCCGGTGGAGGAAGCCACGGCCACGGTCTTTGACGAACTGGTGGCCGAGGCGCGCAGCCTGGCCGAAGTGGCCTTGCCCGAGGATCGGGCGGCGGCGGAAAAGAAGGTCAGCGACATGATCGCGCTTCGTGCGGCCGCCGGTCACTGAGATTCCCGCTAAGATTGTATTCAAAAGGCCCGTCGCGCGTTGCGATGGGCCTTTTTCTTGGGCTGTGACCTGCTAGTCTGCGGCGAACAACAGATATGCGGCCCATGAAATACATCACGTCCCCGTCCACGATCGCCATTGCCCAAGGGTCGAAGCTGCTCTTTTCGGATTTCGCGGATGGGGGGGAGATGTGGACCGGCCTTGGTCCGCGGGAACGCCGCCACCGCATCCAGTTCGACGCGGCGTTTCTGGCGCCCCCGACGATCATGGTGGGGATGGGCATGTGGGATCTGGGGCCCGATACCCCGGCGCGCGGCGACATTCAGGCCGAGAATGTCGGGCGCGACGGCTTCGATCTGGTGTTTCGCACCTGGTCGGACACGCGGGTGGCCCGGGTCCGCGCCGATTGGACAGCCATCGGCGCGGTGATGTCGGACAGCGACTGGGACGTCGAATGACCGCTCAGCGGTTGTAGAGGCCTTCGTAGATCGGAACCAGCGTGTCCGTCTCGAACAGTGAGGATACGGAGGTGCCGTTCCACGTGTTCAGGATGGCCTGGGCGAACATCGGCGCGGTGGGCACGATGCGGATGTTGGGGCAGGCCTTCACCGCCTCCGTCGGCTCGATCGAATCGGTGATGACCAGCGATTTCATGACCGATTTCGACACCCGTTCCACCGCCGGACCGGACAGGACGCCGTGGGTGATATAGGAATGCACCTCGGTCGCGCCGTTCTCGGTCAGCACCTCGGCCGCCTTGCACAGCGTGCCTGCGGTGTCGCAGATGTCGTCCACGATGATGCAGGTCTTGCCCTGCACGTCGCCGATCACCGTCATCTCCGCCACTTCGCCCGCCTTTTCACGCCGCTTGTCGACGATGGCGAGGGGGGCGTTGATCCGCTTGGCAATCTCTCGCGCGCGGGCGACGCCGCCCACGTCGGGCGAGACCACCATCACGTCGTTCAAGCGGCCGCGGAAGGTGTGTTCGATGTCCAGCGCGAAGATCGGCGCGGAATAGAGGTTGTCCACCGGAATGTCGAAGAACCCCTGGATCTGCGTCGCGTGCAGGTCCAGCGTCAGGATGCGGTCCACCCCCGCCTCCACCAGCAGGTTCGCGACCAGCTTGGCGGAAATGGGCGTGCGGGCCTTGGCGCGGCGGTCCTGACGGGCATAGCCGAAATAGGGGATGACGGCGGTGATCCGGTCTGCCGACGACCGGCGCAGCGCGTCGGTGATGATCAGCAGTTCCATCAGGTTGTCATTGGCGGGGTTCGAGGTCGGCTGGATGACGAACATGTCCTCGCCCCGGACATTCTCATAGACTTCGACGAAGATTTCCTGATCGTTGAACCGCTCCACCCGCGCGTCGACAAGGCTGACGGCCATGCCGCGATGCACCGCCATACGGCGGGCGATGCCCTTGGCAAGGGTCATGTTGGCGGTGCCGGAAATCAGTTTCGGCTCGGTCAAAGCGGGCATGCGGGCTATCCTTGGCAGCGGAATCGACGCGTGACGCATAGCACCCCCGGCCCCCAAGGCAAATGTCGGAAGCCGGTTTCGCACAGTTTATCCGCGAAGGTGGCCCAGAAACCGATCCACATCCGCGTCCGTGGTGTTCCAGGATGTCACCAGACGCGCCCCCAACGGATGATCCACGGTCTTGTTGAGGTAGTAGGACGCCCCTGCCGCCCGGGCGCGGGTATGCGCCGCCTCGGGGACATCGGCGAAGACGATGTTCGCCTCGCACGGATGGATCAGCCGTCCGCCGGGAATGCTCTCGATCCCACGGGCCAGACGCTGCGCGGCGGCGTTCGCCTGCCGGGCCAGACGCAGCCACAGCCCGTCCTGCAAATAGGCCAGCATCTGCGCCGAAAGATAGCGGTGCTTGGAAAACAGATGCCCACCCCGCTTGCGTCGCCGTTCGAACTCGGTCGCGCGCGCGGGATCGAACAGGATCACCGCCTCGACCCCAAGAAGCCCATTCTTGGTGCCGCCCAGCGTGACGATGTCGACCCCCGCCTTCCACGTCATGTCGGCGGGGGAGGCGTTGGTGGCGACCAGCGCGTTGGCGAACCGCGCGCCGTCCAGATGCACCCCCAGATCCGCCGCGCGGGCGATGGCCGTCAGCTCGGCGATCTGGTCGGGGGAATAGACGGTGCCAAGCTCGGTCGTGTTGGTCAGTGTCAGGGCGGCGGGCAGGGCGTTGTGAATCGACGCCGGCGTCATCCGGCCCAGCGTTGCGCGCAGGGCGTCGGGGTCCATCCGGCCGTCCGCGCCGGGGACCAGAACCAGCTTGCCGCCATCCATGAAGAATTCGGGGGCATTGCCTTCGTCCATCTGCACATGGGCGGTGCTGTGGCACAGGGCGGCCCCCCAGGGCGGGCACAGACAGGCCAAGGACAACGAGTTCGCCGCCGTGCCCGTCGCCACCAGATAGACCGCCGCCTCGGGCGCCTCGAACACCTCGCGCACGGTGTGGCGGACCTGATCCATGATCGTGTCATGGCCATACGGCATCTCGGCCCCGGAATTGGCGCGCATCAGCGCATCCATCACCTCGGGCGGGACGCAGGAGGCGTTGTCGGAGCTGAAGAACATGTTACGGCGTCTCCTCGATCAGGTAATCTTCCCAGTCTTCTTCGGATACCTGAAACTCCGGCACAGTCCAGCCTTGCACCGACGCGCCGGCACGGTGGATGGAGTTGCGGTCCCCCGTCAGCAGGTGATGCCATTCGGGCAGCGGATCGCCCTGATGCAACAGGCGATACGCGCAGGTGCGCGGCAGCCAATAGGCGATCTCGGGCAGTTTCTTCGGCGTCAGTTGCACGCAGTCGGGCACGAAATCGTGGCGATTGGCATAGCTGGAACAGAGGCACGTCTCCCCATCCAGAAGCTTGCAGGCCAGCCGGGTGAAGGCGATCTCGTTCGTGTCCTCGAACTCGATCTTGTTCAGGCAGCATTTGCCGCAGCCGTCGCACAGCGCCTCCCATTCCTGGGGGGTCATCTTCGACAGGGGGACGGTATCCCAGAAACGATCGCGCATCATGGCCTTCAGGTGGGGGTGCGGAAGGGAAAAGTCAAAGCGCGGACAGAAGGGCGCGGGCGCGGGCGCAATCGTCGTCCATCTGCGCGATCAGGGCGGGCAGGCCGTCGAACGTCATCTCGGGGCGCAGCCAGTCGATCAGCGCGACCGACAGATGCGCGCCGTAAAGATCGCCGGTGAAATCGAACAGGAAGGTTTCAAGGTTCGGCGCCTCTCCGTCGAACATCGGGCGCACGCCAAGGCTGGCGGCGCCGTCATAGGTGCCGCGATGCGGCCCGGTCAGCACATCCACCCGCACGGCATAGACGCCAAAGCGCGGGCGGTGCAGGCGCGACAGGGCCATGTTGGCAGTGGGATAGCCCAGATCCCGCCCGCGCTTTTCCCCGTGCAGAACCTCGCCCTCGATCCGGTGCCAATGGCCCAGCATCGCGGCGGCGCGGCGCGGGTCGCCGTCGGTCAGGGCGGCGCGGATGGCGGTGGAGGAGATCTCGTCCCCGTCGTGACCCACCAGATCGGCCAGCGTGACATCGAAATCATGCTCCGCCCCAAGGGAGATCAGCGTCTCGCAGGTGCCGGCGCGGTCGCGGCCGAAGGCGAAATCGCGGCCCACCACCACGTGGCGGATGCCCAGGCCTTCAACCAGAACCTCGCGCACGAAATCGGCGGGGCGCAGGGTGGCCAGCTGTTCGGCAAAGGGCAATTCATAAAGCCGTTCCACCCCCAGCTTCGCCAGGCGGTTGCGCCGCGCTTCGGCATTCATCAGGCGGAAGGGGGGCTGGAGGGGGGTGAAATATTCGCGGGGATGGGGTTCGAACGTCACGATGCCAAGGGGCCCGTTCCCCCGCGCCAGATCGATCACCGCCTGATGGCCGCGGTGCACGCCGTCGAAGTTGCCCATCGCGACCGAGGCGCCGCGCGCAGGGGCGGGCAGGTCACGCCAGTTGGTGAAAATGTCCATCATCCGGTCCCGTTGGCCCCACGTCCCCCTATCGCGCAGGGGGGCGCGGGTTTCAAGGCGTCAGCGCAGGTGGCCGATGGCGAAGGTCGGCTCCAGCGTCTGTTCGATCAGCCATTTTTCCAGCAACGTCGCATCGGGATTGGCGGTGTCGTCGCCGAAATGCTTGGCCGCAAGGCCCGAGGTGATGAACAGCGAATCGATCCCTTCGCTCACGCCGCCCTGCACATCGGTCAGGATGCCGTCGCCCACGCACAGCGTGTCGGCATCGGTCAGGTCGGGGGCGATGGTCGCCCGCTTGCGCCGCGCCAGATCATAGATCGGGCGATGGGGCTTGCCGAGATAGATGCTGCGCCCCCCGATCCGGTCATAGGCCTGCGCGATGGCCCCCGCGCACAGAACGCGCTGGTGGCCGATATCCACCTCGATATCCGGGTTGGCGCACAACAGCGGCAGATCGCGCGCCTTGGCATCCGCCAGAAGGCCGTCGTAATCGGCCAGCGTGTCGGTCAGATCGTCGAACAGGCCGGTGCAGACGATGCCCTCGGCCTCTTTCAGGGGCACCCGTTCCACGGCGGGCTGCTGCGCGGCAAGGGCGGACAGATCGGCGGAAAGGTCGGAAAAGAACCCCTCGTCCTTGGGGGCGCCGACATGGTGCACGCGGCGGCCCACGGCCCCGGTCAGCATCGCGAACTGCGCCGCATCGCCCGAGGTGGCGACATCGTCCCACGCATCGCGCGGCACGCCCATGGCGTCGATCTGTTCCACCACCGACCGTTTGGGGCGGGGGGAGTTGGTGACGAGGATCACCGTCCCGCCCGCGCGACGGAAGGTCTGAAGCGCCGTCACCGCGTCGGGAAAGGGGGCCACGCCGTCATGCAGGCAGCCCCAGATGTCGCAGAACAGCGCGCGGTATTGGCCCAGATCGGCCAGGGATTGAACGATGCGTGCCATCAGAGCGCCAGAACCGGAATGATCTGCTTCTTGCGGCTCATGACGCCCGGAAGCACCACCGTGTCGCCCGCGACCGTCACCCCGAAGCTGCGTTCGGCGATGCGTTTGACCAGATCGTTCGGCACGAGCAGCGTCGCCTCCTCGCGCAGGATGTCCACCACGAACAGCAGCACCTGATGCGCGCCGTCGGCGGCCGCGACCTCGGGCATCGCGGCGATCAGCGCGTCCTTGCGCGACAGGATCTGGGCGGGGCTGGTGGTTTCCAGAACCGACACCCGCAACTCCGTCCCGTCCACGGTGTATTCCTTGCTGTCCATTGTCAGCAGGGCCGCTTCGGAAAAGGCCGAGACGTCGGATTTCGCGGCGAACATCTCGGCCGCGAAATCGGCGATGTCCACGCGCAGGTCGTGGGCCAGCGCCTCGGCCACGGCGCGGTCATGGGGCGTGGTGGTGGGGCTGCGGAATTCCAGCGTGTCCGACAGGATGCAGGACAGCATCAGCCCCTTGATGTGACGGGGGGCCTTGTCCACCGCGCTGCCCATCAGGTCGTGCATGATGGTGGCGGTGCAGGCCAGCGGGCGGATGGTGATGTCGATCGGGCCCTTGGTGGTCAGCCCACCGACCAGCAGGTGGTGGTCGATGATCTGGACGATGGCCGCGTCGGCGATGGTGTCGGGCAGTTCGGCGGGGTTGTTGGTGTCCACGATCACCACCTCCTCGCCGGGGGCGAGGGTGTCCAGAAGGGCGGGCACCTCGACGCCCCAATGGCCCAGAACGAACATCGCTTCGGTGTTGGGGGTGCCCAGAACGCGGGGGGTGGCGGGGGTCTCGCGCATCTCGGACAGATACCAGGCCCAGACGATGGCCGAGGCGGTGGAATCGGTGTCGGGGGATTTGTGGCCGAAGACCTGAAGCATCGCGGGGTTCCCGTTCATGAAGATATGCGGTCGTTATAGGGGGGCATCCCCGGCTTGTCACCTCGGGCGCCGCCCTCTTTTGCGGCGTTTTGCGAACGGGTATTGCGTCTGGCGCATGGCGGGGTTTCGCCTTTTCAGCGTTGTCCGCAGGGGGGTGCGGGCGCATCTTGGGGACAAGACGAAACGATCCGCAATCCGAACCGAAAGGCCCGTCCGATGACCACCCTGACCGCAAACACCCCCGTCGCCGCTTCCCCCGCCTCGCTGGGCCTGTGGGCCAAGCTGGTCACCGCGGCAAGCATCTTCGGCGCCTCGGTCCGCGTTTCGGCGGCGATCCGGTCGCACCGCACCCCCGACGTCGCCGATCTGGACGTGCTGGGCATCAACCCCGCCGATATGCCGAAAGTCTACTGATCCAGACGGCGCAGCGCGTATCCGTCGGCTTCCAGGAGGGACAGCACCCCGTCCCGCCCCGGCAGGTGCAGCGCGCCCACCGCCACCACGATGGGGCCGGTTCCGGCCTCATCCTCGATCACCGGCATCCAGGCACGGTTGCGCAGGGTGATCAGCGCCGTTTCCGCCTCGGCAAAGGTGGCGTCGACCTCGGGTTCGGTCAAGGTGCCGTCCTCGATCGCCATCAGGCGCATGAATTCCCACATCACCCGGATATGCCCGTCGAAATAGGATGAGGCCAGCGTCACCGCGACATCTTCCGAGAGCGGCTCCAGCGGCAACGAGGACCGGATCAGGTCCAACTCCTCCTCCGGGGGGATGTTGTCGAACAGGGTGAACAGCGTGTCATAGGGTTCGACCGCGCGGACAGGGATATCCCGGTCCTGCGCCATGGCGATCAGCCGTTTGTCCAGACCGTTGTCGAACCCGCTTTGCATGGCGCAAGGCGGCATCCCCAGCAACATCGAGATATACCACGGCTTCATCTTGGCCGTCATGAAGCCGGGAATCCCCCGTTCCTCCATCGCCACGCGCAGCGCGTCCCATTCGGCGGGCGGCAGGCGTTCGGGCAGGGTGGGGCCGGACATCACGCTCATCGCCTCGGGGTGTTCGGCCATGTGACGCGCAAGGGCGGCCTCCTCCTCCGGCCCGGCCTCCACCAGAAGATGAGTGGCGCCGTCCAGATGGGGGGCGAGGCCTGCGGCCCAGTCCTCCATCCGCAGATCGTTCAGATGATAGGTGCCGATGACCACGATCCGCCGGTCATCCTTCGTCGCCTGCCATACCGTGCCGTCGGGATGGGGATGGGCCGCCGTGGCCGCGTCAAGCGCCGCACGCTGGTCGGCGGGCAGCGCGTCGATCAGGTTTTTGCCTTCGCACAGGGCAAAGGCCGGCGGGGCAACCAGCAGGGCTGCGGCAAGAACAAGGTGTTTCATCCCGGCAGCCTGACATGTCCGCCGCCTGTCGCCAAGAGCCACGAAAAATCGCGGGGAGGGGGCGTTGACAGAGCCGGTGGCCGTGCATAGCTTGCGGCCCGTTAGCACTTCCACAGGGTGAGTGCTAAAGACATTCATTCGAACCTGAGGGAGCGTTTCTCAGATGGCATTCAAACCGTTGCACGATCGTGTTCTGGTCCGTCGCATCGAAGGCGATGAAAAGACCAAGGGCGGCCTGATCATCCCCGATTCCGCCAAGGAAAAACCCGCCGAGGGCGAGATCATCGCCGTGGGCGAAGGCGCCCGCAAGGACTCGGGCGAGCTGATCGCACCGTCCGTCAAGGTGGGCGACCGCATCCTGTTCGGCAAGTGGTCGGGCACGGAAGTGACGCTTGAAGGCAAAGAACTGCTGATCATGAAGGAAAGCGACATTCTCGGCATCATCGCCTGAGATCCGCCTTTCTTAATTTCCACAGACATTCAGGAGATCTGACATGGCCGCTAAGGACGTGAAGTTCGACACCGATGCCCGCGAGCGTATGCTGCGTGGCGTCAACACCCTCGCCGATGCTGTCAAGGTGACGCTGGGCCCGAAAGGCCGCAACGTCGTCATCGACAAATCCTTCGGCGCCCCGCGCATCACCAAGGACGGTGTGACGGTCGCCAAGGAAATCGAACTGGCTGACAAGTTCGAGAACATGGGCGCCCAGCTTGTGAAAGAAGTCGCCTCGCGCACCAACGACGAAGCCGGCGACGGCACGACGACCGCGACGGTGCTGGCGCAAGCCATCATAAAGGAAGGCATGAAGTCGGTCGCTGCCGGCCTGAACCCGATGGATCTGAAGCGCGGCATCGACATGGCCACCGCCAAGGTCGTGGAAGCGATCCGCGCCGCCTCGCGTCCGGTGAACGATTCGGCGGAAGTCGCCCAGGTCGGCACCATCTCCGCCAACGGCGAAGCCGAGATCGGCCGTCAGATCGCGGATGCGATGCAGAAGGTCGGCAACGAGGGTGTCATCACCGTCGAAGAGAATAAAGGCCTCGAGACCGAGACCGAAGTCGTCGAAGGCATGCAGTTCGACCGCGGCTACCTCTCGCCCTATTTCGTCACGAACCCCGACAAGATGGTCGCGGAACTGGACGACGCGCTGATCCTGCTGCACGAGAAGAAACTCTCGTCCCTGCAGCCGATGGTTCCGCTGCTGGAAGCCGTGATCCAGTCGCAAAAGCCGCTGATCATCATCGCGGAAGACGTGGACGGCGAGGCTCTGGCCACGCTGGTCGTGAACAAGCTGCGCGGCGGTCTGAAGATCGCAGCCGTCAAGGCACCGGGCTTCGGCGATCGCCGCAAGGCCATGCTGCAGGACATCGCGATCCTGACCGGCGGTCAGGTGATTTCGGAAGACCTCGGCATGAAGCTGGAGAATGTCACGATCGACATGCTCGGCACCGCCAAGAAGGTCCAGATCACCAAGGACACCACGACCATCGTCGATGGCGCGGGCGACAAGGCCGAAATCTCGGCCCGCGTGTCCCAGATCCGCACGCAGATCGAGGAAACCACCTCGGACTACGACAAGGAAAAACTGCAAGAGCGCGTGGCCAAACTGGCTGGCGGCGTTGCCGTGATCCGCGTCGGCGGCATGACCGAGATCGAAGTGAAAGAGCGTAAGGACCGTGTGGACGACGCCCTGAACGCGACCCGTGCGGCCGTGCAGGAAGGCGTTGTCGTCGGTGGCGGCGTGGCGCTGGTTCAGGCCACGAAGGCGCTGGAAGGTCTGGAAGGCGCGAACGCCGATCAGAACGTCGGCATCTCGATCATCCGTCGCGCGCTGGAAGCACCGCTGCGTCAGATCTCCGAGAACTCGGGCGTCGACGGGGCTGTCGTGGCTGGCAAGATCCGCGAATCGTCCTCCACCTCGTTCGGCTTCAACGCCCAGACCGAAGAATATGGCGACATGTTCTCGTTCGGCGTGATCGATCCGGCCAAGGTGACCCGCACGGCGCTGGAAAACGCGGCATCGGTGGCCTCGCTGCTGATCACCACGGAAGCCATGATCGCCGACAAGCCGGAGCCGAAGGCCCCGGCAGGCGGTGGTATGCCCGACATGGGCGGCATGGGCGGCATGATGTAAGCTGCCGTTTCCTTTCAGGAAACACGGGGGCGTCCTTCGGGGCGCCCCTTTTCGTTTGGCAGGTTTCCGCGCATCCGGGTTGACAGGGGGAACCCGGCGCTTGCCAGACACGCCGCTGGCCCGCATCGTCCGGGGCAACGACAACAACCCCGGACAGTGAAGATGTTGATGCGCGCCACCCTCGCCCTGACGCTGATGCTTGGCCTTTCGGCTTGTGGTGGGGGGATGACGCCCGTCTCCCGCGGGGCGACGCCCGATGTGAACGTGCCCGCCGGACGGGCCGAGGTGGCGCGGATGGTGGACAAATACGCCGACCATTACGGCGTTCCGCGCACGCTGGCCCACCGCGTCGTGCGCCGCGAAAGCACCTACAACCCCGCGGCCCGCAACGGCTCCTATTACGGGCTGATGCAGATCGCCCCCCAAACCGCGCGCACCATGGGCTTTTCGGGCGAGGCGGGGCAGCTTCTGGATGCCGAAACCAACCTGCGCTATGCGATGAAATACCTGCGCGGCGCGTGGATGGTGTCGAACGGGTCCGAGGACACCGCCGTCAAATGGTATAGCCAGGGCTACTATTATGAGGCGAAGCGCCAGAACCTGCTGGTCGAGACCGGCCTCCGCTCCTGATCTTCGTCATCTCCATCCTTGCCCTTGCCGCCGTGCTGCCCTTGATCCGCGCGGCGGAGGGGGAGCCGCAGGTGATCGCGGCCAGCCTCTGCGTGGCGGGGGCCGCCCTGTCGTGGCTGGCGCTGATGCTGCGGCGCAAGCGGCGCGATGCGCCGGGACCGGGCGTGATCCTGCGCCGGGCCGCGCAGGTGCAGATGGTCGGGGCGGTTCTGCTGCTGGCCGGGCTGTTTGCCGTGGCGCAGGGGCTGGCGGCGATGCCGGTGGTGCTGGCCGTTGTGCCGGTGGGGGCGGGGGCACTGGTGGCGACGCTGGTCGGGCGGCAGATCCTCGGCGATGCGCCGGGTCTGTGGGAATGGCCCGTGGCGATCGGGGTGCTGATCGCGGCGGCCTGGACCGGACCGCTGGACGCGGTGCTGATGCTGCTGATCGCAGGGGGCAGCGCGGGGGCGCAGGGGCTTTTGCTGCGGCGCGGCGATCCGTTGGACCTTCTGGCCACGCATATGCTGTTGGCGGCGCCGTTGGCCGCGATTTTGCTGGTGGGGGATGCGCCACTTCGCGGTCTGCCGCTGGTGCTGACGCTTCTGGCGGCGCTGGCGCTGACCTTCGGGCTTTGGGGCTGGTTGCGCACCGGGCGCGCGGCGGGGAGCGTGGCCCTGCTGCTGGCCGCCGGGGCAGGGCTGGCGATGGAGGGCTGGCCCGCTATCGGATGATTGGCTCCAACGGGTCATAGATCACGCCCTCGCCCCAAGCCGCCTGGGCCAGACGGTCGGGCTTGACCCGCAACAAGGCCATTTCTTCCCGCGTGACCCAGCGGCGCTGCGTCACGACCCCCTCGGGATCGCGCCAATCCTGCGCGATGGTGCCCGCCACGACCGTGCAGCGGAAATAGAGATCGACCTGATGGAACGTCCCGCCCGGATCGTGGAATTCGTTCACCATGACCGGCGCGCCGACCGTGACGGTCAGGCCGGTTTCCTCATGCACCTCGCGGATCAGGTTGTCGGGCAGGGAGGTGTGGCGGTTCACCCCGCCGCCGGGGGCGGTCCAAAGGTCGGACACCCCCTCGGGCCACGCGTTGACCAGCAACAGACGCTGCCGGTCGTCCAGAATCAGCGCCCGCACCGCAAGGCGCGGACCGCTCATGCCTTGGGGGTGTCGGGCTTGGCCTCAAGCGCGGCCAGACGTGCGGCCAGCGCCGCGTTCTCTTCCCGCGCTTTCAGGGCCATGGCGCGGACAGCGTCGAATTCCTCACGCGTGACCAGATCGCGGTCGGCCAGCCACCGGTCGACCATGCCGCGAAACGCGGTCTCCGCCTCGGTCCGTGCGCCTTGGGCCACGCCCATGGCGTTGGTCATCAGTTGGGACATGTCGTCCAGAAACTTGCCTCGGGTCTGCATGATCGCTCCTGTTCGCGGTTCAGCAACATATGGCCGCAGGGGGGCCGCTTGACAAGGTCGGGGTCGCCCCCGACAAACATCGCCGAAACACGAGGCCCGCATGTCCTACATCCCCTTCCCCGATATCTCGCCCGAGATATTCACCCTGACCCTTGGCGGATTCAGCTTCTCGCTGCGCTGGTATGCGCTGGCCTATATCGCCGGGCTCTTGCTGGGATGGTGGATCGTGATGCGCCTGATCCGGCGCGTGGACCTGTGGCCGGCGGGCCAGCCGCCGATGACCGCCGATCAGGTGGAGCGGCTGCTGACTTGGGTCATTCTGGGGGTGGTGATCGGCGGGCGGCTGGGCTTCGTGCTGTTCTATGATCTGAACTATTACCTTGCGAACCCGCATCTGATCCCCGCCGTGTGGGAAGGGGGGATGTCCTTCCACGGCGGATTGCTGGGCGTGATCGCCGCCACGTGGATATTCACCGCGCGAGAGGGGATCGCCAAGCTGTCGGCGGGCGATGCGCTGGCGGCCGCCGTGCCGCCGGGGCTGTTCTTCGGGCGGCTGGCGAATTTCATCAATGCCGAACTCTGGGGGCGGCCGACCGATCTGCCCTGGGGCGTGGCCTTTCCGGGGCCGGCGGCGCAGTTCTGTCCGGGGGTGGAGGGCATCTGCGCCCGCCACCCGTCGCAGTTGTATGAGGCGGGGCTGGAAGGCCTGCTGCTGGGCGCGGTGATCTGGGTGCTGATCCTGCGGCGGGGCTGGCTGCGCTGGCCGGGCGCGATCGCCGGGGTGTTCATCGCCGGCTATGGCGCGTCGCGGTTTCTGGTGGAGTTCGTCCGCCAGCCCGACGCCCAGTTCGTGACCGAGGGCAACCCGCTGGGGCTGGCTTGGCAGATCGGCGGCTGGGGGCTGACGCAGGGGCAGGCGCTGTCCCTGCCGATGGTGGCCGTGGGCCTGTGGCTGATCCTGCGGGCGCGGCGGGCGGCGTGACCCCGCTGGCGCAGGCCTTGGTGCGGGAGATCGGGCTGGACGGTCCGATCAGCCTTGCCACCTTCATGCGGCGCGCGTTGCTGGACCCCGATCACGGCTATTACACGACGCGGATGCCCTTCGGGGCGGCGGGCGATTTCACCACCGCGCCGGAGATCAGCCAGATGTTCGGCGAGCTGATCGGCCTGTGTCTGGCGCAGCACTGGCTGGAATCGGGGGGCGGGGCCTTCACCTTGGCCGAGCTTGGGCCGGGGCGCGGGACGCTGATGGCCGACATCCTGCGCGCCACCCGCAACGTGCCCGGATTTCACGCCGCCGCCGATGTGGTGCTGGTGGAGGCGAGCCCCGCGCTGGCCGCGATGCAGGCCGGGCGCGTGCCGTGTCGCCATGTGGCCCGGGTGCAGGATCTGCCGGACGCCCCGCTGTGGCTGGTCGCGAACGAGTTCTTCGACGCGCTGCCGATCCGCCAGTTCCACCGGCGGGGGGCGGCGTGGCATGAACGGATGGTCGGCGTGACCGAGGGGCGTCTGGCCTTTGGCCTCTCGCCCCCTGTGGCGGGCACCTATGACGCCGATATCGTGGAGATCTGCCCCGACGCCGCCCCCATCATGGCCGAGATCGCCGCCCGTGTGACGGATCGCGGTCTGGCGCTGATCGTGGATTATGGCGGCTGGGGCAGCGATGGCGACACGTTTCAGGCCGTCCGCAACCACGCCTTTGCCGATCCGCTGGCCGATGTGGGGCAGGCGGACCTGACCGCGCATGTCGATTTTCGCGCGCTGGCGGCGGCGGCGGCGGAGTGCACGATACGCTATACGACGCAGGGGGCGCTTCTGGGCGGGTTGGGCATCGCCACGCGGGCCGAACGGCTGGCGGCCACCCTCAGCGGGGCGGCGCTGGAGGCGCATGTGGCGGCGTTTCGGCGGTTGACCGAGGCGGGGCAGATGGGCGAACTGTTCAAGGCCATGGCGGTCACGGGCCGCACCTCACCACAACCACCGGGGTTTCCATGACACTCGAGATCATCACCTCCCGCGCGCTGCATCCCGTTCGCCACGGGTTCTTCACCCGCAAGGGGGGGGCGTCGTCGGGCATCTTTCACGGGCTGAACTGCGGCCCCGGAAGTTCGGATCTGGCGGAGGTGGTGGCCATCAACCGCGCCCGCGTGGCCGAGGCGATGGGCGTGGACAGGGCTGCGCTGGTGACGGTGCATCAGGTCCATTCCCCCGACGTGGCGGTGGTGGAGGGGGCGTTCGACACGGCCCCCCGCGCCGACGCGATGGTGACGCGCGAACCGGGGCTGGCCTTGGGCATCCTGACCGCCGATTGCCAGCCGGTGCTGCTCGCCGATGCGAAGGCGGGCGTGATCGGCGCGGCCCATGCGGGGTGGAAGGGCGCGCTGTCGGGCGTGTTGGAGGCGACGGTGCAGGCGATGCGCGATCTGGGAGCCACGGACATCACCGCGGCGATCGGGCCGTGCATCAGCCAGCGCGCATATGAGGTCGGTCCCGAGATGCTGGACGCCTTCATGGCCGAGGATGACGCCTACAGCCGGTTCTTCGCCCAAGGGCAGGGGGACCGGCTGCTGTTCGATCTGCCGGGCTTCGGCCTGTCACGTCTGCGGGCGGCAGGGGTGGAGGCCGAATGGACCGGCCATTGCACCTATTCCGATGCCGAGCGGTTCTATTCCTATCGCCGCACCACCCACGCGAACGAGGCCGATTACGGCCGCCTTATCGCGACGATCCGGCTTTAGCGAGCCGCGCCTCAAGCACGTCGAAGGGCACGCCGGGTTCGTCCTTGGCGCCGCGAATCACCAGGCTGGTCTTGACGCTGGCGACATTCGCGGCCGAAGTCAGGTGCTGCGTCAGGAACGACTGGAAGGTGGACAGGTCGGGGGCCACGCATTTCAGGATGAAGTCGATCTCGCCGTTCAGCATGTGGCATTCGCGGACCAGCGACAGGCTGCGGCAATGATCCTCGAACGCGGCCAGATCGCGTTCGGCCTGGCTGTGCAGCCGCACCATGGCAAAGACCTGCACCTCGAACCCCATTTCGCGCGGGTCGATTTCGGCATGGTATCCGCGGATATAGCCCGCCACCTCCAGCGCGCGCACGCGGCGCAGGCAGGGCGGGGCGGATATGCCCACGCGCCGCGCCAGTTCCACGTTGGTCATGCGTCCGTCGGCCTGCAATTCGGCAAGGATCTGTCGGTCGATGGGATCCAGCTTCGATCCGGCCATGAAATGCTCCCTGTAAACTGTGCCGACATTACAGAACGCCCGTGCCACACGCAATATTATGTCGCAGAAAAACCACCCCTTGCGCGGGGGTTTCCGCCGCGCAAGGGGTGGCCTATATCGGGCGGCGACAGATACCGAAAGGGCGATCATGACCGAGACGCGGCACACCAAGGTTCTCATCATCGGCTCCGGCCCTGCGGGCTATACGGCGGGGGTCTATGCCGCCCGCGCGATGCTGAACCCGATCCTTGTGCAGGGTTTGCAGCCCGGCGGGCAGCTGACCATCACGACCGAGGTGGAGAACTGGCCCGGCGACACCCACGTGCAGGGCCCCGACCTGATGGTGCGGATGGAAGAGCACGCCCGCGCGATGGGGACCGAGATCGTCACGGATTACATCACCTCGCTCGACCTCTCGGTGCGTCCTTTTGTAGCGATGGCCGACAGCGGCACGATGTTCACGGCGGATGCGGTGATTCTGGCAACCGGCGCGCAGGCGAAATGGCTGGGCCTGCCGTCGGAGGAGCAGTTCAAGGGCTTCGGCGTCTCGGCCTGCGCCACCTGCGACGGATTCTTCTATCGCGGGAAGGAGGTTGTGGTGATCGGCGGCGGCAACACGGCGGTGGAAGAGGCGCTGTTCCTGACGAACTTCGCCACCAAGGTGACGCTGATCCACCGCCGCGACACTTTGCGGGCCGAAAAGATCCTGCAGGACCGCCTGTTCAACCACCCGAAGGTCGCCCTCGAATGGCATCAGACGGTGGAGGAGGTTCTGGGCAGCACCCCCGCCGGTGTGACGGGCGTGCGCCTGCGCGATGTGCGCGACGGAACCGAGAAGGTGATCCCCTGCGACGGGTTCTTCGTGGCGATCGGCCACAGCCCTGCGTCGGAATTGGTCAAGGATCAGCTTGAACTGCACTCCGACGGCTATGTGAAGGTGGAGGCGGGCAGCACCCGCACCTCGATCCCCGGTGTGTTCGCCGCCGGTGATCTGACCGACCATATCTATCGTCAGGCGATCACCAGCGCGGGCATGGGCTGCATGGCCGCGCTGGATGCGGAACGCTGGCTGGCGGGGATCGAAGAGGCGTTTCAGTAAACGCCCGACCTAGTGGACGTTCACCGGGGCCAGATCGTTCTGGATCGCAAGCTGGAAGGCCATCTTGCGGTCCCGCACAAGGGCGATCTGTTCCCCCGACGCGCTGTGCAGCGCATAGAGGATGTCCAGCCCCTCGGCCTGATCCTGCACTTCGGACGGCAGGTCGGCCACGGCGACGGGACGGACATAGACCATCCGGTCGGTTTGGGTGTTTTCAACATTCGGCATGATGGGTCTCCTGTTCTCAGGCGGATCGGATGGCGATGGTCTGCACCACCGTGTCCGGGACGACGCGCTTCAGGTCCACGTGAAGCAGTCCGTGCTTCAACTCGGCCCCCGCAACCTCCACCCCGTCGGCCAGCACGAAGCTGCGCTGAAAGGCGCGGCCGGCAATTCCACGGTGCAGGAACACGCGGGGCACGGTTTCATCCGCCTGTCGGCCACGGATGACCAGCTGGCGGTCTTCGACCGTGATGGACAGGTCCGCATCGGCGAACCCCGCCACCGCAAGGGTGATGCGATAGGCGTTGTCGGCCACCGCCTCGATGTTGAACGGGGGATATCCATCGGTTTTCGAGGTCCGTTCCACCAGCCGTTCCAGCTGTTCGAACCCAAGAAGGTGGGGATGCGCCCCGAAGCTGAGTTTCGTCATTCCGCTTGCCCTTGCATGAAGCGACAAATCGCGGGCCCGTGCGGCACCCGCAGGATCAATATGGGCAAGACGGGGACGCGCCGCAAGACGCGCAGAATTTTCCCCTCCCTTGCGTGAAACCCGCTATACTCCCCCCACGTCACATTTCCAGAGCAGACCATGAACGCCCATTCCGAACTCGACACCGAGGAAATGCTGAAGATCAGGGTGGCGGTTCTGCGGCAGGAACACCGCGATCTGGATGAAGCCATTCTGGCGCTCACCGCCTCGCCCGCGCCGGACGCGCTGCGCCTGCAACGTCTGAAGCGGCGCAAGCTGTGCCTTAAGGATGAAATCGTGCGGATCGAGGATCGCCTTATCCCCGACATCATCGCCTGATCCCATTGCGGGCGGGCGCGATGGCGTTATGATGCCGCCCTTTCACGGACGGGGGTCGTATATGGGCATCGAGGTCGGAATCATCATGGGCAGCCAGTCCGACTGGCCCACCCTGCGCGAGGCGGCGGTCATTCTGGACGACCTCGGGGTTCCGTATGAGGCCCGGATCGTGTCGGCCCACCGCACGCCCGACCGGCTGTGGACCTATGGCAAGGAGGCCGTGGGCCGAGGTCTGAAGGTCATCATCGCGGGCGCGGGCGGGGCGGCGCATCTGCCAGGCATGATGGCGTCGAAAACCCGCGTGCCGGTGATCGGCGTGCCGGTGCTGACCAAGGCGCTGTCGGGTGTGGACAGCCTGTATTCCATCCTGCAGATGCCCAAGGGCTTTCCCGTGGCGACCATGGCCATCGGCGCGCCGGGGGCGGCCAATGCCGGGCTGATGGCGGCGGGGATCCTTGCCCTGTCCGATCCGGCCCTGGCGCAGCGGCTGGACGCGTGGCGGGCGGCGCTGACCGCCTCCATCCCCGACATGCCGGAGGATGTGTGATGGCGGCGCTGCATCCGGGGGCGGTGATCGGGATCCTTGGCGGGGGCCAGTTGGCGCGGATGCTGTCGGTCGCGGCCAGCCGTCTGGGCTTTCGCACCCATGTCTATGAACCCAGCCCCAACCCGCCCGCGGGCGACGTGGCCCATGAGGTGACGACCGCCGCCTATGACGATGAGGCCGCCTTGCGCGCCTTTGCCGCATCCGTCGATGTCATCACCTATGAATTCGAGAACGTTCCGACCTCGGCCCTCGATCTGCTGGAGGCGCAGGTGGTCATCCGCCCGAACCGCCGCGCGCTGGCGGTCAGTCAGGACCGGATGGCGGAAAAGGAGTTCCTGTCGGGTCTGGGCCTGACCGTCGCGCCCTTCGCCCGCGTGACCGATGCCGCCAGCATGACGGCGGCGGTCGAGGCGATCGGGGCGCCGGCCATCCTCAAGACCACCCGTCTGGGATATGACGGTAAGGGGCAGGCCCGGCTGCGCGCGGCGGCGGATGCCGAAGCGGCACTCGCATCGATGAACGGGGCGGAGGCGGTGCTCGAAGGGTTCGTGACCTTCAGCCATGAGGTGTCGGTGATCGCCGCCCGCGGTCTTGACGGGGCCGTGGCCGCCTATGACCCCGGCGAGAACGTGCACCGCGACGGCATCCTGCACACGACCACCATCCCCGCCCGCCTGACGCCCGGCCAGCGCACCGATGCGGTGCTGATCGCGGCGCGCATCCTGAACGCGCTCGATTACGTGGGCGTCATGGGGGTGGAGCTGTTCGTGACCCAGAACGGGCTGATCGTGAACGAGATCGCGCCCCGGGTGCACAATTCCGGCCACTGGACACAGAACGGCTGCGCGGTGGACCAGTTCGAACAGCATATCCGCGCCGTGGCCGGCTGGCCCTTGGGCGACGGGGGGCGGCATTCGGACGTGGTGATGGAGAACCTGATCGGCGACGACATCCTGCGGGTGCCCGACATCGCAGGCGAGCGGGGCGCGGCGCTGCATCTCTATGGCAAGGCCGAGGCGCGTCCGGGCCGCAAGATGGGCCATGTAAACCGTGTGACGAAGGGGGCCTGAACGGGGGGGGCCTAGCGGTTCGGCGCGCTTCCACCTAGCTTCAGGGCAAAGGAGACGCCTCATGAACCCGCTTCTGTCCGACTGGACCGGCCCCTTCGGCCTTCCGCCCTTCGACCGCATCACCGATGCCGACTTCGCCCCCGCCATCGACGAAGGTCTGGCGGAGGCGCGGGCCAACATCGCGCGCATCAGCGCCGACCCTGCCGCCCCCACCTTCGCCAACACCATCGACGCGCTGGAACTGTCGGAGGAGGTGTTGGACCGCGTGGCGGGCGTTTTCTACACGCTGGCCGGGGCCGACAGCACCGACGCGCGTGAGGATCTGCAGCGTGAATTGGCGCCGAAGATGTCGGCCTTCTCGTCCGAGATCATCAACAACCACGCCCTGTTCGACCGGATCGACACCCTGTGGCAGGCGCGCGAAACGCTGGACCTCACGCCGGAACAGGCGCAGGTCCTGAAACTCTATCACCGCATGTTCGTGCGGGCGGGGGCGGAACTGACGGGGGCCGAGGCCGAACGTCTGACGGCGGTGAAGGCGCGGCTGGCGGTCCTTGGCACGCAGTTCGGCCAGAACCTGCTGGCCGAGGAAAAGGGCTGGTCCCGCGATCTGACGCCCGAAGATCTGGCGGGGCTGCCGGAGTTCGTGGTGGATGCGACCCGCGCCGCCGCCAGGGATCGGGGGCAGGCGGGGCACGTCCTGACGCTGGCGCGGTCGGTCATCACGCCGTTCCTGCAATTCTCGCCCGACCGCGATCTGCGGCGCGTGGCCTATGAGGCGTGGACCGCGCGCGGGGCCAACGGCAACGCGCAGGACAACCGCGCCATCGCGACCGAGATTCTGTCCCTGCGGGAGGAGCGGGCGCATCTTCTGGGCTATGCCAGCTTTGCCGATTACAAGCTGGCGCCGGAAATGGCCAAGACCCCGGCGGCGGTGCGCGATCTTTTGATGCAGGTCTGGGGCCCGGCAAAGGACGCCGCCGCCCGCGACGCCGAGGTTCTGACCCGCATGATGCACGAGGACGGGATCAACGGCGATCTGGAACCGTGGGACTGGCTCTATTACACCGAACGCCGCCGCAAGGCCGAACACGATCTGGACGAGGCGGAGATCAAGCCCTTCTTCGCGCTGGACGCGATGATCGAGGCGGCGTTCGACGTGTCGCGCCGCCTGTTCGGGCTGGAGTTCAAGGCGCTGGACCTGCCGCTTTATCACCCCGATGCGCGCGCGTGGGAGGTGACGCGGAACGGCAAACATCTGGCCGTGTTCATCGGCGATTATTTCGCGCGGCCGTCCAAGCGGTCGGGCGCGTGGTGCACGGCGATGCGGGTGCAGCGCAAGCTGGGGGGCGACCGCGCCCCCATCGTGATGAACGTCTGCAACTTCGCCAAGGGCGATCCCAGCCTTCTGTCCTATGACGATGCGCGGACCCTGTTTCACGAATTCGGCCACGCGCTGCACCAGATGCTGTCGGACGTGACCTACGCCTATGTGTCGGGCACCTCGGTCGCGCGGGACTTCGTGGAACTGCCCAGCCAGCTTTACGAACATTGGCTGGAGGTGCCGGAGGTTCTGCGCACACACGCCCGCCATGTGAAAACCGGCGCGCCGATGCCCGAGGATCTGATGGAGCGCCTTCTGGCGGCGGGCACCTACGATCAGGGGCATTCGACGGTGGAATACGTGGCCTCCGCCCTTGTCGATCTGGCGTTTCACGAAGGTGCCGCCCCCGCCGATCCGATGGCCCGGCAGGCCGAGGTGCTGGCCCAACTGGGGATGCCCGACGCCATTCGTATGCGGCACGCGACGCCGCATTTCGCGCATATCTTCACGGGCGACGGATATTCCTCGGGCTATTACAGCTATATGTGGTCCGAGGTGATGGACGCCGATGCCTTCGCCGCCTTCACCGAAACGGGCGACGCCTTCGACCCCGCCACCGCCCGCGCGCTGGAGGAGCATATCCTGTCCAAGGGCGGGACCGAAGAGGCGGAGGCCCTTTACACCGCCTTCCGGGGCAAGATGCCGGATGTTGCGCCGCTGCTGCGCGGGCGGGGGCTGGCCTGAGGGCCCTGTCGCAAAACCTTCGCGGAACCGCCCCGAAACCGTGACGTTTCCGCCTTTATCTGGCCCCCGTGAACACATGAGGGGCCGGTCATGCTGGAAGTCAGAAACGTCACGCGGATGTTTGGCGCGCGCGCGGCGGTGGACGATATCAGCTTCACCGTCGACGGGCCGGCCTTTGTCGGCGTGATCGGGCGGTCGGGGGCGGGCAAGTCCACCTTCCTGCGGATGATGAACCGCCTGACCGACGCGACCGCGGGCCGGATCCTGGTGGAGGGGCGCGACATCCTCGCCCTGCGCGGCCCGCAGGCGCGGGCGTGGCAAAGCGATTGTGCGATGATCTTCCAGCAGTTCAACCTTGTCCCCCGCATGGATGTGGTGTCGAACGTCCTGCATGGCATCCTGAACCGCCGCTCCACCCTTCAGACGATGTTCAACCTGTGGCCGCGCGCGGACATCCTGCGGGCGATCGACATTCTGGACCGGCTGGGCATCGCCGAACAGGCACCCAAACGGGCCGAGGCGCTGTCGGGCGGGCAGCAGCAGCGCGTGGCCATTGCCCGCGCCCTGATGCAGGATCCCCGCATCATCCTGGCCGACGAACCCATCGCCAGCCTTGATCCGATGAACGCGCAGGTGGTGATGGACGCCCTTCGGCGCATCAACCTGGAGGATGGCCGCATGGTCATCGCCAACCTGCACACGCTGGACACCGCGCGGCGGTATTGCGACCGCGTCATCGGTATGCGCGACGGGCGCATCGTGTTCGACGGCACGCCCGACCAGCTTTCGACCGGGGTCGCCCGCGACATCTATGGCGCGGATGCCAGCTTCAACGAGGCGGCGACCTCCACCTCCATTCCCACCGACACCTCATCCGACGACGCCTATGCCTTGCGGATGATGGCCTGACCCCTTCCATCCCTACGGAGAGACGATGAAACACGCAGTTCTGGCCCTGATGGCCGCCACCGCCCTGTCCCCCCTCGCCGCCACGGCGCAGGAGATCACGCAGTTCAACATCGGCATTCTGGGCGGCGAGAACGCGCAGGACCGCATGAATTCCAACGAATGCTACCGCGTGGCCATCGAAGAGGCGCTGGGCGTGCCGGTCAAGATCTTCACGCCCGCCGACTATGACGGCGTGATCCAGGGGCTGCTGGGCGGCACGCTGGACATGGCGTGGATGGGGGCGTCGGGCTATGCCAAGATCTATCTGACGAACCCCGATGCGGTGACGCCGGTCCTGACCAAGCAGAACATGGACGGTTCCACCGGCTATTACGCCGTGGCCTTCGCCCGCGCCGACAGCGGCATCACCTCGATCGAGGATGCCAAGGGCACGTCCTTCGTCTTCGCCGATCCGAACTCCACCTCCGGCTATCTGGTGCCGGCGGCGGAACTGACCCAGACCTATGGCCCCTTGGACGACTACTTCTCCGAAGTGCGGTTTTCGGGCGGGCATGAACAGTCGATCGTCGCCGTGGCCGGTGGGGACGCCGATGCGGGCGTCAGCTGGGCCGACGGTCTGGGCGACTGGGAAGACGGCTACAACTCGGGCGCGTTCCGTCGCGCGGCCGATGCCGGGCTGGTCGACATGAACGACATCGTGCCGATCTGGCAGTCCAGGCTGATCCCCGAAGGTCCGATGGTGCTGCGCAACGCCCTGCCGCAGGGGGTGCGCGACACGGTGACCCAACTGACCGCCGACCTTCACGAAACCGACCGCGCCTGCGCCTATGGCGTGGCGGCGGGCGAGGCGCAGGATTTCGTCCCGGTCGATCATGCCGCCTATGACGGGATCGTCGCCGCGCGCGAGTTGGAACAGGCGAACCGCTGATCCCACCCCGATGGACCGCCCCGACCCCGGGGCGGTCCCTTGTCCATTCCGACCGTGAGGGGTTCATGGCCGACACCGCGCCTTCCCATCCCGCGCCCGACATCCGCGGCGCCTATCTCGACATGGTGCGCCGCCGCCGGATGTATGGCGGCATCCTTCTGGTGTTCTTCGCGGCCCTGATGGTGTCGGGCTTCGATCTTGCCCAGTCGCGCAACGCGGGCGGGTTCCTGCCCGGCCTGCCCATGGTCTTCTCCTTCCCGTCCGAGGTCCTGTCCGAGGCGTGGCGCGAGCGGGCGGCCATTCCGGCCATGCTTCTGGGCCATCTGCCGTCCTTGATCGAGACGGTGAACATCGCCGCCGTCTCCACCCTGCTGGGCGGGCTGGCGGCGATGGGGCTGGCGCTTTTGTCCACGCACGGGCTGGCGCGCTGGCCCCGGCTGACGCCGGTGTTCCGCCGCATGATGGACACCACGCGCGCCATACCGGAGGTCGTGATCGCGCTGATGCTGATCTACATCCTGGGCGGCGGGCCGGTTCCGGCGGTGGCGGCCATCGCGCTGCACACGGCCGGCGCCTTGGGCAAGCTGTTTTCCGAAGTGGCCCAGAATGCCGACTTGAAACCGGTGGAGGGCCTGACCTCGGTCGGGGCCAACTGGGGGCAGCGGATGTGGCTGGGCGTCCTGCCGCAGGTCGCGCCGAACTGGACGTCCTATGCCCTGATGCGGTTCGAGATCAACGTGCGGGCCAGCGCGATCCTGGGCTTCGTCGGCTCGGGCGGGATCGGGTATGACCTGAAGATCGCGATGCAATGGGGGCAGGGGCGCTATGCCGAGGTGGTGGCGATCTTCCTGCTGCTGTTCCTGACCATCGTCGCGATCGACCGCCTGTCCGATCACGCCCGCGTCCGTTTGGTGAAGGGAGCCCTGCAATGACCGCCGCAATCATGGCCCCGCCGATCCTGCGCGGGTTCGCCCGTCGCCGCCTGACCGCCTTTGCCGTGCCGCTGGCGATCCTGGCCTATCTTCTCTATGCCGCGATCACCTTCGACGTGGCGGGCCTTGCGGCCCGTGCGCGGATGGACAATGCCGCGCTGATGCTGTCGGATTTCTGGCAGCACAAGACGCATATCACCCGCGACAACCGCACCGGCGCCCTGACCGCCGCGGTGGAGGGGGAGAACAAGGGCCTCTATCCCGAAGGCCGTCTGCCCGATTATGTCACCGTGAACGGGTCCGTCACCACCATCGATCTGGAGCGGGGCCATGTCGTCACCTATGACGCGGCGGGGGCGCGGTATCTGCATCCCGACCATGGCACCATCGACATCCGCCCCGAGGGCAACCGCCTGATCCTGACCGCGCCGCAGCCCTTGCCCGACTGGATCAACGCTTCGGACAGCCGCGTCAGCCTGACGACCGGGGCGGGCCGCTTCGCCTATACCCGATCCAAGGTGGAGACCTTCCGCTATTCCCCCGGCTGGCCGCTGTTCTTCTTCACGCTCGACAGCCCTTGGGCGTTCATGACCTGGGGGGAGATCGGCGCCGCCGCGCTGTGGGGCGAGCGGTTGGATCCGGCGCGATCCAACATCGCAAGCATGGCGCAGGATTTCTGGACCAACGCGATGTGGCGGCATGGCGACGTGTTCTGGGCGATCATGGAAACCATCCTGATGGCCTTTCTGGGCACGATGGGGGCGGCGATCCTGTCCCTGCCGCTGGCCTTCATGGCGGCGCGCAACATGAATCCGCTGGGGCCGGTGCGCTTCGGGCTGCGGCGGGTGTTCGATTTCATCCGCGGGGTGGACGCGCTGATCTGGACCATCGTTCTGGCCCGCGCCTTCGGCCCCGGCCCGATGACCGGCGCGCTGGCCATCCTGCTGACCGACACCGGCAGCTTCGGCAAGCTATTCTCCGAGGTGCTGGAAAACATCGACGAAAAGCAGGTGGAGGGCGTGCGGTCCACCGGCGCGGGGGCTGTGGCGCGGGCCCGGTTCGGGGTGATCCCGCAGGTGACGCCGGTGCTGCTGTCGCAGGTGCTGTATTTCCTTGAGGCCAACACCCGCGGGGCCACGGTGATCGGGGCCATCGTCGGCGGGGGGATCGGCCTGTTGTTGACGCAGGCGATCCAGACGCAGAAGGATTGGGAGGATGTGGCCTATTACATGGTGCTGATCGTGCTGACCATCATCGCGATGGACAGCCTGTCGGGCTGGCTGCGCCGCAAGCTGATCCGGGGGCACTGATGCCGAAACTTTCTGCCGACGTGCCGCTGATCCATCCGGGCGCGGTGGTGACCGCCTCCACCCTCGGGCGGTTCTGCGAGGTGGGGGAGGGCGCGCGCCTGCTTGCCACCGATCTGGGCGACTATGCCTATTGCGAACGGTTGTGCGACATCGCCAACGCGTCGGTGGGCAAATTCGCCAACATCGCCGCCCTGTGCCGCATCGGGCCGACCGATCACCCGATGCACACGGCCAGCCTGCATCACTTCCTGTATCGCGCCAGCTACTACTGGGACGACGCCGAGGATGACGCCGAGTTCTTCGCCGCCCGTGCGGCGCGGCGGACGGTGATCGGGCCGGACACCTGGCTGGGCCACGGCGCGATCGTGAAGCCGGACGTGACCATCGGCGCGGGGGCCATCGTCGCCTCGGGTGCGGTGGTGACGAAGGACGTGGCCCCCTACATGATCGTGGCGGGGGTGCCGGCGGTGCCGCTGCGCGCGCGGTTCACGGCCGATGTGGCCGACCGCCTTTTGGCGCTGGCGTGGTGGGATTGGGATCACGCCCGCCTGCGCCGCGCCCTGACCGACTTCCGCAGCCTGCCGGCCGAGGCGTTTCTGGAGATGTATGGCGGTTAGTCGGCGTTCACCGTCAGCGTCACGCGGTCGCCCGCGAACCAGGTCGTGCCGTATTCGACGGGGTGGCCGTCCGCATCCAGATTGATCGCCACCGTGCGCAGAACCGGCGCGCCCTGCGGCACCTCCAGCGCAAGGGCCATCGTGGCCGGGGCGATCTTGGCCGTCAGGCGGGTTTCGGCGCGGGTGTAATCGGCCACCCCGCAGGCCGCAAGCGCCCGGGTGACGGAGGTGTCGGCGCGCAGGTGGTCGGCAAGGGTCGGAAACCGCGTGGCGTCGAACACCGACCGGAACACCGCCAGGGGCTGCCCATCGGCCAGCGACACCCCTTCCATCACATGCACGGGCGCGCCGGGGGGCAGGCGCAGGGCCGCCGCCTCTTCCGCGTCGCAGGCGCGGATGTCCAGCCGGGTCAGCCGCCGAGACGCCGTCCGCCCCGAGGCGGCCAAGTTCTGATGAAAGCGCACCCGTCGCCCCAGGGGATATTCGGTCGGGGTGGCCGTGACGAACACCCCCGCCCCTTGCCGCGTGCGCAGCGTCCCGGCGGCGACCAGCGACTTCACCGCGTGCCGCACCGTGTGGCGGTTGACGCCGAACCGGGTCGCAAGCTCCCCCTCGGTCGGCAGGCGGTCGCCGGGGCGGTAATGGCCGTCCGTGATGTCCGTCTGTAACGTGGCGGCGATGGAGGTCCAGATCGGTTTGCGTGTCATTGAATGTTCACAACTCGGCGCTTGAGCCGAATCCTCCTTCGCGCTATCACTTGTCTAGTTGTATAGGAATCTGGACAAGTCAGCAAGATGTCGAGGTGGAGCATGGCACACGGGAACGAGATGCGAGCCAGTTGGATGGCCGTGCTGGCCAAGGCCCCCTCCGGGCGGTTGGCCGCGCTGATGCCGGACCTGCCCGCCCATGATATCCTGCGCGCGCCGGAAATCGGGGCGATCATGGTCGAAGGGCGCATCGGCGGCACCGGCGCGCGGTTCAATCTGGGCGAGATGACCGTTACGCGCTGTTCGGTCCGGCTGGACGGGGCCGAGGGCCATGCCTGCATTCAGGGGCGCGACAAGGACCACGCCCGCCGGGCCGCGGTTCTGGACGCGCTGATGCAGGGGGGCGCTGCGGCGCGGATCCGGGCGGAGGTTCTGGATCCCTTGACCGGGGCCGCCACCGCCACCCGCCGCGCCCGCGCCGAAAAGGCCGCCGCAACCAAGGTGGAGTTCTTCACGATGATGCGGGGGGAGGATTGATGACCGCGCACACCCTGTCCGGCGGGTTCGCCGATCCCGCCCGCCAATCCGCCCACGCCTTTCGCGCGGTGATGGAGGCGATGGCCCGCCCCGGCACGTTGCACGACCTGACGGGGGCCGTCGCGCCGGGCCTGTCGGTGGCGGCGGCGACCGTGATCTTGACCCTGACCGACGGCACGACGCCCCTGCATCTGGCAGGGGCTGCGGACACCGAGGCGCTGCGCCGCTGGGTCGCGTTCCACACCGGTGCGCCGCTGGTGGGGGCCGAGCAGGCGGCCTTTGCCGTCGGGCGCTGGGCGGATCTTCTGCCGGTGGACCGGTTTTCCGTGGGCGTCCCCGCCTATCCCGACCGGTCGGCCACGCTGATCGTGGAGGTGCCGACCCTTTCGGCCATGGGGCCTCGCCTGACCGGGCCGGGGATCGCAACGGCGGCCACTCTGGCCCTGCCCGACATCGCCGCGTTTCAGGCCAACCGGGCGCTGTTCCCGCTGGGCTTCGACACGATCCTGACCTGCGGCGCGCGGCTGGCCGCCCTGACGCGCAGCACGAATGTGGAGGCCGTCTGATGTATGTTGCCGTGAAAGGGGGCGAACGCGCGATCGACGCCGCCCACGCCTGGCTGGCCGAGGAACGTCGCGGCGACCGGGCGGTGGCCGACCTGACCGTCCCGCAGATCCGCGAACAGTTGGCGCTGGCGGTGGATCGGGTGATGGCCGAAGGCTCGCTCTATGATCCCGATCTGGCGGCGCTGGCGATCAAGCAGGCGCGGGGGGATCTGATCGAGGCGGTCTTCCTTATCCGCGCCTATCGCACCACCCTGCCGCGTTTCGGATCGTCCCGCCCGGTGGACACCGCCGCGATGGCGGTGGACCGGCGCGTGTCGGCCACGTTCAAGGATCTGCCCGGCGGGCAGGTTCTGGGCCCGACCTTCGATTACACCCACCGCCTGCTGGATTTCGCCCTGATGGCCGAAGGGGAGGCTCCCACCGCCGCCCCGACCGCGCCGCCCCGCGACGAACCCGTCCCCCATGTCATGGGCCTTCTGGACCGCGACGGCCTGATCGAGGCGGAGGCGCCGGACGACGCGCCGCCCACCGACCTGACCCGCACCCCGCTGGACCTGCCCGCCGACCGCGCGGTGCGGTTGCAGGCGTTGACGCGGGGGGATGAGGGGTTCGTCCTCTCGCTCGCCTATTCCACGCAGCGGGGATACGGGCGCACCCACGCCTTCGTGGGCGAATTGCGAATCGGGCGCGTGGCGGTCTGCGTCGATCTGCCCGAACTGGGCTTCGCGGTGGAGGTGGGCGAGATCGAACTGACCGAATGCGAGACGGTGAACCAGTTCAAGGGATCCAGGACCGAGCCGCCGCAATTCACCCGCGGCTATGGCCTCGTAATGGGGCAAAGCGAACGAAAGGCCATTTCCATGAGCTTGGTGGACCGCGCCCTGCGCTGGCAGGATCTGGGCGAGGATTTCGTCGGCGCGCCGGCGCAGGATCCTGAATTCGTCCTGTCCCATTGCGACAACATTCAGGCGACGGGGTTTCTGGAACATATCAAGCTGCCCCATTACGTCGATTTTCAGGCGGAACTGGAACTCGTCCGCCGGTTGCGCGCCGAGGCCATGGCGGGGCAGGAGGCTGCGGAATGAACATTGTTTTCGACATCGGCAACGTGCTGATCCGGTGGGATGCGGCGCTGGCCTTTCCGGATCACGACGCCGAGGCGTTTCTGGCCCGCATCGATTTCCCCGCCCTGAACCTGCGCGGCGACGGGGGGGAGAGCTTTGCCGATCTGGCGCAAGAGATCGCGGACCCGGACGACCGTGCGCTGTTCCTGACCTATCTGGCCAATTACGCCCGCACCATCGCCCAACCGATCGAGGGGACATGGGCGCTGATGGACCGCCTGCGGGCCCGCGGTCATGCGATCCACGCCATCACCAACTGGTCGGCAGAGACATGGCCGACGGGCGTCGCCACCCATCCGCGCCTTGCCACCAGCTTTGCCACCACCATCGTGTCGGGAGAGGAGGGGGTGGTCAAACCCGCCCCCGCGATCTTCGCCGCGTTATGCGCGCGCGCGGGCGTGGCCCCCGACACCTGCGTCTTCATCGACGACAGCGCGGCCAATGCGGCCGGGGCGCGCGCCTTCGGGATGGACGCCATCCATTTCACCACGCCCGAGGCGTTGGAAGCCGCGCTGATCGAAAGGGGTTTGCTGTGAGCGATTACAACTTCGCCTATCTGGACGAACAGACCAAGCGCATGATCCGCCGCGCCCTGCTGAAGGCGCTGGCGATCCCCGGATATCAGGTGCCCTTCGCCAGCCGCGAGATGCCGATGCCTTACGGCTGGGGCACGGGCGGGGTGCAGGTGACGGCGGCCTGCCTGACCCCCGACGACCGGTTGAAGGTGATCGACCAGGGCGCGGACGACACGACGAACGCCGTGTCCATCCGCCGCTTCTTCCAGCGCACGGCGGGCGTGGCCGTGACCGAGGCGACGGCGGATGCCACGGTGATCCAGACCCGCCACCGCATCCCCGAACGCCCGCTGACCGAAGGGCAGATCCTTGTCTATCAGGTGCCGATCCCCGAACCCCTGCGCTTTCTGGAACCGCGCGAGACCGAGACCCGCAAGATGCACGAGCTGGAGGAATACGGCCTGATGCATGTCAAACTCTATGAGGACATCGCCCGGCACGGCGCGATCGCGACCAGCTATGCCTATCCGGTGAAGGTGGAGGGGCGCTATGTCATGGACCCGTCGCCGATCCCGAAGTTCGACAATCCGAAACTGGGCGGCAATGCGGCGATCCAGCTGTTCGGGGCGGGGCGCGAAAGCCGCATCTATGCCCTGCCGCCCTATACCGACGTGGTCAGCCTGGATTTCGAGGATCATCCCTTCGTGGCCTCCAAGGCCGATCACGCCTGCGATCTGTGCGGGGCCACGGACAGCTATCTGGACGAGGTGATCACCGACGATCAGGGCCGCCGGATGTATGTCTGCTCCGACACCGATTTCTGCGGCGGGCGCGTGGCCCTGCGGGAGGTGGCGTGATGGACGGTGCGCACATGGCCCGGCCGCTGCTGCGGGTCGAGGGGCTGACCAAACGTTATGGCCCGCGCATCGGCTGCGCGGATGTGGGGTTCGATCTGTGGCCGGGCGAGGTTCTGGGCATCGTGGGAGAAAGCGGGTCGGGAAAGTCCACGCTTTTGTCCTGCCTGTCGGGCATGGCGCGCCCTGATGAGGGACGGATCCTGTGGGACGGGCGCGACGTGCTGACCTTTTCCGAGGCGGAGCGGCGGCGTCTGCTGCGCGGCGACTGGGCCTATGTCCACCAGAACCCGCGCGACGGGCTGCGGATGGGCGTCAGCGCGGGCGGCAATGTGGGCGAGCGGCTGATGGCCGTGGGCCAGCGCCATTACGGCGACATCCGCGCCACCGCCACCGACTGGCTGGGCCGGGTGGAGATCGCGGCCGACCGGATGGACGACCGGCCTTCGGCCTTTTCCGGCGGGATGCAGCAACGGTTGCAGATCGCCCGCAATCTGGTGACCGGCCCGCGTCTGGTGTTCATGGACGAACCCACGGGGGGGCTGGATGTCAGCGTGCAGGCGCGTCTTCTGGACCTGCTGCGCGGGCTGGTGCGCGACCTGGGCCTGTCGGTGGTGATCGTGACGCACGATCTGGCGGTGGTGCGGCTGCTGGCCGACCGGCTGATGGTGATGAAATCGGGCCGTGTGGTGGAAACGGGCCTGACCGATCAGGTGCTGGACGATCCGCAGCACGCCTATACCCAACTTCTCGTATCTTCCGTATTGCAGGTGTGATGATGATCCGGATCGAAAACGTCACCAAGACCTTCACCCTGCACAATCAGGGCGGCACCGCGCTGTCGGTGATGGAGGGGGCGCATCTGTCCGTCGCGGCGGGGGAATGCGTGGGCCTGATCGGGCAGTCCGGGGCGGGGAAATCGACGCTGATGCGGATGATCTACGGCAACTATCTTGCCGCGTCGGGCGTGATCGAGGTGGCGGGGGTGGACGTGGTCCGCGCCCCCCCGCGCGCGATATTGGCCCTGCGACGCGGGACGCTGGGCTATGTCAGCCAGTTCCTGCGCGTGGTCCCGCGCGTGCCCACGCGGGAGGTGGTGGCCGAACCGCTGCTGCGTCTGGGCGTGCCGGCGGATGAGGCAGACGCCCGCGCGGCGGATCTTCTGGCCCGCGTGAACATTCCCGAACGTCTGTGGGGCCTGTCGCCCACCACGTTTTCGGGCGGGGAACAGCAGCGGGTGAACATCGCGCGCGGCTTCGCCCACCCCTATCCCGTCCTGCTGTTGGACGAACCCACCGCCAGTCTGGACGCGACCAACCGCGCGGTCGTGCTCGATCTGATCGACGCCGCCAAGGCGCGGGGGGCAGCCATCGTCGGCATCTTCCATGACGAGGCGGCCCGCGCCCGGGTCTGCGACCGGCTGGTCGATGTGACGGGCTTCACGCCGGGGCTTGCGGCATGACGCGGCTGGTGGCGGTGGTCGGGCCCTCCGGGGCGGGCAAGGATCTGCTGATGGCGATGGCCTGCGCCGCCCGCCCCGACCTGCGCTGCGTGCGGCGGGTCATCACCCGTCCTGCCGATGCCGGGGGGGAGGAGTTCGACGGCGTGACCGAGGCGGAGTTCGCCCGCCGCCGCGATGCGGGCGAGTTCGCGCTGCACTGGCGGGCGCACGGGTTGGGATATGCCCTGCCGCGGGCGCAGATGGGGGGCGGGGGCGTGGTTCTGTTCAACGCCTCACGCGCCGCGCTGGCCGAGGCGGCGCGGATCTATCCCGATCTGACCGTGGTGCTGGTGACCGCACCGCCCGACATTCTGGCCGCCCGTCTGGCCCATCGCGGGCGGGAGAGTGCGCAGGACCAGGCCCGCCGTCTGGACCGCGCCGCCTTCGCCATGCCAGATGCGGTGACCTGGCGGACGGTCGCCAACGACACCACACCGGAGACGGGGCTTGCCCGCTTTCTTGCCGCTCTGCCCGCCCCGCGCCCCTTATCACCGCCCGCCCGACAGGAGCCTGCCATGACCGAGACGATCCTTGCCAACGCAACGCTGGTGCTGCCGGACGGGGTTGTGCGCGGCAGCCTGCGCCTGTCGGACGGGCGGATCGCAGACATCGCCGCCGGGGCCTCGGTGCCCGCCGGGGCGCTTGATTGCGATGGCGATCTGATCCTGCCCGGCCTGATCGAACTGCACACCGACAATCTGGAGCGCCATCTGCAACCCCGCCCCAAGGTCGCATGGCCGCATCAGGCCGCCATCATGGCGCATGACGCGGAGCTGGCCTCGGTCGGGATCACCACGGTGTTCGACGCGCTGCGGGTGGGGTCGATCTTTTCCAGTTCCAACGCGGGTTACGGCGAATATGCCCGCGCGCTGGCGACCGAGATCCTTGCCATGCGCACCGAGGGGGCCTTGCGCATCGACCACCGCCTGCATCTGCGGGCCGAGATCTGTTCGGAAACCCTGATCGAGGAAATGGCCAAGTTCGGCCCGGACGATGCGGTCGGCATCGTCAGCCTGATGGACCACACGCCCGGCGAGCGTCAGTTCCGCGACATCGGCAAGCTGCGCGATTACGTCATGGGCAAGCGCGGGATGAACGCGGCGGAATTCGACACGCATGTCGCCAGCCAGCAGGCCCTGCGCGCCCGCGTGGGCGCCGCGCATGAGGCGACCGCCGTGGCCGAGGCCCGCCGCTATGGCGCGGTGCTGGCCAGCCATGACGACACCACGGCGGCGCAGGTCGCGACCTCGGGCCGCCACGGGGTGCGGTTCGCGGAGTTTCCCACGACGCCCGAGGCCGCCCGCGCCTGCCGCGGCGCCGGGATTGCGGTGATGATGGGGGCGCCGAACCTGGTGCGCGGCGGATCGCATTCGGGCAATGTCGCGGCGCATGATCTGGCCGAGGCGGGTCTTCTGGATATCCTGTCGTCCGACTATATCCCGTCTTCGCTTCTGACGGCGGCGCTGATGCTGGGGGATCTGTGGGATGACATGCCGCGCGCGGTGGCCACCGTCACCTCGGCCCCCGCCGGGGCGACCGGCCTGACCGATCGCGGGGCGCTGACCGTGGGCCGGCGCGGGGACGTGATCCGGGTGAAGCGGCTGACCATGTCCAGCGCCGTGCGGGGCGTGTGGGTTCAGGGGCGTCGCGTCGGCTGATCCCCCGCGCACCGGCCCCGGGGGGTCATTCGGCCGGTTCCACCGTGGTGGGGATGTTGGCCTGTTCGCGCATGTTGTCCTTGATGATGGCCTTCACAAGGGCCACCCCCATCAGGACCATCACGATGGAGAACGGCAGCGCCCCCACGACCATCGCGCTTTGGATCGCGGAAATGCCCCCCGCGATCAGCAGCGCGCCCACCATCACGATCAGGGCGATACCCCAGAACAGCACGTGCAACCGTGTCTTCGGGCCATCATCCCCGGCGGCGTTGATGGTGTTGACGATCAGGATCGCGGAATCCGCCGTCGTCACCAGATAGGTGAGCAACAGCACCAGCGTGATGGCGGACAGGATGACGGCCATCGCCGGCGGGAACATGACGGCCAGCGCCGCGAACAGCTGATCCGACAGGACGCTGTTGATGATCGTGCCCTGCGCCAGCCCCGACAATTCCAGATCGATCGCCGTCCCGCCCACCAGCGCGAACCAGATGAAGCACATCAGCGATGGCATCACCATCGCGCCGAACACGAATTCCCGGATCGTCCGCCCGCGCGAGATCCGGGCCAGGAACAGGCCCACGAACGGGGCCACCGCGATCCACCACGCCCAGTAGAACACCGACCACGCCCCCTGCCAGGCCGACAGCGCGTCGCCCGTGGGCGTGCTGTCGGGTTGCCAGACGGCGAACATCCGCATCGGCAGCGACCAAAGGTAGTCGACGATGCCGAAGCCCAACGCCTGAAGCCCCGCCAGCGTGCTGCCGAAGATCAGGAACACCGCCAGAAGAAGGAAGCTGAGCCCGATGTTGAGGTTCGACAGCCACTTGATCCCGCGCCCGACACCCGACACCGCCGACAGGGTGGACGCGCCGACGATGATCAGCAGTCCCAGGATGATCGCGGTGGCCGAGGCCGATCCCTCCACGTTCAAAAGCCAGCCTGCGCCGGTGACGCGGTAGAGGCCCGACACGAACTGTTCCACCCCGAACCCCAGCGTCTGCGCCACGCCGACCACGGTCGCGACGACGGCCACGATGTCGACGACATGGCCCAACCAGCCCGACAGGCGCGTGCCGAAGAGCGGCGTCAGGGCCGACCGAATGGTCAGCGGCAGCCCGCGCCGATAGCTGAGATAGGCCAAGGCCATACCTGTGATCGCATATCCCGCCCACGCGGTCAGGCCCCAGTGCAGGAACGACCATTCGAAGGCCGGGCGAACGCTGCCCGCCGAGGCGGCGGCGACCTGTCCCGTGATGATCTCCGGGCTGTTGGAGAAGTGCGAAATCGGCTCTCCGGTGGCATAGGTCAGCATGCCCACCCCGATGCCCGCGCCGAACATCATCGAGAACCACGAGAAGGTGCCGAATTCGGGCCTGTCCTCCTCGGTTCCCAGCTTCATCCGGCCGGCCGCCGGGATCAGCGCCAGCGCGACGCACAGAAGCAGGAAGATCGAGGTGACATAGATGTACCAGCGGCTGAAGATGGTCAGGATGCCCGCGTTGATCGCGTTCAGGACGTTTCCGGCGTTTTGCGGGAACACGATGGCCCACAGGATCAACGCCCCGATCAGGATTTTCGCCGTGACGGCGACGGTGCGGCTGAACCCGTCGTAAAATCCGGTGTCGGCGGTCTTGATGTCAAGTTCGGTCAGGGGGGGCTTCAGGGTCATCGGCTCTTTTTGCTTATGGGTCGTCCGGCACCGAAATGCCGGAACGGGGGGGAGGGGGAAGGTGTATGGCTGCGGGGCGTCACGGCCCCAAGGGTGCAGTCCGTGTCTGGCTGTCTTCGGCAGGGGCGCGCCGGCGGGGGAACGAGGTCAGGCGTTCGGCGTGGCGCAGGGACATCCATCTTGTGTGCCGATCGGCACCGGTTTCGAGGCCGCCCGCAAATGGGCGAAACAACAAGGCAGGCCAGACATAGCCCGACCGCCCCCGAAGACAAATTCGCGGGGTGCGTCTTCGGACAGGGCCGGATATGGGTCCCCCTGCGACATATGGACCGGGGCGCGTCAGGCCCTTGCGCCAGAAGGGACGGGCCGTAGAGTAGCCGGTTCGAGAAAAGACGCCCCCGCCGCAGGCCGGCCGGGGCAGGGGAGGAGGACGCGATCATGTCAGAGAGGCCGGAGCTGAACCATCAGGGGCAGTATAACGAACAACGATCCTGGCGGGAGTGGAACATCTGGATCATGCGCGCGGCCGGGCTGATCGCCGCCGGGGTGGTCTATGCCCTGTTGGGCGGGGCCGAAGGGCTGGGACCGGATGCGCGCACCGTGGCCGCCATCGCCACCCTCATGGCGATCTGGTGGATGACCGAGGCGGTGCCGCTGTCGGTCACCTCGCTGTTGCCCATCGTGCTGATCCCGGCGCTGAGCGGGCAGACCGTGGGGCAGATCACCGCGCCCTATGCCAGCCCCATCGTGTTCCTGTTTCTGGGCGGGTTCCTGATCGCCATCGCGATGGAGAAGTGGAACCTGCACCGCCGCATCGCCCTTCTGACCATTTCCCGCATCGGGATGCAGCCGCGCCGGATCATCCTGGGGGTCATGATCTCCACCGGGTTCCTGTCGATGTGGGTGTCCAACACCGCGACGGCGCTGATGATGCTGCCGATCGGCACGTCCATCCTCGCCCTGTTCCTTGACCGCAAGGACGGCGCGGCGCAGCTGGCCGAGGATCAGCCGATCACCGACGCGATCCGCGATCCCAACGTCGCGGCCTTCGGGGTCTGCCTGATGCTCTCCATTGCCTGGGCCGCCTCCATCGGGGGTCTTGGGACGCTGCTGGGCAGCCCGCCCAACGCCATCGTCGCGGGCTATGCCGCGGATGAGATGGGCGTGACGATCAGCTTCCTGCAGTGGATGATCATCGGCACGCCGCTGGCCGCCGTGTTCCTGCTGGTCGCGTGGTGGCTGATGACGCATGTCCTTTATCGTTTCGATCTGCCGGAACTTCCGGGCGGGCGGACGATGATCGACCGCCAGATCGCCGATCTTGGCCCCATGAGCCAGGGCGAGAAGATGGTGCTTGCGGTGTTCGTCGGTGCCGCCACGCTGTGGATCCTGCCCAGCCTGTTGACCAACATCCCCTTCATCGCCGCCGCCTTCCCGTGGCTGGGCGGGTTCAACGACACGGTCATCGCCATTCTGGCCGGGGTGGTCATGTTCATCCTGCCCGCCAAGGGCAAGACGACGATGGTCCTGAACTGGAAGGATGCCGAGGACGGGTTGCCCTGGGGGGTGCTTCTGTTGTTCGGGGGCGGTCTGAGCCTGGCCTCCGCCGTCGGGGCTTCGGGTCTGGACGACTGGTTCGGCGCGCAGGTTTCGGGTCTGGGCGGGTTGCCGACGCTGCTGCTGGTGGCCGCCGTGGTGACGATCATCCTGTTTTTGACCGAGGTGACGTCCAACACCGCGACCGCCGCCACCTTCATCCCGATCCTGGGGGGCGTCGCGCTGGGCATCGGCGTGGATGCGATGCTGCTGATCATTCCCGCAGCCCTGGCCGCGACCTGCGCCTTCATGCTGCCGGTCGGAACCCCGCCCAATGCCATCGTCTTCGGATCGGGCAAGGTGACGATCGGTCAGATGGCCCGTGGGGGCGTGGTGCTGAACATCATCGGCATCATGATGATCACCGGCGTGATCTATCTGCTGGGGGGGCTGGCCTTCGGGCTGACGTTCTGACGGGCGCGGCGCGGGGGGGGACCTCCGCGCCCGTTCCCTGCCGGGCGGGTCAGACCCATTGCCCCGGTTCCATCAGCCCCAGATCCATGAGTTGCTGCGATTTCCACTGGAACGGCACCGAATAATGGCAGCGGAAATCGTGGATGTCATAACGGGATCCGGGGTTGGACTTCAGGGCCTTGGCCGCGCGGAACGAACAGACGGCGGTGGTGGCGCTGTGGTGCCACGGACAGGAATAGGTGTTGTATTCCTCGTCGTTGAAGGTGAAATCGGGGCGCATCTCCAGCCCCGCCTTGGCCTGGAACAGGCCGATCCGGTCGATCCGCCGCCGTTCGGCGGGCACATGTTCCTCGAACCGCCAGCGGATGCCGCCGAAGAAATCCAGCTGGCGGTCCTTGGGGTGCCCGTGATTGGCGGGGTCGGGACGGCCAAGGGCGTAATATCCGGCCCGGTCCAGAAACGCCTCCTCCAGCGAGACGGCCTTGGGGTTGCGCGACAGATCGCCTGCGTAAAGATCGACGACATAGGACAGGAAGGCATAGCGCCGTTCCTCGGTATGAAAGGCGATCAGTTCGCGCACGTCGCGCGTTTCGCAGAACGGGAAGAACAGGTATTCGCCGTTGAAGCAGTAGTGGAACCAGATCCCCGGCGCGGCGGCGATGAGCGTGTTCATCGCCCGCATCATCGCCCCTTCGGCATGGACGTTGTAGGCGATGCGGTGAACCCGCGCCTCATCCTCGGGGGGGACGGCGATGTCGTCATGGGCCAGCAGCAGGATGCAGCCGAAGCCCAGACGTCCGGCACGGCGCAGGCTGGACACGATCTCGGTCGCGTCTTCGGCCATGATGACGGCAACGGGGCCCTTCTTGAAGATGTCCGCATTGATCGCGTCGTCCAGGGTGCGGTATCGCATACGTCCATCCTTGCCGTTCGGGCGCAGAATGCGGGAAGCGGGGGCGTCAGGGCAAGAGGCTCGATTGCCCCGCCACGGGTTTTTCTGTAGAAGGCGCGGATTCCGCGAGGGGCCACCATGACCAAGAAGCTTTTCATCAAGACCTACGGCTGTCAGATGAACGTCTATGACAGCGAGCGGATGGCCGAGGCCATGGGCGCCGAAGGCTATGTCATGACTGACACGGCCGAGGATGCGGACATGGTGCTTCTGAACACCTGTCACATTCGCGAAAAGGCGTCGGAGAAGCTGTATTCCGATCTTGGCCGCCTGCGCCCGCTGAAGACCGCCAAGCCCGATCTGAAGATCGGCGTGGCGGGCTGCGTGGCCCAGGCCGAGGGGCCGGAGATCATCCGCCGTATGCCGCTGGTCGATCTGGTGGTGGGCCCGCAAACCTATCACCGGCTGCCCGACATGGTGGCGGGGCGTGCGCCCGCCGTGGACACCGAATTTCCGACCGAGGACAAGTTCGACCACCTGCCCAAGCGCAAGGCCCTGCGCGGGCCGACCGCGTTCCTGACGGTGCAGGAAGGGTGCGACAAGTTCTGCGCGTTCTGCGTCGTGCCCTATACCCGCGGGGCGGAAGTCAGCCGCGACCCGCAGCGCCTTCTGACCGAAGCGCGCGATCTGGTGGAACGCGGCGTGCGCGAGGTGACGCTGCTGGGCCAGAACGTCAACGCCTATCACGGGGGCGACTGGACGCTGGCGCAGCTGGTGCGCGAGATGGCGAAGATCGACGGGTTGGAGCGCATCCGCTATACCACCAGCCACCCCAACGACATGGACGATGCCCTGATCGCCGCCCATGGGGAGGAGCCCAAGCTCATGCCCTATCTGCATCTTCCGGTGCAGTCGGGATCGGACCGCATCCTGAAGGCGATGAACCGCAAGCACACCGCCGAACACTACATCCGCCTGATCGAGCGCATTCGCGCCGCCCGGCCCGATCTGATCCTGTCGTCGGATTTCATCGTGGCCTTCCCGGGCGAGACGGAGGCCGACCATCAGGCCACGCTCGACCTGATCCGCGAGGTTCATTACGGATCGGCCTTCAGCTTCAAGTATTCCGCGCGTCCGGGCACCCCGGCGGCCGAAAAGCCCGAACTTCCCGCAGCGGTGGGCGACGCCCGCCTGCAGGAGCTTCAGGCCCTGATCACCCAGCAGCAGCGCGCGACGCAGGATGCCATGGTCGGGCGCGAGGTGGGCGTTCTGTATGAAAAGGCCGGACGTCTGCCGGGGCAGATGGTGGGCAAGTCCGACCATCTGCACGCGGTGCATGTCGATGACGCGAACGGCACGGTGGGCGATCTGGTGCGGGTGCGCATCACCGCGGCCTCCACCAACTCGCTCGCGGCGGTGCGGCTCTAGATTTCGGCGGGGAATACGGGGCTGTCGCAATATCTTCACCCCCTTGGGCTGCAAAATGCTTGCCTCGGGGGGATGATGCCCCCACATTCAAGGGGCAGCCACCGCCTTGAAAAGGGAGATTTCCTTGGGCATCAGCGCTCTGACCCCCCCGAAACGTGCCGATGAGGCCATCGAGTCGCATCTGGAATTTCCCGACAACCGCCTGCTGATCGACCTGTGCGGCGAATATGACCGCAATCTGGCGCAGATCGAACATCAGTTGGGCATCCAGATCGTGCGCCGGGGCAACCGGCTGGTGATCCTGGGGGAAAAGACGTTGCGGGATCAGGCGATGGCGGTGCTGAAAGGCATGTATGCCCGTTTGGAATCGGGCCGGGGCCTTGTGTCGGGCGACATCGAAGGGGCCTTGCGCATGTCGGGCAACGTCTTCGGCGACACCGCCCTGCAGATGGAGATGTTCCAGCCCGGCCAGCACGAGATCCGCACCCGCAAGAAGCCGGTGGAGCCGCGGACCGACGCGCAGAAGGCCTATGTCGCGAACCTGTTCGACAATGAACTGGTCTTCGGCATCGGACCGGCGGGCACGGGCAAGACCTATCTGGCCGTGGCCGTGGGCGTGACCATGCTTCTGTCGGGCGCGGTGGAGAAGATCATCCTGTCCCGTCCGGCGGTGGAGGCGGGGGAACGGCTCGGCTTCCTTCCCGGCGACATGAAGGAGAAGGTCGATCCCTACATGCAGCCGCTTTATGACGCGCTGAACGATTTCCTGCCGCAGAAGCAGTTGGCCAAGCTGATGGAGGACAAGCGGATCGAGATCGCGCCGCTGGCCTTCATGCGCGGGCGGACCTTGGCCAACGCCTTCGTGGTGCTGGATGAGGCGCAGAACGCCACGACCATGCAGATGAAGATGTTCCTGACCCGTCTGGGCGAGGGCAGCCGCATGGTCATCACCGGCGACCGGACGCAGATCGACCTGCCGCGCGGCACCGCGTCGGGGTTGCAGGACGCCGAGCGTATCCTGAAGGACGTGCGGGGCGTGTCCTTCAACTACTTCAATTCCAAAGATGTGGTGCGGCACCCGCTTGTGGCCCGCATCATCGAGGCGTATGACGCCGCCGATGGAACCGCTGGTTGATACCGTAATCGAAGATGACCGCTGGGAGGCCTTTGGCCTTCCGGCCCTTGCCACGCGCGCGGCGGAGGCGACCTTCGCCACCTTGGGCGTTCATGGCGTGACGTTGGCGCTGATGGGCTGCGACGACGCGGAAATCGCCCGCCTGAACGGCGAATTCCGCGACAAGGCCAAGCCCACCAACGTCCTGTCCTGGCCGTCCGAAGATCGCGCGGCCGGAGAGCCGGGGGGCCTTCCCGACCTGTCGGGCGGCGATGACGACGATCCCGACGAATTGGGCGACATCGCCATCGCCTGGGACACCTGCATGGCCGAGGCGGAGGCGCAGGGCAAATCCCCGCAGGATCACGTGACGCATCTGGTCGTCCACGGCATCCTGCATCTTCTGGGATACGACCACGAAACCGATGCGGATGCCGAGCTGATGGAGGGGACGGAAACCCGCATCCTCGCCACGCTTCACATCAAGGATCCCTACGTGACGTAGGTCTTGCCAGACGGCCCCCCTATGCCCCATATTGGACCTGTCGCCCATCTGGGGCGTCGCATCCGTCAGAAGGACCAATGGGAAGCAGCATCGACGGCTCTCCTGCGGCGCAACGCGCGCAGGACACCGCAGAGGACATATCGCGACGTAACGTCGTGGACACTCTCACCTCACCCCCCCCGCCCACCGAACGCGACGGCCATCCCGAACGGGATACGGCCTCTGAAAAGGAGGGGCGCGGCTTTTTCGGCCGCCTGTTCAGCGCCTTTTCGCCCGACGATACGGACGAACTGAGCGATGACGCGGACGAAGACACCTCCGGCATCGCCAATCTTCGCCGCCTTCGGGTGGATGATGTGGCCGTCCCCAAGGCCGAGATCGTGGCCGTTTCGGTGGATATCGGCCTGTCCGATCTGGTGGCCACCTTCCGGCGCGAGGGGTATTCGCGGCTTCCGGTCTTTGACGGGTCGCTGGACAATCCGCTGGGCATGATCCTCTTGAAGGATCTGGCGCTGAAGCACGACTTCACCTCGGACGAACCGTTCGATCTGCGCGCCCTGCTGCGCCCGATCATGTTCGCGCCGCCGTCGATGACCTTGGGCACCCTGCTGCAGAAGATGCAGCGCGAACGGATGCATCTGGCGCTGGTGATCGACGAATATGGCGGGGTGGACGGTCTGGTCACGATCGAGGATCTGATCGAGACGGTCATCGGCGAGATCGACGACGAGCATGACGAGGTGGCGGGCGCCCTGTGGGTGCAGGACCGTCAGGGCGATTACATCGTGCAGTCGCGCGCGTCGGTCGATGCGTTCCGCAAGGCCACGGGCATCGACCTGCGCGGGGCCGAGGATGACGAGGACGTCAACACCATCGGTGGCCTGATCTTCGTGCGGGCCGGCCGCGTGCCCAAGAAGGGCGAGGTGGTGGAGCACGAAAGCGGCGTCCGGTTCGAGGTTCTGGACGGCGATCCCCGCCGCATCAAGCGTCTGCGCGTGCATCTGCCCAAGGGCGATGCGGTGCCGTCGGTCTGATCCCACCCGTGCGGCGCCTGTTCCGGCACGTTCCCGATTGGCCGCGCACATGCGCGGCCTTCGCGCTTGGTGCCGCCATGGCGGTCGGGCAGGCCCCCTTGGGCTGGTGGTTCGTGACGCTGGCGGCGCTGGGCGGCCTGTGTGTCCTCATCGGGCAGGGGGGCGTGGGCCGTGGCTGGTGGATCGGGCATCTGGCGGGGGCGGGCTATTTCGCGGTGTCCCTGAACTGGATCGTCGAGCCGTTTCTGGTCGATCCGCTGACCTATGGCTGGATGGCCCCGTTCGCGGTGGTGCTGATCTCGGTCGGGTTGGGGCTGTTCTGGGGGGGGGCGGGGGCCGTGTCGGCCCTCGTGCGTCCCGCGCTGCGGCCCGTGGCCTTTGCCGTGGCCCTGACGGCGATGGAATGGGTGCGCGGCCATATCCTGACGGGGTTCCCCTGGGCGCTGGTCGGGCATGTCTGGATCGGGTGGGCCCCGGCGCAGCTGGCGGCCTGGGTGGGGCCGGTGGGTCTTACGCTGATGACGGCGCTTCTGGCGGCGTTGCAGGTGGCGTTCCGGTGGCGGGGGGCGGCGGCGGCGGTCCTCGGGCTGGCGGCGGCCTTCGGGGCGGGGACGTGGCGGCTGGACCAGCCGGACCCTGCCGCGCCGGGGCAGACCGTCCGCCTGATCCAGCCGAACGCCGCGCAGGCGATGAAATGGGACCCCGACCGCGCCGCAACCTTGCTCCAGCGCGGGCTGGAACTCAGCGCCGCGCCGGGGTCGCCCGACCTGATCGTCTGGCCCGAAACCTCCATCCCCTATCTGCTGGACGACACCCTCTCGGCGGAGGTGGCCTTTGCCGCGCAGGGCGCGATTTCGGTCGTGGGCATTCAGCGGCTGGAGGGGGAGCGGGCGTTCAATTCGCTGGCCGTGATCGCGCCGGACGGGCAGGTGGGTCCGATCTATGACAAGCACCACCTCGTGCCGTTCGGCGAATACATCCCCTTCGGCGATACGCTGGCGCGGGTGGGCATCCGCGCCTTCGCCGCCCAGCTTGGCAATGGCTACAGCGCGGGGCCGGGGCCGGAGGTGCTGACCTTGGGGGCCACGCGGGCCTTGCCGCTGATCTGCTATGAGGCGGTGTTTCCGCAGGATGTGGCCGCCGCGCCGGTGCGTCCCGACTGGCTGCTGCAGGCCACGAACGACGCGTGGTTCGGCACGTTGACCGGCCCCTATCAGCATCTGGCGCAGGCGCGATTGCGCGCGATCGAGCAGGGGCTGCCGCTGCTGCGCGCCGCCAATACCGGCGTATCGGCGGTGATCGACGCGCGGGGTCGCATCCTGTCGGACCTGCCGATGGGGGTGGCGGGAAAGCTGGATGCGGCCCTGCCGGGGGCCTTGCCCCCCACCCTTTATTCCCGCACGGGCGACGTGCCTGTTCTGGTTCTTCTGGCGCTGATGGCTGCGCTGCTTGCAACGCGGCCCTGCCGAAACGAACGGTTGACGCCCCTGTGATAGGGGGATAGCGATGCGGTCATCGAACCGTCACAACGGCTTCCTGACGTGACGGGGATCATTCATCGGAGCATTTTCATGTCACGCAAGAATTACGTCTTCACCTCCGAATCCGTGTCGGAGGGGCACCCGGACAAGGTCTGCGACCGCATCTCGGATGCGATCCTCGACGCGTTCCTTGAGGCGGAACCCATGGCGCGCGTGGCGTGTGAGACGTTCGCCACCACCAATCAGGTCGTGGTGGGGGGCGAAGTCGGGTTGGCCGATCAGACCCGCCTGCACGACTATCTGGGCCGGATCGACGGGATCGTGCGCGATTGCGTCAAGGATATCGGATACGAGCAGGACAAGTTCCACTGGAACACGGTCAATGTCCTGAACCTGCTGCATCCGCAATCGGCGCATATCAGTCAGGGCGTGGACAAGGACGGCGCGGGCGATCAGGGCATCATGTTCGGCCATGCCGTGAACGAAACGCCGGAGCTGATGCCCGCCCCGATCCTTTATTCCCACGCGATCCTGCGCCGTCTGGCCGAGGCGCGGAAATCGGGCGCGGCCCCGACGCTCGGGCCGGATGCGAAATCGCAGATCTCGCTGCGGTACGAGGATGGCAAGCCGGTGGAGGTGACCTCGCTGGTGCTGTCCACCCAGCATCTGCATGAGGATCAGACCTCGGACGATATTCGCGCGATCATCGAACCGTATATCCGCGAGGTTCTGCCCGCGGGCTGGCTGACCGACAAGACCGAATGGTGGGTCAACCCGACGGGCACCTTCGTCATCGGCGGGCCGGACGGGGATGCGGGCCTGACGGGCCGCAAGATCATCGTCGACACCTATGGCGGGGCGGCCCCCCATGGCGGCGGCGCGTTTTCGGGCAAGGATCCGACCAAGGTGGACCGTTCGGCCGCCTATGCCGCGCGCTATCTGGCCAAGAACGTGGTCGCGGCGGGACTGGCCAAGAAGTGCACGATCCAGATTTCCTATGCCATCGGGGTCGCCAAGCCCCTGTCGGTCTATGTCGACACCTATGGCACGGGCGCGGTCGATCCGGCGGCGATCGAGGCGGCGATCCCCAAGGTCATGGACCTGTCGCCCCGCGGCATCCGCGAGCATCTGGACCTGAACCGTCCGATTTATGCCCGCACCGCTGCCTATGGCCATTTCGGGCGCGCGCCCGAGGCGGATGGCGGTTTCAGCTGGGAGCGGACCGATCTGGCCCGCGCGCTGGCCGCCGCCCTTTGACATCCGCGCCCTCGGGCGCCGCCCGTCCGGGACGATCCGGGCGGGCTTTCCCTTATGACAGGTCGTTCATGGCACTTTCCGATCTTCTCCGCCCCGAGGGGCTGCTTCTGGACATCGCCGCCGAAAACAAGGCGGACCTTCTGACGCAACTTTCGGCCCGCGTGGCGGATATATGGGATCTGGACGCCACACGTGTCCTGAAAAAACTGACCCAGCGGGAAGAGCTGGGGTCCACCGGCATCGGTCGGGGCATCGCCCTGCCGCATTGCACCTGCGACGGGGTGCAGACGCCGATGGTGGTCTTTGCCCGCGTGACGCCGGGGGTGGATTACAAGGCGGTGGACGGCGACAAGGTCGATCTGGTCATGGCGCTGCTTCTGCCCAAGGACAACACCAGTCAGCATCTGTCGGCCCTGGCGCAGGCGGCGCGCATCCTGCGGCAGCCGGCGGTGGTCAAGGCCCTGCGCCGCGCCAGCGCCCCCGAGGAGGTCATGGCCATCTTCCGCGCCGCCCAATCCACCGCCGAGGAAGAGCGGCGGGTGGAACAGGGCGCCTGACATGACCGACCCCACCCCCAAATCCCACGGCCGCCTGTCCATCCGCGCCTCGGTTCAGCCGCGCGATCTGATGGCGGATGTGCGCGTGGTGGGGGCGTGGCGCGCGCAGATCATCACCCTGTTCCCCGAGGCGTTTCCGGGCACGCTGGGCCTGTCGCTGACCGGCAAGGCGCTGGATCTGGGGCTTTGGGCGCTGGACACGATCGACCTGCGCCCCTTCGGCGAAGGGCGGCACCGCAATGTGGACGACACGCCGGCGGGGGGCGGGGCCGGGATGGTGCTGCGCCCCGACGTGGTGTCGCGCGCCCTGGACCAGGCGGCGGCGCAGGCCGCGCCGGGATCGCCCGTGATCTATCTGTCGCCCCGCGGCAAGCCCTTCGATCAGGCCATGGCGCAGCGCTGGTCGGAAGGGCCGGGGGTGACCCTGCTGTGCGGCCGGTTCGAAGGGGTGGATCAGCGCGTCATCGATCATTACGGGATCGAGGAGGTGAGCCTTGGCGATTTCGTCATGACGGGGGGCGAGATTGCGGCGCAGGCCTTGATCGACGCCACCGTTCGCCTTATACCGCGCGTCATCGGGAATCATGCGTCGACCGAGGAAGAGTCTTTCTCGGCCGGTCTTCTTGAATTTCCGCAATACACGAAACCTTCGGTCTGGCAGGACCGCGAGATCCCGGAAGTGCTTCTGTCCGGCCATCACGCGAACATCTCCCGCTGGCGGAAGGATCTGGCCGAAAGGCTGACAAAGGAACGCAGGCCTGATCTCTGGCGGGCTTACTGTGCGCGACACGGTAGGGACCCGGGCGAAGACTGAGAGCGCTCAGGCGGCATCACATCGTGGAATACCACGAGATTTGAAAAGGATATGCGATGAACCTGATCGCACAGATCGAAGCGGAACAGATCGCCGAACTTGGCAAGACCATTCCCGACTTCAAGGCTGGCGACACCGTGCGCGTCGGCTTCAAGGTGACCGAGGGCACCCGGACCCGCGTGCAGAACTATGAAGGCGTCTGCATCTCGCGCAAGGGCGGCGCCACGCTGGCGGCCTCGTTCACCGTTCGCAAGATTTCGTTCGGCGAAGGCGTGGAGCGTATGTTCCCGCTCTATTCGACGAACATCGATTCGATCGAGGTGGTTCGCCGTGGCCGCGTGCGCCGCGCGAAACTCTACTACCTCCGGTCGCGTCGCGGCAAATCGGCCCGTATCGCCGAGGTCACGAACTACAAAGCCAAGGCCTGAGGAGCGGATCCATGCAAAAAGACATCCATCCCGACTATCACTTCATCGACGTGAAGATGACCGACGGCAGCGTGCACAAGTTCCGCTCCACCTGGGGCAAGGAAGGCGAGCAGATGGCGCTGGACATCGACCCGCTGGCGCACCCGGCCTGGACCGGCGGCAACAGCCGCCTGATGGACACCGGCGGCCGCGTGTCGAAGTTCAAGAACAAATACGCCGGTCTGGGCTTCTGATCCGATCTGCATCGTGTTGCACAGGGCGCGGGGGAAACCTCGCGCCCTTTTGCTTTGCGCGCCACAGGCCGTGGCGGATCGGTCCCCCGCCCCTTGCACGGGAACGTGACAACCGATAGCCGGTTGGGAAAAGTTCGGGGGACGCGTCATGGCGCATATCATCGTCGTGGGCAACGAGAAGGGCGGGTCGGGGAAATCCACGACCTGCATGCATGTGGCGACCGCGCTGGTCCGGTCGGGGCATCGCGTGGGGGCGCTGGATCTGGACGTGCGGCAGCGCAGCTTCGGCCGTTATACCGAAAACCGGCTGGCCTTCCTGAACCGCACGGGGACCGACCTGCCATCCCCGACCTATCTCCCCCTGCCGGAGGTGGACGAGGCGACGCTGGCCCCCGGCGAGAATGTCATGGATCGACGGCTGGCCGAGGGTGTGGCGCGGCTGGAGCCGGATTCGGATTTCATCATCATCGATTGCCCCGGATCGTATACGCGGCTGAGCCAGGTCGCGCATACGCTGGCCGACACGCTGATCACGCCGCTGAACGACAGTTTCGTGGATTTCGACCTTCTGGCCCGGATCGACCCGGAAACCGGCAAGGTGAAGGGGCCGTCGATCTATTCCGAGATGGTTTGGAACGCGCGGCAGACGCGGGCGCAGGCGGGGCTGAAGCCGATTGACTGGATCGTGCTGCGCAACCGTCTGGGCGCGCAGCAGATGCACAACAAGAAGAAGGTGGGGGCCGCGCTTGAGGATCTGTCGCGCCGCATCGGCTTTCGCGTGGCGCCGGGGTTTTCGGAACGGGTGGTGTTCCGCGAATTGTTTCCGCGCGGCCTGACGCTGCTGGACCTGAAGGATATGGGGGTCGGCAGCCTCAACCTCTCCAACATCGCGGCGCGGCAGGAGGTGCGGGACCTCATGGACGAATTGCAGCTTCCGGGCGTGACCGTCAGCTTCTGAGCTCGGCCGCAAGAAAGCGTTCGAAGGCGTCCAGATCCAGAGGATCGACCTGACCGAAGGCCCGCATCCACACCGACGCCGCACGCAGGGCGTCCGGTTCCAGCCGACACCAGCGCAGACGGCCCCGGCGTTCCTGGGTGATCAGCCCCGCATCGACCAGAACCTGAAGGTGCTTCGACACCGCCGCCAGCGACATCTGGAACGGGGCGGCCACATCGGTCACCGCCATGTCATCCTCCAGCAGCATCGCAAGAATGCCGCGCCGGGTGGGGTCGGCCAGCGCCGCGAAGACTTTGTCCAGATTGTCGTTCATCCATCCGGTATGGGGCCGGAAGGGGCGGGCGGTCAATCGACGTTCAACCTTCGGGTTGACGAAGGGGCGGTGCGACATTCGCGCGCAGATCGACGCGGGTGGGGAATTTGTTGCATTCTCAGTGGCTTGCACCCTTGCCCCTGATGCTTGACTTGAGGGGGAGGGAGGGTTAATCCCTCTCGGGACTGTGAAGGGACGTGCCATGTCCGACAACCCCGATCCCGAACGGCTGCGCGCGCTTGAGGCGCGGCTGACGAAATTGAGGGGCCCCGAGGCGGAGCGCAACTCCGGTGAGGTGGGCAAGGCATTCTCGGCGGGCGAGGTCGGCTGGCGGATGGTGACGGAACTGGTCGCCGGATTGCTGATCGGGTTCGGACTGGGATACGGGTTGGATGTGCTGCTCGGCACTTTGCCCCTGTTCCTGATCATCTTCACGCTTCTTGGCTTCATCGCCGGGGTGCGGACGATGATGCGAAGCGCCCGCGACGTGCAGGCGAAACAGATTTCGGGCGAAGGTGCCCGCAAGGATGAGGATGGACGGCGTGGCAGTTGAAACGGACGGAAGCGGTTTCAAGATCGACCCGATGGGGCAATTCGTCGTCCGCCCGCTGTTCAGCGACGGGCCGATCCAGTGGTACACCGTCACCAACGTGACGCTGTGGCTGGCGCTGGCCGTGGTCTGCGTTCTGGCGCTGATGGTGCTGGGCACGCGCCGCCGCGCCATGATCCCGACCCGCAGCCAGTCCGTGGCCGAGATGGCCTATGGCCTGATCCACAACATGGTGCATGACGTCGTGGGCAAGGATGGGGCGAAATACTTCCCCTACATCATGACGTTGTTCCTGTTCGTGCTGTTCGCGAACCTGCTTGGCCTTGTCCCCGCCTCCTTCACCACCACCAGCCATGTGGCCGTGACGGCGACGCTGGCGCTGATGGTGTTCGTGTCGGTCACCGTCATCGGGTTCGTCCGCAAGGGTCCGGGCTTTCTGAAGCTCTTCTGGGTCGAGGCGGCGCCGCTGCCGGTGCGCCCGATCCTCGCCGTGATCGAGCTTATCTCCTATTTCGTGCGTCCCGTCAGCCATTCCGTCCGTCTTGCGGGCACGATGATGGCCGGGCACGCGGTTCTGAAAGTGTTCGCGGGCTTTGCGTCGATCGTCCTGATCTCGCCCGTGGCCATCGGGGCCGTCACCGCCATCTACGGGCTGGAGCTTCTGGTCTCGCTCGTTCAGGCGTATGTTTTCACCATTCTGACCTGTGTGTATCTGCGCGACGCCGTCGGCGAAGCCCATCACTGACACCGGTTCGACTTTTTAATACCCAATTCCATAAGGAGAATGACTATGGAAGGCGATCTCGTTCAATTTGCACTGATGGGCAAGTTCATTGGCGCCGGTCTGGCCGCCATCGGTTGTGGCGCGGCCGGTATCGGTGTGGGTCACATCGCGGGCAACTTCCTGTCGGGCGCCCTGCGCAACCCGTCGGCAGCCCCGGGCCAGCTGGCCAACCTGTTCGTCGGCATCGCGTTCGCGGAAGCTCTCGGGATCTTCTCGTTCCTGATCGCCCTGCTGCTGATGTTCGCGGTCTGATCACCGCCGTCATCTGTTCTTGGGCCGAAGGGGTGCAACGCCCCTTCGGCCTGATCCTTGCTGACGCGGAGGGTATTCATGCAACATGACGTTGAAACGGTGACCGAAGCGGCCGCCACCGATGCACCCGTCGTGCAAGGGATGCCGCAACTCGACTTTTCCAGCTATCCCAACCAGATTTTCTGGCTGCTGGTGGCGCTGGTCGCGATCTATCTGATCCTGACCCGCGTGGGTCTGCCCCGTGTCGCCTCGGTCTTGTCCGAGCGGCGTGGCGCGATCACCAACGACCTGCTGGCGGCGGAAGAGCTGAAGCAGAAGGCCAAGGATGCCGAGGCCGCTTATAACGCGGCGCTGGCCAAGGCACGGGCGGACGCGGCGGACATCGCCGCCGAAACGAAGGCGTCGATCGACGCGCAACTGCAGCAGGCGATCGCGCAGGCGGATGCCGAGATCGCCACGCGCGCCGCCGAATCCGAGGTTCGGATTTCGGAAATCCGGGCCGGAATGCGTCAAAGCGTGTCCGAGGTGGCAACCGACACCGCGCAGGCGCTGGTCGCGGCCTTGGGTGGCAAGGCCGATGCGTCGGTCGATGCGGCTGTCGCCGCCCGCGTGAAAGGATAAGCCATGAAGACCCTTGCCATTCTTCTGACGCTTGTCGCGACACCGGCCCTTGCGGCGGGGGGCGAGTTCCTGTCCCTGGGCAATTCCAACTTCGTCGTTCTTCTCGGCTTCCTCGTTTTTGTCGGGATCCTGGTCTGGTTCAAGGTTCCCAGCAAGATCGTGGGCGTTCTGGACAAGCGCGCGACGGATATCCGCAGCGAGCTGGAGGAAGCCCGCGCGCTGCGCGAAGAAGCGAAGGCGCTGCTGGCCTCTTATGAGCGCAAGCAGAAAGATGTGATGGAGCAATCCGAGCGCATCGTCGCCAAGGCCCGGCAGCACGCCATGGCGGCGGCCGATCAGGCCAAGCTTGCGCTGAAGGACGCGGTGGATCGCCGGATGCAGGCGGCGGCGGACCAGATCGCCTCGGCCGAAGCCGGCGCGGTCAAGGAAGTGCGCGAGCGGGCCATTGCGGTGGCCGTGGCCGCCGCGACCGAGGTTCTTTCCAAGCAAATGACGCCAGAGGCGCGATCCGCCTCGATCGATCGGTCGATCGATCAGGTGGCTGCGAAACTGCATTAAAAAAGGCCGGTCGAAAGACCGGCCTTTTTCCTGTCCGTGGCCCGCGCTTATTGCGTCGGGCGGATCACGATGTCCACGCGGCGGTTCTGTGCGCGGCCCGCAGCCGTCGCGTTCGAGGCCACCGGCTGGTTGAAGCCCATGCCATAGGACGACACGCGGTTGGACGGCACACCGCTGGAGATCAGCGTCTGGGCCACCGCACCGGCGCGGCGTTCCGACAGGTTCTGGTTCAGCGATGCGCTGCCCGTGTTGTCGGTATGGCCCACGATCTGGATGTTGGAGTTCGGATACTGGATCAGGTTCTGGGCCACGGCGCGCAGGTCGGCCTGCAGGTCCGGACGCAGCGAGGCGCTGTTCGTGGCGAACAGGATGTCCTGCGGCATGGTCACGACCAGTTCGTTGCCCGTGTTGCGCACACCGACGTTGGAGCTGGTGGAGGCGCGCAGCGCTGCGGCCTGACGGTCCATCTGTGCGCCGATCGCGCTGCCCAGAATGCCGCCGACGATGGCGCCGCCGGCAATCTTGGCGTCACGGTTGCTGCCCGATTGCGCGCCCAGCACGCCGCCGATGATGGCGCCGGTTGCGGCCCCCGCGGTCGTGCGCTGGTTGGCATAGGCCGAATTGCCGACGCCCGTGCCATAGGGATCCTGGCACGCGGCCAGACCCAGAAACGCCACGGCGCCGATTGCGATAGGTGTCTTGAACTTCATGATGTCGCCTCGTCTTCGCGAATGCGCCTGAAATGGCGCGTGAAACTCTTATAGAACGGCGATGGGCGGGGGAAGGTTCCGCCGGTGCCTCGGCGGGGACTTGCCGTGAATGTGTCCGGCTGCCATACCCTTGGGATGGCGCGCCAACTTCCCTATCACGATATTCACGCGATCTTTGCGATCCTGCACGGCATCGACCCCGAACCGAAGGGCGAGCTGGAGCATGTGAACGCCTATACGCTGCTGGTCGCGGTCGCCCTGTCGGCGCAGGCGACGGATGCGGGGGTGAACAAGGCCACGCGGGGGCTGTTCGCCCGCGTCACCACCCCCCAGCAGATGCTGGATCTGGGCGAAGACGCGCTGCTGGACGCGATCAAGACCATCGGCCTGTTTCGTCAGAAGGCCAGGAACGTCATGAAGCTCAGCCGCATCCTCGTGGATGTCCATGGGGGGGAGGTGCCGTCCTCGCGTGCGGCGCTGCAGGCGCTGCCGGGGGTGGGGCGCAAGACGGCGAATGTCGTTCTGAACATGTGGTTCCACCAGCCCGTCATGGCGGTGGACACGCATGTGTTCCGCGTGGCCAACCGCACCGGCATGGCGCCGGGCAAGGATGTGGAGGCGGTGGAGCGGCATCTGGAGGACCAAATCCCCGCGCAATTCGCGCTTCACGCCCATCACTGGCTGATCCTGCACGGGCGGTATATCTGTCTGGCGCGCAAGCCGCGCTGTGGCATCTGCCCCATCAACGACCACTGCCTGTTCGAGGAAAAAACCGCATGAAACGCTTTCAGGTCGCCGGCATCGGCAACGCGATGGTCGATGTTCTGGCCCCTACGCCGGACGATTTCCTGGCCCGTCACGGGATCCAGAAGGGGATCATGCAGCTGATCGATCAGGAGCGGGCGGTCGCGCTTTACGATGCCCTGGGCCCGACGCGGCAGATTTCCGGCGGATCGGCGGCGAACACCATCGCGGGGCTGGCGCATATGGGGGCCCGCACGACCTATGTCGGCAAGGTGCGCGATGACCAGTTGGGCGCGATCTTCGCCCATGACCTGCGGGCGCAGGGCGCGGTGTTCGACACCCCGCTCGCCCCCGCCACGACCGAGCAGGAGACGGGCCGCTGCCTGGTCTGCGTGACGGCGGATGGGGAGCGGTCGATGAACACCTATCTTGGCGTGTCGGAATTCCTTGGGCCGGACGACATCGACCCCGGCGCGATGGCCGATGCCGACTGGCTGTATCTGGAAGGCTATCGTTTCGACGGGCCGGACAGCAAGGAGGCGTTCGCCAAGGCCATCGCCGCGACGAAACAGGGCGGGGGCCGCGTTTCGGTCACCCTGTCCGATCCGTTCTGCGTGGAGCGTCACCGCGCGGCGTTCCGCGCGCTGGTGCGGGACGACGTGGACCTGCTGTTCGCCAACCGGGCCGAGATGATCTCGCTTTATCAGACCGACGATCTGGACGCGGCCCTGGATCAGGCGGCGGCCGAGGCGGCGATCGTGGCCTGCACCGACGGCGCGAACGGCGCGCATATCCTGACGGGGGGCGAGCGGTGGCACGTTCCGGCCGAACCGACGACCGTGGTGGACGCCACCGGCGCGGGCGATCTGTTCGCGGCGGGCTTCCTGTGGGGGCTGGTCAACGGGCGCACGCCGGCCGAGTGCGGACGGATGGGCTGCCTGGCCGCGGCCGAGGTGATTTCCCACATCGGCGCCCGGCCGGAGGTGGACCTGCGCGACATCTACCGCGCGCAGGGCCTGTAGGCATCAGTCGCCCAGACGGCGGTGGACCTCTTTCAGGTCCACCTCGGCCTTGGGCATCTTGTTGCCCGGATTGTCGAAGTCGTATTTGAACAGCTGGAAATCCTTCTTGTAGATTTCCCACATCAGATGCATCGACAGGTCGTCGAAATAATCCTCCACCGGGTGCGCCCGTTTCGGCCCGTGGCCTTCGGATTCGTTGAAGCGCGGGATGGTTTTCAGATCGACCTTGTGCTTGGTCTCCGCCGAATCCAGAACCTTCTGCATCCCGTCGTTGAACTTTTCGGTGAAGAAGATCTGGTCGTATTTCCCGCCATTCACGATGAAGGTGGAGATGTGGCCCGACATGGCCGACCAGTGGATGTCCGGGTCCATCGGCTTTTTCCAGCGGATGGTGTCGCGCGCGAACAGCAAAAAGCGGCGGAAGCTCTTGATCTGGTCGAACTCCTCCGTGCCGTCCGGCCCGCCCACTTCGATCCCGTAACGCTGGATCAAGAGCGGCACCATGTTCCCGCGATAGCGTTTGCCGTTGCGCTGGATGCCGCAGATCTTGTCGAAGAACGACGACAGGATGCGGGTATAGGGGTTGCGGACGACGGTGAAGGTCGGGCTGCGATGCGCCTTGGCGTTCGCCTCGATCAGCGGCTGGCTTTCAGGCTGGGACCACTTGTGCAGCCCGCTGGTCGAATCGTGGATGTCCCCGTCGAAGAATTCGCCGTGATCGGAATAGAACATGATCTGACCGATGGTCGAACACGCACATTTCGGCACGACGCGATAGACGAGGCTTTCGCTTTCGGTCATCCATGTTCCAGGGAATCCCATGGCCTTCTCCTGCTAAGGTCCTTGCCAGAAAAGAAGAAGCAGAGGACGCGAGACATTTCAATCACTGTGAAACCGATTTAATCATTCCGGGTCATCAAGGCTACCAAAAGGGCGCGCCATGGCGAAAATTGCGTTCATCCTGCTTTGTCACAAGGATCCCGTCGGGATCATCGCGCAGGCGCGGCGTCTGACCGCCTCGGGCGATTGCGTGGCGATCCATTTCGACCGTCGTGCCCGCCCCGAGGATTACGACATGCTGCGGCGGGAACTGGGGGCCAATCCGGGCGTGGTCTTCACGAAGAAGCGGTTGAAATGCGGCTGGGGGGAATATTCGCTGGTGGATGCGACCCTGCAGGCGGTGCGCGCCGCCTTTGCCGCGTTTCCCGATGCCACGCATTTCTACATGCTGTCGGGCGACTGCATGCCCATCAAATCGGCCGAATACGCCAAGACGTTCCTGGACCGCGACGATGTCGACTACATCGAGTCCTTCGATTTCTTCAAATCGAGTTGGATCAAGACGGGGATCAAGGAAGAACGGCTGATCTATCGCCATTATTTCAACGAACGCACCCAGAAGTGGCTGTTCTATGCCTCAATGGGGCTGCAGGAGCGGTTGGGCCTGGCGCGGCAGGTGCCGGCGGGTCTGGACATCCAGATCGGCAGCCAGTGGTGGGCGCTGCGGCGCGGCACGGTGCAGAAGGTTCTGAACTATTGCGATGCCAACCCCGCTGTCCTGCGGTTCTTCGCCACGACCTGGATCCCGGATGAGACGATGTTCCAGACGCTGGTCCGCCATCTGGTGCCCGACGCCGAGATTCGGACCCGCACCCTGACATTCCTGATGTTTTCCGACTATGGCCTGCCGCTGACCTTCTACAACGACCATTTCGATCTTCTGGTGTCGCAGGATTACCTGTTCGCCCGCAAGATCTCCCCCCAGGCGTTGGAGCTGAAGCAGCAGCTGGGCGATCTGTGGGCCGAGGAGGGGCGGACCTTCCACATCTCGAACGAGGGGCGGACGCTCTTGACCTTTCTGCGGCAGCGGGGCCGGATCGGGCGGCGTTTCGCCCCGCGCTTTTGGGAAACGGAATCGAGCATCGGGCGTGATCGGCAGCTGACCATCGTCGTGTGCAAGAAGTGGCACGTGGCCAAGCGGCTGGTGGACCGGATCGAGGAGGTGCTGGGCATCAAGGGTGTGCACTACCTGTTCAACGAGGCGGATTCGCCCCTGCCCGCCTTGGGGGGGATCGAGACGACGCTGGCCAAACGCACACGCCACCGGCGCGCGTTGGTGCGGATGCTGTTCGATTACTGGAACACCGACCGGATGGTCGTCTGCCTCGATCCGTCCAATCTGGACCTGATGCAGGACTTCGCGTCCGACAAGGGGCTGATTCGCATTCTGGAACTGGAATGCGAATTCAACGACGATTACCTGCAGGGCCATGCCCTGCGCGTCGGCCTGGCGGGCGAAGGGACGCCGGCCGAGACGATGGCCCGCATCCTGCCCACCGTGCGGTATGACTTCCGCTTCGAAAGCGACCGTATCCGCGACGCGGGCTTTGCCCGCTATCGCCGCCTGCGCCAGAAGCACGACCCCGCGCGCAACGCGCGGGTGCTGGCCGAATTCCTGTCGGTGCCCGAGGAGAAGGCGCTGGAGATCACCTCCACCCACTATCTGTTCATGGATTGACGATGACCTACGACCCCGAAAACATCTTCGCCCGCATCCTGCGCGGCGACATCCCCAACAAGACCGTGGCGGAGACGGCGCATACGCTGGCCTTTCACGACATCGCCCCCCACGCCCCGCACCATGTTCTGGTGATCCCCAAGGGGCCCTATGTCGATTTCGCGGATTTCGCCGCCCATGCCAGCGTGGAGGAGATCACCGATTTCCACCGCACCGCCGCCCAGATCTGCGAAGGGTTGGGCGAGGGGTATCGCACCATCTCCAATTCCGGCGGCCACGGGGGGCAGGAGGTGCCGCATTACCACCTGCACATCCTGGGCGGGCGTCCCTTGGGCCCGATGCTGACGCGTTAATGCGCGGCGGCCCAGTTCGGGCCGCGCCCGGCATCGACGATCAGCGGCACCGACAGCTTGACCACCGGATCGCAGGCCCCCTCCATCACGTCCCGCGCGCGGGCGATCAGGTCGTCCGCCGCCGTCTCCGCCACCTCGAACAGCAGTTCGTCATGGACCTGCAACAGCATGGTGGCGGGCAAATCCTTGATCGCGTCGGGCATCCGAATCATCGCGCGGCGGATGATGTCGGCCGCCGTGCCCTGGATGGGGGCGTTGATCGCCGCGCGGCGCGCGAACCCCGCGCCGGGGCCCTTGGCGTTGATCTCGGGCGTGTTGATGCGGCGCCCGAACAGCGTCTCCACATGGCCGTTGGCCTTCGCGAAGGCGATGGTCGCGTCCATGTAATCGCGGATGCCGGGGAAACGTTCAAAATAGCGGTCGATGAACCCCTGCGCATCGGCGCGGGGAATCCGCAGGTTCCGCGCAAGGCCGAAGCCCGAGATGCCGTAGATCACCCCGAAGTTGATCGCCTTGGCCTGACGGCGGATCATCGGGTCCATCCCCTCCAGCGGGGTGTTGAACATTTCGGCCGCCGTCATGGCGTGAATGTCGTGCCCCTCGCGGAACGCCTCCTTCAAGGCCGGAATGTCGGCGATATGCGCCAAGATCCGCAATTCGATCTGGCTGTAGTCGAGAGAGACCAAAACCTTCCCCTCGGGGGCCACGAAGGCCTCGCGGATGCGGCGGCCCTCCTCGCTCCGCACGGGGATGTTCTGAAGGTTCGGGTCGGTGGAGGCGAGTCGCCCCGTGTTCGCCCCGGCGATGGAATAGGAGGTGTGGACCCTGTGCGTGTCGGGGTGGATGTGATCCTGCAGCGCGTCGGTATAGGTGGATTTCAGCTTCGACACCTGACGCCAGTCCAGCACGCGGGCGGGCAGGTCGTGCCCCTCCGCCGCCAGATCCTCCAGAATGTCGGCCCCGGTGCCATAGGCGCCGGTCTTGCCCTTCTGCCCGCCCTGAAGGCCCAGTTCATCAAACAGGATCTCGCCCAGCTGCTTGGGTGATCCGACGTTGAACGACCGGCCCGCAAGCTGGTGGATTTCCTCCTCCAGCATGGCCATCTTCTGGGCGAAGGCGTTGGACATGCGCGACAGCACATCGCGGTCCACCCGCACCCCGGTCATCTCCATCTCGGCCAGCACCGGCACCAGCGGGCGTTCCAGCGTTTCATAGACGGTCGTGACGCGGGCGCGGTGCAGTTGCGGCTTGAACAATTCCCACAGGCGCAGGGTGATGTCGGCGTCTTCCGCCGCGTAAGGCGCGGCCTTGTCCAGCGGCACGCGGTCGAAGGTGATCTGGCTTTTGCCCGATCCGATCAGCCCCTTGATCGGGATGGGGGTGTGGCGCAGATACTGCTCGGACAGGGCGTCCATGCCGTGATTGTGCAGACCCGCATGCATGGCATAGGACATGAGCATCGTGTCATCGACCGGCGCGGGCGTCACGCCATGGCGCATCAGCATCTTGCAATCGTATTTCGCGTTATGCGCGATCTTCAGGATGGCGGGGTCTTCCATCACCGGCTTCAACTGGGCCAGAACCTCGGCCACCAGCATCTGGCCGGGGACAAGGTCGGCCCCCCCGAACAGATCGTCCGCCCCCGTCCGGTGCGCCAGCGGGATATAGCACGCCCGCCCCGCCACCACCGACAGCGAGATGCCCACGAGATCGGCCCGCATTTCGTCCAGGCCCGTGGTTTCGGTGTCGAAGGCCACATGCCCGACCTCGTGGATCAGGGCGATCCATTCGGCCAGCTGCGCAGGTTCGGTCACGATCTCATAGGCGGCGTGGTCGAAGGGCAGGGCCTCGGTCTCCTCCAACGGCGCTTCGGCCACGGGCGCGGGCAAGGGCATGTCCACCCCGCGCTTTTCCGCGATGCGGCGGGTCAGCGTGCGGAATTCCATGGCATTCAGGAACTCCATCAGGCTGTCGTCCGGCTCCCGCACCTCAAGACTGTCCAAAGTGAAATCCAGCGGCGTGTCGCAGTCCAACTGCACCAGCCGCTTGGAGATGCGGATCTGATCGGCATGGTCGATCAGGACCTGACGGCGCTTGGGCTGCTTGATCTCGCCCGCCCGCTCCAGCAACGTCTCCAGATCGCCGTATTCCTGGATGAGCAGCGCCGCCGTCTTGATGCCGATGCCGGGGGCGCCGGGCACGTTGTCCACCGAATCGCCCGCCAGCGCCTGCACGTCGACCACGCGGTCGGGACCGACGCCGAACTTCGCCTCCACCTCATCGCGTCCGATGCGCTTGTTCTTCATCGGGTCCAGCATCTCGACCCCGTCGCCCACAAGCTGCATCAGGTCCTTGTCCGAACTGATGATCGTGACCCGCGCGCCCGCATCCCGCGCCTTGCACGACATCGAGGCGATCAGATCGTCGGCCTCATACCCCTCGGTCTCGATGCAGGCGATGTTGAAGGCGCGCGTCGCCTCGCGCGTCAGGGGGAATTGCGGCTTCAGATCCTCGGGCAGGTCTGGGCGATTGGCCTTGTAGGCGGGATAGATGTCGTTGCGGAAGGTTTTCGACGAATGATCGAAGATCACTGCCACATGCGTCGGCGCGTCGGAGGCTTTCGAATCCTCCACATACCGGAACAGCATGTTGCAGAACCCCGCCACCGCGCCGATGGGCAGGCCGTCGGATTTCCGCGTCAGTGGCGGCAGCGCATGATAGGCGCGAAAGATGAAGGCCGATCCGTCGATCAGATGCAGGTGATGGCCTTTGCCGAATGTCATGATCCGCTCCTTCTTGCCCAAGGCTACGGATATGGCACGAAGCCCCTCAGGCTTCCAGCCTAGTGGCCGCCCTCGGCATGGTCACGGTCGATGACATAGCGTTTGTCGCAATAGCCGCATTCGACAAAGCCCGTCTCCTCGGGGATGGTCAGCCAGACGCGCGGATGGCCAAGCGCGCCCTGTCCCCCGTCGCAGGGAATGGTCCAGCGGGTGACGGTCTCGGTTTCCGGCGGAAGGGGGGGCATGGCGCGTCCTGTTGGCTTTTGTCGCGTCATTCTATCCCCTGCGGCGGCGGCTTCAAGCCATCACGCGGGAATCGTCAGGCGGGTCACGATCCGGCGGGCGATGGGGGCAATGACCAGAACGCAGGGAAACGCCACCGCCCAGGAGGGAAGCCAGCCGCCGATCCATTCGTCGGCCAGATGGGCCATCCCCCGCGCGCGGGCGATGGCCACGCCCGAGACGATGAACGACATCATCCCCGACAGCAGGAAGGCAAAGGCGACATGGGCGTAGCGTGCGGGAATCATGGCGGCGGTCCGATTCAGGGGGGGCTGCGGCATCATGCCCCAAGCGGAACCGGATGACCATCTATGTCGAGCATCCATTGCCCGTCCCGTTCCTCGGCCATGTCCATGAGGCGATAGAAGGTCTTGCGGTCGATCCGCGCCTCCATCCCGCCGCGCACATGGATATAAGGGGTGGGGGTGCCGTTCGGGTCCGCCACGCGCAACGGATGATCGGGGCCGGGCACGACACGGTCGCCGGTCGCCGTGATCAGGGTCGTGCCGTCCAGATCGGTCACCAGAAGCGGCGTATCCTCCACCACGATTCCCAGCTTTTCCACGGGCGTCACCAGATAATACCGATCCCCCTCGCGTTTCAGGATGGAGGCGAAGAGCTGCACCAGCCCCTCGCGGCGGATGGGTGCGCCCTCATGCCACCACGATCCGTCCCGCCGGATGACGATGTCGATCTCGCCGCAATAGGGCGGGGTCCACAGATGCACGGGCGCGGGGGTGCGGGTCGCATGGCCCAGCAGGTTTTTCACGGCATTTTGTCCCGTTTCGTCGTTTGCCATTTGAGCCTGCCTTGCAAAACCGCTTCTATGGGGCCGAACCTATCACGCCCCGAAGGATTGTCATGGACACGCGCGAGACCCTCATCCCCCGGATCGACGCGCTGGGCGCGCAACTGGCCTTGGCCAAGGCCAGCATCGCGCGCCGCTTTATCGGGCAGGAAGCGGTGGTCGATCTCGTGCTGGGCGCGATCCTGTGCGGGGGGCACGCGCTTCTGGTGGGGCTGCCGGGTCTGGGCAAGACGCGGCTGGTCGATACGCTGGCCACCGTTCTGGGGCTGGACGGGGGGCGCGTCCAATTCACGCCCGATCTGATGCCCGCCGACATTCTGGGGTCGGAGGTGCTGGACAATGCGGGCGGCACCCGCGCCTTCCGCTTCATCGAAGGGCCGATCTTCTGCCAGCTTCTTCTGGCGGACGAGATCAACCGCGCCAGCCCGCGCACGCAATCGGCGCTTTTGCAGGCGATGCAGGAACGCGAGGTGACGGTGGCGGGCGTGCACCGCCCCCTCGGCCCCCCGTTCCATGTTCTGGCAACGCAGAACCCGATCGATCAGGAGGGGACCTATCCCTTGCCCGAGGCGCAGTTGGACCGGTTCCTCGTGCAGATCGACGTGACCTATCCCGACCGGGCGACCGAGCGCGACATCCTGATCGCCACCACGGGCGCTGCCGAGGATGCCGTCCATCCCGTCCTGACGGCGGCGGAGCTGATGGAGGCGCAGCGCCTGATCCGCCGGATGCCGGTGGGGGAGGGGGTGGTGGACGCGATCCTCGATCTGGTCCGCGCCTGCCGCCCGGGCGAGGCGGAGGGTGCGGATTTGGCCGGAACGCTGGCCTGGGGGCCGGGGCCGCGCGCGGCGCAGGCCCTGATGCTGATGGTGCGGGCGCGGGCGCTTCTGGACGGGCGGCTGGCCCCGTCGATATCCGATGTGGCGGCGCTGGCGCGGCCCGTCCTGATCCACCGCATGGCGCTGGGCTTTGCTGCGCGCGCGCGGGGTGAGACGCTGGGCGGGGTCATCGACGGGGTGGTGGCGCGGCTGGATCAGGGCCGCGCGGCGTGACGCTCCTTTCCCGCTCCGAAGGTCTGGCGCAGGCGCTGCCGCCGCTGCTTGCGGCGGCCGAACGTCTGGCACAAACCGTGCGCCTTGGCGGACATGGCCGCCGACAAGCGGGCGCGGGGGATGAGTTCTGGCAATACCGCCCTGCGGGGTCGGGCGATGCGGCGCGGATGATCGACTGGCGACGTTCGGCCCGGTCGGACGGCCATGTGGTGCGCGACCGGGAATGGCAGGGGGCGCAAAGCGTGACCCTCTGGGTCGATGCGGGCCGGTCGATGACCTTTACCGGCGATCCGGCGCGGGGCAGCAAGGGCGACCGGGCGGGGCTTCTGGCGCTTGCGCTGGCGGTTTTGCTGCTGCGCGGCGGGGAACGGGTGGCGCTGGACGGGGCGGCCCCCCGTGCGGGGCGGGGCCATGCGGTGGCCTTGGCAGCAGGGCTGGCGGGGCGCGCGGCGCAGGATCATGCCGTGCCGGATTTCGGCGTGTTGCCCGCGCATGGGCAGGCGGTGATGCTGTCGGATTTCCTCGGGCCGCTGGACGGGGTGACGGCGGCGCTGGACCGCGCCGTGGCGCAGGATGTGCGCGGCGCGTTGGTGCAGGTGCTGGACCCGGTGGAGGACGCCTTCCCCTATGACGGGCGCACCCTGTTCGAATCGGTCAGCGGCCATCTGCGGTTCGAGACGCGCGAGGCGGGGGCCTTGCGCGATCGCTATCTGGACCGGCTTGCCGAACGGCGGGCCGAGCTGGAGGTGATGGCCCGTGCCGCCGGGTGGCATCTGCACGCGCATCATACGGGCGATGCGCCGCAGCCGGCGCTTTTGTGGCTCTATCGCGCCATCGGCCGGGACATGTGATGCCCGTCATCGGTTTCGCCCAACCCCTGATCCTGCTGGCGCTGATCGCGCTGCCGCTGCTGTGGTGGCTGCTGCGCGCCACCCCGCCCGCGCCGATCCGCCGCCGCTTTCCCGCCGTGGCGCTGCTTCTGGGCCTGCGCGACGATCAGGTGCAGGCCGACCGCACCCCGTGGTGGCTGATGGCACTGCGGATGCTGGCGGTGGCGGCGGTGATCGTGGGCTTTGCGGGCCCTGTCCTGAACCCGCGCGCCCCGTCGGGCGAGGACGGCCCGCTTCTGGTGGTGGTGGACGCGACATGGGCCGATGCGCCGGGATGGACCAACCGTCTGGCCGAATTGCGGCAGGTGGTCGAAGGGGCGGGGCGGGCCGGTCGCCCCGTGGCGCTGGTGCCCGCGACGGACCCGCCGGGCGCGGCCCCGTTCCAGACCGCCGACGCGCTGTTGCCCCGCCTCTCGGGCCTGATCCCCCGCGCGTGGGGGCCGGATTATGCCGGATGGGCGACCGCGCTGCCCGAAGGTCCGTTCGCCACGCTGTGGATCTCGGACGGCTTGGACCATCCCGGGCGGGCCGAGTTCCTGAGCGCGCTGGAAGATCGCGGCCCCGTGCGGGTGATGGAGGCACCGGACGCCACCCTGGCGCTGCGCCCCGCCCGGCGGGAGGGGGAGGCGCTGATCGTTCCCGCCGCGCGCCGTCCGGTCCTGACGGGGGCGGAGGCGGTGGTGCTGGCCCTTGGTCCCGACCCGTCGGGGGCGGAAACGGTGCTGGCCCGCACCCCCCTGCGGTTCGACGCGGACGCCACCGAGGCCGCCGCCCGTTTCACCCTGCCACCCGAATTGCGCAACCGCGTCACCCGTTTCCAGATCGAGGGCGTGCGGTCGGCGGGCGCGGTGACGCTGGCGGGCGATGCCCTGCGGCGGCGCGAGGTGGCGCTGATCCCCACCGGGCCGCAGGACGAAGGCGCGGACGTGCTGGCCCCCCTGTTCTATATCCGGCAGGCGCTGGCCCCCCATGCCGACCTGATCGAGGTGCCGCTGGATCAGGCGCTGCCCGCCAATCCCGACGTGATCGTCCTGACCGACGCCGCCCCGGCCGATGTGACCGCGCTGGAGGGGTGGGTGCGGGCGGGCGGCACGCTGCTGCGCTTTGCCGGCCCCCGGATGGCCGCCGCCCCCGACGATCCGCTGCTGCCCGTGCCGTTGCGCGTGGGCGGGCGCGAGATGGGCGGCGCGCTCAGCTGGGATGCGCCGCGCCGTCTGGCGCCGTTCCCCGAAAGCTCCCCCTTCCACGGCCTGCCCGTGCCGGAGGAGGTGACGGTGACGCGGCAGGTGCTGGCCGACCCCGGCCCCGATCTGGCCACCCGCACCCTGGCGGCGCTGGAGGACGGGACGCCTTTCGTCACCCGTCGCACGTTGGGGCAGGGGCAGGTGATCCTGTTCCATGCGACCGCCAATGCCGACTGGTCCAACCTGCCGCTGTCGGGCCTGTTCGTGGGGATGCTCACACGCCTGACCCAAGGGGCGGGGACGGGCACGCCCGAGGATCTGGCGGGCCGCATCTGGACCCCGGATCAGGCGCTGGACGCGTTCGGCCGCCTGACGCCCGCCCCCGCCTTGTCCGGCGTGGCGGGGGAGGCGCTGGCCACGGCCCCCCCTTCGGCCACCATGCCGCCGGGGATCTATGCCGACGGCGACGCCCGCGCGGCGCTGAACACATTGCGCGCCGATACGCCGCTGGAGGCGGCGGTCTGGCCCGACGGTCAGGTGGTGGAGGGCTTGACCGACACGCCCGAACGCAGCCTGAAGGGCGCGCTGCTGACGGTGGCCCTTCTGGCGCTGATGGTGGATGCGATCGCGGCGCTGGCCGTGTCCGGGCGGCTGGCCAGGGTGGCGTGGGTGGCCGCGCTGCTTTTGCTGCCCGTGGCGGAATCGCGGGCCGATCCGGTGGCCGACACGCAGGTCTTGCGGTTGGCCCATGTGCTGACGGGCGATGCGCGGGTGGACGATCTGGCGCAGCAAGGCCTTCTGGGCCTGTCGCGCCGCCTGTCCGAACGCACCACGGTGGAGCCGGGGGCCCCGGTGGGCGTGGACCCGGACCGGGACGATCTGGCGTTCTTTCCCCTGCTGTATTGGCCTGTCACCGCCGACGCGCCCACCCCGTCCCCGGCGGCGCTGGCCCGCCTGAACGATTTCCTGCGCACGGGCGGGATGATCCTGTTCGACACGCGCGACGGCGATCTGCCAAGCACTACCACGCCCGAGGCGCAGGCTCTGCAGCGCATCGCCGCCGGTCTGGACATCCCGCCGCTGGAACAGGTGCCCGAGGATCATGTCCTGACCCGCACCTTCTATCTGTTGCAGGATTTTCCCGGCCGCTACACCAATCGCGCCCTGTGGGTGGAGGCCGCACCCGACCCCGGCGCGGTCGAGGAGGGGCAGCCCTTTCGCCACCTGAACGACGGGGTGACGCCCGTGGTCATCGGCGGCAACGACTGGGCCGCCGCCTGGGCCGTGGATGAGACGGGCTTTCCCGCCCTGCCCGTGGGGCGGGGGTTCGCGGGCGAACGTCAACGCGAAATCGCCGTGCGTTTCGGCATCAACCTGGTGATTCACGTGCTGACCGGAAATTACAAGAACGACCAGATCCATGTCCCCGCCCTTTTGGAAAGGCTGGGGAATTGACCGGCGTCGTCTTCGATCCGCTTTTGCCCTTGTGGGGCATCTGGCTTCTGGCGGCGCTGGCGGTGGCGGCGTCGGGGCTGGCCTTCTGGCGGGCGCGGCGGGGGGCGGTGCTGCGGGCCGGGGCGGTGTCGGCGCTGCTTCTGGCGCTGGTCAATCCGTCCTTTCAGTCGGAAACCCGCGCGCCGCTGTCGGATATCGTCATCGCCGTGGTGGACGGCACCGCCAGCCAATCCCTGCGCGACCGCCCCGATCAGACGCAGGCCGCCCTGATGCGTCTGCGGGCCGAGGTTGCGGCCCTTGCGAACACCGAACTGCGGGTGATCCCGCTGGGCGATGCGCCCGAGGATGGCGGCACCCGCGCGATGGAGGCCTTGGGTCAGGCCATGGCGAACGAGCCGCGGGGCCGGATCGCGGGGGCGTTCCTGATCTCGGACGGGCGGGTGCATGACGTGGCGGCGGCCCCGGACATGCCCGCGCCGCTGCACCTGCTGCAAACCGGGCGGGCGGCGGATTGGGACCGTCGCCTGACCCTCCGAAACGCCCCCGCCTTCGCCATCGTGGGCGAGGAGACGCGCCTGACCCTGCGGATCGAGGAGGAGGGCGCGGTGCCGGATACCCTGCCGCAGACCGCGCGCGTGACCCTGTCGCTGGATGCCGAACCGCCGGTCACGACCGAGGTGCCGGTGGGGCAGGACATCGACCTGCCCATCACCCTGACGCATGGGGGGATGAACATCCTTCACGCCGCCATCGCCCCGGTGGAGGGGGAGATGACGGACCGCAACAACGCGCAGATCGTGCAGATCAACGGGGTGCGCGACCGGCTGCGGGTGTTGCTGGTGTCGGGCGAGCCTCATGCGGGGGAACGGGTGTGGCGCAATCTTCTGACCTCCGATCCGTCGGTCGATCTTGTCCATTTTACGATCCTGCGCCCGCCGGAAAAGCAGGACGGCACCCCGATCGAGGAACTGGCCCTCATCGCCTTTCCCACCCGCGAATTGTTCATGGAGAAGATCGACGCCTTCGATCTGATCATCTTCGACCGATATCGTCTGCGCGGCATCCTGCCCTACGACTATCTGGAAAACATGCGCGATTATGTCCGGCGCGGGGGCACGGTCCTGGTCGCGGCGGGGCCGGAATTCGCGGGCGTGGACAGCCTTGCCCGCTCCCCCCTGGGAGAGATCATGCCCGCCCGCCCCACGGGCCGCGTGCTGGAGGAGGCGTTCGTTCCCGGCCTGACCGACACGGGCCGCCGGCATCCGGTGACGGCCCCGCTGTCGGGCGATTGGGGGCCGTGGCTGCGGCAGGTGGAACTGACCCCCGCCGGATCGGGCGAGGTGCTGATGGACGGCATCGACGGGCGACCCCTTCTGGTTCTGGACCGCGTGGGCGAGGGGCGGATCGCGGTCCTCGGCTCGGACCAGATCTGGCTGTGGGGGCGCGGGTATGAGGGGGGCGGGCCGCAACTGGACCTGACCCGCCGTCTGGCGCATTGGATGCTGAAGGAACCGGAGCTGGAGGAGGAGGCGCTGACCGCCACCGCCTCGGGCGCGCAGGTGGCGATCGAACGCCGCAGCGTGGCCGACGCGCCGCCGGGCCCCCTGACCGTTACGGGGCCGGAGGGGGAGGAGACCGTCCTGACCCTGACCGAGGCGGCGCCGGGCCGTTTCGCCGCCCGCTGGGACGCGACCGGTCCGGGGCTTTACCGGATGCGGCAGGACAATCTGGAGGCGGTGTTCGCCGTGGGCCCCCCCGCGCCGCGCGAGTTTGCTGAGACCGTGGCGGGGACGGACACGCTGGCGCCGGTGCTTACGGGCAGCTTGCGGCTGGAGGAGGCGCCCGATTTCGACATTCGCGCCATCGGCGCGGGCCGCACGGCGCAGGGGCGGGGCTGGTTGGGCATCACCCCGCGCGGGGCCCATGACACCGAAGGCGTGCGGGTTCTGCCGATCCTGCCCGCCTGGGGCTGGCTGGCGCTGGCGCTTGCGTTGATCCTGGGGGCGTGGCTGCGCGAGGGGCGGTTCACCCCTCGTCGCGCTGGCTGATCACCACCCGCGATTGCGAGGCGAATTCCTGCCGCAGCACCGTCAGCGCGGTGATCAGCGTGGTCAGCATCAGCGTCCACGGCCCAAGCAGCCAGCCCAAGGCCGCCAGCGCGAAATAGATCGACCGCAGCCCGCGATTGTAGGCCTTGGCCCCCGTCACGTTCACCTCCGCCGCCTGATCGGTGCGGCGATAGGCGTCGTCATCCTCGGCGTTGTGCATGGAGGCCATCAGGACGGCGCAATACCCGAACAGCCGATGCGACCACATGAATTTCAACAGCGCGTTGGCCAGAAACAGCAGGACGACGATAACCTTGATCTCCACCACCACGGCCTGCGCGCCGATGGTCAGATCCTCGGCCACCAGGATCAGGCGTTCGGGGTTGCCGACCAGCGCGATCCCCGCCCCAAGCGCGATCATCGTGCCGGAGATGTAGAAGGACGTGGCCTGCCGCAGGCTGGTGATGACGGTGGCGTCGAAGATCTTCTGCTGGCGCGTCACGAAATGGCGCATCCAGTCGCGCCGGTAATCCGCCATCAGGACCGAGGTGGAGGGCCGCCCGCGCGGCGGGTTTTCCACGATCCAGCCGATGCCCGCGAACAGGATCACCAGAAGGGCGACGGCGATGTAATCGGCGGGCCCAAGCGGGCTGAGTCGGGGCAGGAGTTCCATACCCGTCCCCTAGCACACCCCCCCCGCGCGCCGGAAACGAAAAGGCACCGCTTGACGCGCGGGCGCGCGGTTCCCACATCCCTGTGGTGCCGATGCCGCTGTTCGGGTCGGCGCATTCGAACCGCCCCGCCGGACCCATCCGGGGGGCCACCCACATCGCTTGAACAAGGATGACACCATGCGTGGTTATGACTTCGCCCCCCTGTATCGGGCCACGGTCGGCTTTGATCGCATCACCGACCTGATGGACCGTGCGCTGAGCGCCGACGTGGCGCAGCCCAGCTATCCCCCCTACAACATCGAAAAGACGGCCGAGAACGCGTATCGCATTTCCCTCGCCGTGGCCGGGTTCACCCCCGACGATCTGTCGGTGGAGGTGAAGGACAACGCGCTGCACATCTCCGCCCGCCGCAAGGATGAGGACGGGGACCGCGCGTTCCTGCATCGCGGCATCGCCACCCGCGCCTTCGACCGCCGTTTTGCGTTGGCCGATCATGTCCGCGTTTCGGGGGCCACCCATGAACACGGGATGCTGCATATCGACCTGGTGCGCGAGATGCCGGAGGCGCTGAAGCCCCGCCGGATCGAGATCGCGTCCAGCCGCCCGGCGCTGGAAAGCCAGGTGCAGTAATCGAAAACCCCCCGGTCCTGCGACCGGGGGGTTTTTCAGTCTTCCGCGACGCGGGCGATAAGGATCTTGTCGATGCGCCGGTCGTCCAGATCCACCACTTCGAACCGCCAGCCTTCGCGTGTGAAGCAATCGCCCTGCGCGGGCATCCGGCGCAGCTGGTTCAGCATCAGGCCCGCCACCGTCTCGTAATCCCCGGCCAGATCCTGCGGAATCTTCAGCATCTCGCAAAACTCGTCGACCGGCATCCAGCCCGACACGAGATAGGACCCGTCCTCGCGTTCGGTGATGGCGGGTTCATCGGCAATGTCTTCCCGGAACACGCCGGTGATCGCCTCAAGGATGTCCCCGGTGGTGATGATCCCCTCGAAGCTGCCATATTCGTCATAGACCAGCGCCATGTGGTTGGGCGAGGCGCGCAGGATCTCGATCACGTTCAGCGCATCCGCCGCGTCCGAGATCACGGGAACCTCACGCAGCAGGGCGCCGACGTTCAGCGTCTCGCCCCGCGACAGGGCGGCGAAGGCGTCGGTCACATAAAGGACGCCGACATATTCGTCCGTCTCGCGCCGCCGCACGGGCAGGCGGGCGCGGCGCGAGGTGCGGATGACCTCCAGCACCTCCTCGGACGCCGCCTCAAGATCGACGGAGATCACGTCGCGCCGCTGGGTCATCAACTGCGAGGCGGCCCGGTCGGCCAGACGCATGACCCCGGTCAGCATGTGCCGTTCGCCCGTCTCGATCACCCCGTCCACATGCGCCTCGGCCAGGATGGTGCGGACCTCTTCCTCGGTCACGCGGTTCTTTTCCTCGGATTCCACGCGCAGCAGCTTCAGGACGGTGCGGCCCGACAAATCGAGGACGAACACGACCGGGGCCGCCACCCGCGACAGGATGTTCATGGCAGGGGCCACCTTGGCCGCCACCGCCTCGGGGTTTTTCAGCGCGATCTGCTTGGGAACCAGTTCCCCCACGATCAGCGAAAGATAGGTCAGCAGCACCACCACCGCGCCCACGCCCAGCGTGTCGGCGGCGGGCACGCCCTGTTCGCCCAGAAACCGCGCGAACCGCGCGCCCAGCGTCGCGCCGGAAAACGCGCCCGACAGAACCCCCACCAGCGTGATGCCGATCTGCACGGTGGACAGGAACCGCCCTGGATCGGCGGCCAGCCGCATGGCCGTTTCGGCCCCCGTGCTGCCGCCTTCGGCCATGCCGCGCAGGCGGGCGGGGCGGGCGGACACGACGGCCAGTTCCGACATGGCCAAGGCGCCGTTGATGACGATCAGGGCGGCAACGATCAGGATTTCAAGATACACGGGGTGGGAAAGCCTATGGGGGATGACCCGGAAAGAGTAGGGCCGATGCCGCCCCCCGTCGAGGGGAATCCGCCGTCAGGCCTGAAGGCGCTCGATCTCGGTCTGCATCGCCTCGACCTCGGCCCGCGATTCGCCCAAGGCTTCCATGACGGCGCGGAACTCCGCCTCGGCCTGACCGACCTGGGCCATCAGTTCGCGTTCCCGCTCCTGGGCATAGACGATGGCCTGATCGCGGGTTTCCTCGGCGTCGTGCAGGGCCTGCGCCAGCCGGTCCACCTCATCGATGCGGCCGTTCTCGATGGGCGACAGGCGGGTCATGAGCCAGCGGGCGAACCACCCCAGGGCGAAGGCCACGAAAAGAATGGCCGTCGTGGAAAGGATCAGGGTGGATCGGTCCAAGGGGCGCCTCGTGCGTCAGTTGTCGTCCTCGGGCCTGCGTTCGGGCCGGTCGGTCTGTTCTGTTGGCGCGAAAGAGGGTTCGGCGTCAACCGATTCCGCGTCCGAAGCCTCCCCGTCCGCCGGCGTGTCGTCGAACTCGGTGGCGGTGGGGTCGCCATCGCCCGACCCGTCCACCAGTTCGGCGGGGATGCTCAGCAACTCCTCCTCCGGCAGGACAAGACCCGTCACGCCCGCCACGGCGGCGGCGGCGCCGCGCGGCTCTTGGGGCATGGGTTCGGGCGGCAGGGGCGCGGCGTTGGGGTCGGGGGCCACATCGGTCAGGTGGAACTCGATCCGCCGGTTCGCCTCGCGTCCGTCCTCGGTCGCGTTGTCGGCAATGGGGTCCGCCTCGCCATAGCCGACGGCCGTCAGGCGCTCGGCGGGCACGCGGCGGCCCTGCAGGGCGACCATCACCGCCTCGGCCCGCGCTTGGCTCAGGGCCTGATTGCCCGCGTCGCTGCCCTGACTGTCGGTATAGCCGCGCACCTCGAAGCTGAGATTGCTGCAATCCAGAAGCGTCTGGGTCAGGGCGTCGAGCGTGGGATAGGCCGCGCCCTCGATTTCCGCCGATCCGGGGGCGAAGCTGATCTTCTGGCGGGCCATCGCGCTGGCGATCCGGTCCAGACACACCTCGGGCAGAGGCAGCGCGGCATAAGGGTCGAGATCCTCGTCATAGGTGGCGTTCACCTCGAACCCCGCCATGTCGCCCAGTTCCTGCGTCAGAAGGCGGGTGATCTCGCCTTCCGCCGCGCGCGATCCGGTGATGCCCGCGATGTCCAGCCGGTCGGGGGTGACGGTCAGGGTGCCGTGCTCCAGAAGCGCCAGTCCCTGAAGGCCCGCCAGCACGCGTTTGGTCCAGCCGGACGGCACGTCGGCCTTCACCGCCGGCTCTCCTGTCACGACATCCGCGCCGAATTGCGCGCGGGCGAAGGACAGCACGGCTTCCTGCCCCAGCGCGTCGCGGACGGGGCCGTCGATCCGCGCCTCGCCCGTGGGTGTGACCTCGGCGGTGAAGCGGTCCGCCATCTCGGCCACCGCTTCGGGCGCGGGCGGCAGGGTGGAGGTGAGCGAGAAACCCGCCGGAAGGGCGCGGGTCAGATCGGCCACCACGGTGTCGAAGGCGGCGCGGTCCATTCCCGGTTGGCCGGTCAGCAGGATGTCGGCATCCGACATCTGCAGATCGCCCTGCGGCAGACGGGCAAGCGCGGCCAGCCCCGCCACCGCCGCATCCCCCCATTGGGCCGACGGCGCGCCCAGCCCGATCGTGCAGGCCGCATCTCCCAGACCCAGCGGCTCGGCCGCGGCCAGGATCGTGTCGCGCTGGCTTTCGTCCGTGGCGGAACAGACCTGCAGGGTGCTGGCCTTCTCGCCCTTTTCCACATGCAGCGCGAAGGGGGTCAGCACCGGGCGCGGGGCGGCGATGTCGATGTCGATGGTGATGGCGTCCGAGGCCAGCGCGGCCAGCCGCGTCTCGAACTGGGCCTTCTGCTGGGCGTCGTCGGCAATCGCCTCCACCCGCACGTGATCCGGCCCGACCGAGATCTTGGAACGGGGGAGAAGCTTCAACGCCTCGATACCAAAGTTCATCGCCGCGTTCCACGTGTCGGGCGCGGCGTGATCGGCGGTTTCCAGCATGTCCGACACCTGCACGCCGCCGCCGACCAGCGCGGCCGTGTCGGCCAGCATCGCCTCGGACGATTTGGGGATCAGGCCGATCAGGGACACGCCCTCGTCGTTGCGCAGCATCTCCATCAGGAAGGGGGGTGCCTCCACCGCGCGGGTGGGCAGGACCGACATCTCATCGCGGATGCGCGCGCTGTCGACCACGCCGCCCGCGACCGACACGGCGCGAAAGCGCGTCGCCTCATCCGGGGCCGTGCCGGTCAGGTGGACGTTCAGCCCGTCGGCGCGCGCTTGGGCGAAGGTCAGCCCCTCTTCGGCCAGCCGTTCGGTGACGGCGGTCTGCGACCGGTCGCCCAGAATGTTCGCCGCAACCGTCGCCCCCCCGGCGGCCAGACCCGCGGCCCCCAGAAAGAAGGCGGGAATGATCACTTTGCGGGATATGGGCATCGACGGACTCCTTTGGGCGCGGGGGGAAGGTTTACGCCCCGCCCGTTCGCCCTTCAATTACACCAGGGCGGCACCGGCGAGAAACAGCGCAGCGACCAATCCCGCATCACGATTGGATCGAAAAAGCGTGAGGCAGGTGTGTGGGTCGTCGATATCCAGCCGCGTCATCTGCCAGACCATGTGCGCGGCGAAGGCCGCCGCCGCCAGAAGCCCCGCAGCCAACGCCGCCCCCGTCAGCGCCAGCAGCGCCGCCACGGCCATCAACCCCGACGACAGGATCAGGAACGCCACGAGCCACAGGGGCGAGGCCGCCCCGAACAGGCGCGCGGTGGATTTCACCCCGATCAGGGCGTCATCCTCGGTGTCCTGATGGGCATAGATCGTGTCGTAGAACAGCGTCCAGACAAGGCCCGAGGCGTAAAGCGCCAGCGTCCCCCAGCCCAGCGGCGTTCCATGCGCGGCCCAGGCCAGCAGGATGCCCCAGTTGAAGGCGATGCCCAGAAACACCTGCGGCCACCAGGTGAACCGTTTGGCGAAGGGATAGACCGCGACGGGGATCAGCGCCGCCAGCCCCAAAAGGATCGCCGTGCCGCCCAGCGTCAGAAGGATCGCCCCGGCGATGGCGGTCTGCACCACCATCCAGACCGCCGCCTGTTTCGGCGTGACCTGACCCGAGGGCAGGGGGCGCGAGCGGGTGCGCGCCACGGCGGCGTCGAAATCGCGGTCGGTCAGGTCGTTCCAGGTGCAGCCCGCCCCCCGCATCAGGAAGGCCCCCGCCGCGCAGGCGACCGCGATCCACAGGTCGAACAGGCGCAGCCCGTCGATGCCCGCCGCCATGGCCAAGCCCCACCAGCACGGGATCAGCAGCAGCCACGTGCCCGCCGGGCGGTCGGCCCGCGACAGGCGCAGATAGGGGCGCCAGCGGGCGGGGGCGTTGCGATCCACCCAGTTGCCCATCACGGCGTCGGCCACCTGTCCGCTGTTCGTCATGCTCGTCTCCCGCAGTTCGCCCATGGTCTAGGCTATGGCGCGCGCCGCGCCAAGGCGTTAGCAAGGGGGCATGAGCGAGCCAAAGATCCGATTGCATGTCCTGGCCCCCCTGCAGGAGGGGGCCGAAATCGACCTGACCGCCGATCAGGCCCATTACCTGTTCGGGGTGATGCGTCAGCCGGTCGGCGCGGCGATTCTGCTGTTCAACGGGCGCGACGGCGAATGGCGCGCGGTGGTGACCCGTGCGGGCAAGCGGGGCGGCACCCTGCGGGCCGAGGCGCGGACCCGGCCCCTTCAGACCCCGCCCGACCTGTGGCTTCTGTTCGCGCCCATCAAGAAGGCCCGCACCGATTTCATCGTCGAAAAGGCGGCCGAGATGGGGGCCGCGCGGATCGTGCCGGTGCAGACCCGGTTCACCAACGCCGACCGCATCCGGCAGGACCGGCTTCAGGCCCATGCGGTGGAGGCGGCGGAGCAATGCGGCGGCACCTTCGTGCCCGAGGTGGCGGACCTGACCCCGCTGGACCGGCTGCTGGACGGGTGGGACGACCGCCGGATCCTGTGGGCGGATGAGACGCTGACCCCGGACCCTGCGGGGCTGCGGGCAGCGGGGGCCGGGCCGTGGGCCATCCTGATCGGGCCGGAGGGCGGTTTCTCGGACGCCGAACGCACACGATTGCGTGGGATGGCGCAGGTCGTGCCGGTGGGTCTTGGCCCACGAATCCTGCGCGCCGACACGGCGGCGGTGGCGGCGATGACCCTTTGGCAGATGGCATTGGGCGATTGGCGGGCCGCGGGGGCTTGACTTGCCCCCTCCGAAGCGACAGGTCAGTCACTCCATGATGTGATCGAGGCCCAGATGTCCATTCCCCAGCAGGGCGGCGGCCCGATCGAAGATTTCTCCCAACTCGCCGCCTTGATGGAGACGGGCTGCAAGCCCGCCGACCGTTGGCGCATCGGCACCGAGCATGAGAAGTTCGGCATCACCCCCGACCAGCGCCCGCTGCCCTATGACACGATCCGCGACCTGATGGAGGCGCTGACCCGCTTCGGCTGGAACCGGGTGGAGGAGGGCGGCAAGCTGATCGGCCTGAACCGCAACGGGGCCAGCATCTCGCTCGAACCCGGCGGGCAGTTCGAACTGTCGGGCGCGCCGCTGGCAACCCTGCACGAGACGCAGGCCGAGATCGACACGCATCTGGCCGAATTGGCCGAGGTGCAGGGCGACAGCCGGTTTCTTGGCATCGGGGCCGCGCCCATCTGGCGGCACGAGGATATGCCGGTCATGCCCAAGGGCCGCTATCGCCTGATGACCGATTACATGGGCCGCGTGGGCACGCATGGCACGCAGATGATGTATCGGACCGCCACGGTCCAGGTGAACCTCGATTTCGCGTCCGAGGCGGACATGGTGAAGAAGCTGCGCGTCGGATTGGCGTTGCAGCCGGTGGCGACGGCGCTGTTCGCGTCCTCGCCCTTCTTCGACGGCGCGCTGAACGGGCATAAAAGCTGGCGGTCGCGCATTTGGCGCGGTCTCGACGATTCGCGCACCGGCATGATCCCCTTCGCGTTCGAAGACGGGATGGGCTTTCAGCGCTATGTCGATTGGGTGCTCGATGTGCCGATGTATTTCGTCTATCGCGACGGGCGGTATATCGACGCGCTGGGCCAGTCGTTCCGCGACTTCCTGAAAGGCGAACTGCCCGCCCTGCCGGGGGAGAAGCCCACCCTGTCGGACTGGGCCGACCACATGACGACGGTGTTCCCCGAGGCGCGGGTGAAAACCTATATCGAGATGCGGGGCGCCGATTGTGGCCCGCTGGACCGGATGACCGCGCTGCCCGCCTTCTGGGTTGGGCTGATGTATGACGGGGCCGCGCTGGATGCGGCCTGGGATCTGGTGAAGCATTTCGACGCCGCCACGCGCGAGGGGCTGCGGGTTGCAGCCTCCGTCTCGGCCCTGCAGGGGGAGGCGGGGGGCGTGCGCCTGCACGATCTGGCGCGCGAGGCGCTGCGCCTGTCCATCGGCGGCCTTGCCGCGCGGGGCTTGGGGGAGGAGGCGTTCCTTGCGCCTTTGGAGGATAGCATCGCCACGGGCCGCGTTCCGGCGGACGATCTGATCGCCGCCTATCGCGGGGAATGGGACGGCGATCTGACCCGCGTCTACGCCGCCACGGTTCTGTAGGTCGGGGCGTTACCTCTTCGCGCCGATCTTCGGTTCGGTGCCGGCGCGCAGGCGGGCGATGTTGGTGTGGTGGCGCAAAACGACCAGCGCCGCCAGCAGGACCGCCAGCGCGATCATGTGCACCTCTCCGATCACCACCATCCAGACCGGCGCCATCGCCGCCGCGACCAATGCGGCGAGCGAGGAGATGCGGAACAGCATCGCCATCACCAGCCACGTCCCGCAGCACAAAAGCCCCACCGGCCAGCACAGCGCCAGAAACGTGCCAAGGAAGGTCGCGACCCCCTTGCCGCCGCGAAAGCCCAGCCACACGGGATAAAGGTGGCCGAGGAACGCCGCGAAGGCCGCCACCTGCGCCGCATCCGGCCCGATGACCGCGCGCACGATCAGCACCGCGATCCCGCCTTTGGCGGCATCAAGGATCAACGTTGCGGCGGCGGCGGGTTTGTTGCCCGTCCGCAGCACGTTCGTGGCCCCGATATTGCCCGACCCGATCTTGCGCAGATCGCCCAGGCCGAAGGCGCGGGTGATGACGATGCCGAACGGCACCGACCCCAGAAGATAGCCGAAAACGGCCGCCGCGATCAGCAGCGACAGGGCGGTTTCAAAGATCGGCATCATAGACCTTTCGTCCGGCGACGAAGGTGGCCAGAACCCGCCCCTCCATCCGTTGCCCGTCGAAGGGCGTGTTCTTGGATTTCGACCGCAGGGCGAACCGGTCCAGCACGAAGGGCGCGTCGGGATCGAACAGCACCAGATCGGCGGGGCTGTCCACGGCCAGCCGCCCCTGCGGCAACCCCAGACGGCGCGCGGGGTTCAGCGCCATCGCCCGGAACAGCTCCGGCAGGGTCAGCGCGCCCGCGTGGTAAAGGCGCATCGCCGCCGGCAGCAAGGTCTCCAGCCCCACCGCGCCCGCCGCCGCATCCTCGAACGGCAGGCGTTTGGATTCCTCGTCCTGCGGCATGTGATGCGATCCGATGATGTCGATCAGGCCCGACGCCACCGCCGCGATCAACGCCGTGCGGTCATCCTCGGACCGCAGGGGCGGGGTCAGCTTGAAGAAGGTGCGGTAATCGCCGACGTCCAACTCGTTCAGCGTCAGGTGGTGGATCGACACGCCCGCCGTCACGTCCAACCCGTTGGCTTTGGCGCGTTCCAGTGCGGGCAGGGCGCGGGCGGTGGTGATCTGATCGGCGTGATAGCGCGCGCCCGTCATCTCCACCAGCGCCATGTCGCGGTCGAACCCCATGCGTTCGGCCATCGGATGCACGTCGGGCAGGCCGCGCAGCGACGCGAACTTGCCCTTCGTCGCCACCGCGCCCCTGGACAGGCCCGGTTCCTGCGGATGGCCGATCACCAGCGCGCCAAGGCTGCGGGCATAGGTCAGCGCGCGGTTCAGAACCTTCGTGTCGGTGCAGACCGCCTCGGCATCGGTGAAGGCGACGGCGCCCGCGTCCAGCAGAAAGCCGATCTCGGTCATCTCGCGCCCTGCGCGGCCCTTGGTCAAAGCGGCCATGTGGCGGACACGCACGGGCGAGGCTTCGGCCGCGCGTCGCGTCACGAATTCCAGCAGTTCCGGCGTGTCGATCACGGGGGCGGTGTCGGGGCGGGCGATCAGGGTGGTGACCCCGCCCTTGGCCGCCGCCATGCCCGCGCTGCGAAAGCTTTCCTTGTGGCGCGCGCCGGGTTCCCCGATATGCACGCCCATGTCGATCAGGCCGGGGGCCAGGCATTTGCCGCCGCAGTCCATCACCTCCGCCCCGTCGGGGGCAGAGGCGTTGCGGGCAACGATCATCCCACCCTCAAGGGTGAGCGATCCGATCGCGTCGGTCATCCCCTCGGGGTCGATCAGGCGGGCGTTGGTCAGGTGAATCATGTCATTGCGCCGCATCGTTGGTAAGTGCCGGTTGATCGTCATGGTCGAAATCGGTGCGGAAGGTCTTTTGGGTCCGCGCGCCCAAGGTCTTCATCGTCTCCAACTGCGACAGGACGTTGCCGCGCCCCGAGGACAGTTTGCCCATCGCGTCGTTGTAAGACGATTGCGCCGCGCCAAGATTGCGGCCGACCTTTTCCATGTCGTCCACGAACCCGGCGACCTTTTCGTAAAGCCGCCCCGCGCGGTCGGCGATCGCCTCGGCGTTGCGGTTGCGGCGTTCGACCGTCCAGACATTGGCGATGGTCCGCAGCGCCATCATCAGGGTGGTGGGGGTGGCGATGGTCACCGATTTCTCGAACGCCATGGTCGTCAGGTCGCCCACCTCGCGCAGCGCCTCGGACAGCGCCCCTTCGATCGGGATGAACATGACGACGTAATCGACCGACCCGTCCACCATGCGGGTGTAATCCTTGTCGGCCAGCGTGGTGATGTGGTTGCGCAGGGCGCGGACATGCCGGGTGCGGGCCAGCGCGGCCTCGGCCTCGTCCTCGGCGTTGATGCAGGTCTCGTAATCGACAAGGCTCACCTTGCTGTCGATCACCAGCCGTTTGCCGTCGGGCATGTGCACGATCACGTCGGGGCGAAAGCGCGCGCCCTCGTGGTCGGTGTGGGACTGCTGGATATGGTATTCCTCGCCCTTGCGCAGGCCCGACCGTTCCAGAAGGGATTCGAGGATCATCTCCCCCCACGCACCCTGCCGCTGCTTGTCGCCCTTCAGCGCGCGGGTCAGGTTCACCGCCTCGCGGCTGACCTGTTCGGAGCGGCGGGTCAGGGTTTCGATCTCGGTCTTCAGGGCCGCGCGGTCCTTCAGCGCGCCGTCATGGACGTTGCGCAGTTCGGTCTGGAAATGTTCGACATGCTGCTTCAGGGGGGCCAGGGCCGCCTCCAGCCGCTTGCCGCTTTCCTCGCCGTTCAGGCGCAGGCTGTCGGTGGCCAGCTGCTTGAAGCGCGCCTCCATATCCTCGCGCACGGCGGACAGAAGCTCGATCTTTTCCTGCGCGGCGATGCGTTCCCGCTCCAATAGGGTGTTCAGATGCGACAGTTCCACCTGTGCCGCGTGATGCTGGCTGCGGGTCGTCTCGAATGCCTCAAGCGTGGCGCGGTGGCGGGCGTCGATGTCGGTGGCGCGGCGGTCGGCGGCGCGGGATTCGCTTTCCAGCGTGGCGACGCGGGCGGTCAGGGTGCCGTTATCCTCGCGCAGGGTGCCGACATGGCGGCGCTCCTCGGTCAGGTTGGCGGCGATCTCGTCCTTGGCGCGCGTCAGGCCCGCGTGATCGGCCTGCAGCCGCGCCAGATCCTGCGCGGGACGCGGGTCGGGGCGACGCAGGACCCAGCCGATGATCAGGCCAGCCAGCGCGGCGGCGGCCGCCAGAAGAAGCGGTTCGTTCATGCCATCACCCCCGAGGCCTTCGCCCCGCGTTCGGCGCGCAGATTGCGGGCCAGAAGGTCCATGCAGGCCATGCGCACGGCCACGCCCATCTCCACCTGCTCCTGAATGACGCTGCGGTTGATGTCGTCGGCGATGGTGCCGTCGATCTCCACCCCGCGGTTCATCGGGCCGGGATGCATGACGATGGCGTCGTCCTTGGCGAAGGACAGCTTTTCCGCATCCAGCCCGTAGCGGTGGTAGTATTCGCGTTCGGACGGAATGAAGCCCCCGTCCATGCGCTCTTTCTGCAGGCGGAGCATCATCACCACATCCGCGCCGTCCAGCCCGGCGCGCATGTCGTCGAACACCTCGATCCCGAATTCCGACACGCCCGAGGGCATGAGCGTGGGCGGCCCCACCAACCGGACGGTGTTGGTCATCTTGCCCAGAAGCAGCATGTTCGACCGGGCCACGCGGCTGTGCTGGATATCGCCGCAGATGGCCACGGTCAGGCCGTTGATCCGGCCCTTGGCGCGGCGGATGGTCAGCGCGTCCAGAAGCGCCTGCGTGGGGTGTTCGTGCCGCCCGTCGCCCGCGTTCAGGACCGCGCAGTTCACCTTTTCCGCCAGCAGGTTCACCGCCCCGCTGGACCCGTGCCGCACCACCAGAAGATCGGGGTGCATCGCGTTCAGCGTCAGCGCCGTGTCGATCAGCGTCTCGCCCTTTTTCACCGAGGATTGGGCGACGGACATGTTCATCACGTCGGCCCCCAGCCGCTTGCCCGCCAGTTCGAAGCTGGCCTGGGTGCGGGTGGAGTTTTCAAAGAACATGTTGATCTGGGTCATGCCCGCCAGCGTGTTCGACCGTTTCACCGTGCGGCGCGACATCTCGACATATTGGTCGGCCAGATCCAGAACGGCCAGAATCTCGTCCGGGGCGAGGTGTTCGATCCCCAGCAGGTGGCGGGCGCGAAAACTCATCGGGGGACTCCTGTCCGGGGGTGTCGGGGCGCTTATAGGAACCCGGCGGCGATGCGACAAGCCTTGTTCCCGCAGGCCCGTGGTTCTAGTGTCGCGGCCATGGAACGGGATGCGTGCGATCTGGACTTCGAGACGGCGGCGGCGATGCTGGCCTGGCAGGTCGATCTGGGCGTGCTGGACGTGGTGGGCGACGCGCCGCTGAACCGGTATGAGCTGGAGGCCGTGGCCCCCAAACCCACCCCGGTCGCCGCCCCGCCGGTGGTGGTGGAGGCCCCCGACCCGGTGGCCGAGGCCCGCGCGATGGCCGCCGCCGCCCCCGATCTTGAGACGCTGGCAGAGGTCGTGGCCGATTATCCGCATTGCGAGCTGAAACGCGGCGCGCGCAACACCGTCTTCTGCGACGGGCGGGCCGGGGCGCGCGTGATGATCGTGGGCGAGGCGCCGGGCCGGGACGAGGATATGCAAGGCCGTCCCTTCGTGGGCCGTGCGGGTCAGATGCTGGACCGGATGCTGGCGGCGATCGGTCTTGCCCGCGACAATCCCGACATCACCCGCGCGGTCTATATCACCAATGTCATGCCGTGGCGTCCGCCGCAGAACCGCGACCCTACGAAAGAGGAGGTGGCGATGATGCGGCCCTTCCTGTCGCGCCATATCGAACTGGCGGCCCCCGATCTTCTGATCGTGCTGGGCAACACCTCGGCGCAGGCGGTTCTGGGCAAGACCGGCATCACCCGTCTGCGGGGCACATGGCATGAGGGATTCGGCCTTCCGGTTCGCCCGATGCTGCATCCCGCCTATCTTCTGCGCAATCCGGCCGCCAAGCGCGAGGCTTGGGCCGACCTTCTGGACATACAGGCGAGACTGACATGAACGACACCCCCTTCCGCCCGCTGCGCATCGCGATCCTGTCCATCTCGGACACCCGGACGCTGGAGACGGACAAATCCGGCAAGGTTCTGGCCGAACTGATCGAGGGCGCGGGCCATATCGTCCACGACCGCGTCATGAGCCGCGACGACCGCGCGGGCATCGCGGACCGCCTGCGCGCCTGGGCCGACGATCCGGCGGTTGAGGTGGTCCTGTCCACCGGCGGCACCGGCCTGACGGGCCGCGACGTGACGGTGGAGGCGCATCGCGACGTTTATGAAAAGGAGATCGAGGCTTTTGCGTCGGTCTTTGCCATGGTGTCGATGCGCACGGTGGGCACCTCGGCCATCCAGTCCCGCGCGACGGGGGGGATCGCCAACGGCACCTATATGTTCGCCCTGCCGGGAAGTTCGGGCGCGGTGCGCGATGCGTGGACGGAGATCCTCGTCCACCAGTTCGATGCGACGAACGGCCCCTGCAATCTGGTGGAAATCCTGCCCCGCCTGACCGAAGGGCGCTGACCCCAAGCGTCAGTTCGACGGGCAGCCCCGCGTTTCCACGCTGTGCCCGTCGCCCAGAACGCTGACGGTCAGGGAGGAACGATCAAGCGCGAAGGGCGCGTTCGTCGGGCCGACCATGTCGGCGGTGGCGGTCAGGGTGCTGCCCTGGCGGGTGGTCCGCGTCTCCGACACCCAGATGGCGGGGTTGGCGGGTTCGATCACCACAAGCTCCGTCCCGCCCTGCGCGGGCAGGGTCATCCGCGCGGTGATGGCCAGACCGTCGTCGATGGGGGTGACCGTGCAGGTCAGATTAGCCAGCCGCGCCTCGCGCGCGGTGGCGGGACGGTGGGCGAGGGCGGTCTGGATGCGGGCGTCCGGCGCGCCCTGTCCCGACAGATCGGCCCGTAGGTCCACCGTGGCGGGAATGCAGACATCGCGGCACACGCCCATGTCCAGTTCCGCGTTCAGGCGGATCGGGCGCGCGGGGTCCTGTGGCACCACCTCCACCGGCAGGATCAGTTCGTCGTGATAGCCGATGGTGCGCATCCCGTTCGTGCGAAAGATCGACGGGGTGGGCCAATGCAGCCGCACGGATTTCACGTTCTGCGATCCAGACCAGTCGAAATCGGGGGGGATGCCCGCATCGCCCGGGCTGCGCCAATAGGTTTTCCACCCCTGCGCCAGCGACAGGCGTACCGCCACCATCCGCGCGCCGTCCGGTTCCTGCCATCCCGGCAGGATCTCGCCCGCCACGGGCGGGGGGGCGGCAAGGGCGGGCGCCGCCACAAGGGACGCCAGAAGGAACGGGGCGATAAGGGCACGGATCAGCATGGGCCGGACCATGACGCCGAAGCCCCCGAAATAGAAATCACGTTTGGGCGAAGCGGCCTCCCTTGCAGGGGCGGGTTGCGCGAATACATCAAGGGCATGAGTGATGAGTTGACCCTTGCCGGCGCGGTTCTGATTGCGATGCCCCATATGGGCGATGACCGGTTCGACCATTCCGTCGTCCTGATCTGCGCCCATTCCGACGACGGGTCCATGGGCATCATCGTGAACAAACCCGCCGAGGATCTGGCATTCGGCGACCTGCTGGAACAGCTGGAAATCCCCCTTTCCCCCGAGGGGCGCGACATCCGCGTGCATCTGGGCGGCCCCGTCGAACGCGGGCGGGGCTTCGTGCTGCATTCGGGCGATTACGAGGCCGAAGGGCCGACGCTGGAGATCGAGGGCGGGTTCAAGATGACCGCCACGATCGACATCCTTCAGGCCATGGCGCGGGGGCAGGGGCCGGACCGGGCGCTTCTGGCCCTGGGCTATGCCGGGTGGGGGCCGGGACAGCTGGAGGAGGAGATCGCCCGCAACGACTGGCTGATGCTGCCCGCCGCCTCGGCCGATCTGATCTTCGCGCCCGAGGACGGGCGGAAATGGGCGCAGCATCTGGACGCGCTGGGCGTCGATCCCTTGCTGCTGTCGCCGCAATCAGGACGGGCCTAGCAGCCGGAAGGCGTCCACGTCCACCAGCCCGTGATCGGTGATCTTCAGATGCGGAATCACCGGCAGGCACAGGAAGGCCAGCTGCAAAAACGGCTCGTCCAGCACCACGCCCAGCGATCTGGCCGCACGGCGCAGGTCGATCAGGCGGTCGCGCACGATCTCGAACGGCTCAAGGCTCATTAGCCCGCCAAGGGGGAGGGGCAGGTCGGCCAGAACCTCGCCATTCGCCACGACGGCAAAGCCGCCCTCGATCCGCGACAGGTGGTTCACGGCCAGCGCCATGTCGTCGTAATCCGCCCCCACCACGGCGATGTTGTGGTGATCGTGGCAGACGGTGGAGGCGATGGCCCCTCGTGTCAGGCCGAACCCCTGCACGACGCCCGTGGCGATGTTGCCGTTGTGCCCGTGCCGTTCCACCACCGCGATGCGGATCAGGTCGCGGGCCGGATCGGGGCGGCGGTCGCCGTGATGGTCGGGAATGTCGGCGCGGCGGTGATCGGTCAGAATCTGGCCCGGACGGATGCCGATGACGGAGAGGGTGTCCGAGGTGGAGGAATGACGGAAATCCTCGGCCCGCACATGCGGGGCCTTGACGGAATGGCGGGCGACGGCGGGAAGGCCCTCGCGCGCGGCGAAGGCGGCCTCGTCCGCGACGACCCCGCCCGCGATCACCATATGCGCGCGGCAGCTTTCCAGCGTGTCGATCACCGCGATGTCGGCCCGGCGGCCCGGTGCGATCATGCCGCGGTCCTTCAGGCCGAACGCCTCGGCCGCCGAAAGGGTGGCCGCACGGTAAACGGCCAGCGGCGGACATCCGGCGGCGATCAGGCTGCGGATCATATGGTCGATATGGCCGTGTTCGGCGATGTCCAGCGGGTTCCGGTCGTCGGTGCACAGCGCGATATAGGGCGAGGTGCGTTCAGTCAGCACCCCCGCCAGCGCCATCATGTCACGCGAAACCGACCCCTCGCGGATCAGGATGCGCATGCCTTTACGCAGCTTCTCCAGCGCCTCTTCTTCCGTCGTCGCCTCATGCTCGGTGCGGATGCCGGCGGAAAGATAGCCGTTCAGGTCGCGCCCCGACAGAAGCGGGGCATGGCCGTCGATATGGCGACCCTGAAACGCCTCCAGTTTCGCAATGCAGTCGGGATCGGCGTGCAGCACGCCGGGGAAATTCATGAACTCGGCCAGCCCGATCACGCGGGGGTGGTCGGCATAGGGGGCGAGGTCCGCCGCCATCAGCGCCGCCCCCGCGGTTTCCATATGGGTGGAGGGCACGCAGGAGGATAGGTTCACCCGCAGATCCATCACCAGCCGGTCGGCCGCCCCAAGGAAGTAGTCGAACGCCGCCGCCCCGCAGACATTCGCCAATTCATGCGGGTCGCAGATCGCCGTGGTGATGCCGCGCGGGGTCACGCAGCGGTCGAATTCGAACGGGGTGACCAGCGACGATTCGATGTGCAGATGCGTGTCGATGAAGCCGGGCACCAGAATGCGCCCCGTGCAGTCGATCTCCCGCACGCCGTCATAGGTGTCGAACACGCCGACGATGGTGTCGCCGCAGATGGCGACATCGCCCGCCACCAGATCGCCGGTCATCAGATCGAAGATCCGGCCCCCCTTCAGGACCAGATCGGCGGGGGTGGTGCCGCGCCCTTGCGCGATGCGGTTCTGGATCGTCATGCTCATGCTCCTCTTGCACCTTGGGGGGAAACGATGTGGAGTGGCGGGGCACAAGACGAAAGATCGCCATGCCCCCCGTTCCAGCCCGCCCCATGCGCGGGATCGCCCTGAAGGTCTGTTCGGTTCTGCTTTTCATCGTAATGGCGTCGATCATCAAGGCTACTTCGGACGAGGTGCCGCCGGGGCAGGCCGTGTTCTTCCGGTCGGCCTTCGCCATTCCGGTCATACTGGTCTGGCTGGCGATGCGGCACGAACTGCGCACCGGGTTGAAGGCGCAGAATCTGATGGGCCATGTCTGGCGCGGCCTTGCGGGCACGATGGCGATGGGCTTCGGCTTTGCCGCGCTGGCCTATCTGCCGCTGCCCGAGGCGACGGCGCTCAGCTATGCCGCGCCCCTGCTGACGGTGATCTTCGCCGCGATGTTTCTGGGCGAGGATGTGCGCGCCTTTCGCATGACGGCGGTGATGATCGGGCTGGTGGGGGTGATGATCGTTCTGGCCCCCAACATGACCGTGGGGCCGGGGGCGATGGACGATGCGGCGGCCCTGGGCGCGATGCTGGCGCTGACGGGGGCGGTGTTTGGGGCGCTGGCGGCGGTGTTCATCCGCAAGATGGTCGCGATCGAGACGACGTCGTCCATCGTCTTCTATTTCTCGCTGACTTCCACCGTGCTGTCCTTGGCCACGATCCCCTATGGCTGGGTGTGGCCGGGATGGGGGTTCACGGCATTGCTGATCGTGGCGGGGCTGTTGGGCGGGACGGCGCAGATTTTCATGACGCAGGCGTTCCGCGAGGCAGACGCTTCGCTCATCGCGCCGTTCGACTATGCCTCGATGCTGTTCGCCCTGATCATCGGCTATGTCGTGTTTTCCGAGGTGCCGACCATGACCATGCTGGGCGGGGCCGCGCTGATCATCGCGTCGGGCTGCCTGATCATCTGGCGCGAGCGGCGGTTGGGGCTGGAGCGCAACCAGCCGCGCAAGGCGATGACGCCGCAGGGCTGAACGAACAAAGGCCGCCCCGAGGGACGGCCTTTTGTTATTTTGGTGGAGCCAGGCGGGATCGAACCGCCGACCTCTTGAATGCCATTCAAGCGCTCTCCCAACTGAGCTATGACCCCACCGGAGTGCGTCCCGTTTCCGTGTTGGTCCCGGTCTGCTCGGGCCTTCTATGAGAGGTGCGGGCAGGGTGCAAGAGGAAAAATCGCACCTCGCCCGAACCTTTTTCATATCAGCTTTCGTCTTCGTCGCCCGCCACGTCGGCCAGTTCGTCCAGCGAGACGTTGTCGTCGCTGTCATCTTCCAGCAGATCGTCGTCGATCTCCGATTCGTTGGTCGAATCGTCGTCCAGCAGGTCGTCGCCGTCCAGCTCTTCGGTCAGGTTGGTGTCTTCCTTTTCCGCGCTGACGCGCGAAATCACGGCCGAGGCCGCTTTGCGCCGGGCGCTTTCGATATCCACGATCTCGCCCGTGTAGGGGCTGACGATGGGCGTGCGGTTCAGGTCATAGAAGCGTTTGCCGGTGGTGGGGCAAAGCCGCTTCGTGCCCCATTCCTCTTTGGGCATGTCATATCCTTCAAGGGCTGGCTGGTGCGAAAGGTCGCCGTCGCTTGCCACAGCGCGACGCAAGTGTCAAAGGCTTTCGGACCCAAGGGAATTGGGGGTTACGGGCGGGAATTGCAAGGATAGTCTGGGCCGTGATGGATATGACCCTGCCGCTTCATGTTCCGGGATTGCCGGATGTGCCGCTGATCCTGCGCCGTTCGGCGCGGGCGCGGCGATTTTCGCTGCGTGTGTCGCGGTTGGACGGGCGGGTGACGCTGTCGGTGCCCGCGCGCGCCAAGGTGGCCGAGGCGTTGGCCTTTGCCGGCCGTCATGCCGACTGGCTGCGCGGGGTGATGGACGATCTGCCCGCCGGGCAGCCGGTCACTTGGGGCACCGCCCTGCCGGTGGAGGGGCGGGCGCGGATCGTGACCTCCGCCACAGGGCGGGTGCGGGTGGAGGGGGACGCGCTCTGCGTGCCCGGACCCGCGCCGGGGCCGCGGGTTCAGGGTTGGCTGCGGGGTCTGGCGCGCGACCGTCTGGCCACCGCCTGCGACCGCCATGCGGCCACCATCGGCCTGCGCTACACCCGGCTGACGCTGCGCGACACGCGCAGCCGCTGGGGAAGCTGCACGGCGGATGGGGCGTTGATGTTCTCGTGGCGGCTGATCCTCGCCCCGCCCGAGGTGCTGGATTACGTGGCGGCGCATGAGGTGGCGCATCTGGACCAGATGAATCATTCGCCCGCCTTCTGGGCGGTGGTGGCGCGGCTGTGCCCCGATTACGCCCCCCGACGCGCCTGGCTGCGCGGCCCGGGGGGGGAGGGGCTGCACGCCTGGCGCTTCGCATGATCCCGCCCGTTCCGCCTGCCATGTCGATCCTGCCCAACACGCCCGCCGCGCATGAACGGGTGTATCGCACGCTGCGCACCTCCATCATGCATGGCGAGATGGCCCCCGGTCAGGCGCTGACCCTGCGCGGCATCGGCAAGGAGCATGGTGTCTCCATGACCCCCGCGCGCGAGGCGGTGCGGCGGCTGGTGGCCGAGGGGGCGCTGACGCTCTCCTCCTCCGGCCGGGTGGCGACACCCGCCCTGTCGCCCGACCGGATCGAGGAACTGGCCGCGATCCGCGCGCTTCTGGAACCGGAGCTGGCGTCCCGCGCGTTGCCCCGCGCGCATTTCGCGCTGATCGACCGGCTGGCCGCGATCAACACCGCCAATGCCGAAGCGGTGGCCAAGGGCAATGCCGTTGCCTATATCCGCACGAATCTGGAGTTTCACCGCACCCTTTATTTGCGCGCGCAGGCCCCGGCGATGCTGGCGTTGACGGAAACGGTATGGCTGCAACTGGGACCGACGATGCGCGCGCTCTATTCCCGCCTGCGCCGGAACGAGCCGCCGCAGCACCACCGCCTGATTCTGGCGGCGTTGCGGGCGGGGGACGAGCCGGGATTGCGCCTGGCCATCCGCACCGACGTGACGCAAGGTCTGCGCCACCTTGCCGGATGGGAGCGGACATGACCTATCACATCGACCCGGATGCCGAGATTGCCGAGACGGTCTTGCTGCCCGGCGATCCCTTGCGCGCGAAATGGGTGGCGGAGACGTTTCTGGAGGGCGCCGTTCAGGTGAACGGCATTCGCGGCATGTTGGGGTTCACCGGCGGGTGGCGGGGGCATCGCGTGACGGTGCAGGGCACGGGGATGGGGATGCCGTCCCTGTCGATCTATGCCAACGAACTGATCCGGGCGGGGGCGAAGACGCTGATCCGCATTGGCAGCGCGGGCGGGATGCAGCCGGAGGTGAAGGTCCGCGATCTGGTTCTGGCGATGTCGGCCTGCCATGCGGGCTGGCCCTCGGCGACGATCTTCCGCGAGTTGTCTTTTGCACCCACCGCAGATTTCGGCCTGCTGCGCCGCGCGGCCGGTTTGGCGCCCGAGGCGCATGTGGGGCAGATCTATTCCTCCGACACCTTCTACGACGAACGCCCCGACTTGGGCGAACAGATGCGCCGCCACGGCGTTCTGGCGGTGGAGATGGAGGCGGCGGAGCTTTACGCCCTAGCCGCCCGGCACAAGGCGCGGGCGCTGGCGGTGCTGACGGTGTCGGACCATCTTCTGACAGGCGAAAGCCTTGATCCCGAGGCCCGCGAACGCAGTTTCCCCCGGATGGTTGAGGTCGCCTTGGGGGCGGCCTTTGGAAAGGACGACTGATGCGGACACGGCGGTTGGGGGCGAACGGCCCGGATGTGGGGGCCATCGGCCTTGGCGCGATGAGCTTTGGCGGCATGTTCGGCGCCACGGACGAGGCGACGTCGCGCGCCTGTCTTGATGCGGCGGTGGCGGCGGGGATCGACCTGATCGACACGGCCAACGTCTATGGCATGGGCGTGTCCGAGCAGATCATCGGCGACTGGGGCGGGGCCGCCCGCATCGCCACCAAATGCGGCATCGTCAGCGGCCCGCCCCGCAGCGTGGACAACACCGAACCCTATATCCGCACCTGTCTTGAGGAATCGCTGCGCCGGCTGAAGCGCGATCACGTCGATCTCTATTACATCCACCGCCGCGATCCCGGCGTGCCGGTGGAGGAGGTGGCGGGCACCATGTCCCGTCTGATCGAGGACGGCAAGATCGGCGGCTGGGGCCTGTCCGAGGTGTCGCCCACCACCCTGCGCCGCGCCCATGCCGAATGTCCGGTGACGGCGGTGCAAAGCGAATATTCGCTGTGGACCCGCCAGCCGGAACTGGGCCTCTTGCAGGCGACGGCCGATCTCGGTGTGGCCTTTGTCGCCTTTTCCCCCCTGGGGCGCGGCATGTTCGGCGATGTGCCGCTGCGGCGTGAGGATTTCCGGTCGGGCGTGGATTTCCGTCACACCAACCCGCGCTTCACCGGCGCGGATTTTGCCGAGAATCTGGCCCGCATCGCGCCGTTCCGCGCCTTCTGCCACGATCGTGGCTGGTCGGTGGCGGCGGTGGCCGTGGCGTGGGTGCTGGGCCGGTGGGACCACGTCATCCCCATTCCGGGCACCCGCACCGCCGACCATCTACGCCAATGGGCAAAGGTGCCCGACCTGACGGAGGCCGATCTGGCCGAGATCGACCGCCTTCTGCCCCCCGGTTGGGCGGCGGGGGATCGGTATGGCGATCACCAACTGGCCTTTGTCGAGCGTTATTGCTGAACGCGCAGGCAATCGCGCGGTTCGGCACCTTGGGGTAGATGGATTTCCGCCCCGCAGGCGACGCAGTGAAAGAAGGTCTCGCCTTCCCTTGCCCGCGTCCGATCCTCGCGCCAGCGGCAGTCGCGCGTCAGGGTGCGGCTGCGATGCCACCACCATGACAGGACAAAAAAGGCGATAAGCCCGAGGATGAGGAATATCGGCATCCCCATGATCTGGGGCGTGCCGGGCCCTCAGGCAAGCGCCTTCTGGCCCGCGATGCGATAGCCGACGGCTTCGGCCACATGCGGCTGGCGGACGTCGGCGCTGCCGTCCAGATCGGCGATGGTGCGGGCCACGCGCAGGATGCGGTGATACCCGCGCGCGGACAGGCCGAAACGGTCGGCCACCCGGGCCAGCAGCGCCTGACCCTGTGCGTCGGGGGTGGCGATCTCCTCCAGCAGGGCGCCTTCGGCCTCGGCATTGGTGCGGGCGTGGGTTTCCTCGAGCCGCGCCGTCTGGACCGCGCGCGCCGCCGCCACGCGTTCGGCGATGGTGGCGGACGTTTCGCCCGTGGCCTCCCCCCCCAGATCGGACCACGGCACCGAAGGCACGTCCAGCCGCATGTCGAACCGATCCATCAGGGGGCCGGAGATGCGGCCCATGTAATCCTCGCCGCAGGCGGGGGCGCGCGAACAGGCGCGGGCCGCATCGGCCAGATGCCCGCAGCGGCAGGGATTGGCCGCCGCCACCAACAGGAACCGGCAGGGATAGCGGATATGGGCATTGGCGCGGGCGACCATGATCTCCCCCGTCTCGATCGGCTGACGCAGGGTTTCCAGCACCTGTCGGGGAAATTCGGGCAGCTCGTCCAGAAACAGGACACCGTTATGGGCAAGGCTCAGCTCTCCCGGTTTCGCGCCGCGCCCGCCGCCGGTGATGGCCGGGACCGACGCGGTGTGATGAGGCGCGCGGAACGGCCGGTCGCGGCGCAATCCCCCGTCCAGCAGCCCTGCCACCGAATGGATGGTGGAGGTTTCCAGCGCCTCCATCGGTGACAAGGGCGGCAAGATGCCGGGCAGGCGCGCCGCCAGCATGGACTTGCCCGAACCGGGTGCCCCCACCATCAACAGGTGATGCCGCCCCGCCGCCGCGATCTCCAGCGCGCGCTTGGCCCGTTCCTGCCCCTTCACATCGCGAAAATCGCGGGCGGTGGGGGCGGGGGCGATGTGCAGCGCCTCGGCCGGGGCGAGGGGGGATTGCCCTGTCAGGTGGCGCAGGACATGGGTCAGCGTGGGCGCGGCCAGAACCTGCGTGGCACCGACCCAGGCCGCCTCGGCCCCGCAGGCCTCCGGGCAGATCAGGGCGCGATCGCCTTCGGCGGCGGTCATCGCGGCGGGCAGGGCCCCCGCCACGGGCATCAGCCGACCGTCCAGCGACAATTCCCCCAAGGATACGGTGCGCGCCACGTCATCCCCCGGCACGATGTCCATCGCCGTCAGCAGGGCCAGCGCGATGGGCAGATCGAAATGCGATCCTTCCTTCGGCAGATGCGCCGGGGCCAGATTGATGGCGATCCGGCGCGAGGGAAGGGCGATGGACATGGTGTCCAGCGCGGCGCGAATGCGTTCCTTCGCCTCGCTCACGGCCTTGTCGGGCAGGCCCACGATGGAAAACGCCGGAAGACCGGGGGAGAGGGCGCATTGCACCTCCACCAGCCGGGCCTCCACCCCTTCAAAGGCGACGGTATAGGCGCGGGCAACCATGGCAAACTCCGGGCAAGGTCCGTCCGGCATACGAAAATGTTGGTTTAAGAAAGGTTAACGCGCGCCCGCCGGTTCGGGGCCAGCGCCGAAAAATCTGCGCAAAGGCTACTTGTCCGAAGTTTTCGGGGAACTAAAGCGGCGCTTCCCCCGTTTCCCCATCAGAAAGCCGGATCCGCCACGGCAGGACATGTGGCGGAACACCGTGGGGTCAAGCCCCATCAAACAAAAGCAGAGGGAGAGGGGTCTCATGCCACTCGATATGTTCAGCGATCAGACGATGTCGCGCAAGGCGATGAAAGCGGAACTTCTGGATGCGGAAACCGAACTGCGGCTGGCCTATGCCTGGCGCGACCAGCGCGATGAGAAAGCCCTCCACCGTCTGATCACCGCCTATATGCGGTTGGCGATTTCCATGGCGGCCAAATTCCGCCGCTATGGCGCGCCGATGAACGACCTGATCCAGGAGGCGAGCCTTGGCCTGATGAAAGCCGCCGACAAGTTCGACCCGGATCGGGGGGTGCGCTTCTCCACCTATGCCGTGTGGTGGATCAAGGCCTCGATCCAGGATTACGTCATGCGCAACTGGTCCATGGTGCGGACCGGCTCCACCTCCAGCCAGAAGGCGCTGTTCTTCAACATGCGCCGCGTGCAGGCCAAGCTGGAACGTGAGGCCGAGGCGCGGGGCGAATCGCTGGACAGCCATCAGCTGCGCCACATGATCGCCATCGAGGTCGGCGTGCCGCTGGCCGATGTGGAGATGATGGAGGGCCGTCTGTCCGGCTCCGACTTTTCGTTGAACGCCACGCAATCGTCGGACGAGGATGGCCGCGAATGGATCGACGCGCTGGAGGACGATTCGGCGCAGGCGGCCGAGCAGGTCGAAGGTTCGCATGATGCCGCCTATTTGCGGAACTGGCTGATTTCGGCCATCCAGAACCTGAACGCGCGCGAGCGTTTCATCGTGACGGAGCGCAAGCTGCGCGAAGCGCCCCGCACCCTGGAATCCTTGGGCGAGGAACTGGGCCTGTCGAAAGAGCGCGTGCGCCAGTTGGAAGCCGCCGCCTTCGCCAAGATGCGCCGCAGCCTTGAGACGCAGAGCCGCGAGGTTCACCACTTCCTTTGATCGCAGGCGCGGCCTATGGTTGCGCCCATGATGAAAGGCAAACGCATTCTTCTGATCATCGGTGGCGGGATCGCCGCCTACAAGGCGCTGGAGGTGATCCGGCGCCTTCGCGATCGTGGGGCCGCGGTCACGCCCGTCCTGACCCGCGCGGGGGAGGAGTTCGTGACCCCATTGTCGGTGGCGGCGCTGGCCGGGCACAAGGTCTATCGCGATCTGTTCGATCTGACGGATGAGGCGGAGATGGGGCATATCCAACTCTCCCGTTCCGCCGATCTGATCGTGGTTGCGCCCGCGACGGCGGATCTGATGGCCAAGATGGCGCAGGGGCGGGCGGACGATCTTGCCTCCACCCTTCTTCTGGCGACGGATACGCCGGTGCTGGTGGCCCCCGCGATGAATGTGCGGATGTGGGATCACCCGGCCACGCAGCGCAACATCGCAACGCTGAAGGCGGATGGCGTCCGATTCGTCGGCCCGGACGATGGCGCGATGGCCTGCGGCGAATTCGGCCCCGGCCGCCTGTCCGAACCGATGGAGATCGTGGCGGCCGTCGCCGCGTCCTTCGGCGCGCAGCCTTTGGCAGGGCGGCACATCCTCATCACCTCCGGCCCCACGCAGGAGCCGATCGATCCCGTCCGCTTCATCGCCAACCGATCCTCGGGCGCGCAGGGGACGGCGTTGGCGCAGGCCTGTCTGGGATTGGGCGCGACCGTCACCTTCGTGACCGGCCCCGCCACCGTGCCGCCGCCGACGGGGGCTGCGGTGGTGCGGGTGGAAACGGCGGCGCAGATGCTGGCGGCGGTGCAGGCGGCACTGCCGGCCGATGCGGCGATCTTCGCCGCCGCCGTGGCCGATTGGCGCGTGGCCGAGGCGGGCGCGGCCAAGCTGAAGAAACGTCCGGGCGAGGGGCCGGCCCCGCTGACCCTGATCGAAAACCCCGACATCTTGGCAACCGTTTCCCGGGGGGAGAACCGCCCCCGTCTGGTCGTGGGCTTTGCCGCCGAAACCCATGATGTCCTGACCCACGCGCAGGACAAGCTGCGCCGCAAGGGCTGCGACTGGATCGTGGCCAATGATGTGTCGCCCGCGACGGGCATCATGGGCGGGACGGAAAACGAGGTGACGATCCTGCGCGCGGACGGCACCACCCCGTGGCCCCGCATGACCAAGGATCAGGTCGCCCGCCGTCTGGCGGAGGAGATCGCGGCGGCCCTTGGCTGAGGTTGCGTGGGGCATCGCGACGCCCTATCGTCCGGGCCGAAGACAGGAGGCCCGATGACCGACCCGACCGTAGAGATCCGTGTGCTTGACCCGCGCGTGCATGACTGGGGCATCCCCGCCTATCAGACCGCCGGTTCGGCGGCGGTGGACCTGTTCGCCTGCATCGACGCCCCGATGGAGATTGCGGCCGGGGCCCCGGCGACGCTGATCCCGTCGGGCCTTGCGCTGTTCATGGATACCGACCGCATGGCGGCGCTGGTGCTGCCGCGTTCGGGCTCGGGGCACAAGAAGGGGCTGGTTCTGGGCAACCTCGTCGGTCTGATCGATTCGGATTACACCGGCGAGGTGAAGATCAGCCTGTGGAACCGCAACCCGACCGGCGCCCCCATCGTGGTCGAGCCGGGCGAGCGGGTGGCCCAGATGATGTTCGTGCCCGTGCTGCGCCCGACCCTGACGGTGGTGGACCAATTCTCCGGCACGACCGCGCGCGGGGCGGGCGGGTTCGGATCGACCGGCTGATGCTGTCGGAGGCCGAGCTTCACCGCTATTCCCGCCACATGCTGCTGCGCGAAGTGGGGGGCGTGGGGCAGATGCGGCTGGGCCGGGCGCGCGTTCTGGTGATCGGCGCGGGGGGGCTTGGGGCCGGGGCGCTGCCCTATCTCGCGGCGGCGGGCATCGGCCATATCACCGTGATGGACGGGGATGAGGTGGAGGTGCACAACCTGCAACGCCAGGTCGTGCACGACACCGCCCATATCGGCATGAACAAGGCGCTGTCCGCGGCGGCGCGGATGCGCGCGATCAACCCGCATGTCGTGGTGGAGGCGATGCCCCGCCACCTGACCGATGAGCCGGACCTTGTGGCCGCGCATGACCTGATCCTGGACGGAACCGACAGTTTCGCCACCCGGTATCTGGCGAATGACCTTGCGGTGCGGGTCTCGCGCCCGCTCATCTCGGGCGCCCTGACGCAGTGGGAGGGGCAGATCGGCCTTTATGCCGACGCAGGTTCGGCCTGCCTGCGCTGCGTGTTCCCCGAGATTCCGGCCGAGGGGCTTGTCCCCTCCTGCGCCGAGGCGGGGGTTCTGGGACCCCTTCCGGGCATCATCGGCGGGATGATGGCCGCCGAGGCGGTGAAGCGTCTGGCGGGCGCGGGCACGCCTTTGCGCAACCGGCTGATGATCTTCGACGCGCTTTACATGGAAACGCGGGTGATGACCGTTCATCGTCGCGACGACTGCCCGACCTGCGGGAACCCCGCGCATCGCTGATCGTTTGTCCCCGCAAGGGGAAGGGTGACGATGCCAAGCGATGTTCAGGTGCCCGAGGGGCTGGTCTATGTCGATGACAGGATGCCCGGCATTTCCCGCAAGCGCGCCGGAAAAGGTTTTTGCTTCGTCGGGCCGGACGGGGCCACGCTGAAAGGGCCGGACCGCAGCCGCTGCCTGAAGCTGGCCGTCCCCCCCGCCTATGAAAGCGTGTGGATCTGCGCGTTGGAAAATGGGCATCTGCAGGCCACCGGGCTGGACGCGCGGGGGCGCAAGCAATACCGCTATCACCCCGATTGGGGCGCGTGGCGATCGGCGGCGAAATACGACACGTTGCCCGCCTTCGGGGCGGGTCTGGGCCGCCTGCGCCGCCGCGTGGATCGGGATTTGAAAGAGGATGCGGGCGATCTGTCCTTCAGTCTTGCGGCGATGGTCCTGTTGATCGACCGGACCTATCTTCGGGCGGGAACCCCGGCCTACACCCTTGCCAACAAGACATTCGGGGCCACGACCCTGCTGACCCGTCATCTGTCGCTGGCCGATGGCGTGGTGCGGCTGAAGTTCAAGGCCAAGGGCGGCAAGGCGGTGAACCGCACGCTGCGCGACAAGCGTCTGCACCGGATCATGCACCAGATCGGAGATCTGCCGGGACGGCACCTGTTCACCTGGGTGGATGAGGAGGGGGAGGTTCGGCCCGTCTCCTCTCACAATCTGAACGACTATATCGCCGAAGGGTCGGGGGTGGCGGGGGCGACGGCCAAGACGTTTCGCACCTGGGGCGGGTCGCTCGCGGCCTTCACGGCGGCACGGGAGCCGGGCAAGCTGTCGCTGAAATCCATGTGCGAGCTGGCGGCGGAGGCTTTGGGCAACACGCCCACCATCGCCCGCAAATCCTACATCCACCCCGAAGTTCTGGCGCTGTCCGACATGGAGCCGGTGGCACGGATCGACATGCTGAACGCGCTGCCCACAGAAGGGGACAGCGCGCTGAAGGCCGACGAGCGGCGGATGCTGGCGTTCCTGAACGCCTAGTCGTCTTTCGCTGCGGTTTCGGGTTTCCCCTTGCGCTTGGTCGCGGCCATGTCGTGCAGTTCCTTTTCCGACATGCTGGCGGCCATTTGCTTCGAGGCGCCTTTCAGATCGGATTTCTTCGTCTCGCCCCGTTTGGCCGAAAGTGCGGCCCCGGCGGCTTTCTGCTGGGCTTTCGATTTGGCGGGCATGGCGCGGGCCTCCTTATGCGCGGATGGGGGGTGTGACTTCGCCCGGTGCGGGAAGATCGGGATCTTCGGCTGGGGGCATCTGATCCGGGCCGGGATCGGGCAGATCGGGTCCGGGCGAGGGCGGGGGGGAATTTGGGGGCAGGTCACCGGGTTGCGGGATGCCGACCATTTGAATGTCCGTCATGATGTCCTCCTTTTGAAAGACAACAGAGCGACACCCCGTCATGTTCCCGGAAAACGTCGACTGAGGAACGCCGACCCCTCCGACCCGAAGCGCCATGGGCGATCGGTGGCGCGGGTGATGCCGATGCGCGGGCCGGTGACGACAGGGCCGCGTGGTGCGGGATGGAACCGCAGGATGTCGGCACCGTCCGCCGCCGCGTCCAGCCCGAAAGCCTGCCCGATCTTGCCCGGCCCCGAACACAAGGCGCGCGGTGCCTCGGTGCCGCGCCGCCGCGCCATCACCTCCAGCCCGGCCAGCGGTTCCAGCGCGCGCAACAGCACCGCATCCCCAGACCGGCACACGACGTTCAGACACCAGTGGATGCCATAGGAGCGATAGACATAGGCCAGCCCCGCCGGGCCGAACATCGCCCGGTTGCGGGGGCGGGGGCCGCCAAAGCTGTGGGAGGCGGGGTCGTCGGAGGTATAGGCCTCCGTCTCCACGACGCGCGCGGCCAAGGGGCCGACCTCCAGCCGGCTGCCGATCAGATCGCGTGCGACGTCGGGGGCGGGGCGGTCGAACCAAGCATGGGGAAAGGGGGTCAGCGCGCGCCCCGCAGACTGGACAAACGCGCGACGGCGATCGCCAGCATCAGATAGCAGGCCAGTTCCAACACCTCCTCGGTGCGGCCCGCCATCTGGTCGGTCTGGGCCGAAATCTCGATCCCGAAGCCGGCCAGCTTGCGCCCCAGCCCGTCGATCGTCTTGGCCACCACGCCCAGAACGAAGGCCCCGGCAATCAGCCATGCGTCCAACCGTCCGGCCTTCAGCCGCTGCCACCACAGGGGCGCGTTGCGCGTCAGCAACCGCCACGACGCCCAAAGCGTCAGCGCGATGATCGCGGCCCCCAGAAGCTTCTCCCCCCATGGGGCGGGCCCGGTATAGGTGTTCAGCTTCAAAAGCCCATAGTCGGTGAAACGTTTGTCGGCGTCCATTTCCCGCGCCGCCATCGCCAGAAACAGAAACGGAATCTGCCATTCGCGCCACCGATAGGGCCCCGCCAGCCAGAGCCACAGCACGACCGCCGCGAACAGCACCCCGACCGATGCCAGTTCAAGCCCGTGGCCTTCTTTGAAAAACAGGTTCAAATCGCTCACCGTTGCTGCCGAAATGCCAAGAAATCCGAACGTCACAATCAACAGCGTCAGGCTTATGGTTCTGAACCGGAGGTCTTTCATCGAGTATCCTTTACGAAATATCCGTCCGGCGCGCACCTGCGGCGTTTTGACATATTCGTGTCATGAAAGTGCGACGCCGACACCGCGAATCTGTGCGGTGGGGCGGATGGGTGACGTATGGCATTTGCGGGCGGATGGGCGCAAGATGCGCGACATGACCCATCGCGCCCTTATCGTGTCCCATGGCCAACCCTCCGACCCCCGCCCGGCGGGGGAGGAGATCGAGGATTTGGCCCGCCATGTCGCCACCCATCTGGACGGGTGGGACGTGCGCGCCGCGACCCTGGCCGAAGCCGGGGCGCTGGAGCGGGGGTTGGCCGGGGGGGTGGGGGTCGTTTATCCCCTGTTCATGGCGGCGGGGTGGTTCACCGGCACGCATCTGCCCCGGCGGCTGGCGGCGGCCGGGGGGGCGGCGTGGCCCGTGCTGGCCCCCTTCGGCGCCGATCCGGCGGTGATGGCGCTGACCGTCGATCTGGCGCGGGCGGCGGGGCGACCGGTGCTTCTGGCGGGCCACGGGTCGTTCCGCAGCGCCGAGCCGTCGCGCGTGGTCCACGATCTTGCCGCGCGGATCGAGGCGGAGACGGGGAAGCCCTGCCGCGCGGCCTTCATCGACCAGAGCCCGCAGATCGCGGATGTGGCGCGGGACATGCCGAATGCCGCCTGCCTGCCGTTCTTTGCCGCACGGCGGGGCCACGTGATCGACGATCTGCCGGATGCGCTGGCCAGGGCGGGGTTCACCGGCCCGCTTTTGCCGCCCGTGGGGCTGCATGACCGGGTGCCCGCGCTGATCGCGGCGGCGCTGATGCGGGCGCGGGGGGCATGATCAGCCGGGGCGGTGCGCCACGTCCTTGTGGATGATCACCTCCACCTGCGGATAGGCGAGGGTGATGGTCCGTTTCAGGCCCGCGCCGATGTCATGCGCCTCTCGCAGGGTCAGGTCGCCATCCAGTTCGATATGCAGGTTGATGAAGACGCGGCTGCCGGCGGTCCGGCTTTTCAGGTCGTGGAACCCCCGCACCTCGGGCCAGTTGCGGACCAGCGTCTCGATCCCGTGCAAGAGGTCGGGATCGGCCTGCCGGTCCATCAGCGCATCGAACGCGCCGCGCCCGATCTTCAGCGCGCCCACCACCATCAGCCCCGCCGCTGCCAGCGCCACCACGCTGTCCACCGCCGGCAGGTCCAGCCGCCCCGAGGCCAGCAGCGCGAACAGCGCCCCGATCGATGGGATGAGATCGCCCAGATAATGCAGCCGGTCCGCCGCCACCACGCGGTTGCCCGTGGCCCGCGCCACGCGCCCCTGCCACCAGACCAGCGCCAGCGTCAGCAGGATGGACACCGTCATGACCACGATCCCCGCCCCCTCGCGTCCCAGAGAGGGCGGCTCGGGGTGGATCAGCCGTCGCACCGCCGCCACGGCGATGACGCCCGCCGACACGAAGATGAAGACGGCCTGCCCCAGGGCCGCGATGTCCTCGGCGGAACTGTGGCCGAAGGGGTGATCCTCGTCCGCGGGGCGTTGGGCATAAAAAATCGCCGTCATCGCACCCAGCGACAGGATCATGTCCATCGCGCTGTCGGCCAGGGACGCCGCCACCGACAGCGACCCCGTCTGCGCCACGGCCCACAGCTTCATCAGCACAAGCACCGTCGCCACGAGGAACGAGGCGATCCCCGCCCGCAATGCCAGATGGGTCATTCCAGAATCTCGTCCTTGCCCACGCCCCAGATCTGCGATTTCAGAACCCAGCCGCGTTCGCCCGCCAGCCGCAGGCGGCACCAGTTCGCGGTGCATTGCAGCAACGTCGCCACCACATCCTTCTGCGCGCGCAGCACGACGGTCGAATCCTCGCTCGGGCTGTCGTGCAGGTCGGCCATGTCGGCGGTGATGAGGGCCGAGCGGGAGCCGGACAGAAGCGCGTAATGCATCCAGCCGCCCACGCCCTCGGCATCCTCAACCCGCCGCCAATGACCGTATTCGGCGGTGATCAGCAGGGGCATCCCGTCGCGGGTGAACACCCAGTCGATCCGGTGGGTCAGGCCGGGGCCGCGGCGGGCGTTGCCTTCGCTGGTCTTGAGCGTGACGAAACGGGGCAGGGGCAGGTTCGTCACCGCCCCCAGACGGGGTTCGGGCGCGTCCTGTGCGATGGCGGCCGCGGCCAGGGGCACCAGAAGGGCCAGCATCACGGCCCGCACGAAATTCCACATCACTCTGCCCCTTGGGTCGTCTTTTCCCCCGTCAAACCATTCCAGGCCCGATTTGGCCAGAGGGTCGCGCTTCAGTATCCCGTGACGCGATCCACCAGATGCAGGAAAGGCGCACCCGCCTCGCCCCGCCGCACATTCTCGGCCACCACGCCCGACGCGGTGTCGGGCCGCGTCCAGGCGGCGATATGCGGCGTGACGGTCACGTTCGGATGATGCCAGAACGGATGATCCGGCGGCAAGGGTTCCTGGCGGAAAACGTCCATCGTCGCATGGCCGACCTGACCGGAATCTAGCGCATCCAGCAGCGCGCCTTCGTCGATCAGGGGGCCGCGCCCGGGGTTGATGATTGCGGCCCCCGGGGCCAGCTGCGCCAGGGCGCGGTCGTTCAGCACGTTTTCGGTGGCGGGCGTGTCGGGCAACAGCAGCACGACGATCTCGGCCCCCTTCAGGACCGCGTCCAGCCCGTCGGGGCCGGAGGCGGTGGTCAGACCTTCCAGTGTCTTGGGGCTGCGGCTCCACCCATGCACGTCGAACCCGATGCGGGCCAGGGCGTGGGCGCAGGCGGCCCCCAATTCCCCCAGTCCCAGCACGGCGACCTTGCGGTTCTGGGCCAGGGGGGGCTGCTTCTGGTCCCAATGCGGCGCGGTGGCGGTGATGAAGCGGTCCATGCCCAGATGGTGGCGCAGGGCATGGCCGGTCACATATTCGATCATTCCCTTTTCCAGCCCCGGATCGACCATGCGGCACAGGGGTTGGGTCAGGGTCGTGTTGCCCACCACGCGTTCCACCCCCGCCCACAGGCTGAGCACGGCGCGGGTGTTCACGAAGGGGCTGAAATCCTCGATCAGCCCGCCGGGGGCGAAGACGATGTAGTCGATCGCCGCCGGATCGGGCGCCTCGGTCACGATGTCGGCGGTGACGCCGGCGCGGGACAGGGCGGCCCCCAGATGCGGTTCGTATTTCGCCCATTGATGCGCCCCGGCGGCGAAGAAAACAGTCGTCATTCAGCGGTCCCTTGCCCGATGTACATGCGCGCTCTGCACGATCCCGAAGGCCGTCAGAAGCACCATCATCGCCGATCCGCCATAGCTGACCATCGGCAGCGGCACACCCACGACCGGGGCGAGCCCCATGACCATCAACATGTTGACCGCGAAAAGAAAGAAGAAACTGGCCGCGATGCCCAAGGTCACCAGCGCCGCGAACCGGTCGCGCATCTGGATGGCCGATGTGATGCAGAACACGATGATCAGCGCATAAAGAACAAGCAACGAGCAGGCGCCGATGAAGCCGAACTCCTCGGCCACGACGGTGAAGATGAAGTCGGTATGCTTTTCGGGCAGGAAGTTCAGGCGGCTTTGCGTGCCTTGCATGAACCCGCGCCCCGTCCAGCCGCCCGATCCCAGGGCGATCTTGGCTTGGGTGATGTGGTAGCCGGCCCCCAGCGGATCGCTGGAGGGATCGAGGAAGGTGTCGATCCGGCGATACTGGTAATCGCGCAGAAGCTGCCATGTGGTGCCCCGACTGGCCAGCACGGCCGTCACGATCCCGCCGCCCAGACCCGCGACGGCCGCGAAATAAAGCCAGTGGACCCCGGCGCAGAACATCACCACCGCCCCCCCGCCCAGAAGCAGGATGGCGGTGCCCAGATCGGGCTGCACCATGACCAGCGCCACCGGCAGAAGGATCATCCCGACCGGCAGCAGAACCCACAAGGGACGCGACACCTTGTTCACCGGCAACCAGTCGTAATAGGCGGCCAGCATCATCACGAGGGCGATCTTCATCAACTCGGACGGTTGCAGCGTGATGAACCCGAAGTTCAGCCAGCGCTGCGCCCCCATGCCCACATGGCCCATCACGTCCACGGCGACCAGCAGGCCCACCGACACCAGATAGGCCACCCCCGACATGTTGCGCCAGAACCAGATGGGGATGAACGCCACCACCAGCATCACCGTCAGGCCGACGGCAAAGCGTTTCATCTGCGGCTCGGCCCAGGTGTCGATCCGGCCCCCGGCTACGGAATAGAGCATGAGCCAGCCCACCGCGCAGACCGTGGTCAACAGGATGATCAGGGGCCAGTTGAGGTAGAGGACCTTGCGAAACCCCGTGGGGACCGTCTGGATGCGGTATTCAAGAAAGCTCATCAGGCGCGGTCCGGGGTGGAGGTGGCGCGGGCCAGCGCGTCCATGTCGCGAAGGCGCAGTTCCGACAGGGCCGTCTCGATCCGCGCGCGCTGGTTCTGGGGATAGGCGGCAAGAGCGGGCATCTTGCCCGTCAGCGCGCGCAGCAGAACGTCGCGCACGATGGGGGCGGCCACCGCCGATCCGCCGCCGCCATGTTCCACGACGCACGCCACCGCCACGCGCGGCGCGTCGAACGGGGCATAGCCCACGAACAGCGCATGGTCGCGCCGGTTCCACGGCAGCTGATCGTTGCTGATCACGCCCCGCGCGCGTTCGGCGGCGGTGATGTTGCGCACCTGGCTGGTGCCCGATTTCCCGGCCATGATCATCGACGGATCGACGATGCGGGAATTGTATCCGGTCATCCCCTGAACGTTCGACACCGTGTGCATCCCGCGCTGGACCATGCGCAGAAGGGGGGCGGGAATGTCCAGCGGCGGCGCCTCGGGGACGGCCACGTCCTGTCCGCCGACGGATTTCACCAGATGCGGCACCACCGCCCGCCCCGAGGCCAGCCGCGCCGTCATCACCGCCAGTTGCAGGGGCGAGGTGAGGACATAGCCCTGCCCGATGGAGGCGTTGATCGTATCGCCGATCCGCCAGTCCTGGTCGTAGCTGTCACGCTTCCATTGCCGGTCGGGCATGACCCCTTCGACGATGGCCGACATCGGCAGGTCGTGGCGCGTGCCAAGGCCAAGGCGGCGGCCCATCTCTGCGATCTTGTCGATGCCGACCCGCTGCGAGATGTCGTAGAAATAGACGTCGCAGCTTTTGCCCAAGGCCAGATCAAGGTTGGCATGACCGTGGCCATAGCGCGAATGGCAATGGAACCGCCGCCCGCCGAATTCGTAATATCCGGGGCAATAGACGCGGGTTTCGGCGTCGATCACCCCCGCCTCCAACGCCGCCAGCGCGGTGACCATCTTGAAGGTCGATCCGGGGGGGTAGGCGCCCTGAACCGACTTGTTGGCCAGCGGTCGATGGTCGTTTTCGGTCAGCACCGAATAATCGGCATAGGAGATGCCGCGCACGAACAGGTTGGGATCGAAGGACGGGGCGGAGGCGCAGGCCAGAATCGCGCCGGTCTGGACATCCATCGCCACGACCGAGGCGCTTTCCTCGCCCAATCGCGCCTGTGCGAAGTTCTGGATGCCGGCGTCGATGGTCAGATGCAGGTCCGATCCGGCCACGCCTTCGATCCGGTCGAGTTCGCGCATGACGCGGCCGACGGCGTTCACCTCGATCCGCCGGGTGCCGGCCTGACCGCGGAGCGGGGTTTCCATCCACGTCTCCACCCCGATCTTGCCGATCTGGAACTGGGGGATCTGCAACAACGGATCGGGCACCTCCTGTGCCGCCAGATCGCGTTCGGACACGGGGCCGACATAGCCGATGACATGCGCGAAATCGGTATCCATGGGATAGATGCGCGACAGCCCCACCTCCGGCACCACGCCGGGAAGGGACGGGGCGTTGACGGCCACGCGGGACATGTCGTCCCATGTGATGCGGTCGGCCACGACGATGGGGACGAAGGCCGCGCGCTTGCGCGCCTCCTCCGCGACGCGGGTCAGGTCGGTGTCGGCCAGCGGGATCACGCGTTGCAGGCGGTGCAGCACGTCGGGCACGTCGCCCGCCCCCTCGCGCGTGATGGTCACGCGGTAGTTCTGTTCGTTCCCCGCGATCAGCCGTCCGCCCCGGTCGAAGATCTGCCCCCGATGGGGCGGGATCAGCCGGATCGATACGCGGTTTTCCTCGGCCAGCAGGCGATACTGGTCGGCCTCGTCCACCTGCATGTATCGCAGGCGCGCGCCCAGCACGGCCACGATGGCCGACATGGCGCCGCCCATCACCAGGGCACGCCGCGTCATCTTGCGGGTGCCGTTGTCTCCGTCACGATGGGCGATGCGTTTCACATCCGTCTCCCGTAGGCATCGATTTCACCGGTGGCGGGCTTGTGCAGACCCAGCCCCCAGGTCGAGATCGCCACCACCACAGGATAGCACAGAATGGTGGCCAGCGCTTCCAGCATGGCATACCCCAAGGGCACCTGCGGAAGAAAGGCCGCGCTGAACACGAAACGGTAAGCGAGCGTCATGGCGACAATCAGCACCGCCATCAGCGCCCATTCCCCGATCCAGTTCAATTCGCGCGTGAAGGCGGGGCGGCGGCGCAGGAATTCGGTCGCAAGCACAGTCAGCGCGGCCCACAGGCCGGGCGGGCGCATCAGCAGGAAATCCTCGGTCAGGATCACCAGCGCGATCAGCCAGACCGCCATCGCATCGGGCCGCCGCAGCGTCCAGGCCAGCGTGATGCACAAAAGCACCGCCGGCCCCGGCCATCCGCCCGCCATGCCGCCCAAGGGCAGCAGGTTCGCGGTGATCAGCACCATGCCGAGTGCCACATACAGGCACCGCAGCAACCATCGCCGCGCCCACAGCGTGTCGGTCATGGTGCGCCATCGGACATGAGGTCGGGAATGTCGGGGGTGGCGGGCAGGGGGGGTGTTACCAGATCGCCCGGATCGCCCGGCGTGGGGCGCTCATGCGATCGCAAAACGCGCAGGAACTCCAGCCGTCCGTAATCGGCGGCCAGACGGACGCGCAGGCGGCGGTCGGGGCTTTGTGCCACCTCGCCCACCAGAAGATCGCTGGGCAGGACCGACCCGTCGCCCGAACTCACCACCCGGTCGCCGGGGCGCACCAGATCGGGTTTGTCCAGAAACTCCAACGCGGGGGCGGCGGTGTTGTCCCCCGACAGGATGGCGCGCTGGCCGGAAGGAAGGACGGTCACCGGGATGCGGCTGTTCGAATCGGTCAGCAGGATGACGCGGCTGGTCTGCTGCCCCACGCCCGCGATGCGCCCCACCAGCCCCACGCCGTCCATGGTGGCCCAGCCGTCGCGGATGCCGTCGCGCTGGCCCACGTTCAGGAGAACCGACTGCCGGAAGGGCGAGCCGCTGTCGGCCAGCACCATCCCCGTCACATGCGTCAACTGCGGGTCCAGCCGCACCTGATTGAGGTCCAGAAGCCGGGCATTCTGCTGTTCCAGCTGCAGCGCGGCTTCCTTCCACGCGCGCATCTGCTGCAACTCCCGCCGCAGTTCCTGGTTCTGTTCATAGATGCGGACATAGGATTGGGCATTGTCGATCATGTCCGCCACCCGCGTCACGGGGGCCATGGCCCAGGACATGCTTGGCACGAACCGGTCGGTCAGGGCGGTGCGAAGCTGTTCCATCCGCACGCTTTCGATGCGCCAGATCAGGAACACCGCCAGAAGCAGCAGAACCAGCCCCGCGACCAGAATGCGTCGCAGGGGGCGGGTGAAGGGGTCCGGTCCGGTGCGATCGCGGGGCAATTCTGGCCTCAGGTGTCGTAATCAATCACGTGGCGAAGCTGTTTTTGATATTCCAGCGCCTTGCCGGTGCCAAGCGCCACGCAGTTCAAAGGTTCGTTGGCGACCGAGATCGACAGGCCGGTTTCCTCGCGCAGCGCCAGATCCAGATCGCCCAGAAGCGCGCCACCGCCCGTCAGCATCACGCCGCGATCGACGATGTCGGCGGCCAGATCGGGGGGCGTCGCCTCCAGCGCCTGCATCACCGCGTCGCAGATCGACTGCACGGGTTCGGCCAGCGCCTCGGCCACCTGGGCCTGATTGATCTCCACCTCTTTCGGGACGCCGTTCAGCAGGTCGCGCCCGCGGATCAGCATCGACGCGCCGCGCCCGTCATCGGGCATCCGCGCCGTTCCGATGGAGGTCTTGATCCGTTCGGCCGTGGCATCCCCGATCAGCAGGTTCTGCTGGCGGCGCAGATAGGAGACGATCGCGTCGTCCATCCGGTCACCGCCCACGCGGATCGACCGGGCATAGACGATATCGCCCAGGGACAGCACCGCCACCTCGGTCGTGCCGCCGCCGATGTCGACCACCATGTTGCCGGTGGGTTCGGTGATGGGAAGCCCCGCGCCGATGGCCGCCGCAATGGGTTCGGCGATCAGGCCCGCACGCCGCGCGCCCGCCGACAGGACCGACTGGCGGATCGCCCGCTTTTCCACCGGGGTCGCGCCGTAAGGGACGCAGACGATGATCTTGGGCTTGGAAAAGGTGGTGCGTTTGTGGACCTTGCGGATGAAATGCTTGATCATTTCTTCCGCCGTGTCGAAATCGGCGATGACGCCATCGCGCAGCGGGCGGATGGCTTCGATGCTGCCGGGCGTGCGGCCCAGCATCAGTTTGGCATCCTCGCCCACCGCCAGAACCTGACGCTTCCCGTCCTTGACGTGATAGGCGACGACCGAGGGTTCGTTCAGGATGATGCCCTTGCCCTTCACATAGACAAGCGTGTTCGCCGTTCCGAGGTCGATCGCCATGTCCGACGAAAAGATACCCGCCAATGCCATATGAAGCCGTTCCTGCCTGTTGTCCCCAAGGTGCCGCGTCCTCGGGACACGAACGCCGTCTTATAAAAAACGAACGGGCGAAGCGAAAGGCTCCGCTTCGCCCGATCACACATTAATCAGCAAGGATCAGCCGGCATCGCGATAGCTGACGCCCTTGGTGTCATGCCCCGGCGCCGATTTCTCCCGCCGCAGGATCAGCCGGTTCAGCGCGTTCACATAGGCGCGGGTGGAGGCGACGACGGTATCGGTGTCGGCCGCGTGGCCCGTGGCGATCTTGCCGTCTTCCTCCAGCCGCACGGTCACGGTGGCCTGCGCGTCGGTGCCTTCGGTGATGGCCTGCACCTGATAAAGCGCCAGCTTCGCGTCGTGCTTCACCAGCGCGTTCACCGCGTTGAAGGCGGCATCCACCGGCCCGTCGCCTGTCGCCTCGGACGTCTGGTCGGTGCCGTCCACGGTCAGGGTCAGCTGCGCCTCTTGCGGGCCGTCGGTGCCGCAGATCACGCGCAGACGCTTGACCGACAGCTTGTCATAGGCGGCCTGCGTGTCGGCGTCCTGCATCAGGGCCAGCAGATCCTCGTCATAGATTTCCTTCTTGCGGTCGGCCAGCGCCTTGAACCGCACGAAGATGTCCGCAAGCTGGTTGTCCGCCACGTCGAACCCCAGATCCTTCAGCTTGGACCGCAGGGCCGCGCGGCCCGAATGCTTGCCCATGACGAGGTTGGTTTCCGTCAGGCCCACATCGGCGGGGCGCATGATCTCGAACGTTTCGGCGTTCTTCAGCATCCCGTCCTGATGGATGCCGGATTCATGGGCGAAGGCGTTCTTGCCGACGATGGCCTTGTTGAACTGCACGGCAAAGCCCGACACGGTCGCGACCTTGCGGCTGATCGCCGTCAGGCGGCGCGAATCGATCCCCGTCTGGAAGGGCATGATGTCGTTCCTGACCTTCAGGGCCATCACGACCTCCTCCAGCGCGGTGTTGCCCGCGCGTTCGCCCAGACCGTTGATCGTGCATTCGATCTGGCGGGCCCCGGCCTCCACCGCGGCCAGCGAGTTCGCCGTGGCCATGCCCAGATCGTTGTGGCAGTGGGTGGCGAAGACGATCTCATCCGCGCCGGGCACGCGTTCCAGCAACATGCGGATCAGGTCCGCCGATTCGCGCGGCGCGGTATAGCCCACGGTGTCGGGAATGTTGATCGTGGTGGCCCCGGCCTTGATCGCGATCTCGATCACCCGGCACAGATAGTCGTGCTCGGTCCGCGTGGCGTCCATGGGCGACCATTGCACGTTGTCGCACAGGTTGCGGGCGTGGGTCACCGTGTCATGGATGCGGTCGGCCATCTGGTCCTTGTCCAGATTGGGAATGGCGCGGTGCAGGGGCGAGGTGCCGATGAAGGTGTGGATGCGGGGCTGGGCCGCGTGCTTCACCGCTTCCCAGCAGCGGTCGATATCCTTGAAATTCGCGCGGGACAGGCCGCAGATGACCGAGTTGCGGGACTGTTTGGCGATCATCGACACCGCCTCGAAATCGCCCTCGGACGCGATGGGGAACCCCGCCTCGATGATGTCCACGCCCATGTCGTCCAGCATGGAGGCGATCTCCAGCTTCTCGGACAGGGTCATGGTGGCGCCGGGCGACTGTTCGCCGTCGCGCAGGGTGGTGTCGAAAATGAAAACTTTGTCTTGGGTCGTCATGGCTTCTTCCTTCGTCAGCGTGGGGGCCGGGCGCTGATCATCTCTGAGCGGTCGCGCCCGGGGGCACGCTCAGAGCAGCGTAAGAAGAAGCAGGCCGCGGGGGCGGATCAGGGCGTTGCCCTGCGATGCGATATGTTGGTCCCGTGCCATGGGGGCGACTATACGGGCCGCAAACCGGCACGCAACCCCAAATAAACGACAGGTTTTCTGCCCTATAGCCAGTTTTTCCGGCGGAACCACAAAAAGGGCAGAACGGCCGAGATGCCCATCGCCGCCAGCGCCAGGGGATAGCCCACGGCCCAATGCAGTTCCGGCATGTGATCGAAGTTCATGCCATAGATCGTGCCGACCAGCGTCGGCGGCAGAAACAGGGCGGTGGCGATGGACAGGACCTTGATGATCTGGTTCTGCTCCACCCCGATCAGGCCGACGGTGGCCGAATGGAGGAAGGACAGCTCCGCCTCCACCTGCGCCAGCGCGGTGGAAAGGGAGGTGACATCGCGGTGAATGGCCTTCAGCCGCGCGACGCCCTTGGGCGACATGTGGGCCAGCGGGGGCAGATCCTCATCCTCGGTCCGGGCAGCGTGGCCGCTGGCGGCATCGCGCAGGAACGGGATCAGGCGGTCGAAGCTGAGGATGCTTTCGCGCAGGATGGACAGGGTGCGGTTCTTGCGGCCCAGACGGCGGACCAGCTTGCGCAGATCCTGTTCGGCCATCCCCGACCCTTCGTCCGCATCGAAGAACACGCTGTCGGACAGGTCGGCCAGATCGGCCGAGACCTTTTCCAGCACATCCGCGATCCGTTCCACGAACGCCTCCAGCATGGTGGCCAGAAGGCGCGGGGCCGTGTCCGATTCGCCCGGATGCCGTGCCACGCGGGTGGCGATGGTGCCAAGGGGCAGGGGATCGGCGTGGCGCACCGTCACCAGACGGTCGGGCATCAGCAGAAAGGTGATCTGCGACCGGCGGGGGCGCCCCTTGTTCGCGCCTTCGATCACCACCGCCGTCATCACAAGCGCCGCGCCTTCGATGTAAAGGCGGGCCGAATCCTCGATGTCGGACATTTCGTCCCGCGTGGGGACGGGCGCGCCGATCAAGGCTTCGACGGCGTGTTCTTCGTCGGCGGTGGGGGAGCAGAGGTCGATCCACAGGGCCCGCCCTTGCGGCAGGCCGTCATGGGCAACCAGCTTGCCGTCGGTCAGGATGTGGTGCGCGATCATGCGCGCGAAGATGCCCGCGCCGGGGGGCGCGGGCAAGGGGGATCACGCGTCGGGCGCCGTGATCCGCACGATGGTGGACGACCCTTCGTCGCGGTTTTCGGTCACGGCATAGATCGCGCCGTCCGGCCCGACGCGCACGTCGCGCACGCGCGCCTCAAGGGGAATGCGATCCTCCCACTCCACCGTGTCGCCATCCATGCCCAGAACCACCACGCCCTGCGTCACCAGGCCGCCGATCAGGATCGCGCCGTCCCATTCGGGGAATTCCTCGCCTTCATAGAAGGCCATGCCCGAGGGCGCGATGACCGGGTCCCAGTAATAGAGCGGCTGCTGCGTTTCGGCGTTCTGGGTGATGCCTTCACCCACCTCCTCGCCGCTGTATTCGACGCCATAGGTGACCTCGGGCCAGCCGTAGTTCAGGCCCGCCTCGGGACGGTTCAGCTCATCCCCGCCTTTCGGCCCGTGTTCCACCATCCAGAACTCGCCCTCGGGCGACAGGGCGGCGGATTGGGTGTTGCGGTGGCCAAGGCTCCAGATTTCGGGCATGGCGCCGTCCTGGTCGATGAAGGGGTTGCCTTCGGCCGGGTCGCCCTCGGCGGTGATGCGGATGACCTTGCCGAAATGGCTGCCGACGTCCTGCGCCTGCACACGCGGTTCTTCGTCCGAGCGTTCGCCGACCGTCAGCCAGATCACGTCATCGGCATCGACCACGATGCGCGAGCCGAAATGCTTGTTGCCGTCATAGGTGGGCTGCTGGGCGAAGATGACCTCCACATCCTCCAGCCGGGCGGTGCTGCCGTCCTCCACCAGACGGGCCTTGGCAAGCGCGGTGCCGTTCCCGTCCTCGCGTGGTTCGGCATAGGAAAAGTAGATGATCCCGCTGTCGGCGAAATCGTTCGCCAGCGCCACGTCCAAAAGCCCGCCCTGACCGTCGGCATCCACCTCGGGCACGCCTTCGATCGCGGGGCCGGGGGTGCCGTCGGCGACGATGTGCATGTCGCCCTTCTTGGCGGTGACCAGCATCCGGCCATCGGGCAGGAATTCCATCGCCCACAGCTGCGGCAGGCCTTGGGCCACGGTTTCGGTCGCGACCTCCAGCGGCTCGGCCGGTTGGGGGGCGCGGGTCTGCCCCTCGAAGGCGGGGGTCTGGTCGGGGGCGTTGGGGGCCGCGGTTTCCACCGACGGGCGCGTTTCCTGCGCCATCAGCGGGAAGGGGGCCAGCATGGCGGCGGCCAGCGGCACGGACAGGCGGAGGGATCGGGTCATGGGGCGCTCCTCATCAGGGGTTCCCCCCTGCAACGCGGGAACCGCATGACCGGTTCGCGGGCGGATTGTCGCAGGGCCCCCGTTCCGTCAGTCGGCGCGTTCGACCAGTTGCCCGTCCGCCCATGTGCCCGTCACCACCTGCCCGTTGGCATAGGTCATCGTGCCGGTGCCGTCCGGGGCGTTGGCGCGGAACGTTCCTTCATACACGTCGCCGGAGGCGTAGGTGAGCGTCCCCTCGCCGTCGAACGCCCCCCCCGCCCATTCCCCGGCATAACGATAGCCGTCGGGGCGGACCAGCTCGCCCGTGCCGTCACGCTGGCCCGCGCGAAACCCGCCGGTATAGGTGGTGCCGTCGGCATAGGTGGCGGTGCCGGTGCCCGCGCGCTCGCCCTCGTCCCATTCCCCTTCGTAACGATAGCCGTCGGGGCGGATCAGGGTGCCGGTTCCGTGGTGGCGGCCGTCTTGGAACCCGCCCTCATAGGTGCTGCCGTCGGCCTGCACGGCGCGGCCTTCGCCCGTGATGGCCCCCGCCGCCCATGCGCCCTGATAGGTGCTGCCATCGGCATAGGTGAGGGTGCCCTGCCCATCGGGGCGCCCTTCGGTGAAGGTGCCGGTGAACACCGACCCGTCGGCATAGGTGGCGGTGCCGTCCCCCGCCATCTGCCCCGCACGCCATTCGCCTTCATAACGGTATCCGTCGGGGCGGGTCAGGGTGCCTTGCCCCTCGCGCTGATCGGCGACGAAGCCGCCCTCATACACCTCGCCGCTGGCATAGGTCGCGCGGCCCTGACCCTGCCGCTGGCCCCCCGCGAACCCGCCTTCATAGGTGTCGCCGCCCTGTTCCAGGCGGCCCTGACCCTCGATCCGCCCCTCGGTCCAGTCGCCGGTATAGACGGTGCCCTGCGGTGTGGTCAGCGTGCCGGTGCCGGACGGAACGCCCCCCTCCAGCGCCCCTTCATAGACCGCGCCGTTGGCATAGGTGATGGTGCCCGCGCCGACCTTCTGGCCCGCATCCCATTCCCCTTCATAGACATAGCCGTCGGCCGCCTCGATCCGGCCCTGACCCTGCGGCTGCCCATCGCGAAACCCGCCGGAATAGCGGGTGCCATCGGCATAGACGGCGACCCCCTGACCCGTGCGCTGCCCCGCGACCCAGTCGCCCTCATAGGTCGATCCGTCGGCAAAGGTGATCTTGCCCTGCCCCTCGGGGCGGCCATTTTGAAACGGCCCGGCATAGATCGATCCGTTGGGATAGCGGGCGGTGCCCTCCCCCTCGATCCGACCGTCGACCCAGGCCCCGGAATATTCGTATCCCGACGGCATACGATAGATGCCCTGACCATGCTGCACCCCGCCCCGGAACGTGCCTTCATAGACCGATCCGTCGTCGTATTGGGTGGATTGGACCGCGCCATCCTGCGCCGCGCCCATTCCGGCCAGGGCCATCAGGATCACGCCGCTTGTCCAAAGGTGTCGGGCCATTGCACACTCCGTTGCCGCTTCCCGCCAATTCTTAGTAAAACACTTTCCATGCCGCAACCCGGCGGTGGGCGGGGGGCCGTCGTGCGTGGATGCACACTGGGTCCGCCGTTCATGTCTATGGTGCCAGCCGGAATCGAACGCTAGATTGCCGTTCGCAACCCCTGAGAGGACCGTTCCATGACCAAGCTCGCGATCGTCTATTACTCGACCTATGGCACCAACCACCAGATGGCCGAAATCGCCGCCGACGCCGCCCGCGCGGCCGGGGCCGAGGTGCGCCTGCTGAAGGTTGCCGAAACCGCGCCCGAAGCGGTGGTCAACAGCCAGGACGGCTGGAAGGCGCATACCGAGGCCACGGCCCACATTCCCGTGGCCACGCCCGAGGACATGGAATGGGCGGACGCCTATCTCATCTCCACCCCGACCCGGTTCGGCAACGCGGCCAGCCAGATGCGCGCCTTCATCGACGCGCTGGGCGGCATGTGGTTCCAGGGCAAGCTGGCGAAACCGGCCAGCGTCATGACCTCCACGCAATCCCCCCATGGCGGGCAGGAATCGACCATCCTGTCGCTGTTCAACACGCTGGTCCATTTCGGCGCGATCATCGTGCCGCCCGGATACACCGACGAATCGATCCAGAAGACCGGCGGCAACCCCTATGGCTATGCCCACACCCAAGGGACCGAATTCACCGACGACGTGAAGGCCGCCATCGGCGCGCAGACCCGCCGTCTGGTGGATGTGGCCACGAAGCTGTCGGCATAAAGTCTTCGCACTGGACCGTTCCCATGCCCGCGCCTATAAGCGCGGGCATGACCTGTTGTGCCCATCTTCGTCGAATTAGCGGCCCGGCGCGCTGACCGCCAGCGGCCCGCCGGGATGATCCTTGAAGGCACTTCCCCCCATTCGACGAAGGACCGCGTTCCATGAGCGACACGACCCCCGCCACGCCCGACTACCGCGACACCATCTTCCTGCCGGAAACCGATTTCCCCATGCGCGGCGGCCTGCCCACGCGCGAACCGGGCTGGCTGGCCCATTGGGAAAAGATCGGCATCTATGACCGCCTGCGCGAAAAGGCCGTTCAGGCGAAGGGGGGCCGCACACCGTTCACGCTGCATGATGGCCCTCCTTACGCCAACGGGCACCTGCATATCGGCCACGCGCTGAACAAGACGATCAAGGACATGATCGTGCGGTCGCACCAGATGATGGGCTTTGACGCGCGCTATATCCCCGGCTGGGATTGCCACGGCCTGCCGATCGAATGGAAGATCGAGGAGCAGTATCGCGCCAAGGGCAAGAACAAGGACGATGTGGACATCGTCGATTTCCGTCAGGAGTGCCGCGCCTTCGCCAAGGGCTGGGTCGATATCCAGCGGGAGGAGTTCAAGCGTCTGGGCATCACCGGCAACTGGGCCGATCCCTATCTGACCATGGACTTCCACGCCGAAGCCGTGATCGCCGACGAATTCATGACGTTCCTGATGAACGGCACCCTCTATCAGGGGTCCAAGCCCGTCATGTGGTCGCCCGTGGAAAAGACCGCGCTGGCCGAGGCGGAGGTGGAATACCACGACATCGAAAGCCATACGATCTGGGTGAAGTTCCCGCTGGTCAAGCTGCCCGCCCAGATGATCGAGGCGATCACCCTGATCGGCGATGACGAGGATCGTCTGCCCTTGGAGAAGGTGGATCGGGCCTTGCGCGACGCGAAGGTGGTGATCTGGACCACCACGCCCTGGACCATCCCGCAGAACCGCGCCGTGGCCTTCAATCCCGCCATCTCCTATGGCGTGTATGAGGTGACGGACGCGCCCGAGGGCAACTGGGCCGCGGTGGGGGAAAAGCTGATCCTGGCCGACGATCTGGCCGAAGCGGTGCTGAAACAGGCCAAGGTCGCGGGGTTCGAGCGTCTGGTCGGCTTCAACCCGGACGGGGCCGCCATGGCCCACCCGCTGCGCGGGGTCGAGGGCGGGGCCGGGGAATGGGACTTCGAGGTGCCCATGGTGTCGGGCGATCACGTCACCGCCGAGGCGGGAACGGGCTTCGTGCACACCGCGCCCAGCCATGGCGAGGACGATTACCAGATGGGCCTGAAATACGGCCTGCCCATGACCTATAACGTGCTCGAAGACGGCAGCTATCGCGCCGATCTGCCGCTGTTCGGGGGGCGTGTCATCATCACGCCCAAGGGCAAGGAGGGCGATGCGAACAAGGCCGTGATCGAGGCGCTGGCGGGGGCCGGGGCGCTGATCGCGCGCGGCAAGGTCAAGCACTCCTATCCCCATTCGTGGCGGTCCAAGGCGCCGCTGATCTTCCGCAACACGCCGCAGTGGTTCGCGGGCATCGACCGCCCGCTGGATGACGGCATGGGCCAATACGGCGACACGATCCGCAAGCGCGCGCTGGAATCCATCGAGCGTCTGGTCAAGTTCACCCCCATCTCGGGCCAGAACCGCCTGCGCTCGATGATGGAGGCGCGGCCCGACTGGGTTCTGTCGCGCCAGCGGGCGTGGGGCGTGCCGCTGACCTGCTTCGTCAAGAAGGGGGCCAAGCCCGACGAGGCGAACTTCCTGCTGCGCGACGCGGCCGTCAACGCGGCCATCGTCGCCGCGTTCGAGGCGGAGGGCGCGGATGTCTGGTATCGCGACGGCTTCAAGGCGCAGATCCTGGGGGATCGTGCGGACCAGTATGACCAGATATTCGACGTGCTGGACGTGTGGTTCGACAGCGGCTCCACCCATGCCTTCGTGCTGCGCGACCGCGCGGACGGGTCCGAGGACGGGATCGCCGACGTCTATATGGAAGGGACGGACCAGCATCGCGGCTGGTTCCATTCGTCGATGTTGCAGGGCTGCGGCACGATCGGGCGCGCGCCCTATCGCAACGTGGTGACGCACGGGTTCACGCTGGACGAAAAGGGCATGAAGATGTCCAAATCGTTGGGCAACACCGTGGTGCCGGAGCAGATCGTCAAGGAATACGGCGCGGACATCCTGCGCCTGTGGGTGGCGCAGGCCGATTACACCGCCGACCAGCGGATCGGGAAGGAAATCCTGAAGGGCACGGCCGACAGCTATCGCCGCCTGCGCAACACGCTGCGTTTCCTGCTGGGCGCGCTGAAGGGCTTTCACGACGTGGAGCGGGTGGAGCCGGAGGAGATGCCGGAGCTGGAACGTTGGGTCCTGCACCGTCTGGCCGAGCTGGATGCCGATGTGCGGGCCGGGTATGCCGCCTTCGATTTCCAGGGCGTGTTCCAGAAGCTGTTCACCTTCTGCACGACCGACCTGTCGGCGGTGTATTTCGACATCCGCAAGGACGTCCTTTACTGCGACGGGCCGGATTCCTTGCGCCGTCGCGCCGCGCGGACGGTGCTGGACCTGATCTTCCACCGTCTGGTGACGTGGCTGGCCCCGATCCTCGTCTTCACGACCGAGGATGTGTGGCTCTCGCGCTTTCCCGGTGACGCGTCCTCGGTCCATCTGCAGGACATGCCCGCCACGCCGAACGCATGGCTGAACCCCGACCTCGCCGCCAAATGGCAGGCGATCCGCGCCGCCCGCCGCGTGGTGACGGCGGCGCTGGAGGTGCAACGCAGCGCCAAGGTCATCGGATCGAGCCTTGAGGCCGCGCCGACCGTCCATGTGGCCGACACGGGCCTGCGCGCCGCGCTGGACTCGGTCGATTTCGCCGAATTGTGTATCACCTCGGACCTGACGCTGACCGACGCGCCGGTGCCGGAGGGGGCCTTCGCGCTGGCCGACATTCCGGGCGTCGCCGTGGTGTTCCACATGGCCGAAGGGTGCAAATGCGCGCGGTGCTGGCGCATCCTGCCGGATGTGGGCACGCATTCCCACCCCGAGACCTGCGCCCGCTGCGACGCGGTTCTGGACTGACAAGAAGGCGCCCCGCGGGGCGCCTTTTCATTTGCGTTCGGGAATGATCTGCTGGGCGATCCCTGCCAGCAAAAGATAGACCGAGGTGACGATCAACCCCCAATGCGCCCAGCTTTGCGGATCGAAATCCACCCAGGCGGCCCATCCGGCGAACACGGTCCAGGCGATGGTCATCGGCAGCGACAGCGGACGCCAACGTTTGGTGCGCACGGGGTGGATGAACTTCAGGTTGGTGAACATTGCGATCGTCAGCAAAAGGGTGATGATCAGGATCACCGTCTCGCTGGGTCGGACGGCGAACAGGACCAGCACGACCATGTTCCAGCAGCCGGGAAATCCGGCAAAGGAATAGTCCTTGGTCTTCATCCGCGTGTCGACGAAATAGATGACCGAGCCGTAGACGATGACGAAGATCGTCAGCCACCCCTCCCATCCGTCCAGCAGGCCCGAGGCGAAAAGCGCATAGGCCGGAATGAACACGTAGGTGAGGTAGTCGATGATCAGGTCCATCTGGACCCCGTCATAGGTGGGCCAGTTCCGCCCCACATCATACCGGCGGGCCAGGGGGCCGTCGATCCCGTCCACGATCAGCGCGGCCACCAGCCACAGGAACATGACCGTCCAGGCCCCCTCCACCGCCGCCAGCAGGGCCAGCATGGACAGGACGACGCCGGTGGCGGTCAGAAGGTGGACGGAGAGCGCTTTGAGACGTGGTTCCATGACCGGGATAAGGACCTTTCGGTTGTCGGTTCAGGCGCGGGGATGGGCCTTGGCATAGACCGCCATCATCCGCGCGGCGTCCACCCCTGTATAGGTTTGCGTCGAAGAAAGCGAGGCGTGACCGAGCAGCGTCTGGATCGTCCGGAGATCGCCCCCCCGTTCCAGAAGATGCGTGGCGAAGGAATGGCGAAAGGCATGCGGAGTGGCCGAGGCGGGCAGCCCCAACCGCGCCCGGGCCTGCGCCACGGCCTTGGCCACGATGCCCGCGTTCAACGCCCCGCCGCGCGCCCCGCGAAACAGCGGCCCGCCGGTCAGATCGAAGGGGCACAGCCGCACATACTGTGCCACCGCATCGCGGGCGACGGGCAGGGTGGGCACGATCCGCGTCTTGCCGCCCTTGCCCGTGATGCGCAGCACTTCGGGCAGGGGGGAGGCGGTGGCGGGCAGGGTCAGCGCCTCGGATATGCGCAGCCCGCAGCCGTAAAGCAGGGTGACCACCGCCTGATCGCGTGCGGCGATCCATTTTTCGGGATGCACCGCCACCTCGGTCAGCATGTCGCGGGCGGCGTCCACCGGCAGGGGGCGGGGCAGGGTGCGGCGATACCGGGGCGCGCGGGCCGAGAGGATGGCGCTGGGATCGCCGCCCTGCCGGTCGGCCAGCCATTGCGTGAACGATTTCACCGCCGACAACCGCCGCGCCAGCGACCGCGACCCGACCCCCCGCGCCCGTTCCGAGGCGAGCCAGGCGCGCAGGTCGGTCGGGTCCACCTCCACCAGCCGCGCAAGGCCGAACCCCTCGCCCATATGGCGGGCCAGAAAGTCCAGCCACAGCGTCACATCCTCGGCATAGGCGCGAACCGTGGCGGGCGCGGCGTCGTTGACCCCCGACAGATGCGCCTGCCACCGCACCAGCGCGTCGCGCGCGGCGGGGGGGATCGCCAGGCTCATGTCACGAAAGCCAGCGGCGCATGATCCGTTGGAACACGCCCGTGAAGAAGCCCAGAAGGTCGGTCCCCTGTGCGGGCGTGAACTGATCCGCCGGGCCCGCGCCCAAGGCCAGCATCCCCGGCAGCCGTCCGGGGCCCAGATCCAGACGCAACAGCGCCTCGGACCCGATCCATTTCGTGCGATCGCCATAGATCGTCTCGACCCCGCCCGCCGCCGGGCGCAGGACCACCGGCCCCTCGCGCCCCGCATAATCGGCGATGAAGCCCCCGGGCACCGTGCACAGAACGCCGTCGAACTTGTCCAGCGCGGGGTCGGGTTCGTCCTCCACCGTCTCCAGAACCAGACGGACGGTGTCCACGCGCAGCGTGTTGCGCAGGTCGTGTTCCAGCGTCATCAGCAGGGCGGGGAACGACGGCGGGTCCAGAAGTTGCAGGATCGCGCGGTGGATCTGCGCCGTGCCTGCCACGTTTTCATAGGCGGCGGCGATGACGTGGCGGTGCGTGTCCTGCAGCGCGTCCAGCTCCGTCTCCAGCCGGTCCATCGCCAAGCCGCGCAGGTCCACCACGTTCGATCCGCGCTGCGTGTCGCCCGCCTTCAGAAGCGCGCGCATCACGTCGGCATCCTCCAGCACCAGTTCGGGTTGCGACAGGATACGGTCGCGCCATTCCCGCGCGGACGGCGCGGCGTTTTGAAGATCGGGGGACATGCTGCTCTCGTTCTTGTTTGGCCGAAGGCTACGCGGGCCGGGCAAACGGGTCCATCCCCTTTGGCGAAAATGGGCGCGATATGGACAAGGCGAGGCTTCTGTGAAACAGGTCCGGCCATCCCCCGGAGGTATTGCCATGACCGTCGTCACCCGTTTCGCCCCGTCCCCCACAGGTTACATCCATGTGGGCAACCTGCGCACCGCGCTGATGAACTGGATGATCGCCCGCAAGCAGGGCGGCACGTTCATCCTGCGGCTGGACGACACGGATCAGGAACGCTCAAAACAGGAATATGTCGACGCGCTGAAGGAAGACCTGGAATGGCTGGGCCTGACCTGGGACCGCGAGGAGCGTCAGTCCGCGCGACTGGAGCGTTATGCTGAGGCGGCGACCCAGTTGCGTGCGTCGGGACGGTTCTACGAATGCTTCGAGTCGCCCACCGAACTGGACCTGAAGCGCAAGAAGCTTCTGAACATGGGCCGCCCGCCGGTCTATGACCGCGCCGCGTTGAAGCTGTCGGATGACGAAAAGGCGAAATTGCGCGAAGAACGCGGCGGCTACTGGCGGTTCCAACTGGATCAGGAGCGGATCGAGTGGACGGACGGCATCCTCGGCCCCGTGTCGATCGACGCCGCGTCGGTGTCCGATCCGGTGCTGATCCGTCAGGACGGGCAGGTGCTCTATACCTTCGCTTCCTCGGTCGATGACATCGACATGGGGGTGACCTTCATCGTGCGGGGGGCGGACCACGTCACCAACACCGCAACGCAGATCCAGATCATGCAGGCGATGGGCGGCACGCCCCCCGATTTCGCGCATCATTCGCTGCTGACCGGCCCGCAGGGCGAGGCGCTGTCGAAACGTCTGGGCACCCTGTCGCTGCGCGATCTGCGCGCGCGGGGGGTGGAGCCGATGGCGCTTTTGTCGATGATGGCGCGTCTGGGATCGTCCAAACCGATCGAGGTTGTGGACAGCTTGGACGATCTGGTCGCGGGCTTCGACATCGGCAGCTTCGGCGCGGCCCCGACGAAGTTCGACGCCGAGGATCTGTTCCCGCTGACCAAGCAATGGGTGCAGGCGCGGCCCTTCGATGCGGTGCGCGCCCGCATCGCCGCTTTGGGCGTGCCGGATGGCATGGCCGAACCCTTCTGGCAGGTGGCCCGCGACAACATCACCGTTCTGGACGATCTGGAGGGGTGGTGGACCCTGTTCCGCGACGGCGCCGACCCGCTGATCGAGCCGGAGGACGCCGACTTCGTGGCCGAGGCGCTGACCCTTCTGCCCCCCGCCCCCCACACGCGCGAGACGTGGGGCGAATGGACCGCCAAGGTCAAGGAGGCCACGGGCCGCAAGGGCAAGGGGCTGTTCATGCCGCTGCGCAAGGCCCTGACGGGGCAGGCGCACGGGCCGGACATGGCCGAGGTTCTTCCCCTGATGCAACGCATCCGCGCCAAGGAATGATCGAAGGCCCCCTCGGGGGCCTTTTTCATTGGGGGTTGCCGCCATGGAAAAACGACGCTATCTAAAAATAGTTATAAGATAACATAACGAGAGAGAGTTCATGTCGTTCCCCCTTTCTGCGCTTGCGCTGACCGCCGCGCTGGCCCTTGGCACCGCCGCCCATGCCCATGGCACACATGATCATTCCCACGATCATGACCATGACCACGCGCATTCCGAACCGGAAAAGACCGCCGCCACCGGCTATTTCGAAGATGCCGAGGTGCAAGGCCGCGATCTTTCCGATTGGGAGGGGGAATGGCAGTCGGTCTATCCCTATCTCATGGACGGCACGCTGGATCCGGTGATGGAGCACAAGGCCGAACACGGCGACAAGGCGGCCGAGGAATACCGCGCCTATTACGAAACCGGCTACCGCACCGACGTGGATCACATCACGATCGCCGGCGACCGCGTCTCGTTCACCGAAGGCGACCAGACGGTCACCGGCACCTATGCCGATGATGGGTACGAGATCCTGACCTATGCCAAGGGCAACCGCGGCGTGCGCTATGTCTTCCGCAAGACCGAAGGGGACGACGGCGCACCGGAGTTCATCCAGTTCTCGGACCACATCATCGCGCCGCAGGTGTCGCACCACTACCACCTTTATTGGGGCGATGACCGCGACGTCCTGCTGGACGAGATCGTGAACTGGCCGACCTATTATCCCGCCGATCTGGACGCGCAGGGCATCCTGGACGAGATGCTGGCCCACTGAACGATGAAGGCCGGGCGCGATGCCCGGCCTTTGCCTTATCCCCGCGACAAAAGTGCGGTCGGCCGTGCCTTGGCCAGGGCCTGCACGATCAGCGCCGCCAAGGCCGCCTTCACCAGATCGCCCGGCAGGAAGACGGCCATGATGCCCGCCGCCCCCCACCATGTCGTGGCCGAAGGCGCCAGCAGCCAGAACCCGGTGATCCCGAACACATAGACGACGCCGATCCCGCCCGTGACCGAGGCGGCGAAGGTCACCGCCCCCACATGCGCGCGCCAATGCGCAAGGATCAGCCCGATCACGAAGGCCCCCACCGGATATCCGATCAGGAATCCCGCCGACGGCCCGACAAAGGGCGCAAGGCCCCCGCGCCCCCCGGCAAAGATCGGCAGGCCCAGCGCGCCCACGACCAGATAGAGAAGAACCGCCAGCGCCCCGCGTTTCGCGCCCAGAACCGCGCCGCACAGCATGACGCCCAGCGTCTGCATGGTGATCGGCACGCCGAACGGCAGGTGGATCTGCGGCACCGTCGCCAGCACCGCGATCAGGGCGGCGAACAGCGCCGTCATCGTCAAGGTCCGTTCCATCGTCATCCCCCGTGGCCGTATCACGAAGGGGTTATGACAGACCGCCCCGCGCGCGCAAGGCCTCGGCCAGACGTTCGGAATCGTCCAGCGCGCCCAGAAGGGTGGGCGTCACCACCCGCCAGCGGGGCGTGCCCGCCGCCCGCGCGCGCCACGCATCCGCCAGGCGGGCATGGCGGTCCGCCGTCACGGGCACGGTGCGGATCATCAGCGCCACGGCCATGGCCAGCGTGGCGGGCGGCAGGCCCAGATGCCGCAGCGGGGCCGCCACCCAGGCCAGAACGCCGGTCAGCGCATCCAACCGCGAGGTCATCGTCACAAGGTTCGCGGCAAGGATCGCCGTGGCAAAGCGCAGCACCATCACCGCCCCCGCCTGCGCCGCGCCCAGCCACAGGTGCCACAGCAGGATCACGGCCAACAGTGGCAGGACGGGCCGCAGCACCCGCAGCCCCCCCCGCAGGAACCGCCCCCCGCACAGGGCGTAAAGCGCGAGGGTGACCGCAAGGCCCCCCATCAGCACCGCCGGCCGGTCGATCATCATGACAGCGGCGGTAAACAGCAGCAGCACCAGCAGCTTCGGCCCCGCGCGCAGGCGGTGCAGCGGCGTGGGGTGGGGCCAGGTCAGGGCGATCACAGCGCGTCCCCGGCCAGATGCTCCATCCGGGCGACGAATGCGGGCAGAAGGCGCGCGGGCGGGCCGTCGTCCTGAATGCGCCCGCCTTCAAGCCACAGGACGCGGTCGCACTCCATCACCGCCTCGGGGTCGTGGGTGATGGTGATCAGGCGCTGGGGCAGGGCGGCCAGACGGCGGCGCAGCGCGATCCGGCTGGGCAGGTCCAGCGCGGCGAAGGGTTCGTCCAGCAGGATCGTGCGCGGCCCCATCATCAGGATCGCCAGCAGGCACAGATACTGCTTTTGCCCGTGCGACAGGGTGTGGACCAGACGGCCCGCCCACGCGGTGCGCCCCTCGGCCGTCAGGACGGCGCGCACCTGCGCCTCCGCCTCGCGCGCGGGGTGGCCCATCTGCCGCAGGCCGAAAGCCAGCTCCTCCTCCACCGTGGGGAAGATGATCTGGTGATCGGGGTTCTGGAACAGGATGCCCAGGGCGCGCAGCGCGGCGCGGCGGTCGGTGGGGTCCGCCCCGTCCACCGTCACGTGCCCGGCGGTGGGCGCGATCAGCCCGGCTATCAGCCGCAAGAGGGTCGATTTCCCCGACCCGTTGCGCCCGAGGATGCCGATACGCCGTTCGGTCAGATGCAGGTCGATCCCCGTCAGGATCGGCACATCCTGCACGGCGTAATCCGCGCCTTCGATCCGTATGCCGTCCATGCCCCACCCCTGCTTTGCCCCCTCCTGTCCCGCGTTTTGCCGCCCGGTGCAAGTTAAGCGCGCGTTAACCATTCTGCCGGATGACAGGCGGATGGACGATATCCACGACACCCTGCGCCTGATCCGGTCCCGCCGCGTGGGGGCCGTCACCTTCCATCGGCTGGTGGAGGAGCATGGGTCCGCCCGCGCGGCGCTGCGCGCGCTGCCCGATCTTGCCCGCGCCTCGGGGGTGGAGGCGTATGAGACTTGCCCCCCCGGCGTGGTGGAGGCGGAGCTGCGGCAGGGCGCGGCGGCGGGGGCCGTGGCGATCGGCTGGGGCGATCCGCGCTATCCGCCCGCGCTGGCCGCGCTGCCCGATGCGCCGCCCGTCCTGTGGGCGATGGGGCGGGTGGACCTGCTGGCCCGGCCCGCCATCGCGCTGGTGGGCGCGCGCAACGCCTCCAGCCTTGGGGTGCGGATGGCGCGGACGCTGGCCTTCGGGCTGGCCGATGCGGGGCATGTCGTCGTGTCGGGGCTGGCGCGCGGGATCGACACCGCCGCCCATGCCAGCGCGCTGGAGGGCGGCACGGTCGCCGTCATGGCGGGCGGGATCGACGTGATCTATCCGGCCGAAAACACTGGCCTTGCCACCTCCATCGCCATCAAGGGCTGCCTTCTGACCGAACAGCCGCCGGGGACGGAGCCGCAGGCGCGGCATTTCCCCCTGCGCAACCGCATCGTGTCGGGCCTGTCGCGCGGGGTGGTGGTGGTGGAGGCGGCGGCCCGGTCGGGCAGCCTGATCACCGCGAAGATGGCGCTGGAGCAGGGACGGGAGGTCTATGCCGTGCCCGGCCATCCGTTCGATGCGCGGGCGGCGGGGTGCAACCAGCTGATCCGTGACGGCGCAACGCTGGTGACCCGCGTGGCCGACGTGCTGGACGGGGTGGGGACGGTTCGCCCGACCCCGGTCCGCCCCGTGGTCGCCGCGCGCCGATCCGCCCCGCCCCCGGCGCCTGCGTTGCCCCCGGCGGCCCCTGCGCCCACGCTTCTCGACCTCCTCGGCCCTGCCCCCGTGGCCGAGGATCAGTTGATCCGGGACCTGGGCCGCCCCCCCGCCGATGTCGCCGCCGAAATCCTGATGCTGGAGCTGGACGGCCGGGTCGAACGGCAGGCGGGCGGGATGCTGGTCCGGGTTCCCGATTGACAAACACGGGCGATCCCCCACATCTAGCCCCGCTGCTGAAGGGAAATGTGCATGGCTGTCGTCGTCGTTGAATCTCCGGCCAAGGCCAAGACGATCAACAAATATCTCGGGTCCGATTACACGGTTCTGGCCTCCTATGGCCATGTGCGCGACCTGCCGCCGAAAAACGGATCGGTCGATACCGACCATGATTTCGCCATGTTGTGGGAGGTGGCGGCCGACAGCAAGAAGCATGTCCGGGCGATCGCCGAGGCGCTGAAGACCGACGACACCCTGATCCTTGCCACCGACCCCGATCGCGAGGGGGAGGCGATCTCGTGGCACCTGCAGGAGGCGCTGGCCTCATCCCTGAAAAAGGGCAAGACGGTGCGCCGCGTGACCTTCAACGCCATCACCAAGGCCGCCGTGCAAGAGGCGATGGCCAAGCCGCGCGACATCGACGCCCCGCTGGTGGAGGCGTATCTGGCCCGCCGCGCGCTGGATTATCTGGTGGGGTTCAACCTGTCGCCCGTCCTGTGGCGCAAGCTGCCCGGCGCGAAATCCGCCGGTCGGGTCCAGTCCGTATGCCTGCGCCTGATCGTGGAGCGGGAGATGGAGATCGAGGCCTTCCGCGCCCGTGAATACTGGAGCGTGAAGGCCCAACTCGTCACCCCGCGCGGGGCCGAGTTCGAGGCGCGCCTGACCGTGCTGGGCGGCAAGAAGCTGGACCGCTACGACATCGCCACCGCCGAGGCGGCGGAACTGGCGGTGCAGGCGGTGACGTCGCGCGATCTGACCGTGCAATCGGTGGAGGCCAAGCCCGCCTCCCGCAACCCCTCCGCGCCCTTCATGACCTCCACCCTGCAGCAGGAAGCCAGCCGCAAGTTCGGCATGGGCGCCAAGGTCTGCATGTCCACCGCCCAACGTCTGTATGAGGCGGGGCACATCACCTATATGCGGACCGACGGCATCGACATGGCCCCCGAGGCGGTGATGGCCGCGCGAGACGAGATCAAGCGCCGCTTCGGCGCGGATTACGTGCCCGACAGTCCGCGCATGTACAAGAACAAGGCCAAGAACGCCCAGGAAGCGCATGAATGCATCCGCCCGACCGAGATGTCGGCCTCTCCCGACAGCCTGCGGCTGGAGCCGGATCAGCGCAAGCTCTATGACCTGATCTGGAAACGCACTCTGGCCAGCCAGATGTCCGCCGCCCGCCTGGAACGCACCACGGTCGATGTCGGCAGTGCCGACGGCCAGGTCACCCTGCGCGCCACGGGGCAGGTGGTGATGTTCGACGGATTCCTCGCGATCTATGAGGAAGGCCGCGACGACGATGGCGAGGATGACGGCCGCCTGCCGCAGATCATGCAGGGCGAGCCGGCCAAGAAGCAGGGTGTGACGCCGGAGCAGCATTTCACCCAGCCCCCGCCGCGTTACACCGAAGCGACGCTGGTCAAGCGGATGGAGGAGTTGGGGATCGGGCGTCCGTCCACCTATGCCTCCGTGCTGACGACGATCCAGGACCGCGATTACGTCCGCAAGGACAAGAACCGCCTGTTCCCCGAGGACAAGGGGCGGCTGGTGACGGCCTTCCTCACCAATTATTTCAAGCGCTATGTCGAATACGATTTCACCGCCGATCTTGAGGCGGAGCTGGATGACGTGTCCGCCGGGGATCGCAACTACAAGGACGTTCTGGCCCGCTTCTGGCGCGATTTCTCCGCCGCCATCGCCGACACGTCGGAGCTGCGGATCGGCGAGGTTCTGACGACCATCGACGACTTCCTTGCGCCGCATCTTTATCCCGCCCGCGCCGACGGATCGGATCCGCGTGAATGCCCCGTGTGCCACGCGGGACGGCTGCACCTGAAAACCTCGCGCGGGGGTGGGGCGTTCATCGGCTGCGGAAACTATCCCGAATGCCGCTACACGCGCCCGATCTCGGTCGCGGGGGATGAGGAGGCGGTGGGCGAGCGTGTGCTGGGCGAGGATCCCGCCGGTCTGCCGGTCTGGCTGAAGACGGGCCGCTTCGGGCCTTATGTCCAGCGCGGCGACGCGACCGAGGACCAGCCCAAGCCCCCGCGCGCCAGCCTGCCCAAAGGCTGGTCGCCCGGCAGCATGGACCTTGAAAAGGCCCTGCGCCTCCTGGATCTTCCGCGCCCCATCGGCCCGCACCCCGAGGATGGTGTGCTGGTCGAGGCGGGGATCGGGCGCTTCGGCCCCTACGTCAAGCATGGCACCAAATACGCCAACCTGCCCGACGTGGACGAGGTGTTCGAGATCGGCATGAACCGCGCGGTGGAGGTTCTGGCTTCCAAGGTGGTGCGCGGCCAGCGCGCGGCGGCGGAACCGTTGAAGGTGCTGGGCGATCACCCCGATGGCGGCGCGATGAGCGTGATGGCCGGACGCTACGGCCCCTATGTCAAATGGGAGAAGGTGTTCGCGACCCTGCCCAAGGACATGGAGCCGGAAGCCGTCACCTTCGAGGAGGCGGTGGTTCTGGTGAACGAGAAGGCGGCGAAGGGCGGCAAGAAGAAGGCCGCGCCGAAGAAGGCCGCCGCCAAGACGACCACCCCCAAGACGACCACCGCCAAGACGGCGAAGGCCCCCGCAAAAAAGGCGGCGGCCAAGAAGCCGGCGGCGAAGAAGCCCGCCGCCAAGAAGACGACCAAGACAGAAGAGTAAGGGGGCCTCGCGCCCCCTTTTTCACAGGCGCGGGTTCAGCAGCTTGCCCATCACGCCCTGCGCGCGGATCACGCCGACCGGCTGCCCGCCTTCGGTCACCGACAGTTCGGTCGCCCCGTCGCGCAGACGCTCCATCACCTCTTTCACCGGGGTTTCCGCGCCGACAGCCGGGGCCGGTGACGTCCCCGCCTCCATCACGTCGCGCGCCCGCAGAACCGACAGCGGGTTCATATGCGCCACGAACTCCGCCACGTAATCCGAGGCGGGATTGGCGATGATGTCGCGGGCGGTGCCGCATTGCACGACCCGCCCGCCTTCCATCAGGGCGATGCGGTTGCCGATCTTGAACGCCTCGTCCAGATCGTGGCTGACGAAGATGATCGTGCGCTTCAGTTTGGATTGCAGGTCCAGAAGTTCGTCCTGCAACCGGCTGCGGATCAAGGGGTCAAGCGCCGAGAACGGCTCGTCCATCAGCAGGATCGGCGCTTCGGTCACGAAGGCGCGGGCCAGGCCCACGCGTTGGCGCATCCCGCCGGACAGTTCGGAAACCTTGTAATCGCCCCATTCCGACAGACCCACCAGATCCAGCTGAGCGTCGACCCGCTGGCGGCGTTCGGCGCGGCCCACGCCGTCCAGTTCCAGCCCCAGACCCACATTCTCGCGCACCGACCGCCAGGGCAGCAGGCCGAAGCCCTGGAACACCATCGCCACGCGACGGCGGCGCAGGCGGCGCAGCTCGGCATCGCGGGCTTGGGTGACCGACACCATCTGCGTGCCGTCGTTGATCGCGATATCGCCGCGCACCACGGGGTTCAGCCCGTTCACCCCGCGCAGCAGGGTCGATTTCCCCGACCCCGACAGGCCCATCAGAACGACGATCTCGCCCTCCTCCACGGTCAGGGAACAGTCGTGGACGCCCAGCGTCTGGCCGGTGGCGGTCTTCACCTCGTCCCGGGACGCGCCCTGATCCATCAGCGGCAGGGCCTTGGCGGGGGCGTCGCCGAAGACGATGGACACCTTGTCGAAAATCACGGACGTCATGTGCGGGTCACCTTCAGCATACGGTCAAGGATGATCGCCACGACGACGATGATGAAGCCCGATTCGAACCCGAGCGAGGTGTTCACCGTGTTCAGCGCCCGCACCACCGGCACGCCCAGACCGTTCGCCCCCACAAGCGCCGCGATGACCACCATCGACAGCGACAGCATGATGGCCTGCGTCAGCCCCGCCATGATCTGGGGCAGGGCGTAAGGCAGTTCCACCTTCCACAACCGCTGGCGACCCGTGGCCCCGAAGCTGTCCGCCGCCTCCAGAAGGGCGGGCGGGGTGGAGCCGATGCCGAGGGCCGTCAGCCGGATCGGGGCGGGCAACACGAAGATGACGGTGGCCAACAGGCCCGGCACCATGCCCAGGCCGAAGAACACGATCGCCGGGATCAGATAGACGAAGGTCGGCAGCGTCTGCATCAGGTCCAGAAGCGGGGTGATCGCCCGCTGCAGGCGGGGCCGGTGGGCGGCCGCGATGCCGATGGGCACCCCGATGACCATGCAGGTCGCACAGGCGATCAGGATCAGCGACAGGCTTTCCATCGTCGGATCCCAATATCCCTGGTTCAGGATGAACAACAGCCCCGCCAGCACCAGAAGACAGGTCTTCCAAGTGCGCTGGATCACATAGGTCAGGCCCACCATCGCCGCGACGACGATCAGGGGATGCGCCCCCTGAAGCACGAACAGGACGCCGTCGATCAGCCCCCCCATGACGTCCGAAATGAACGAGAACACGACGCCCCCGTTGGCGTTCAGCCAATCGAAAGCCTGTTTCGCCCATCGTCCGACGGGTATCTTGTGATCGGTCAGCAGGTCCAGCATTCAGCGTCCTTCGCTATGTTTCGGCGGCCCCGCAGGGTGCTGCGGGGCCCAAAGGGCCTTACAGGCCAAGAGCTTTCTTCACGACCGGCAGGCCATCGGCCCCGTCCACGGTCGTCACATCCGTCAGCCAGGTGTCGATGGCGCCGGGATTGTCCTGAACCCAGGACTTGACGGCGTCGTCCGGCGTCATCCCGTCATTCAGGATCAGGCCCATCATCTCGTTCTCCATCGGCAGGGTGAACTTCTGCTGCGTCAGGAAGGTCGCGACATTGGGGCATTCGGCGGCAAAGCCCTTGCGGGTGACGGTGTTCACCACACCCTCACCGCCGAAGAAGTCCTCGCCCCCCTCCAGATAGGTCAGGTCGAAGCTTGCGTTCATCGGATGGGGCGCCCAGCCCAGAAAGACCACCGGCTCCTCGCGCGGATAGAAGCGTGCGACCTGCGCCAGCATCCCCTGTTCCGAAGATTGGACGACGTTCCAACCCTCCAGCTCGCCGCCCGGCTGGGTCAGGCCGATCAGGTATTCGTTGGCCTCGTTCCCCGGCTCGATGCCATAGATCGTGTTGTTCAGCTCGTCCGCGAAATCCGCAAGGTCGGCATAGGTCTTCAGCCCCTGTTCGGCGAGGTAGTTCGGCACGACCAGATTGTATTTCGTCCCCTCCAGGTTCGCGGCCAGCGTCTCGATCGCGCCGGAGTCGAGGTAAGGTCCGATCGCGCTTTGCTGCGACGGCATCCAATTGCCAAGGAACACGTCGATATCGCCCGATTCCAGCGACGCGAAGGTGACCGGCACGCCGATCACGTCCACATCCACGTCATAGCCCAGCGCTTCGAGGATCTGACGGGTCAGCGAGGTCGTGGCGGTGATGTCCGTCCAACCCACATCCGACATCGTGACCTGCGTGCAGGCCGACTGCGCCAACGCCGGAGAGGCGAAGGTCACTGCGGCGGCGGTGGCGAGGAGTGTGGTTTTCAATGGCGTCATGAGGCGCTCCCTTGGCGGTGGATGGTTGATTGATCAGTCAATAAAGATACGTTAGAGGCCGGAATTGGCAAATTCAGCGCAAGATCGGGGGATCCGGATGCCGAAAGTCGGGATGGAGCCTATCCGTCGCGCCGCCCTTATCAAGGCGTGTATCGAAGAAATCGGCCAAACCGGGACGTTGGATGTGACGGTGGGGCAGATTGCGCGCCGTGCGGGCGTGTCGGCGGCCTTGGCGCATCACTATTTCGGCGGCAAGGAGGCGTTGTTTCTGGCGGCGATGCGGGCGATCCTGGTCGCCTATGGGGTGCAGGTGCGCGAAGCGCTGGCCGCCGCCCCCACGCCCGAGGCGCGGCTCGACGCCATTCTGACCTCCTCCTTCGCGCCCGATCATTTCCGGCCCGAGATCATCGGTGCCTGGCTGAACTTCTATGTCTTCGCCCAGCGCGTGCCCGAGGCGCAGCGCCTTCTGGTCATCTATCGGCGGCGGTTGCATTCGAACCTCGTCGCGTGTCTGCGGACAAAGGCGGGGGCGCGGGCATCGGCAATTGCGGCCGGGGCGGGGGCCCTGATCGATGGCGTCTATCTGCGTCATGCGTTGCGCGACGTTATCCCCGACCCCGCCGCCAGCGTCAACATGGTGCGCCATTTCATTGAATCCGACCTGAAAGGAGGGGCGTGATGCGCACCCAACCCCAAGCCAGCCACTTCATCGACGGCGCGTATGTGGAAGATGCGGCGGGCGCGCCGCTGGCCGTCCTGAACCCCGCGACCGGGGACACCATCGCCCGATTGCATGAGGCGACGCCCGCGATCATCGACCGGGCCTTGGCCTCCGCCGCCCGCGCGCAGGTGGCATGGGCGGCGCTGCGGCCGGTGGAACGGGCGCGGATCCTGCGCCGCGCCTCCGACATCATCCGCGACCGCAACGCCGACCTGTCACTGCTGGAAACGCTGGACACCGGCAAACCCATTCAGGAAACCGAGGTGGCCGACTGGCCCTCGGGCGCCGACGCGCTGGAATATTACGCGGGCCTTGCACCTTCGGTGACGGGGGAGACGGTGCCCTTGGGCCCCGACTTCGCCTATTCCATCCGCGAACCGCTGGGCGTCTGCGTGGGCATCGGCGCGTGGAACTATCCCAGCCAGATCGCCTGCTGGAAGGCCGCGCCCGCCCTGGCGATGGGCAATGCGATGGTGTTCAAACCGTCGGAAACCACCCCCCTCGGCGCGCTGAAACTGGCCGATATCCTGATGGAGGCCGGCGCCCCCGCCGGGATCTTCAACGTGGTGCAGGGCATGGGCGCGGTGGGGGCCGCGCTTGTGACGGACCCCCGGGTGGCGAAAGTGTCGCTGACCGGATCGGTCCCCACAGGGCGCAAGGTCTATGCCGCCGCGGCCGAGGGCATCCGCCATGTGACGATGGAGTTGGGCGGAAAATCCCCACTGATCGTCTTTGCCGATGCCGATCTCGACAGCGCGGTCGGGGCGGCGATGCTGGGGAATTTCTACTCCTCGGGGCAGATCTGCTCCAACGGCACCCGCGTCTTCGTGCACCGCGATGTGAAGGAGGACTTCCTCTCCCGCCTGAAGGCGCGGGCGGAGGCGATCGTGATGGGCGATCCGACCGATCCCGCCACGCAGATGGGCCCCTTGGTCAGCGCGGCGCAGCATGAGAAGGTCACCGCCTATGTCGCCCGCGCCAAGGCCGAAGGCGCGCGTCTGGTCACCGGCGGCGGGTCCGAGGGTCTGTTCGTCCAGCCCACCGTGTTTGCCGATGTGACCGACACCATGACGCTGGCCTGCGAGGAGGTGTTCGGCCCCGTCATGGCCGTTCTGGATTTCGACATCGAAGAAGAGGTCATCGCCCGCGCCAACGCGACCGAGTTCGGTCTGGCGGCGGGCGTCTTCACCGCCGACATCACCCGCGCCCACCGGGTCGTGGCGCGTCTGCAGGCGGGAACGGTCTGGATCAACGCCTACAACCTGACGCCGGTCGAATCCTCGTTCGGGGGGGTGAAGCTGTCGGGTGTGGGGCGCGAGAACGGCAAGGCGGCCATCGAGCACTACACGCAGTTGAAATCCGTCTATGTGGGTATGGGGCCGGTCGATGCACCTTACTGATTACGTCATCGTCGGCGCAGGTTCCGCAGGCTGCGCCCTGGCCTACCGTCTGGCGCAGGCGGGGCGGACCGTCACGGTCATCGAACATGGCGGTTCGGACTGGGGGCCGTTCATCCAGATGCCGGGGGCGCTGTCCTTCCCGATGAACATGCCGCGGTATGACTGGGGCTTCAGTTCACAGCCCGAGCCGCATCTGGACGGCCGCCGTCTGGTGACCCCGCGCGGCAAGGTCATCGGCGGGTCATCCTCGATCAACGGCATGGTCTATGTCCGTGGCCACGCGCGCGATTTCGACCATTGGGCCGAGGCGGGGGCCGAGGGGTGGTCCTATGCCGAGGTTCTCCCTTATTTCCGGCGGATGGAGCATTGGCACGGGCCGATGCCCGATGGCAGCGCCTGGCGCGGCGCGAACGGCCCGCTGCACGTCACGCGCGGGCCCCGGCGCAACCCGCTGTTCGATGCCTTCATCGCGGCGGGCGGGCAGGCGGGCTATCCCCTGACCCAGGATTACAACGGCAAGCAGCAGGAAGGCTTCGGCCCGATGGAGGCGACGATCTGGCGGGGGAGACGCTGGTCCGCCGCCAACGCCTATCTGCGCCCCGCGCTTCGGACCGGCCGCGTGAAACTGGTGCGTGCGCTCGCCCGCCGCGTGGTGATGGACGGCATCCGCGCCACGGGGGTGGAGGTGGCCCGCAAGGGCCGGAGCGAGGTGATCCGCGCGAAAAAGGAGGTCATCCTTTCCGCGTCCTCGATCAACACGCCGAAACTTCTGATGCTGTCGGGGATTGGGAATTCCGAACATCTGGCCGAACATGGCATTCCCGTCGTCGCCGATCGTCCCGGCGTGGGGGCCAATCTTCAGGACCATCTGGAAATCTACATGCAGTTCGCGGCGCTTCAGCCGAATACGTTGTTCCGGCATTGGAACATCCCGGGCAAGGCGCGGGTGGCGCTGCAATGGGCCGCGCTGCATACGGGCCTTGGCGCGTCGAACCAGTTCGAGGCTTGCGGCTTCATCCGGTCGGCGGCGGGGAACGAATATCCCGACATCCAGTATCACTTCCTGCCGCTGGCCGTCCGGTATGACGGCAAGGTCGCGGCGGAGGGGCATGGCTTTCAGGTTCATGTCGGGCCGATGCGGTCGAAATCGCGGGGGGCGGTGACGCTCGCCTCCACCGATCCGGCGGCGGACCCGCTGATCCGCTTCAACTACATGTCCCATCACGACGACTGGGCCGAGTTCCGCGCCGCCATACGCCTGACGCGCGAGATATTCGGCCAGCCCGCGATGGCCCCGCATGTGAAGCACGAGATCCAGCCGGGCCCGCGGGTGCAGACCGATGCCGAAATCGACGCCTTCATCCGCGAGCACGCCGAATCCGCCTATCACCCCTGCGGGACGGCGCGGATGGGTCGGGCCGACGATCCCATGGCCGTGGTCGATCCCGAATGCCGGGTGATCGGCATTGACGGGCTGCGCGTGGCCGACAGTTCGGTCTTTCCGCGCATCACCAACGGCAACCTGAACGCGCCCTCGATCATGGTCGGGGAAAAGGCGGCGGATCACATTCTGGGCCAGATTCCCGTCATGCCTGCCGACGTGGACCCGTGGATCAACCCGAACTGGAAAAATTCACAGCGATAGATCGCCGAGCCTCACATTTCAGTGTGCATTCGTGAAACCTTGCACTACCATTCGGTCAGGCCGGGCTATATTCCGCGCCGCGGAGGAACGGGGATAGTCCCCTTGCCCCGATCTTAAGGAGACGAACCATGACCAACACCGCCCGCGTGACCCTCGCCCTTTGCGTTGTCGCTTTCGCCGCCGCTTGCGCCCCCAAGCGTGAAGAAGTCGTCGTCGTCGAGCCGACCCCGGTCACGACCGAGCCGACCTACACCGGCAAATACAAGTAATGTGATGGGGGCGGGCCATGACGGTCCGCCCCGTTGCCCGACCATGATCAAACATCGCGGGTTTCCCGGCCGTCTGACGGGAACCGATCACCAATTCACCATCCGTCGTGCCTCGAAAGAGGGACCCACCAAGATCATCCGGCGCGAGCGTTTCCGGGATCGCAAGAACGTGGACCGTGCCGCCGATGAGGCGTTCATGGCCGCCCTGTGGGCCCATTTCGGCGAAGAGCCGTTCGAGCGTGGCAATCTGGACGCCGGTCGCCTGTCTTGGCTGTTCGGGCGCGAGGTTGTGCCAGCCGAGGATCCGTTCGACCCCCAGGATTACGAAGCGCTTCTGCGCATCGACGCGGCCCGGGCCGAAGCGGCGTTTCCGGCCGTATTCGCCCCTGATGCCCCGCCAGTCACGCCCGACGACGACTGGGACGACTGAAACATTCGTGACCGGTTCCGGCCAAGTTTTGCCGAATGCGTGTCCCTGCACGCGATTGCGTCTTTTCTGGCGACGCGTTTTGTCTATGTTCCATCCACGGAATAACGAGGAGCCGAGCAATGGCGAAAATGAAATTCATGACGGTTGCGGCCGTTCTGGCAACGGTGGCCGTGGCAGGGTGCTCCGACCCCTATGCGGGCAATCAGTATGGCACCTATTACGGTGCAACCCAGGCCCCGCGCGGCAACCAGCCGATCAACAACGCGGCGATCCGCACGCTGGGCGGCGCAGCCGCCGGTGCGCTGGTGGCGGATGCGACCAAGGGCAGCAAGACGCAAGGCGCACTGATCGGCGCGCTGGCCGGTGGCGGGTCCTGCGCCATTCCGGGTCAGAACTGCAACTGATCGGGTCCCTCGGGATCGACGGGCCGCCCTTCGGGGCGGCCTTTTTCATGCGGCCTGCTTGGCGGTGATCTCGGCCCAGGCGCGGTTGATGTCCACCAGCCGCTTCTGCGCCAGCTGCACCGCCTCTTCGGGAACACCGCGCGCGATCAGCCGGTCGGGATGATTGTCGCGCACCGCCTGCCGCCACGCGGCGCGGATGGCGGCGATAGGCGCGTCGGCATCCACCCCCAGAATGTCATAGGGATCGCAGCACTGCGCCCCGGCATAGCGGGTGCGCAGCACGCGGAAACACCGATCCGACAGGCCGAAAATCTCGGCCACCGTGCGCAGGAACGTATCCTCCTCGTCGGCATAGCTGCCATCGGCGGTCGCGATCTGGAACAGCCCCTCCATCACGTCGATCAGCATGGCATGGTCGCGCGCGAACATCCCGGCGATCTTGCGGGCATAGGCGTCGTATCCGGCCACATCCTGACGGGCGAGGTTGAAGACATGCGCCGCGTGCCCCTCCTCCTCGGGTGGGATGGCGAAGACGCGGCGGAAGGCGGCCACCTCGTTGCGGGTCACCACACCGTCGGCCTTGGCCATCTTCGCCCCCAGACCGATCACGGCGATGGTAAAGGCCACGGACCGTTCGGGCGGTGTGCGCAGGCGGGCGAACACCTCGGACAAAGGTTCGCCCGACGCCAAGGCGGCCAGGGCGGCGGTGATGCGGGACCAAAGGGACATGCGGGCCATGTTAGCGCGAAACGAAACCGGTGTCAGAGAAATTTCTGCATCAGGACAAGATCGAGCCACTCGCCCCATTTATGACCCGATTGCGGCACGGTGGCGACGGTGGCATAGCCCAAGGCCGCGTGAAACGCCAAGCCCTCGGGGTTCTTCGCGCTGACGCCCGCGATCATGGAATGGACCCCGCCGCTGCGGGCGTGATCCTCCACCGCCTGCATCAGCGCGCGGCCGTATCCGCAGCCCTTCGCCTCGCTCAGCAGCGCCACCGTGTTTTCCATCGTGAAACGATAGCCGGAATTGGCGCGAAACTGGAAATATGTGGCAAAGCCCACGACACCACGCTCATCCTCGGCCACGAAAATGGGGTAGCCCTGTCGGGGCCGCTCACGAAGGATCTCCTCGACCTCGGCCAACGTCTTTTCGATTTCGGAGAAGTTGGCCGTGCTGTCGGTGATCATCGTGTTCCAGATGGCCCGCACCTGCGGCGCGTCGGCCAGCGTTGCGTGGCGGATCATGCGACCCCCCGCGGCATGACGATCTGCCCTTCGGCCTTCAGGGCCGACACCAGCGATTTGAACCGCGCCTGCGCCACCTCTCCGAACAGATCGTGGCCCTGTCGGGTCAGCGTCAGGGTCAGCACCCGCTTCTTCGGCGCCCAGTCCAGCGTGCCTGCATCGGACGGATCGTCCATGGTGAACATCGCGCCGAACCGCATCGCCTTGCCCAGCACTTCGGCCTCGCGCACCTCCGCCTCGGGCAGCAGGCTGAACAGCGGATCGAACCGCGTGCCGTTGCGGCTGTTCTTGTAACGGTGCAGCAGCGCCAGCCCCAGAAACACCCGGCCTGGATGGTCCAGACCGCCAAGGTTCGCGCGGGTCGCATTGTCGAAACACAGCTCGGCCCGATAATCGGGATGGGCGCGCCATGTCGTGTCATGCAGCAGGCAGGCGGCCTTGATCAGGCGCAGGCGGTCCATGCCCGCCGTTTCGAATATGGGCGACAGGAACCGGAACAGCGATTTGCCGAAACCGGGGATGCGGGCCGAGGTGGCCTCCGTCGCCCGCGCCGCCTCAATCAGCGGATCGCGCTCACGCAGTTTCTGCGGCATCCGTTCGTAAAGCAGCCCCTCGCGGATGCCATAGGACGACACGTCGATCTCGCTCGGTTTGAAGATGCGGATCAGTTCGCGCAGCACCTCGCAGGCCAGGGGCACCAGTTCCATCCGTTCCGACGATGTGCCGGTGGCGCTGCGCAGCTTGGCCGGATCGGACGCCGCGATCCAGTCGAGGGTCTTGAGAACCTCGTCCGGTTGCATCCGGTATTCGTGCAGCACCAGAAGGGGATAGCCGCGCCGCTCCATGTCCATGCGGGCGATCACGCGCCAGGACCCGCCCACCAGAAAGATGCGGTCGTTCTGCGGCGCCATGCGGGTGGCCAGATCCATCAGGATGCGCTGGATATGCTGCTGACGTTCCTGGACACCGCCCGGCACCTGCTGCAACCGGAACGGCCCCAGGGGGGAGGTGCCGCGCACCCCCACCTTGCCATCCCCGATTCGCGCCAGCTCCATGGAGTTGCCGCCGATGTCGCACACGATCCCCTGTGCCCCCGGCCAGCCCAGCAGCACCCCCTGCGAGGACAGGCGCGCCTCCTCGTCCCCGTCGATCACCCACAGGTGCAGGCCGGTCTCCTCCTCCACCTGTCGGCGGAAGGCGGGGCCGTCCTCGGCCTCGCGCACGGCGGCGGTCGCCACCACCGTCAGGTCGTCGATGCCCATGCCGCGCGCAAGGGCGGCAAACCGGCGCAGCGCGGCCAGCGCGCGCGCGCGCCCCTTGGGGTTCAGGCGGTTGGTTTCCGCAAGGCCAAGGCCCAGGCCCGCCATGACCTTTTCGTTGAAGAAATAGGCCGGGCTGCGGGCCGCACCGTCAAACACCACCATCCGGACGGAGTTCGAGCCGACATCGACCACACCCACCCGCCGCAGGGCCCGCACCAGCGGGTCGTTCACCAGCGGCGCACCGAACAGGGTGGCATCATCGGCTTTCGCCAAAGGGGGGGGCTTGGACATGCGGTTCTCCTTGGGCGGCGACTTTGACCGCCCGCATGGCCAAGGTCAATCGCCTGCAGCGCCTGTCAGACGCGGCACATCCTTGTCGCCCGCCGTGCCCCGCCCCGAAAGCGAGGGGTTTTCCATGAAGAACTTGTGGCAGGAGAACAGCGTCTCGCCCGCCGCCCCCTCGGGACGGGTGTAGCGGCCCGTGCCGTCAAGGATCCAGCTGTGCGCCGCGTCCGCCATGTTGGCGACCATGATCTGATCGACGATCTGCGCCTTCACGGTGGGGTTCTTCGCCTCCACCAGCGTCTCCACCCGCCGGTTCAGGTTGCGGCCCATCCAGTCGGCCGAGGACAGGAACACCCGCGCGTGATGCGAGGGCAGGGCATGGCCGTTGCCGAAACACACGATCCGGCTGTGTTCCAGGAACCGTCCGACGATGGATTTGACGCGGATATTCTCCGACAGCCCCTTCACCCCCGGGCGCAATCCGCAGATGCCGCGGATCACAAGGCTGATCTTCACCCCCGCCTGGCTTGCGGAATAAAGCGCGTCGATAACCTCGGGATCCACGACCGAGTTCATCTTGGCCCAGATCTCCGCCGGGCGCCCTTCACGCGCGTTGTCCGCCTCGGCCGCGATCATCTCCAGCAGGCGCGGCTTCAGGCTGATGGGCGAGATGGCGAGGTTTTCCAGCTTTTCCGGCTGCACATAGCCGGAGAGATAGTTGAACACCCGCGTCGCGTCGCGCCCCAGCGCCCCGTCGCAGGTGAAGAACGACAGGTCGGTATAGATGCGGGCGGTGATCGGGTGATAGTTGCCGGTGCCGTAATGGGTGTAGGTGACCAGTTGATCCCCCTCGCGCCGCACGACGGTGGAGATCTTGGCATGGGTCTTGTAGTTCATGAACCCATAGACGACATGCGCGCCCGACCGTTCCAGACGGCGCGACTGGCGGATGTTCGCCGCCTCGTCGAAACGGGCCTTCAGCTCCACCAGCGCGGTCACGGATTTCCCGGCCTCCGCCGCTTCGCACAGGGCGGCGACGATGGGGCTGTCGGTGGAGGTGCGGTAGAGCGTCTGCTTGATCGCCAGCACGTTGGGATCGGTCGCCGCCTGTTTCAGGAAGCGGACGACCATGTCGAACGTTTCATACGGGTGATGCAGAAGCATGTCCTTCTGGCGGATCGCCGCGAACATGTCGCCTTCGAAATCCTGCACCCGTTCGGGCACGCGCGGATTGAAAATCGGCCACAGCAGATCGGGGCGCGACGGCAGGACCAGCTCCTTGAGGTCCGCCATGCCGATCAGGCCCCGCACCTGAATGACCTCCTGATCCGAGACGTCCAGCTCGTCCTTGATCAGCGCGAACAGTTCGGGCGGGGCCCCGGCGCTGATGGTCAGGCGGATCACATCGCCGCGCCGGCGGCGTTTCAGCGCGGTCTCGAACTCGCGCACCAGATCCTCGGCCTCCTCCTCCACCTCCAGATCGCTGTCGCGCAGCACGCGAAAGCTGCAATGGCCGCGCATGGCATAGCCGGGGAAAAGTACGTTCAGATGCAGCAGCAGCAGTTCTTCCAGCGGCAGGAACCGTTGTTCGCCATCGCGGCCCGGAAGGGCGACGAAGCGGGCCACCTGCGCGGGAATCGGCAAAAGCGCCTGAAGCGTGCGACTGTCCGAGGCCCGCTCCATTTCCAACCCCAGGCAGAATCCGGTATTGGGAATGAAGGGGAAGGGGTGCGCGGGGTCGATCGCCAGGGGCGACAGGACCGGAAACACCGCGTCCAGAAAATGCCGCTCCAGATGGACCAGATCGCGTTTCGTCAGCTTCGACCGCGTCAGAAGGCGGATGCCCTCCGCCTCCATCTGCTTGCGCAGACGGTTGTAGACCACCTGCTGCGTGCGCATCAGACGCCGCGCCTCGACATGGACCATCGCCAGTTGCTCGACGGGGGAGCGGCCATCCTCGGACAGGCCGGGCTTGGACCGCCGCGCCAGCGCGCGCAGGCCCGCCACGCGCACGGTATAGAATTCGTCCAGGTTGGTATCGCAGATCGACAGGAACCGTAGCCGTTCCAGCAGCGGCACGGCGGGGTTCGTCGCCTCCTCCAGCACGCGCCAGTTGAAGCCGAGCCAGCTCATCTCACGGTTGAAGAAGCGGCGGGGGCCGGCAATCTCGGGCCCGGGCAGGCTGATCGGGGGGGCATAGGGCGTGCGAAGGAAGTCGGCGGTTGTCATGCGATGTCTTCGGGCAAGAGGCTAGGTCTGAACACTGGGGATGTAGAGGATAGGTCGTGACAGGATCATGACGCCCAAAAATCCGCCCCGTCCAGCAGTTCTGCGGCCATCTGTCGCGTGATGGGGCGCCCTTCGGCCAGCGATCGCGCATCCAGCGCCGCGACCAGCGCCCGCGCGGTCGCCAGATCGCGGTCCATCCGCTGGCCCAGATAGGCGATGAGAGTGGGCGCCACGGTGATCTGGCGGTCGGCGAACAGCTTGACCAGAACGGCCGACAAGAGCGCGTCGTCCGGCGGGTCCAGGCGCGCCAGGGGGGCCGCCTGCATCCGGCTGCGAATGTCGGGCAGGGTCAGGCCCCAGTCGCGGGGAGGGGTGCGCGCGGTCAGAAGGAAGGGCACGCGCCGTTCGGCCAGAAGGTTGTGCAGGTGAAACAGCGCGACCTCGGCGTCGCGGTCGCCCGCCAGACGGTCGGCATCCTCAAGTGCGACGGCGGGTTCTTCGGCCAGCGCGCGCAGATCGGCGCCGGGCAGCGCGCCCGATTCCACCAGAACCGCCCCCGCCGCCGTGGCCCAGACATGGGCCAGATGCGTCTTGCCCGCGCCGTGCGGGCCGGCCAGGATCATGCGGTTCTGTGGCCAGGCCCCCCATCCGTCGAGCGCCGCCACGGCCAGCGTGTTGGCGGGGGAGATGAACAGATCCTCCCGCCGAAGCGATGGCCGTGTGGGCAGGTCGAAGGCGAGCTGTCGGCTCACCCCTGCTCTTCCCGGTAGGGTTGGTCGTCCACCCCGTGATACAGGCGGCTGGCCTTGTATTGCGATACGGCGAACCGTGTCAGCACGCCCAGGGCGGCGGCCACGGGCACCGCGACCAGCATACCCACGAAACCGAACATCGCGCCGAAGGCCGACAGCGCAAAAAGCAGCCACACCGGATGCAGGCCCACCGAACTGCCCACCAGGCGCGGGGTCAGGATGTTGCCTTCCACGAACTGGCCCGACTGGAAGATCGCCCAGATGATCAGGATGTGCCACCATTCGCCCCAGAACTGGAACAGCGCAAGGCCGATCGCCAGACCGCCCCCGACCAGCGCGCCGACATAGGGGATGAAGGTCAGGAACCCCGCGATCGCACCCACGATCGCGCCGAAATTCAGCCCCGCCGCCATCAGCGCCACGGCGTAATAGGTGCCGAGGATCACGCAGACCAGCGTCTGCCCGCGCACGAAGCCCGCCAGGGCGCGGTCGATCTCCTTGGCCAGTTCGCGGATCGTGGGGGCGTGTTCCAACGGCAAAAGCGCGTCGATCTTGGCCACCATCCGGTCCCAATCCAGAAGCATGTAAAACGCCACGACCGGCGCGATGACCATGAAGACCACCGCGTTGATGACCGAGAAGACCGATGCGATCAGCGTGTTCGCCATCTCACCCCCCCGTTGCTGGATCGTCTGGCCCAGCGAATCCAGCGTCTGGCGGATGGTGGAGGTTTCGTCGTTCAGGTCGGGAAAACGTTCCAGAACGAAGGTCTGCAACCGCGTGAAGATTTCGGGCGCCGAATTGATCAGCTGCGTCAACTGGGCGATCAGCGTGGGGATCACGGCCAGAAACAGCATCACCACGATGATGAGGGTCAGCACCGCGATCACCGTCGTGGCCAGGGTCCGGCTCAGCCCCAGCCGTTGCAGGCGGTCGGCCAGGGGGTCGAGGAAATAGGCGATGGCCCCCCCCACCAGAAACGGCAGGATCACGTCGCCCATCGCCCACATGAGGATCAGGAAGACCACGGCGGCGATGCCCCACCACTTGGTCTGGTTGAATTGCGACGTCCGCATGGGGATCTCCGTGTCCTGTGGGCAAGAGATGGCTCATCACCCGACGGTGCGCAAGCGAAAGCGCGTGGCGCTTGCCTGCCCGCGCGCAACGCCCTACACCGCAACAAACCGCATTCAACGAGGGCCCCATGCGTCTGAGCCGTTATTTCCTGCCCGTCCTGAAGGAAAACCCTGCCGACGCGCAGATCGTGTCCCACCGTTACATGTTGCGGGCGGGGATGATCAAGCAACAGGCGGCGGGGATTTATTCCTGGCTGCCCTTGGGCTTCAAGGTCCTGAAGCGGATCGAGCAGATCGTGCATGAGGAGCAGATGCGCGTGGGCCACATCCCGCTTCTGATGCCCACGATGCAGACGGCGGACTTGTGGCGCGAAAGCGGCCGGTATGACGATTACGGGCAGGAGATGCTGCGGATCAAGGACCGTCAGGGCCGCGAGATGCTGTTCGGCCCCACGAACGAGGAGATGATCACCGACATCTTCCGGGCCCACGTGAACAGCTACAAGGATCTGCCGCTGACGCTGTATCAGATCCAGTGGAAATTCCGCGACGAGGTGCGGCCGCGCTTCGGCGTGATGCGCGGGCGCGAGTTCCTGATGAAGGACGGCTACAACTTCGATCTGGACCGCGATGCGGCGATCCACGCCTACAACCGCCACATGGTCAGCTATCTGCGGACCTATGAACGCATGGGCCTCACGGCGATCCCGATGCGCGCCGACAGCGGGCCCATCGGCGGCGATGACACGCATGAATTCCTGGTTCTGGCCGAAACGGGCGAAAGCGAGGTCTTCTATGACAGCGCCGTCACCGACCTGAAGCTGGGCACGCGCGAGATCGACGTGGACGACCGCGCCGCCGTGGCCGATGTGTGCCGCGAATTCACGACGCTTTACGCCCGCACGGACGAAACCCACGACGCCGCCCTGTTCGACGCCGTGCCCGAGGACCGCCGCCGCGTGGCCCGCGGGATCGAGGTAGGGCAGATCTTCTATTTCGGCACCAAGTATTCCGAGGCGATGGGGGCCACGGTCGTCACCCCGGACGGCAGCCGCGTGCCGGTGGAAATGGGCTCGCACGGGATCGGCGTGTCCCGCCTTCTGGGCGCGATCATCGAGGCGAACCACGATGACAAGGGCATCATCTGGCCCGAAGGCGTGACCCCGTTCCATGTGGGCATCGTCAACCTCAAACAGGGCGACGGATCGACCGACAGCGCCTGTTCCGCGCTTTACGCCGCGCTGGTGGCCAAGGGGCTGGAGCCGCTTTATGACGATCGCGACGAACGGGCGGGGGCGAAATTCGCGACGATGGACCTGATCGGGCTGCCGTGGCGCATTACGGTCGGCCCGCGCGGTCTGGCGAACGGCAAGGTCGAACTGACCAGCCGCCGCACGGGCGAATCCGAGGAGGTGTCGCTCGAGGCCGCCGTGGAACGCGTCGCCCAGATCTACGCCAACCTTTAAGGAGCCGTTCATGGCCACCAGACCCTTCGCGTCCTTCGAATGGATGATCGCCTGGCGCTACCTTCGGGCGCGTCGGGCCGAAGGCGGCGTGTCCGTCATGACATGGATCAGCCTGATCGGCATCACGCTCGCGGTCTTCGCCCTGATCGCGACGCTGGCCGTCCGGTCGGGCTTTCGGGCCGAATTCGTGGACACGATCCTGGGCGCCAACGCCCACGTCACCGTCTATTCCGCCGGAACGGTGGATCAGAACGGCGTGGTGACGCGGGGCATCCAGGATTTCGACGCGCAGGCCGAACGGCTGGCGCAGGTGCCGGGCGTGACACGCGCGGCACCTTTGGTGAAGGGGCAGGTCATGGCCTCGGCCAACGACGTGTCGGGTCTGGGCGATGTGTTCGGCATCCGCGAAAGCGATCTGCGCGCCATCCCCCGCGTCGGCGACGGTGCGGCGGACGCGATCGGCACGCTTGACGGCTTCGGCGACGGTCAGGGCATCGCCATCGGCAGCGAGATGGCCCGCGACCTTGGCGTGACGGTGGGCGACCGCATCCGCCTGACCTCGGCCAACGGGGTGCGCACGGCCTTCGGCACCAGCCCGCGCGTCAACGCCTACGAGGTGACGTATATCTTCACCGCGGGCCGCTATGACATCGACAAGGTCCGCATCTACATGCCCTTTGCCGAGGCGCAGAGCTTCTTCAACCGCGAAGGCTTCGCGGACGAGATCGAGGTGATGGTGGAGGACCCCGAGCATGTGGACCGCGTGATGCCCGACCTGATGCAGGCGGCGGCCCCGGGGTCGATGTTCTGGACCTGGCGTGACAGTGCCGGCAGCTTTCTGCGCGCGCTGGATGTGGAGGACAACGTGATGTTCGTCATCCTGTCCATCCTCGTGCTGATCGCCACGATGAACATCGTGTCGGGTCTGATCATGCTGGTGAAGAACAAGGGCCGCGACATCGGCATCCTGCGCACGATGGGCCTTACCGAAGGATCGATCCTGCGCATCTTCTTCATCTGCGGCGCGGGGACGGGGATCGTCGGCACGGCGATGGGGGTGATCCTCGGCTGTCTGTTCGCGATCTATATCGACCCGATCTTCAGCCTTGTGAACTATGTCGGCGGGGGGGGCGTCTGGGATCCGGAAATCCGCGGCATCTATCACCTTCCGGCGCAGCTTCGCGTGAACGATGTGCTGTCGGCGGTGGTGCTGTCCTTGGGCCTGTCCTTCATCATCACGATCTTTCCCGCCCGTCGCGCCGCGCGGATGAACCCGGTGGAGGCGCTGCGCTATGAATGAGATGCTGGTTCTGGACGGGCTGCAAAAGGGCTACAACCCCGGCCGTCCCAATGCGATCACGGTGCTGGACGGGGCGTCGCTTACCGTCGGCGCGGGCGAGGTGGTGGCCCTGGTCGCCCCGTCGGGTGCGGGGAAATCCACGCTTCTGCACATCGCGGGCCTGTTGGATACGGCGGATGCGGGGCGGGTGCTGATCGGCGGCACGGATTACGCCGGCAAGTCCGACCGCGCCCGGACCGAAGCGCGGCGGCGCGACGTCGGCTTCATCTATCAGTTCCACCACCTGCTGCCGGAATTCACGGCCGCCGAAAACATCATCCTGCCGCAACTGGCGAACGGTGTGGTGCGCAAGGATGCCGAGGCGCGGGCGGCGGAGCTTCTGGCCCATGTCGGCGTCGGGCATCGCGGCGACCATCGCCCCGCCGCCATGTCGGGGGGCGAACAGCAGCGCGTGGCCTTCTGCCGGGCGCTGGCGAACCGACCGAAGCTGCTGCTGGCGGACGAACCCACCGGCAACCTCGACCCCACCACCTCGGACCGGGTGTTCGATGCGCTGATGACGCTGGTGCGGGAAACCGGCCTGTCGGCGTTGATCGCAACGCACAACCTTGCGCTGGCCGAACGCATGGACCGGACGGTTCGGATGGAAGGCGGCAAACTGGTGTGATCGTGGGCGCCGGAGGAGGGGGAGGAGAGACCTGGTCCGGCGCCACACCCTCAATCTGCCACCCTTTCGCGGGGGTGCGGATTCAAATCGTTCCATTCCGGCACCGCCGCGCGAAAACGCCTAAAATTCCGGCGCTTTTCAGGTCTCCGGCCCCACAGGATGCGGTTTGTCGATGGGCCAGCCCGCAATCTCCGTCGCGACAAGGTGTTCGAGGTGATGCAGGTTGCGGTCGCGCAGGCCGTATTCCTCCAGCTTGCGCACCGTGTTGTGCAGATATTGCGCCCCTGATCCGCCGTGGCCGCAGGCGTGCGCCAGCCGCCATGCCTGCTCCTCGGGGGGGAGGGAGACCACCATGTCGCCCTTCGGCCCCGCCCAGAAGGTCAGCGCCCGTTCCACGCCGCGTTCGGTCTTGACCTGAACCCAGCGGACATTCTCCACCAGTTCCTTTGCCACCAGTTCGCGTTTCAGCAGGGCGCGCAGGCTGTCCTGCTCGTGCCCCTTCGCGATCTCCATGATCAGGCCGGTGGCCGAACCGCCGCGCGCCAGCGCCATCATCAGGCCGGGGCAATCCTCCGATCCACGCCATTGGCGAATCTCCAGACAGAAGGACCGATGCCAACCATGCGCCACGGCCTTGCGGATGTCGCCAACCGTGAAATCCGGGTTCCAGATCAGGCTGCCATAGGCGAAGATCGGGACCGGTCCCTGATGCCCGCGCATCAGATCGGCCGTCAGATCGTCGTAATCGGCGTCGGTCAGCGGCGTCCAGCCGGGCGGGGGGCCGGGGTCGGGCACATGGCGCAGGGTGCGCAGGACGGCGTCGTCGGTCAGGCTCAGGCGGGGGGAGGGGGTGCGGGGCATGGCCCTCAGATGGCACCGCCCCGCCGGAATTGCCAGATCAGACGTCCAGTTCCTCGACGAATTTGGCGTTTTCCTGAATGTATTGAAAGCGCAGCTCCGGCTTCTTGCCCATCAGGCGTTCGACCAGATCGCCCGCCTCGTTATCCTCGTCGATCGATACGCGGATCAGCTTGCGGGTGGCGGGGGTCATCGTCGTCTCCTTCAGGTCCTTGGCGTCCATCTCGCCAAGCCCCTTGAAGCGCTGCACGTCGATCTTGCCCTTGCCGCCAAGGCCCTTCTTCACCCACTTCTCCTTCTCCGCGTCGTCGGCCACATACATCCGCCGCGCCCCTTGCGTCAGGCGATAGAGCGGCGGGCAGGCCAGATAGAGATGCCCCCGGTCGATCAGCGGGCGCATCTGGGTGAAGAAGAACGTCATCAGAAGGGAGGCGATATGCGCGCCGTCCACGTCGGCGTCGGTCATAATAATGATCTTTTCATACCGCAGGTCGTCGACGTTGAACTTCGCGCCCATGCCGACGCCCAGCGCCTCGCAGATGTCGCGGATCTCGGCGTTGTCGTTCAGCTTGCCGCTGGCCGCGCCCAGAACGTTCAGGATCTTGCCCTTCAGCGGCAGCAGCGCCTGCGTGTTGCGGTCCCGCGCGCCCTTGGCCGACCCTCCGGCGCTGTCGCCCTCGACGATGAACAGCTCGGTCCCGGCGCGGTTCTTGGCGGTGCAGTCGGTCAGCTTGCCCGGCAGGCGCAGCTTTTTCGTGGCGGATTTGCGCGCGGTTTCCTTTTCCGCCCGCCGCCGCATCCGTTCTTCCGCCCGCAGCACCAGAAAATCGAGGATCGCCCCCGCCGATTTGTTGTCGGAGGCCAGCCACATGTCGAAATGGTCGCGGACCGAGGATTCGACGTATTTCGCCGCCTCGTCCGTCGAAAGCCGGTCCTTGGTCTGGCCCACGAAGGACGGCTCTCGGATGAAGATCGAGATCAGCGCGACGCCGCCGGTCAACAGATCCTCGCGCGTGATGTCGGAGGCCTTGCGGTTCTTTACCAGCTCGCCATAGGCCTTGATCCCCTTCAGGATCGCGGCCCAGAACCCCGCCTCATGCGTGCCGCCTTCGGGGGTGGGGACGGTGTTGCAATAGGAATGGATGGACCCGTCGCGCGAAGGGGTCCAGTTGATCGCCCATTCGATCCGGCCCGGCACGCCGAACTTCTCCTGAAACACCACCTTGCCGGCAAAGGGGGCGGCGGCATAAGTCGTCACGCCTTCCAGCGTCTCGTTCAGGTAATCGGCCAGCCCGTTGGGATACTGGAACGTCGCCTCCATCGGCGTGTCGCCATCCTCCAGCGCGGATTTCCAGCGGATTTCCACGCCCGAGAACAGATAGGCCTTGGAGCGCACCATCTTGTAGAGGCGTGAGGGTTTCAGCAGCAGATGGCCGAAAATCTCGGGGTCGGGGTGGAAGGTCACGGTCGTTCCGCGCCGGTTCGGGGCGGGGCCGACCTTGGCCACCGGCCCCTGCGGCACCCCGCGCGAAAACTCCTGCACGTAAAGCTCGCGGTTGCGCGCCACCTCCACCCGCATCCGGTCGGACAGGGCGTTGACCACCGACGACCCGACGCCGTTGAGGCCCCCCGAGGTCGAATAGGCCTTGTTGGAGAACTTGCCCCCCGCATGAAGGGTGCAGAGGATCACCTCCAGCGCCGACTTGTCCGGGAACTTGGGGTGCGGATCGACCGGAATGCCGCGCCCGTTGTCGCGCACCGTCACCGAATGGTCGGCATGCAGCTCCACCTCGATGCGGTTGGCGTGGCCCGCCACCGCCTCGTCCATGGAGTTGTCCAGAACCTCGGCCACCAGATGGTGCAGGGCGCGTTCATCCGTGCCGCCGATATACATGCCGGGGCGTTTGCGGACCGGCTCCAGCCCTTCCAACACCTCGATCGAGGAGGCGTCATAGGTCTCGGTCGTCTGGGAAAGCAAGTCTTCGGGCATGGGCGGTCCTTGGGTTGGACCGCCATTAGACCATTCCGGGCGGGGGCGGGCAAGCCGCCCCCTGTCACGTTACGCGGGTTCCGCCGCCCGTGCGGCCATCATGTCCTGGAACGCGGGCCGCGCCTGGCATCGCGCCAGCCATGCGCCCACCGCCGGATATTCGGCCAGCAGCGTCGGATGCCCCTGACCATAGCGCGTGCATTCGGCCACGTTGATGTCGGCCACGGTGAACCGGTCGCCCACCAGCCAGTCATGCGTGGCCAGATGCCGTTCGAGCCGGGCGAACGGGCGGCGCAGCTTCTGGGCCGAGATCGCCAGCGCGCCCTGCGCCTCCGCCATCTCGGTTCCGCCCTGTTCCAGCACGGTCTGGATTTCCAGCGCGGGGGATTCGATGCCGGTGGCGGCCAGCAGGCTCCACTGACAGATCAGCGCGACCTCCGCCGGGGTGCGCCCGCCCAGATCGCCGCCCCGCACCTGCGCGATATGCTGGGTGATCGCCAGCGATTCGGTCAGGATCAGCCCGTCCTCCTCCATCACCGGGATCTGGCCCAGCGGGTTCAGGGTCAGAAACTCCTCCGACTGGGTGTTGAAGGGCGCATCCGCGTCATGCGGGGCGCCCAGACGATAGGCCTGGATGACCGGCACATGATTGAACGTGCCGCCGATTTCGCGAAGCAGCCACAAGGGCCGCGTCGCGCGCGAGCGATAGACACCATAGATCGTCAGCATTTGCCTCTCCCCGAGATTGCTGCGCGCATGGTCACCATGTTTCGCGGGGAACGGAAAGGGGAACGGTTTCCCTGTTCACAAAACGGCGAAGATTTGGGCATAAGGGCGGGACAAGAGGTGTTCCATGTCATTGCCCGTTCCCGCCCATATCCGCGCCACACTGGCGTTGGGTCTTCCGCTCATCGGTTCCAACCTTGCGCAGATGTCGCTGCATGTCAGCAATTCGGTGATGATGGGCCGATACGGCGTGCCGGAACTGGCGGCGACCGTGCTGGGGGCGTCCACGTTTTTTGTGACGTTCATCCTGGGCGCGGGTTTTGCCAACGCGGTGTTGCCCATGGTCGCCTCGGCCTTGGGGCGGGGGGATGAGGCGCAGGTGCGGCGCGACACGCGGATGGGGCTGTGGCTGTCCATCGCCTATGGAGTGGCGGTGCTGCCGATCTTCTGGTTTTCCGGCACGTTGCTGGGGTGGGCGGGGCAGGAGCCGCAGGTGGCGGCGCTGGCGCAGGACTATCTGCGCATCTCCGGGTTCGGGATGTTCGCGGCGCTGACGGTGATGGTCCTGAAAAGCTATCTTTCCGCGCTGGGCCGGACGCAGGTCGTGCTGTGGTCCACGCTGACCGCGCTGGGGGTGAACGTGGCCGTCGGCTTTCCCCTGATCTTCGGGCTTTGGGGCCTGCCGGAGATGGGGGTGCGGGGCGCGGCCATCGCCAGCCTTGCGGTGCAGGCGCTGAACGTGCTGGTTCTGGGGATCTATGCCGCGTTCCTGCCCGAGCTGCGCCGGTTCGAGCTCTTCAGCCGTTTCTGGCGCCCCGACTGGCCCGCGCTGGTGCAGGTGGCCCGTCTTGGTGCGCCCATCGGCTTCACCGGTCTGGCCGAGGCGAGCCTGTTTCAGGCCACCGCCTTGATGATGGGCTGGATCGGCACGGTGGAACTGGCGGCCCACGGCATCGCGCTGGAGGTGGCGGCCTTGTCCTACATGATCCATCTGGGGCTGGCCTCCGCCGCGACGATCCGCGTCGCGCGCTATCACGGGGCCGGGCTGGTGGAGGAGATGCGCGTGTCGGCCTGGGTCGCGATCGGCCTGTCCTGCGCGGTGGGCGTGGCGGTGGTGGGGCTGTATCTTGGCCTGCCCGCGCAGATCATCGGCTTGTTCCTGACCGACGGCGCGCCCGATACGGCCGCGATCATCGCCTATGGCACCGGCCTTCTGGCGCTGGCGGCGGCGTTCCAGTTCGGGGATGCGATGCAGGCGGTCGCGCTGGGCCTGTTGCGCGCGCTGAAGGACACGCGGACGCCGATGATCATCGCGATCATCAGCTATTGGGTGGTGGGGCTGCCCACCGGCTATCTCTTGGGGTTTCATGTGGGCTGGGGCGGATACGGGCTTTGGACGGGGCTGGTTCTGGGGCTGGGGGTCGCGGCGGCGGCGCTGATGCTGCGGTTCTGGATGCGCGCGCCGCGCTGATTGTGGATGGGCGGGCGCTTGCCTATAAGGGGCGCGACCGTTCCCGCAGGAGGCGCTGATGCCCACCGAACTCTCCCCCATCGAAAAGGCGAAGTTCGCCGCCGCCCGTCATGCCACGACCTTCATCCGCGACGGGATGAAGGTGGGCCTTGGCACCGGATCGACCGCGGCGTGGATGGTGCGCTGTCTGGCCGAGCGGGTGCGGGACGAAGGGCTGCGCGTCACCGGGGTCGCCACATCGACCCGCACGGCGGATCTGGCCCGCAGCCTGGGCCTGACCGTCACCACGCTGGAGGAGGCGGGCTGGCTGGACCTGACCATCGACGGGGCGGATGAATTCGACGGCGATCTGGGTCTGATCAAGGGCGGCGGCGCGGCGCTGCTGCAGGAAAAGATCGTGGCCGCCGCGTCGGACCGGATGGTCGTGATCGCCGATGCGGCGAAACGGGTGGCGGCGCTGGGCGCCTTCCCCCTGCCGGTGGAGGTGATCCCGTTCGGCTGGACCGCGACGCAGCGCCTGATCGAGGAGATGCTGGCCGGTCAGGACGTTCTGGGCCACGAGATCACACGGCGGATGGCCGGCGATCAGCCGCTCCGCACGGATGAAAACAACCTGATCCTCGATCTGCACCTGAAGCGGATCGGCGACGCCCGCGCGCTGGCGCTGATGTTGAACCAGATCCCGGGCGTGGTCGAAAACGGGCTGTTCAACGACATCTGCGACACGGTCATCGTCGGCCATCCCGACGGCCGGGTGGAGGCGTTCGAACCCGACGCCCCCGCGCGCGAGGTGGGGCTGATCGACATCCGCTCCTCCGCCAACATCTTTGCCGATCTGGGAGAATGACGATGGCTTTCGATTACGACCTTTTTGTCATCGGCGGCGGTTCGGGCGGGGTGCGCGCGGCGCGGGTCGCGGCGGGCGATCACGGCGCGAAAGTGGCGCTGGCCGAGGAATACCGCATGGGCGGCACCTGCGTCATCCGTGGCTGCGTTCCGAAAAAGCTGATGGTGTTCGCCAGCGAATACGGCGAAATGGCCGCGGACGCGCAGGCCTATGGCTGGGACATGGAGGTGCGCGGCTTCGACTGGACGCGTTTCCATGCCAACCTGGAGGTGGAGCTGAACCGGCTGGAGGGCGCCTATCGCAACACCCTGCGCAATGCGGGGGTTCAGACGTTCGACCAGCGCGCGACCGTGGTCGATCCGCATACCGTGGCGCTGGCCGATGGCACCCGCCTGACCGCCAGGCACATCCTGATCGCCGTCGGCGGTCGCCCCTTCGTGCCGGAGTTCGAGGGGTCGGACCTCGCCATCACCTCGAACGAGATCTTCCATCTGTCGGCGCTGCCGACAAAGGCGCTGATCGTCGGCGGCGGCTATATCGCGTCGGAATTCGCCTGCATCCTGAACGGGCTGGGGGTGGAGACGCACCAGTATTACCGGGGCGACCAGATCCTGCGCGGCTTCGATCAGGAATGCCGCACCCATATCGCCACGCAGATGCAGGCCGACGGCGTGCGCCTGCGCACCGGCACCGACATCGTCCGGCTGGAGCGGGAGGGCGCGGCCATCCGCGCCACCGCGACCGACGGATCCGACGATCTGTTCGACGTGGTGATGTATGCCACGGGCCGCGTGCCCAACACCGACAGCCTGGGGCTGGAGGGGGCGGGCGTCCATCTTGGCCGCAAGGGCGAGGTGGTGGTGGACGATTACAGCCAGACCAACATCCCCTCCGTCTTCGCCGTGGGCGACGTGACCGACCGCATCGCCCTGACGCCCATCGCCATCCGCGAAGGGCACGCCTTTGCCGATACGATGTTCGGCGGGCAGAAGCGGACGGCGGATTGGGACCTCGTGCCGTCCGCCGTGTTCACCCAGCCGGAATTCGGCACCGTGGGCCTGTCTGAGGAGGACGCGGCGGCCAAGGGTCCGATCGAGGTCTATGTCGCGACCTTCCGGCCCATGCAGACCCTGTTCGCCGGACGTCAGAACCGGGTGCTGATGAAGCTGGTTGTCTGCGCCCAGACGCGTGTCGTCCTGGGCTGTCATATCGTCGCACCCCATGCGGGGGAAATGATCCAGATGGCGGGCATCGCGGTCAAGATGGGCGCGACGAAAGAGGATTTCGACCGCACCGTGGCCGTCCACCCCTCGATGTCCGAGGAGCTGGTGACGATGCGGAAACCCGTGCGCAAAACTTGATTTTGCCGGACGAATGGTCAATTTGACCGCAGTTTGAGAAGAGGGAAGCGGAATGGCGAATGGTGGGCCGTGGGGCGGCGGCGGTGGGGGCGGACGTGATCCGCAGGACGGGCGCAACGAAGGCAATCGGGGCGACAACCGTGGCGGACCCCCGCCCGGCGGCAACGGCGGCCCGGATTTCGACGACATGGTCCGCAAGGGCCAGGAACGTCTGCGCGTGATCATGGGGGGGCGTGGCGGCCGCACCGGGGGCCCCGCCGGGCCTGCGGGGCAGGGCGGCAGCATCCCCCCGAAATACATCGTGTTGGGCGGCCTTGTGGCGGCGGCGCTGATGTGGTCCGTCGCCTCGATCTATACCGTGCGTCCCGAACAACGGTCGGTCCAGCTTTTCCTGGGCGAGTTTTCGACGATCGGTCAGCCGGGTCTGAACTTCGCCCCCTGGCCGCTGGTCACCCATGAGATTGTGGAAGTGACGGGCGAACGCAGCACCGAGATCGGTCTGGGGCAGGCGGGGCAGAACGACACGGGCCTCATGCTGACGCAGGATCAGAACATCGTCGATATCGGCTTTCAGATCGTCTGGAACGTGGCCGATCCGGCGGCTTTCCTCTTCAACCTTGAAAACCCGAACGAGACGATCCGCGCCGTGGCCGAAAGCGCCATGCGCGACATCATCGCGCGTTCGAACCTTGCCCCCATCCTCAACCGGGACCGTGGGGCGATCGCGAACCAGCTTCTGGGCGCGGTTCAGGGCACGCTCGACAGCTATAACGCGGGGATCAACGTGATCCGCGTCAACTTCGACCGCGCCGATCCGCCCGAAGAGGTGATCGACAGCTTCCGCGAAGTGCAGGCCGCCCAGCAGGAACGCCAGCGGCTGGAAAACGAGGCGGGCGCCTATCGCAACCGCGTGACCGCGGGCGCGCGCGGGGAAGCCGCCCGCGTGCTGGAGGCCGCCGAAGCCTATCGCGCGCAGGCCGTCAACACCGCGCAGGGGGAGGCGAGCCGCTTCAACTCCATCTACGACCAGTATGTGACCGCACCCGACGTGACGCGTGAACGCATGTATCTGGAAACGATGGAACGGGTTCTGGGCGGCATGAACACCACCATCCTGGACGGGGTGACGGGCGAAGGCGGGGTCGTGCCCTATCTGCCGCTCAATGAACTTGGCGCGCGTCCCGCGCCGCAAAGCGGGGGGGCGAACTGATGCGCGCGATCTACATTCTTCCGGCACTGATCCTTGCGGCGGCGCTGGTGCTGCTGTCGGTGTTCATCGTCGATGAACGCGAAAAGGCCTTGGTGCTGCAATTCGGTCAGGTCAAGGCCGTGCGGGAGGAGCCGGGCATCGGCTTCAAGATCCCCTTCATCCAGGAGGTCGTCACCTATGACGCCCGTATCCTGAGCCTTCAGACCCAACCGCTGGAGGTGACGCCGCTGGACGACCGTCGCCTGATCGTGGACGCCTTCGCGCGGTGGCGCATCGTCAATGTGGTCGAGTTCCGCGAGGCGGTCGGCAGCGGCGGCATCGCCACCGCGCAGACCCGTCTGGACCGCATCATGAACGCGGCCATCCGCGAGGTTCTGGGCGGCGTGAACTCCAACCGTGTCCTGTCCGAAGACCGGATTCCGCTGATGGTGCAGATCCGCGACATCGCGCGGCGGCAATCCGCCAGCCTGGGGATCGAGGTGATCGACGTGCGCCTGACCCGCACCGACCTGCCGACGCAAAACCTCACGGCCACCTATGCCCGTATGCGCGCCGAACGTCAGCGCGAAGCGGCGGACGAGATCGCGCGCGGCAACGAGGCGGCGCAGCGCATCCGCGCCGAGGCCGACCGCGAGGTGACCGAGGTGACGTCCAAGGCCAGCAGCGACGGCGAGGTGATCCGCGGTCAGGCCGATGCCGAACGCAACCGCATTCTGGCCGAAGCCTATACCCGCGATGCCGAGTTCTTCGCCTTCAGCCGCTCGCTCGACGCCTATGGCCGGGCATTGGGACGGCCCGAAAGCAGCATCGTCCTGACGCCGGACAGCGACTTCTTCCGCTATCTGGACGCGCCGACCGCGATCGCGCCGCCGGCGACACCGCCGCAGGCCCCTGCGCCGCAACCGGCCCAGTGATCCCGCAAAACCGCCCTTCGGGGCGGTTTTTTCATGTTCCGTGGCAAAGGTTACAGCTTTTCACACCCAATTGACGCGGCGCGACCGGGATTGCATTGCGCGGCCCCCCGCCTAGTTGCCATGTCAAGGCTGCCAGCGCCGGGCACGATGCCGGGGCGCGCTTGATGACGACGAAAGGAATGTCGCGGTGCTTACCAATTCCAAAACTCCGCCCCGCCGCACACTGGTCCGCGCCGCGCTGATGCTCAGCGTTGCCGGGTCGATGGCGTTTGGGGCCGTGCCCTATGCGGCCGCCCCGGTGGCCGCGCAGGACGCGCCCTCCAGCTTTGCCGATCTGGCCCAGCAGATCAGCCCGTCGGTTGTGAACATCACCACCACCACCACCATCGCGGCCGACACGCAGCGTCCGCCCATGTTCCCCAACGGATCGCCGTTCGAGGAGTTCTTCCGCGACTTCATGAACCCCGGCGGTCCGGGCGGCCCCGGCCCGCAGGCACAGCCCCACCGCGCCGAGGCGCTGGGGTCGGGCTTCATCATCTCCGAGGACGGCTATATCGTCACCAACAACCACGTCATCGAGAATGCCGACGACATCCAGATCGAGCTTTTCTCGGGCAAGACGCTTGAGGCGAAGCTGGTCGGCACCGACGCCAGCACCGACATTGCCCTGCTGAAGGTCGAGAGCGACGAACCGCTGCCCTTCGTCCCTTTCGGCAATTCGGACCAGATGCGGGTGGGCGACTGGGTTCTGGCGATGGGCAACCCGCTGGGGCAGGGCTTCTCGGCCTCCTCGGGGATCGTGTCGGCCCGCAACCGCGCGCTGCAGGGCACCTATGACGACTATATCCAGACCGACGCCGCCATCAACCGCGGCAACTCCGGCGGGCCGCTGTTCAACATGGACGGGCAGGTCATCGGCGTGAACACCGCGATCCTTTCGCCCAACGGCGGCTCGATCGGGATCGGCTTCTCCATGGCGTCGAACGTGGTGCAGAAGGTCGTCCAGCAGTTGCGCGAATTCGGCGAAACGCGGCGCGGCTGGCTGGGCGTCCAGATCCAGGACGTGACGGCGGACGTGGCCGAGGCGATGGGCGTGGACACCGCCTCCGGCGCCCTGATCACCGATGTGCCGGACGGACCGGCCAAGGATGCGGGCATTCAGGCGGGCGACATCATCACCAGCTTTGCCGGTCAGAACGTCAGCGACACGCGCGAACTGGTGAACCGCGTGGCCGATGCGCCCATCGGAGAATCAGTGCCGGTCGTGGTTCTGCGCGACGGGCGCACGCAGACGCTGAACGTGACGCTGGGCCGCCGCGAAGAGGCGCAGGGCGCGCAACCGGGACGGCCGAACGGCCAGCAGACCCCCGAGCATAACGGGGAAGTGCTGGGCCTGACCGTGATGCCGCTGAACCCCGAGGTGGCGCAGGAACTGGGTCTGGACGCCGAGGCCCGTGGCCTTGCGATCACCGAAGTGGACGAGATGTCCGAAGCCTTCCAGAAGGGGCTGCGCGCGGGCGATGTCATCACCGAGGCGAACCAGCAGCCGGTGGGATCGGTGTCCGACCTGACCGCACAGGTCACGGCGGCGGTCGATGGCGGGCGCAAGTCGATGCTGTTGCTGGTCCGTCGCGAAGGGGCGCCGCGCTTCGTCGCGCTCAGCGTGGAGGCGCAGCCTCAGTGACGGGCGTGGGCGTCGTGTCGGGCCAGTTGCCCGGAATGACGCCCAGGGCCTTGGCGGCGGGAATGGTCAGATCGCCCGTGTCCCGCCCGAACACCGCCTGATACCGGGCGATGGCGGCCCGCGTCGCCGCGCCCATCCCCCCGTCCACCGGCCCGTCATACATCTGCCGCGCGGCCAATGCCCGTTGCAACGTGGCGACACGGTCGGGCGTCAGGTCGCCCCCGCACAGGGTTTGCAGGCGGGCGATGTCGGGGCCGATCCAGCATTCCCCCTCCGCCTCCACCCCCTTCGGCGCACCGGCAAGGTTCAGGTTCGTCGGATCGTCCACATGGGGAAAGCCGCATCCCGCCAGCAGGGCCGTCAGCAGGATGGAAAGAAGGCGCGGGGTCATGACAAGCTCCGGCGGGGGGTGCCCGCCCTTCTTGCCGCAAAGTCGGGGGCAGGGGAAGGCCGGTCGGCGCTGGCATATCCGGCCCGCATCGCCTATGTCGCAGGGCAGGCAATCACGCATGAGGGCGAACATGGCGAAGATCACCTATGTCGAACATGACGGAACCGAGCATGTGGTGGACGTGCGCAACGGTCTGACCGTGATGGAGGGGGCGCGCGACAACGGCGTGCCGGGGATCGAGGCCGATTGCGGCGGGGCCTGCGCCTGTTCCACCTGCCACGTCTATGTCGCGCAGGACTGGGTGGACCGTCTGCCGCCCAAGGACCCGATGGAAGATGACATGCTGGATTTCGCATGGCATCCCGATCCGGTGCGGTCGCGTCTGACCTGCCAGATCAAGGTCAGCGAGGCGCTGGACGGGCTGGTCGTCACCATGCCCGAGCGGCAGATCTAAGCCCGCAGCCGGATCAGTGCCGCCGCGATCAGCGCGGCGATCCCCAGCACCCCCATGAGGCCGGAGGCGGCCGCCAGCGCGATGGTCAGCGCGGCGGCGGCCATGACGATCAGGATCAGGGTCAGCAGGGTATATATCGGCATCACCCCGACATGGGGGCGGGACGCGCGGCGATCAAGACTGGACGAAGTTCCCACTCTGTTCTAACGTCGTCGCATGGGACCCGATGATCGCACCACGCGCCCCGAACAGCGCATCCGGGCGCGCGGGGCCAGCAGCAACACCACCGGGCGGTTCGAAGGGGTGGAGCGCACCGCTTTCGACGACGGCTGGGATCTGCCCGAGGAGGAGCGCCTTCTGCGGACCGAGGTGCGCGACGAGCGGGCGCGGTCGGCCATCACCTACAACACCTCGCCCGATCTGCCGTTCGACCGGTCGGTCAACCCCTATCGCGGATGCGAGCATGGCTGCATCTATTGCTTTGCGCGGCCCAGCCACGCTTATCTGAACATGTCGCCCGGTCTGGACTTTGAAACGAAGCTGATCGCCCGCCCCGGCATCGCGGCGGTGCTGGAGCGGGAGTTGCGGGCGAAATCCTATGTCCCCCGCACCATCGCGCTGGGAACGAACACCGACCCCTATCAACCGCTTGAAACGACCCGCCGGGTGATGCGCGAGGTGCTGGAGGTTCTGGCGGCCTTCGATCATCCTGTGGCCATCGTGACCAAGGGCGCGCTGATCGAGCGGGATATCGACCTGCTGGGCCCGATGGCGGCAAAGGGGCTGGCGCGAGTGGGCATTTCCATCGGCACGCTGGATCATGGGCTGGCGCGGGCGATGGAGCCGCGCGCCGCGTCCCCCACGCGCCGTCTGCTGATGGTGAAACGCCTGGCCGAGGCGGGGATTCCCGTCCGCATCATGGCGGCCCCCATCATCCCCGGCCTGACCGATCCCGAGATCGAGGCGATCCTGACCGAAGGCGCGGCGGCGGGCGCCACGGCGGCCAGCTGGATCCTGCTGCGCCTTCCGCGCGAGGTTTCGCCGCTGTTTCAGGAATGGCTGCAAGTGCACCACCCCAACCGGGCGGCGGGGATCATGGCCCGCATCCGCGACAGTCACGGGGGCCGCGACTACGACCCCGAATGGGGCAAGCGGATGCGGGGCGAGGGGATCTGGTCCGACCTGATCGCGCAGCGGTTCGACGTGGCGATCCGGCGGCTGGGCCTGGGCGTGCCGCAACCGCCGCTTCGAACCGACCTGTTCCGCCCGCCGCCGCGCGCGGGCGATCAGCTGTCCTTGTTCTGATCCAAAAGCTGGGCCTTGGCCTCGGCCTCCATCTCGGTCAGCTTGGCGCGGATATCGGCCTCCGACGCCTTGCCGTCCAGATCGGCCACCAGCTTGCGAACTACATCCTCATGCCCCGCCTCCTGAAAATCGGCCTTCACCACGCTGACGGCGTAATTGTCGGCCTCGTCCCCGGTCTTGCCCAAAAGACCGGCGGCCCAGAGGCCCAGAAGGCGGTTGCGGCGGGCCTCCGCCCGGAACTGCATGTCGGCGTCATGGGCGAAACGGGTCTCGAACGCTTTGGCGCGGTCGTCGAATTGCATCGGAAATCCTCCTGTCCTGTGTCCATGGGAAATGGGGGGCGGCGCGGGGCGGGCAAGGGTGCGCCCTTGCGGCGAACGGTCGCTTGGCATATAGCGCGGGGACGGATGGGTGGCCGCTGCGCCGCCCCGTCCGCATTTGGGTGTTCGGAGTTGAAATGGCGCGCCGCAAGAAGGTCTATGAAGGGAAAGCCAAGATCCTTTTCGAAGGGCCGGAGCCGGGAACCCTGATCCAGTATTTCAAGGACGAATCCGACGAGACCGAATCCCGCCCCGACGGGCGCGGCGTTCTGAACAACCGGTTGTCCGAATTCTTCATGTCCGGCCTCAATTCGGTCGGCGTGCCTACGCATTTCATCCGCCGCATCAACATGCGCGAGCAGCTTGTCCGCATGGCCGAGATGCTGCCGGTGGAGGTGATGGTGCGCAATTTCGCGGCCACCGGCATGACCCAGCGGCTGGGAATTCCCGAAGGCACCGCGCTGCCGCGGCCCATCGTCGAATATTATTTCAAGGACGACGCGCTGGACAATCCGTTGGTGTCCGAGGAACACATCGTCGCCTTCGGCTGGGCCAACCAGCAGGATCTGGACGACATCGTGGCGCTGGTCCTGCGGGTGAACGATTTCCTGTCCGGCACGATGCTGGGCGTGGGCGTCCGGCTGGCCGATTTCCGGCTGGAGGTGGGCCGCATCTGGGAGGGCGATTTCATGCGCCTGATCCTGGCCGATGAGATCACGCCCGACAATTGCACGTTGTGGGACATGCGCGGCCTGGATGCCGAGGGCAACCAGCGCGATCCGTCGCCCTTGCCCGACATGTCCACCGAGCTTGCCCGTCGTCTGGGGGTTCTGCCCTCCAACGTCACGCATACGACCAAACCGACTTTGATCAACTGAGGTGCCCCCGATGAAAGCCCGCGTCCACATCATGCTGAAAGACGGTGTTCTGGATCCCCAGGGGGAGGCGGTGCGCCATGCGCTTGGCACGCTGGGCTTTGCCGGCGTGGAAGGCGTTCGTCAGGGCAAGGTCATCGAACTGGACCTGACCGCGACCGACAAGGCGGCGGCGGAGGCCGAGGTGCGCGCCATGTGCGAAAAGCTGCTGGCAAACACCGTGATCGAGAAATACTCGGTCGAGATCGCCTGATCCCGGCGGCGGCGGGCGAAATCCCGCCGCTTTCCGCCCCCGCCGGTTCGGTTCGGGGCCGGTGTCTGTTACCCTTTGCCCTTCGCGCAAGATCAGGGAGACGGACATGACGGCCCACCCCAAGACCATTCCACAGAATGCGGATTTTTCCCCCGCCCCCGATCTGACCCGCGCGCCCCCGCTCGATGACGGAACGGCTACGTTGATCGACCGCCATCTGCGGGCCATCGACCGCGTGCATATCCGCGTTCTGGGCGACGACCGGGCCGCCTCGCAGCCGGTGGAGCAGCATCTTCGGGCCAAGGGGCTGGGGGTCGATGTCTCGCTCTCGGAACGGATGATCCCGCCGCCGCGCAGCCGATACGTGTTCCGTTATCAGGGGCGGACGGCGTTTCTGACGATCGCGCCGGACCTGGACTGAAGCCGGAACTGGAACGCTTGGGTATACCTGACCGCTCTCAGGCCTCCAGAAACACCTTCACCGTCGCCTCGAATTCGCGCGGGGCGTCGGCGTGCAGCCAGTGGCCCGCCTGGGGCAGCTTGGCGAAACGGGCGCGGGGGAACAGGGCGCGGATGGGCGCGCGATGTTCGGCGCGGACATAGTCGGATGTGCCGCCCGACAGAAACAGGGTCGGGCCGTCGAAGGGGCCGGGGGCGCCCGGCCAATCCATGACCTTCGGCATCTCCCGCTCCATCGTCGCAAGGTTGATCTTCCAGCGCGGCGGGTCGGATTTCAGGTCCAGCGATTGCAGGAAGAAGGCGCGCAGGCCGGCATCCGGCTGAACCTTTGCCATGCGGGCGTCGGCGTCGCGGCGGGTCTTGATGCCGGTCAGGTCCAGATCGCGCATGGTGCGCAGATGGGCCATCTGGTCATGGCCATAGACCACGGGCGCGATGTCGGCCACCACCAGCCGCCGCACCAGATCGGGCTGTGTCAGGGCCAGATGCATCGCCGTCTTGCCGCCCATCGAATGGCCCAGCACATCGGCTTGGCCGCCATGGGCCGCGATCACCTCGGCCACGTCCTGTGCCATCGAGGGGTAGTCGTGGGTGTCCGACCAGAAGCTGTCGCCGTGGTTGCGCTGATCCACCGCGATCACGTCGCGCATGTCCGACAGGGTGCGGGCGATGGAGTTGAAGTTCCGCCCCAGCCCGAACAGGCCGTGGACGATGATCAACGGGACCGCGCCCGAAGGCGTCCGCGCGGGGTGAATAAGGGTGTTCAGCATGGCAAAAGGGGGCCTTTCGGCCCCCCCCTCCGTCACATGTTCGGATAAAGCGGGAAGCGCGCGCACAGGGCCTTCACCTCGGCCGCGACCTTCGCCTCCACCTCGGCATTGCCGTCGGGGCCGTTGGCGGCCAGACCGTCCACGACCTCCACGATCCAGTCGGCGATCTGGCGGAACTCGGCCTCAGCAAAGCCGCGCGTGGTGCCTGCGGGGGCACCCAGACGGATGCCGGAGGTGACGAACGGCTTTTCCGGGTCGAAGGGCACGCCGTTCTTGTTGCAGGTGATGTGCGCGCGGCCCAGCGATTCCTCGGCCGCCTTGCCGGTCACCTTCTTGGGGCGCAGGTCGGCCAGGCACAGATGGTTGTCGGTGCCGCCCGACACGATGTCGATCCCGCCCTTCATCAGCTGGTCGGCCATGGCGGCGGCGTTCGTCTTGACCTGCGCGGCGTATCCCTTGAACTCGGGGCGCAGCGCCTCGCCGAAGGCCACGGCCTTGGCGGCGATGACATGCATCAGTGGGCCGCCCTGAAGGCCGGGGAACACGGCGGAGTTGATCTTTTTCGCCAGCGCCTCGTCGTTGGTCATGATCATGCCGCCGCGCGGACCGCGCAGGGATTTGTGCGTGGTCGTCGTCACCACATGGGCGTGCGGCACGGGGGAGGGGTGCACCCCACCGGCCACAAGACCCGCGATATGCGCCATGTCCACCATGAGATAGGCGCCCACCTCATCCGCGATGGCGCGGAATTCGGCCCAGTCCCAGACGCGGCTGTATGCGGTGCCGCCCGCCACGATCAGCTTCGGCTTGTGCTCGCGCGCCTTGGCGCGGATGTCGTCCATGTCCAGCATGTGATCCTGCTGGCGCACGCCATAGGACACGACGTTGAACCATTTCCCGGACATGTTCACCGGCGATCCGTGCGTCAGGTGTCCGCCCGAATTCAGATCAAGGCCCATGAACGTGTCGCCCGGCTGCAGCAGCGCCAGGAACACGGCCTGGTTCATCTGGCTGCCCGAATTCGGCTGCACGTTGACGAACCCGGCGCCGAACAGCTCCTTCGCGCGGTCGATCGCCAGCGTTTCGGTCACATCCACATGCTGGCACCCGCCATAGTAGCGTTTGCCCGGATAACCTTCGGCGTATTTGTTCGTCAGCACCGACCCCTGCGCCTGAAGCACGGCCAGGGACACGATGTTTTCCGACGCGATCAGCTCGATCTCGTCACGCTGGCGGCCCAGTTCGTCGGTGATCGTGGTGGCGACGGCGGGGTCGCTGTCGGCAAGCGATGTGGTGAAATAGCCGGCGTCGATATGCGGGGCGGTCATCTGGCTCTCCTGCGCTGCGGTTGGGGGGTGTTTATCGCAACGCGGCCCGCGCCGGAAGGCCAGATTCGCACCTTGAGTTCCGCGCGTCCTCACCGCAAGACTGGCGTCATGACACACCGCATCCGCTTTACTGCCAGTCAGGTTCCCGCCGCCCGCGTGGCGCTGGACCGGCTGACCACCCTTCACGGACAGGTGGAGGTGGACGAGGCGGAGGTTGTCGTCGCGCTGGGCGGCGACGGGTTCATGCTGCAGACGCTGCATGATCTGCAAGGGCGCGATCTGCCCGTCTATGGTATGAACCGTGGTACGGTGGGGTTCCTGATGAACGCCTTCACGACCGCGGATCTGCCCCGCCGCTTGTCCGTCGCGGTGGAGGAGGTGATCAACCCCCTGTCCATGCGCGCCGTGACCACGGGGGGGGAGGTGCGCGAGGCCATCGCCATCAACGAGGTCAGCCTGCTGCGGCAGGGGCCGCAGGCGGCGCGGTTGCAGATTTCCGTCGATGGACGGTTGCGGCTGGAGGAGCTGGTCTGCGATGGCGCGCTGGTGGCGACGCCGGCGGGGTCCACGGCCTACAACTACTCCGCCCACGGGCCGATCCTGCCCATCGGCGCGGATGTGCTGGCGTTGACGGCGGTGGCCCCGTTCCGCCCCCGCCGCTGGCGCGGGGCGCTTTTGCCCAAGCGCGCCACGGTTCGGTTCGACGTGCTGGAGGCCGACAAGCGTCCGGTCATGGCCGATGCCGACGGGCGGTCCTTTCGCGATGTCGCCTCGGTGGAGATCCGGTCAAACCCCGAGATCCGCCACCGCATCCTGTTCGATCCCGGACACGGCCTTGATGAACGCCTGATCCGGGAACAGTTTCTTTAGCCGTAATGCGACACCGGCGTGCCGGCGATGGCCGACATATTCAAAAGGCCCCGGGCGGTGACGGCGGGCGTCACGATATGGGCGCGGTTGCCCATGCCCATCAGGATCGGACCCACCTCCAGCGCGTTGGCCTTCATCTTGAGGATGTTGCGCACACCCGACGCCGTGTCGGAATTGGCAAAGACCAGCACGTTGGCCGCCCCCTCCATCCGCCCGCCGGGCAGCAGACGCTTGCGCGACGCCTCGTCCAGCGCGGTGTCGATATGCATCTCGCCCTCATAGCTGAAATCGACGTTCTGCGCGTCCAGAATGGCCAGCGCCTCGCGCATCCGCCGCCCCGAATCGTTGTCGAGGTTGCCGAATTGCGATGACGAGCACAGCGCCACCTTGGGCGTCAGGCCGAAGCGTTTCACATGGCGCGCGGCACCCCGCACGGTGTCCGCGATCTGCCCCGGTGTCGGTTCGGAATGGATATGCGTGTCGGCGATGAACAGCGGCCCGTCTTCCAGAATCATCAGGCTGAGCGCGCCGATCGGGTGCAGGCCGTCCTGCGCCAGAATCTGCTGCACGAAATCCAGATGCCACAGATATTGGCCGAAGGTGCCGCAGATCAGGCTGTCGGCCTCGCCCCGCTGCACCATGGTCGCGGCGATGGCCGTGGTGTTGGTGCGCATGACCGAACGGGCCACGTCGGGGGTGACCCCGTGGCGGGCGCGCAAGTTCAGATAGGTTTCCCAGTATTCGCGATACCGCGTGTCGCTTTCGGGGTTCACGATCTCGAAATCCACCTCGGGGCGGATGGTCAGGCCCGCCCGTTCGGCGCGGACGGCGATCACCTCCGGGCGGCCGATCAGGATCGGCTTGTCGCTGGTTTCCTCCAGCATGGCGTTGGCGGCGCGCAGCACCCGCTCGTCCTCGCCCTCGGCAAAGACGATGCGGCGGGAATGCTGGTTCGACGCCTCGAACACCGGGCGCATGATCAGCGACGACCGGATCATCGACGCATCCAGCCCGCGTTTATAGGCGTCCAGATCCGCGATGGGCCGCGTGGCGACCCCGCTTTCCATCGCCGCGCGGGCGACGGCGGTCGCGACCACGCCCATCAGGCGCGGATCGAACGGCTTGGGGATCAGGTAATTCGCGCCGAAGGTCAGCTGTTCCCCGGCATAGGCGGCGGCGGCCTCGGCGCTGGTGGTGGCGCGGGCCAGCGCGGCGATGCCTTCGATGCAGGCGATCTTCATCTCATCGTTGATCGTGGTCGCGCCCACGTCCAGCGCGCCGCGGAAGATGAACGGGAAACACAGGACGTTGTTCACCTGATTGGGGAAATCCGACCGCCCGGTGGCGATCAGCGCGCCGGGCGACGCTTCGCGCGCCACCTCGGGCAGAATCTCGGGCGTGGGGTTGGCCAGCGCGAAGATGATCGGGTTCGGGGCCATCTTCGCCACCATTCCCGCCGTCAGCACGCCGGGACCGGACAGGCCGAGGAACAGGTCCGCCCCCTCGATCACGTCGTCCAGCGTCCGCAGATCGGTCTTCTGGGCATATTCCGCCTTTTGCGGCGTCATCTCTTCCGTCCGGCCCTCATGGACCAGACCGGCGATGTCGCACAGCCAGACATTCTCGCGTTTCACCCCCAGCTTCAGCAGCATGTTCAGGCAGGCGATCCCCGCCGCCCCGCCGCCGGTGGAGACGACCTTGATCTCCTCCCACGCCTTGCCCGACACGTGCAGCGCGTTGGTGGCCGCAGCCCCCACGACGATGGCGGTGCCGTGCTGGTCGTCGTGGAAGACCGGAATGTTCATTCGTTGGCGGCACAGATCCTCGACGATGAAACAGTCGGGGGCCTTGATATCCTCAAGGTTGATCGCGCCGAAGGTCGGCTCCAGCGCGCAGACGATATCGGCCAGCTTGTGCGGATCGGATTCGTTCACCTCGATGTCGAAGCAGTCGATATTGGCGAATTTCTTGAACAGGACGGCCTTGCCCTCCATCACCGGCTTGGAGGCGAGCGCGCCGATGTTGCCCAAGCCCAGAACGGCGGTTCCGTTGGAGATGACGGCCACGAGGTTGCCCCGCGCGGTATAGCGGCTGGCATCCTGCGGGGTGGCCTTGATTTCCATGCAGGCCTCGGCCACGCCGGGGGAATAGGCAAGGCTCAGGTCGCGGCCATTCGCCAGCGGCTTCGTCGCCCGCACCTCCAGCTTTCCCGGTTTGGGAAATTCGTGGTAGTTGAGCGCGGGGTGACGGGTGCTGTCCTTACGCTGATCTTCCATGCGGCCCTCCGGTAAAAAACTGGTTTAGCTTTAAACCATCTGCCGGTGCGCACAAGGCGCGCTTGCATAAGACCCGCGCGGGGCCATACTTTCCACAAAGACACGGAGAGCCCATGACCAAACCCGATCCCCTGCTTCTGGCCGCCGCGACCGACGTGCGCATGAACGCCTATGCCCCTTATTCGAATTTCAAGGTGGGGGCCGCGATCCGCACGGTGGATGGCCATATCCATGCGGGCTGCAACGTGGAGAACGTCGCCTTCCCCGAAGGCACCTGCGCGGAAGCCGGGGCCATCGCCGCCATGGTCGCGGCGGGAGAGACGAAGATCGCCGAAATCCTCGTGATCGCCGATGCGGCGACGCCCGTGCCCCCTTGCGGCGGGTGCCGTCAGAAGATCGCCGAATTCGCGGGTCCGGGGGCGATGGTCACGCTGTGCAGCACCAACGGGGCCGCGCGCGACATGACGGTGGCCGACCTGCTGCCCGGCGCGTTCGACGCGACCTTCCTCGATCATCCCGCGACGGAACTGTCCTGATGGACCTGCGCGCCTTTCTGTCCGGCCTGCGGCAGGGGCAGGAGCCGGAGGCGGCGGCGCTGGCCGAATTCGCCGCCGGTCTTGCGTCCGGGGCCGTCAGCGATGCGCAGGCCGGGGCCTTCGCCATGGCGGTCTGCCAGCGTGGTCTGTCGGACGGGGCGCGCGTGGCCCTGATGCGCGGGATGCGCGACTCGGGCCGTGTGATGGAGTGGGATCTGCCGGGCCCGGTGCTGGACAAGCATTCGACCGGCGGGGTGGGGGATTGCGTGTCCCTGCTTCTGGCGCCGGCGCTGGTGGCCTGCGGTGCGTATGTCCCGATGATTTCGGGCCGTGGCCTGGGCCATACGGGCGGCACGCTGGACAAGCTGGAGGCGATTCCCGGCTTTCGCGTCGCGATGGACGAACAGGCCCTGCGCCGCCAGATGGAGACGACGCGCGTCGCCATCGTCGCCGCATCCGACACGCTGGCCCCGGCCGACCGCCGTCTTTACGCCATCCGCGATCTGACCGGAACGGTGGAGAGCCTGGATCTGATCACCTCCTCCATCCTGTCGAAAAAGCTGGCGGCGGGGCTGGAAGGGCTGGTGCTGGACGTCAAGGTCGGCTCCGGCGCGTTCATGAAGACGATGGAGGAGGCGGAGGCGCTGGCCCGCGCGCTGGTGACCACCGCGCAGGGGGCGGGCTGCATGGCGACCGCGCTGATCACCGACATGAACCAGCCGCTGGCGACGGCGGCGGGCAACGCGCTGGAAGTGGCGGAGGTGATGGAGACAATCACCGGCGTGTCGGTCAACATGGCCCTGTGGGAGGTGACGGTCGCCCTGGGGGGCGAGGCGCTGGCCCTGGGGGGTCTGGCCGCCGACGCGCTGGAGGGGGAGGGCCGCATCGCCGAGGCGCTGGAATCGGGCCGCGCGGCCGAATATTTCGCCCGCATGGTGGCCGCTCAGGGCGGGCCTGCGGATTTCGTCGAACGCTGGCCCGACCGTCTGCCCGCCGCCGCCGTCATGCTGGAGGTGCCAAGCCCCGCCACCGGTCATATTCACGCCATCGACACCGAGGCGCTGGGCCGCACGGTTCTGGCGCTTGGCGCGGGGCGGCAGGCGGCGGGCGGGCGGGTCAACCCCTCGGTCGGTCTGTCCGATCTGGCCGCGATCGGCGAGGAGGTGGAGGTCGAGGTGCCGCTGGCCATGGTGCACGCCGCCACGCTGGTGGATGCCGAACGGGCGGTTGCCGCCGTGCAGCGCGCCTATCGCCTCGCCCCCGCCGAACCGGATGAGACGCCGCTGATCCGGGGGCGTGTGGCATGAGCCGCGTGTTCCTGATCGTGATGGACAGCGTGGGCATCGGCGGCGCGCCGGATGCCGCGGATTTCGGCGATGCCGGGGCGAACACGCTGGGCCATATCGCGGGCGCGGGACCGTTGCGGATGCCGGTGCTGGACGGGCTGGGGCTGGGTGCGGCGCTGCATCTGGCCAGCGGGATGACCGCCCCCGGTCTGGGTGCCGCCCCCACCGGCGCCTGGGGTGCCGCGACCGAGGTGTCGCGGGGCAAGGACACGCCGTCGGGCCATTGGGAACTGACGGGGGTGCCGGTGCCGTGGGACTGGCATTACTTCCCCCACGCCCCCTTCGACGCCGATCTGGTGGCGCGGGTCTGCGATCTGGCGGGGGTGGACGGCATTCTTGACGGCGGGCATTCGGGCGGCATCGCCATCATGAACGCCCTGGGGGCGGAGCATCTGCGCACCGGGCGGCCCATCTGCTACACCTCGGCCGACAGCGTGTTCCAGATCGCCGCGCATGAGGAGGCGTTCGGGCTGGACCGCCTGCTGGCCCTGTGCGAGGGGCTGGCCCCGATGCTGCACGCCCGCCGTGTGGGGCGGGTCATCGCGCGGCCCTTCACGGGGGCCGAAGGGGCCTTCACCCGCACCGCCAACCGCCGCGATTACGCGATCGCCCCCCCCGCGCCGACCCTGCTGGACCGGGCGCAGGCGGCGGGGCATGTCACCCATGCGGTGGGCAAGATCGGCGACATCTTCTCGCATCGCGGGATCGACCATCTGCACAAGGGGGGCGACGCCGCGCTGATGGACCACCTGCACCGCCTGATGCGGCAGGCGGAGGATGGCGCGCTGGTCTTCGCCAATTTCGTCGAATTCGACAGCCTGTATGGCCATCCGCGCGATGTGGCGGGCTATGCCCGGCATCTGGAATGGTTCGACGGGCAGGCGGGGCGGCTGATCGCGGCCATGCGCGCGGGGGACATCGTCATCTTCACCGCCGATCACGGCAATGACCCCACATGGCGCGGCAGCGACCACACCCGCGAACGCGTGCCGGTTCTGGTGGCGGGCATGACCGGCGCACTGGGGCTGATCCCCTTTACCGGCGTCGGCGATCTGGCCGCGCGGCATCTGGGACTGGCATGAGGGTCGATCTGACGCTGGACCTGATCGGCGCGGCCCCGACGCGGCTGATCGCCGATCTGGCGCGCGAGAAGGACGTGGACCTGTCGCGCCTGTTCGTCGATGGGGGATACAATCTGACGCACGGTTTTCTTGCCGCCTATGACGCGGCGGCGGGGGTGGTGGTCGGCGCGCGCGATGTTGCCCGTGTGGCGGATGCGGTCTTGGGCGAGGGCTATGCCGATCTGCGCCTGACCCCGCGCGAGGGCTGGGCGGATTTGCTTTCGGCGGTGGCCGAGGGGGCGGCGGGACGGCCCCACACGCTGATCGCCCGCCTGCCGCATCATCTGGGGCCGGAGGCGCTGCGCCCCATGGCCCTGTGGGCGGCGGTGGCGGGATCGCCTGTGGCCCTGACCGGCACGCCCGACCCGTGGTGCCTGGACTGCGTGGCCGAGGCGGGGGTGCCGCTGATCCTCGACGGCACCGATCTGGCGCGCACCCCGCGTCGCATTCGCGTGCCCACGCTGACGGATGCCGAGGCCGAACGGATGGCCGAGGTGGGCGTGGGGGTCGAACTGACCGATTGGACGCAGGCCGGGCGGCTGTATGATCGGGGGGTGACGCTGGCCCTGGGGCGCGGGTTCGCCGCATTCCAGCCGCTGGACCTGCCATCGCGCCTGCATGAGGCGTTCGACTGGGACGACGCCGTGTTCCGCGATCTGGACCGTAGGGCCTTTGCGGTGGCCGTCTGCGATGATACGACGCGCGCCAAGATGAAGGAGATGACGGATGCCTGAGACACGCGATCACCTGACCGTGGTGACCCATCCGCTGGTGCAGCACAAGCTGACGCTGATGCGCAAGAAGGACACCTCCACCGCCAGTTTCCGCCGCTTGCTGCGCGAGGTGAGCCTGCTGCTGGGGTATGAGGTGACGCGCGGTCTGGACATGACGACCGTGCGGATCGAAACGCCGGTGACGGAGATGGACGCGCCCGCGCTGGACGGCAAGAAGCTGGCGCTGATCTCCATCCTGCGGGCGGGGAACGGGCTGCTGGACGGGTTGATGGAGCTTATTCCCGCCGCGCGGGTCGGGTTCATCGGTCTTTACCGCGACCCCGACACGCTGAAGCCCGTGCAATATTACTGCAAGGTGCCCGAGGCGCTGGAGGATCGTCTGACCATCGCGGTGGACCCGATGCTGGCGACCGGCAACTCCTCGGTCGCGGCGATTGATCTCTTGAAGGCCAACGGCGCGAAGAACATCCGCTTCCTGTGTCTTCTGGCCTCCCCCGAAGGGGTGGCGGTGATGAAGGCCGCGCATCCCGACGTGCCGATCGTCACGGCCGCCTTGGACGATCGTCTGGACGATCACGGATATATCGTGCCGGGACTAGGGGATGCGGGTGATCGCATGTTCGGCACAAAATAGGCTTTACTTGCGCGCCCGATCCCGGCAATCTGACGTCGATTTCAAGGCCGGACCGTCGGGCAGGACGCAGTACCGAAACCGCCCCCGTCGTACATGCGACGGGGGCGTAATCATGTTCAGCCCTGACAGACGGATTGCAGGCTCAGCCATTCGTTGTCGGTCAGGATCGGGCGCGGCGGGCCTTCGGGCCACGGGTCTTCGGCCACCAGCGCCTCGGCCTGATCGGGCCGCAGGGCGCGGGCATAGGGGGCGACCGACAGATCCGCCGCGCCGAACCGTGCCAGAAGGCGGTCGCCGGGAATGCCTTCGGGCGTGCTTTGCACCAGCCATTCGGCATAGCCGTCCAGCGCGTCCTGCGGCATCTGACCCGTGGTCAAGAGGCGCAGCGTCGCCCATGTCCCGGCATAGCGGAGCAGGGGTTGCAGCGGGTCCACCTCGGTCGAACGGATGCCTTCGGCCAGCGCGGCCCCCGCGGCGACGTCGGGGCTGTCTTGTTGTTCCACAAGGGGGCTGGGCAGCAGGATCTGACGCCCCGGCAGGTGCACGGGGCGGGGCAGGCCGTTCATCACATAGATGCGGACCGAGGCCGCGTTGAACACCCGCGTTGCCAGCGTTTCCGTGGCCGCGCGGCCCAGGGGCGCGGCGCAGGGCGCGCCGGTCAGGTGCAGCATCTCGGTCATCGCCATGTCGCCCAGACGGACGCGCGTGGCGTCGGGCACCACCGCCACGGTGTGCGACCGGATGGCCCCGGGCAGGAACAACCCCGCCAGGATCACAAGGCCCAGGCTGACGGCCAGGATGATGTTGCGCACCCGGCCCGGATGGGGGCGGGCGGCCAGGATCGCGCCATGCACGGTGGACAGCGCCTCGATCATGGCGGGTTCGTCGATTTCCAGCGTTTCGCCATCATGGTCGGCGCCGGGGGCATAGAGGGCGGGGGTCGTGTCGTTCAGCCGTTCGACCGCCGGAAGGGACCAATGGGCCAACGGCTGGTCGGAGCGGGGATCGGCGAGGATCAACGACGCCTCGCGGAAGAACACGATCACCTCGCGCCGTTGGGCGTCGTTATGTTCGCGCCACAGGCCGGAGCATTCCAGACGGGCGTAATGGGACAGCGCGGTGGAGCTTTGGCGCACCATTCAGGCGGACCGGTCAGTGAACGGGATCAACGGCAGACGCCCCTTCGGCAACGGCCCCGCGCCAGTGCCGGCGGCACAGCGAGGCATAGGTTTCATTCCCGCCGATCTGGACCTGCGCGCCATCGCGCACCGCCCGGCCTTCGGCATCCAGGCGCACGACCATCGTCGCCTTGCGCCCACAATGGCAGATGGTGCGAATCTCGCGCAAGTCATCGGCCAAGGCCAGCAAGGACGCCGATCCGGGGAACAATTCCCCCCGGAAATCGACCCGAAGGCCATAGCACATGACGGGAATGGACAGATCGTCGGCCACGCGGGCCAATTGCCACACCTGATCGGGGGTCAGGAACTGCGCCTCGTCCAGAAAGACGCAGGCGGTGGGGCGATGACGGATCAGGGCGAAAAGGTCGGTATCCGTATCGAAGGTCTCGGCCCGTTCGGCGATGCCGATGCGGCTGGCGATCGTGCCCGCGCCCGCGCGATCGTCCAGCGCGGCGGTCAGCAACAGCACCTCCATCCCCCGTTCGCGGTAATTGTGCGCGGCCTGAAGCAACAGGGTCGATTTGCCCGCGTTCATGGTGGAATAATGGAAATACAGCTTGGCCATGGATGTCCCATAGCGCAGGGGGGCCGAGGGGGGAAGTCCCCCCCGGCCCGGGGATCAGCGCGACGAACGGCGCGGGGCGGCGGCCCCGCCGGGGCGGCCCTGCGGGCGGGCGGCCTTGGGTTTCGCGGCGGGTTTGGCCCCGCCGGGTTTGGCGCCTTGGGCCCCGCGCGGCTTGCCGCTGGATCCGTGGCCGCCGGGCCGGGGCCCGCGCGTCTGGTGCGGCTTGCCCGCCGCCGCCACGATGTCGGCTGCCCAGGGTGCGCCGCCGACCACCGGAATGGCCTTTTTCAACACCTTCTCGATGTCGCGCAGCTCGCCCATCTCGGCCGGGGCGCAGAAGGCGATGGCACGGCCGTCGGTGCCCGCCCGCGCGGTCCGCCCGATCCGGTGAACGTAGTTTTCCGGCACGTTCGGCAGGTCGTAGTTATAGACGTGGCGCACATCGGGAATGTCGATCCCGCGCGCGGCCACATCCGTCGCCACCAGAACCTTCAACGTGCCCTCGCGGAACTCCTGCAAGGTGCGCTCGCGCTGGTTCTGGCTTTTGTTGCCGTGGATGGATCCGGCGGCGAAGCCCCAGCTGACCAGCAGCTTCATCAGCTTTTCCGACCCGTGCTTGGTGCGCCCGAACACGATCGACCGTTCTTCGGGATGTTCCTTGAGATAGCCTTCCAGCAGCTTGGCCTTGTCGCCCTGCGGGGTGAAGTGGATCGCCTGGGTCACCTTGTCGGCGGGCTTACCGGGGGGGGAGACCTGAACCTTGACCGGATCGCGCAGATAGGTGCCGGCCAGCTCCTCGATGTCCTTGGGCATGGTGGCCGAGAACAGGAGCGTCTGACGCTTCAGCGGGATGTGCTTGGCGATCTTGCGCAGGGAATGGATGAAGCCCATGTCCAGCATGTGATCCGCCTCGTCCAGGACGAGGTAGCCGCATTTTTCCAGCGTGACGTCGCCGCGCTCCAAAAGGTCGATCAGGCGGCCGGGGGTGGCGACCAGAACGTCGGTGCCGCGCTTCAGCTTTTCCGCCTGCTTGTTGATCGACGCGCCGCCCACGACCGTGGTGATCTTGGTCGGCGTGCCCTTGGTGAAGGTCAGGAAGTTTTCCGAGATCTGGTTCACCAGTTCCCGCGTGGGCGCGAGGATCAGCGCGCGCACATGGCGCGGGCCTGCGGGGTGGTGGATCGCCAGAAGGCGGTGCAGCAGCGGCAGGCCGAAGGCCGCCGTCTTGCCGGTGCCGGTCTGGGCCAGACCCATCAGGTCGTGGCCCTTCATGATGTGCGGAATGGCCTGCGCCTGAATGGGCGTCGGCGTGGTCAGTTTGGTGTGGGACAGTGCTTTCAGCAATGTCTCGCTTAGGCCGAGGTCGGCGAATGTGGTCATGGGTATCCCCTGAGGTTGCGGTGGGTTGCCCCTGCGTGATGGTGGAAACCGATGACCGGCACGCCCGTTCTCTCTGCTCACGCGGCAGGGGGCGGTGCGGTTGTGGTGCAGATGGCGGCAAACACCGGATAAGTCAACCCGTCCCCTCTGGCATCAACGGCGCGGGTGGGGTATGAGCGGCCAATCTCATATTGCCGGAGCCGCCCCATGAAAGCCGCCGTCATCACCTATCCCGGATCGAACTGCGACCGCGACCTTGCGGTGGCCTTCCGCGACGCGGGGGCAGAGGTCGTGACCGTCTGGCACAAGGAGACGGAGCTTCCGGCGGGCGTCGATGTGGTCGGCGTGCCGGGCGGCTTTTCCTTTGGCGACTATCTGCGCTGCGGCGCGATCGCCGCGCGGTCGCCCATCAGCGGCGCGCTGGCCCGGCATGTGGAACGTGGCGGCTATGCCATCGGCATCTGCAACGGCTTTCAGGTTCTGACCGAGACCGGCCTTCTGCCGGGCGCGCTGATGCGCAATGCGCGGTTGAAATACATCTGCCGTCAGGTGCGGCTGAAGGTGGAGACGGCGGACAGCGCCTTCACCTCCGGCTATGCCAAGGGCGCGGCGATCACCGTGCCGATCGCCCACCACGACGGCAACTACACCGCCGATGCGGACACGCTGGCGCAGCTGCGGGCCGAGGATCGCGTGGCCTTCACCTATCTCGACAATCCCAACGGCGCGATGGAGGACATTGCGGGCATCCTGTCGGCCAACCGCCGCGTGCTGGGCATGATGCCGCATCCCGAACGCGCCATGGCCGCCAATGTCGGCAGCGCCGATGGCCGCCCGCTGTTCGAGGCCCTTCTGGGCAGGATGGCGCTTGCCTGACCGCACCCCGCTTGAGGGTGAGGCCGCGGGAGAATATCCTGCGCGCATGACGCGGCAGGGCAAACAGGGCATGGCAGAGGATGGGGGGCGCACGTTGATCTCGTGGCGCCTCAGGATCATCATCGTCCTGCTGATCGCCGTGGCCGTCGCGACCGTCTTCTTCACCAACCGCTGGATGACGGAACGCGCGACGGAAACCACCCGCAACCGGGCCGAGGTGCGGCTCGCGCTCTATTCCGGCAATCTGCTGAGCGAGTTGCAGCGGACCTCGGTCGTGCCGCTTCTGCTGGCGCGGGACAGCTCGCTCATCACCGCGCTGACGTCCGAACAATACTCCGTCACGTCCCAACGTCTGATGACCTTCCGCAACGAGATCGGGGCGGCGGCCATCTCGCTTCTGGATCGCAACGGGCGCGTGGTGGGGGCGACCAACCGCAACCTTCTGGGCACGAATTACCGCAACGAACCGTTCTTCGTCGACGCGATGCGCACCAAGGAAACGGTGTTCAGCGCGACGCGCCGGTCGGAAGGGGCCTTCGATTTCACCTATTCCCGCGCGGTGGTGCAGGACAATCAGATGATCGGCGTCGTGGTCGTCGCGGTCGACATGCTGAAATACGAACGGGTCTGGGCCGGTTTGCAGGACGCGGTCTTGGTGACCGACAGTTCGGGCACGGTGATCCTGGCGACCGAGCCGCGATGGCGTGGGCTGGAGGTGAACCAGGCGCTGGCGGTGCGCGATCCGCCCTCGGCCATCCGGCGGGCGTTTCAGGTGACGACCGACTGGGCGCAGGAACCGCCCGACGCCTATCTTCGGGGCGAGGCGGTGCTGCGCACCGACGCGCGCGTGCCGTTCCGCGGCTGGCGGCTGACGACCTTCACGGCCTATAATTCCGTGCGCGAACGGGTGAACGCCATCCTCGCGCTGGAGATCATGGGCTTTGCGATCCTGTTGGCCGCGACCTTCTATGCCCTGTCGCGGCGCACATGGTCGCGCAGCGTCTCGCTGCAACGGGAATCGGCGGAGTTGCGGATGCTGAACCAGCGCCTGCACCGTGAGATCACCGAGCGGGAGAAGGCGCAGAAGAACCTGGCCGTGGCGGAGGCAACGCTGGCGCAATCGTCGAAACTGGCGGCCTTGGGCGAGATGTCGGCCGCCGTCAGCCACGAGCTGAACCAGCCGCTGGCGGCGATGAAGACCTATCTGGCCGGGGCGCGGCTTCTGTTGCAGCGGCGGCGCACGGATGAGGCGATGTCCTCGTTCCAGCGGATCGACGATCTGATCGAACGGATGGGCGCGATCACGCGGCAGTTGAAATCCTATGCCCGCAAGGGCGGCGAGGCGTTCGAGCCGGTGGACATGCGCCACTGCATCTCGGGCGCGCTGTCGATGATGGAGCCGCAGTTGAAGGCCCGCGTGGTGCGCATCAACCGCCAGATCCCCAAGGGGCCGGTCATGGTCCTGGCCGATCGTCTGCGGCTGGAGCAGGTGATTATCAACCTTTTGCGCAACGCGCTGGACGCGACGCGGAACGTGGCCGAACCGCAGATCGACATCGGTCTGGAGGAGGGCGCGGTCGTGGCCCTGTCGGTGCGCGACAACGGGGCGGGCATCGCCGATCTGTCGAATTTGTTCGAGCCGTTCTACACCACCAAGAAGCCCGGCGAGGGCGTGGGGCTTGGCCTCGCGATATCGTCAGGGATCGTGAAGGATTTGGGCGGGCGGCTGACGGCCACCAACGCCGACGGGGGCGGGGCTGTTTTCGAGGTCCAACTGCCCCTACTTGAAGACCAGATGGAAGCAGCAGAATGAGGTACGCATGGCGCGGGCAATGAAGGTCGCGATTGTCGACGACGAGGCCGATCTGCGGCAGTCCGTAAGCCAGTGGTTGGCATTGTCGGGGTTCGACACCGAAACCTATGCCACCGCCGAAGAGGCGCTGAAGGGGATCGGCCCCGATTATCCGGGGATCGTGGTCAGCGACATCCGTATGCCCGGCATGGACGGGATGGCGCTTCTGAAACGGTTCATGAGTTTGGACAGCGGGTTGCCGGTCATCATGATCACGGGGCATGGCGACGTGCCCATGGCGGTGGAGGCGATGCGCCTTGGCGCTTATGATTTCTTGGAAAAGCCGTTCAACCCCGACCGGATGACGGAGCTGACCAAGAAGGCGACGCAGGCCCGGCGGATGACGCTGGACAACCGTGCCCTGCGCCGCGAACTGGCCGATGCCGGGGCGATCATGCAAAAGCTGATCGGCGGTTCGCCCGCGATGGAGCGGCTGCGCGAGGATATCCTCGATCTGGGACAGGCCGACAGCCATGTGCTCGTGGACGGGGAAACCGGCACCGGCAAGACATTGGTGGCCCATGCGCTGCACGCCGTCGGCCCCCGCGCGGGCAAGAAGTTTGTCACGATTTCGTGCGCGGCGTGGACCGAGGACCAGCTTCAGGCCAAGCTGTTCGGCCCGGTGGAGGAGGGTGGCCTGCCCCTTATCGAAGAGGCGCGCGGCGGCACGCTGTGTCTTGAGGATGTGGAGGCGCTGAGCCACGCGCTGCAATCGCGCCTGCTGACGCTGATCAACGATCAGGCGGTTCCGCCCGAAACGCGGATCATCGCCATCTGCAACCAGCACGCCCCCGACAAGACGCTGGAGGATGTGCTGCGGCCCGACCTCTTCTATCGTCTGGGCGCGATGACCATCGTTCTGCCGCCCCTGCGCACCCGGGGCGAGGATATGCTGACGCTGTTCAACCGCATGTCCGAACAATTCGCCGAGGAATATGGCTGCGACGCCCCGCAGGTGACCGCGCAGGAGGCGGCGCAGCTTCTGCAGGCGCCGTGGCCCGGCAATGTGCGCCAGTTGGTCAATATCGCCGAACGTGCGGTGCTGCAGAACCGGCGCGGCTCCGGCTCCATCGCGTCGTTGCTGATGGCCGACAACGAGGCGTCGGGCCCGGCCCTGACGACCGAGGGCAAGCCGCTGAAGGATTATGTCGAGGCGTTCGAGCGGATGCTGATCGACAACACCATGCGGCGGCACAAGGGCTCCATCGTGGCGGTGATGGAGGAATTGTGCCTTCCCCGCCGGACCCTGAACGAGAAGATGGCGAAATACAGTTTGCAGCGGGCCGATTACGTCTGACAGGATCGCGCGGGGGATGTCCTCCGCGCGTTTTCATATTTCGGGGGGGGCGATGCGCCTGTCTGTTGCCGTGATGCTGATCCTGTCCGCCTGCGGCCCGCTGCCCGCGCATGAAGATGCGGACCGTTCCACCGTCGTTCGGGATGGGGAGGGGTCTTGGACGGATTCCGCGGCGCGGCCGTCCGAACGCGTCGCGACGGGGGCCATTGGCGGGTCTGCGGCGGGCGACACCTTGGGCGGGGGCCCCTTGACCGGCGATGTGATCGGCCCGGTCCACTGATCCGCGCCGCGAAAAGAACCCATTGTGTTTTATGTCACGCTGCCGCTATGGTCGCAGGGCGCGGGTCTGTAATCTGCGCATCGCAAGTTTTGCCGATGGCACGGGACCGGCGGGGAAGCCCGCCCGGCCTGAGACATCGGCGGTCATGGCCGCAAGGCTGCAAGAATACCCGCCACTGGCGGGCGTAACGTAAGGGCGCGACACAGCGTCCGGGATATGAACACGATGGGCGCAGGAGTGATGACAGAAGAGGCGTGGCGCGAAGGCGTCGCGATGCCCTGTCCTCCGCGCAGCCCGTCCCCTGCAAGTCGCCACACGCAATTCTCCCGTTCGCGGACGGGTTGTCTGGGCGCATTGGAACATGATGGCCAAGAAAATGCTGATCGACGCCACGCACCCGGAGGAAACCCGGGTCGTCGTGGTGGACGGAAACAAGGTCGAGGAGTTCGACTTTGAAACCGTCAACAAACGGCAGATCGCCGGAAACATCTACCTTGCCAAGGTAACGCGGGTCGAGCCGTCGCTGCAGGCGGCCTTCGTCGATTACGGCGGGAACCGTCACGGCTTCCTCGCCTTTGCCGAGATCCATCCCGACTACTATCAGATCCCGACGGCGGACCGTCAGGCCCTTCTGGAAGAGGAGCGGGCCTATGCCCGCGCCGAGGAAGAGGAAAAAGAGCGCAACCGCCCCGTCGTCGAGGATGTGAACGACGACAGCGAAGGCGCCGAGGACGAGGAGGGCGACATCGAGTCCGTCGCCGAGGAGGACGTGTCGGAGGAAATCCGCGCGCCCCGCAAGCCGCGCGCCCGCCGCTACAAGATCCAGGAGGTCGTCAAGGTCCGCCAGATCATGCTGGTGCAGGTGGTCAAGGAAGAGCGTGGCACCAAGGGCGCGGCGCTGACCACCTATCTCAGCCTGGCCGGCCGGTATTGCGTGCTGATGCCGAACACGGCGCGGGGCGGCGGGATTTCCCGCAAGATCACCCAAGCCGCCGACCGCAAGAAGCTGAAGGAAATCGCCGGGGAAATGTCCGTGCCGGAAGGCGCGGGCCTGATCATCCGCACCGCGGGGGCCAAGCGCACCAAGGCGGAAATCCAGCGCGATTACGAATACCTGATGCGCCTGTGGGAGCAGATCCGCGACCTGACGATGAAGTCGGTCGCCCCTGCGCCGATCTATGAAGAAGGCGATCTGATCAAACGCTCGATCCGCGACCTGTTCAACCGTGAGATCGAGGAAGTGCTGGTCGAGGGCGAGGCGGGCTACCGCACCGCCAAGGACTTTATGCGGATGATCATGCCCAACCACGCGCGGCAGGTTGTGCGCTATACCGACCAGATGCCGCTGTTCGCGCGCTATCAGGTCGAAAGCTATCTGGGCGGGATGTTCAACCCGGTCGTGCAGCTGAAATCGGGCGGCTATATCGTCATCGGCGTGACCGAGGCGCTGGTCGCCATCGACGTGAACTCGGGCCGGGCCACCAAGGAAGGGTCGATCGAGGAGACGGCGCTGAAGACCAACCTGGAGGCCGCCGAGGAGGTGGCCCGCCAATTGCGCCTGCGCGATCTGGCCGGTCTGATCGTCATCGACTTCATCGACATGGACGAGCGCAAGAACAACATCGCCGTCGAAAAGCGCATGAAGGACCGGCTGAAGACCGATCGCGCGCGCATCCAGGTGGGCCGCATTTCCGGCTTTGGCCTGATGGAGATGAGCCGCCAGCGCCTGCATCCGGGCATGTTGGAATCCACGACCCAGCCCTGCGCGCATTGCCACGGCACGGGCCTGATCCGGTCGGACGACAGCCTGTCGCTGCAGATCCTGCGCCAGTTGGAGGAGGAGGGCACCCGCAAGCGGTCGAAAGAGGTGCTTCTGCGTGCCCCGGTCGCGGTGGTGAACTTCCTTCTGAACGCCAAGCGCGAGCATGTGGCCCAGATCGAGGCGCGGTACGGCATGGCCGTGCGCGTGGAGGCGGATCCGCATCTCGTCTCGCCCGATTATTCGATCGAGAAGTTCAAAACCGCCACCCGCATCGTGCCCGAAGCGCCGACCGTGGTGTCGGGCGATGCCTCGCTGATGGGCGATCTGATCGAGGACGAGGATCTGGATCCGATCGTGGAGGAGGCCGAGGAGGTCTCCGAGGTCGAGCCGGTCGAGGATGAGACCGAGGCCGCGGGCGAAGGGCAGGGCAAGAAGAAGCGCCGCCGCCGTCGGCGTCGGCGGGGTGGCCAGACCGAGGCCGCAACGACCGAGGGCACGACCGACGAAGTTGTGGGCGACGAGGATGGCGGCACCGCCGAAGGTGTCGCGGTCGAAATCGCCGCCGCCCCCGTGATGGCCGAGCCTGCGCCGGAACCCGCGCCCGTCGCGGCCGAGGAGGCGCCGAAGCCGAAGCGCACCCGCACCCGCCGCAAGAAGACCGACGAGCCTGTGGCCGAGGCAGCCCCGGCGGTCGAACCGGTCGCGGTCGAGCCCGCCCCGGTCGAGCCGGAGCCGGTTGAGGAGGCGCCGAAGCCCAAGCGCACCCGCGCCAAGAAGGTGGTGGAGAAGGCGGAGGAACCGGCCCCGGCCAAGCCCGCCACCCGCACGCGGAAGAAGGCGACCCCCAAGGTCGAGGCCGAGGCGGAGGCGGAGACCCCGCCGAAGACCACGCGCACGCGCCGCAAGAAGGCCGATGACGTCCCGGCTCCGGTGGCCGAACCCGAGGCCACGCCCCAGCCGAGCGCCGAGGTGGAGGATGACAAGCCCAAGCGGCGCGGCTGGTGGTCCGCATAAGATACGGAAAAGGGCGCCTCGGGCGCCCTTTTTTCATCCCGCCACGCCTTTGTGACAGGTTGGCAGGGTGACGGCGCGGCGGGGTGTGATAGGGGAAGGGCATGTTCGGTTTCGACATCCTCGACGCGGGTCTTCTGCCTGCCATGCTGATCGCCCTGACGGCGGGTGTGCTGAGCTTTCTCAGCCCCTGCGTTCTGCCGATCGTGCCGCCCTACTTGGCCTATATGGGCGGGATCAGCATGGCGGAGATCGGGGGCCATGCGCGGCGGCGGATCATCCTGCCCGCGCTGTTCTTCGTGCTGGGTTTGTCCACCGTCTTTCTGTTTCTGGGGTTCGCCGTCTCCACCCTCGGCAGTGCACTTTTGCAATATCAGGGGGTGATGACCAAGGTTGCGGGCGTGACCGTCATCCTGTTCGGGCTGCATTTCCTTGGCATCCTGCGGATCCCGTTTCTGGAACGGGACATTCGTGTCCAGGCGGGCGAGCGGGGGGGATCGGCCTTCGGCGCCTATATCCTCGGGCTGGCCTTCGCCTTCGGCTGGACGCCGTGCATCGGTCCGCAACTGGGCGCGATCCTGTCGCTGGCCGCGTCGGAGGGGGATGTTGCGCGGGGGACGACGCTTCTGGGCGTCTATGCCGTGGGTCTGGGGCTGCCGTTCCTTCTGGCCGCGCTGTTCATCCATCGCGCCGTGGGGATCATGAACCGGTTGAAGCCGTGG